>NZ_CP096670.1:547500-1147500 GCF_023238625.1 Agarivorans sp. TSD2052
AGATGCGGTGTACCCGCGGCTAGACGGAAAGACCCCGTGAACCTTTACTACAGCTTGACACTGAACATTGACCCTACATGTGTAGGATAGGTGGGAGGCTTTGAAGCGTTGTCGCTAGATGATGTGGAGCCGACCTTGAAATACCACCCTTGTAGTGTTGATGTTCTAACGTTGGTCCCTTATCGGGATTGCGGACAGTGTCTGGTGGGTAGTTTGACTGGGGCGGTCTCCTCCCAAAGAGTAACGGAGGAGCACGAAGGTTGGCTAAGTACGGTCGGACATCGTACGGTTAGTGCAATGGCATAAGCCAGCTTAACTGCGAGACAGACACGTCGAGCAGGTACGAAAGTAGGTCATAGTGATCCGGTGGTTCTGTATGGAAGGGCCATCGCTCAACGGATAAAAGGTACTCCGGGGATAACAGGCTGATACCGCCCAAGAGTTCATATCGACGGCGGTGTTTGGCACCTCGATGTCGGCTCATCACATCCTGGGGCTGAAGTCGGTCCCAAGGGTATGGCTGTTCGCCATTTAAAGTGGTACGCGAGCTGGGTTTAGAACGTCGTGAGACAGTTCGGTCCCTATCTGCCGTGGGCGTTTGAGAATTGAAAGGAGCTGCTCCTAGTACGAGAGGACCGGAGTGGACGAACCGCTGGTGTTTGGGTTGTTATGCCAATAGCATTGCCCAGTAGCTACGTTCGGAACTGATAACCGCTGAAAGCATCTAAGCGGGAAGCAGGCCTTGAGATTAATTCTCACTAGGACTTTAAGTCCTCTGAAGGGCCGTTGGAGACTACAACGTTGATAGGCAAGGTGTGTAAGTGCTGTGAGGCATTGAGCTAACTTGTACTAATTACCCGTGAGGCTTAACCATACAACACCCAAGTGGTGTTGCTTATAGACATCTTATTTTTTATGACCAAGAGTACTTGTTATACTCGTGGGATGTTTTCAGCTTTTTCGAATGTTAAAGACAACAAGTTTTTGCCTGGTGGCAATAGCGTTGTGGACCCACCTGAACCCATGCCGAACTCAGAAGTGAAACGCAACTGCGCCGATGATAGTGTGGGGTCTCCCCATGTGAAAGTAGGTCACTGCCAGGCGCCTATTTAGAGAAAGCCTATCCTAACGGATAGGCTTTTTTTATGCCTGAGATTTAGTCGCAGGCTTTTAGTCACCGGCTACCATGCTGAGCTGATGGCCATGGATAGCCATGGGTAAGCATGCTTTTTCAGGCTGAAGAGAAAGCCGCTATGCTGCGCACCTGTTCCACTGCCAGAGTCTATTTAGAGAACGCCTATCCTAAGGGATAGGCTTTTTTATGCCTGATATTTAGTCATAGGCTTTTAGTCACAGGGTACTACGCTGAGCCGATAGCTATGGTTAGGCATGTGACAGTCGTCAGATAAACCGCCAGGCACTTATTTAGAGAAGGCCTTCGCTTTCATTACCCTGGAGTATTGTTGTTTATAGTCGGCACTTCATATCCCCATACCCATACATGATAGCGTGGTTCCGTTATTTAAAGACGGTCTTTGAAAGATCTCGGGCTTGGCTAATTGGGCTCGTTAGATAAATGACAAATGATTACAGTCAAAAGTAGCGCTTGTTTATTGATTTATTTCCAATGGTATAAGAAGGGATGTTGAATGCTTAGCAGAGCAACTAAATAGTCGTTTCCTGCCTATCAGTGAGCACTGGCTAAATGGAGGATTTTGGCAAGCCGAGGCTCGTTAGGAAACAACGTTATCGCCTCCATTTGTAACTGTTCGGCTTGTTTTATTTCGCCTAAGCTTACTAAGGCATTGATTTGATGAATGTACAAATTTAGCTTTGGCCGAGTGGATAATTGCTCGCGGTTCCAGTCTACATATTGTTTTAGGGCTTGCTCTCCTCGGCTAAGGGATGATAAATACCTAAACGAAACTCGCTCGGTATCAGGAAATAGCCACAGCGCTGTTAAATAACTCTCTTTAGCTTGCTTACTCATAGCGAGTGCTTTTAATGCAATGATTCTATTTAAGTAATGCTCCGTGCGGGTTTCTCTTTGTATTAAGGAATCAGACCACGACAAATAATTTTCTAGCTCCTCTTTAAGGCCTAATGTTAGTGCTGCTGATAATCGGTAAGACATAACATTAAACTGATAACGACCGAGAATAGGCAAAGGGTTCACAATGGATTCAAGTAACGCCACGTTACTTGATCCGGTTCGCTCAAAGCGAGTGAGGTGCTGGATAGCTTGTAAGCCGGTGAGCATAAAGGTTAAAGACGCCACTACTATGACAGCACCGGATACTTTAAAGGCAGAAATGACAGTCAAGTGTATAGTTTTTAGCTGCTGAGTTTCTGTACTTATTTTTCCAAGCAGTATGCAAAAGAGCACCCATAGAATCGCGGCATGATAGAACGGTAGTTCGGTCATATTGTGAAAAAGGCAAGGTAATAAGATCGCGAGGTACAAACAACCATAAGACAAATTGCCCTTGCGAGGGAATAAGCTTATCAGCAAATACCCTGATACACCCAGTAAGGCAATAAAAGGCAATATTCCCCCTTCAGCTAGCCACAATAAAAGCTCATTATGCGGATGAGCAAGATTAAACATAAAACCATCGATCAGTCCTGATGAGCCCATCGCGGCTTGGGTTTGATGGTAGGTTATCTCAAATGAGCCATATCCCCAGCCAAGTATCGGCTGCTGGGAAATAAGCTGCCAAGTTACCTTAAGCATATTTACGCGAAGATCTGCTGAGCCTCCTAATGCTCCACCTCTAGCTTGCCAGTCACTTGAGAATTGGATTGCTAATGGAATCGCAATCCCAATCGCTATGGCAAGTCCTAGTGCTGCCATTTCTTTTTTGGCGGCTTGTTTTATCAATAGCGGTATGCAAAGTGGGATAACCAACGTGAGCGCCCAAAATGAAGTGCGTGAGTCACTCAGTACTACCGCCCACATTGCAAAAAAACAGCCGCCGTATACCAATGTTCGTTGCAGTGTACTGCGCACGGCTTGTTGGCTAATTAGCCAAACGGCACAAGGAAGCGAAAATAACAAGAAGGTGCCGTAAACATTTGCTTGTTGAAATATCCCTGACGCTCTAGTTGAGAGAGTGTTGAATCCAAGCCAGTTGTTTTCACTGAGTAAGTAGATTTGAATCAGACCGTAGAGACTTTCTATCACTATTCCGGCGATGATGAGGTAAAAGATAGACTGCCACTGCTGACGAGTTAGTTGCAGTTGTATTACGGTAAAGATTAATAATAGTCCCGCGGTCATACCGATTAGCCGGCTAACAGCAAACCAAGCTAGCACGGCGTTAGGGTAAAGTATTGGGAGCCAAAGTAATGCGGTACCGATAGCGACTACCAATAGGCTGCGATTATAGCGCAAGGTTTTACTTGCGCTGACTTTGAATAAGCCTAGGCCTATTATTGGCCCAGCTATACACCATACGAGCAAATTAAACGGCAAAGACAAACCAGTGCCGCCTTGGTTATGCTGAAAATAGTGCATACCTAACAGTAACAGCGCGGCAAATAGGGCAATAAAACATCGCTCTATGGTTAGTTTAGCTAACATTACTCTTCCGTGAATTAAGTGCTGACCCTGCTACTATTTTTGTTTCAGCATTGGTTTCAAAAAGCGAGCTGTGTGAGAACGAGCTTCTTCTGCTACATCCTCTGGTGTGCCAGCAACCAGGATTTCTCCGCCGCCTTTACCGCCTTCAGGCCCTAAATCTACAATCCAATCGGCCGTTTTCACCACATCCAAATTGTGCTCAATAACCACAATGGTATTGCCGTGATCCCGTAAACGATGGATCACATCAAGTAACAACTGAATATCATGGAAATGCAAGCCGGTAGTTGGTTCATCGAGGATATATAGGGTTTGGCCGGTATCTCGTTTGCTCAATTCGCGCGCTAGCTTAACCCGCTGCGCTTCGCCTCCCGACAACGTGGTTGCTGACTGCCCTAACTTGATATAAGTCAGTCCTACATCAATCAATGTCTGTAGCTTTCTGGCGATAACTGGAACCGCATCGAAGTAGGGGCGGGCTTCTTCTATTGTCATATCTAGAATTTGATGAATGTTTTTGCCCTTGTATTTAATCTCAAGGGTTTCACGGTTGTAACGCTTGCCTTTACATACGTCACAAGGAACGTAAACATCGGGTAAGAAGTGCATTTCTACCTTGATAACGCCATCACCTTGGCAAGCTTCGCAGCGACCACCTTTAACATTGAAGCTAAATCGACCCGGTTTATAGCCACGAGAACGCGATTCCTGTGTAGCCGCAAACAGCTCGCGAATTGGGGTAAATATACCGGTGTAGGTCGCAGGATTAGAACGCGGTGTTCTGCCGATAGGGCTTTGGTCAATGTCGACAACTTTGTCGAGCTTGTCCAAACCTTCAATTTTCTTGTAGGGGGCGATATCTTCGCCAGCGGCACCATTAAGCTCTTTTTGTGCAATTTTATACAAGGTGTCGTTAATTAAGGTGGATTTACCGCTGCCTGATACACCGGTAACACAGGTTAGCAAGCCTAGGGGAATGGCCAAATCTACGTTTTTAAGATTATTGCCACTCGCGCCATTGAGCTTTAGCCAATCGCCTGCTGGAGTATGGCGTTGCTCAGGGATAGCGATAGACTTAACGCCACTGAGGTATTGACCGGTTAATGAGTTGGCGGTATTGATTACTTGCTGATACGACCCTTGTGCCACAATTTCACCACCATGAACCCCCGCTCCAGGACCAATATCAACTATGTAGTCAGCTGCTCGAATAGCGTCTTCGTCGTGTTCTACCACTATCACCGTGTTGCCAAGGTCGCGTAAATGGTTAAGGGTAGCAAGTAAGCGTTCATTATCCCGTTGGTGTAAGCCAATCGAGGGCTCGTCAAGCACATACATGACGCCAACCAAACCTGCCCCAATCTGGCTAGCTAGTCTGATTCGTTGTGCTTCACCGCCTGATAAGGTGTCGGCGCTGCGGTCAAGTGACAGGTAATCTAAGCCAACGTTAACTAGAAAGTTCAAACGCTCGCAGATTTCTTTTAATATTTTGTCTGCAATAGCGGCTCGTTGACCAGTTAATGTTAGCGAGCCAAAGAACTCAACCGCTTCACCAATTGATTTGCGACTTACTTGAGGTAAATTAGTGCTGCCAATAAACACATTACGCGCTTCTTCTCGCAAGCGACTTCCGCCACACCCTGGGCACTCTTGGTTGCTAATAAACTTAGCGAGTTCTTCGCGGACAGCATTTGATTCTGTCTCTTTGTAGCGGCGGCGCATATTGGGGATAATTCCCTCGAAAGGGTGTTTGCGCACGGTAACGTCACCACGGTCGTTCATATACCTAAATTCGATATTGGTCCGACCGGAGCCATGCAGTACCAAATGTTGGTGTTTATCACTGAGTTTTTCAAATGGCGCTTCTAGATCGAAACCAAAATGAGCTGCCAAAGACTTCAACATTTGATAGTAATAGAAGTTGCGCTTATCCCAGCCTCTAATCGCGCCCCCGGCTAAGCTAATGCTGGGGTTTAGGATCACTTTGTTGTCATCAAAAAACTGGTCAACACCTAAGCCATCACAAGTTTGACAGGCGCCAGCTGGGTTATTGAAAGAAAAAATCCGCGGCTCTAGCTCGGTCATGCTGTAGCCACAAACGGGGCACGCAAAGTTTGCCGAGAATAGCTGGCGAGTTTCGCCACTATCCATATCGACTAAAATCGCGGTGCCTTCTGCAAGCTCTAAAGCGGTTTCAAATGACTCGGCTAAACGCTGAGCAAGATCTTCACTGGCGCGTACTTTAAAGCGATCTATGACGACTTCAATATTGTGTTTTTTATGCAGCTCTAACTCTGGAGGGTCGCTTAAATCACAGACTTCACCGTCAATTCGTGCACGAATGAAACCTTGAGCGGCTAGGCTTTCTAAGGTTTTAACGTGCTCACCTTTGCGGTCTCGAACAACCGGAGCGAGCAACATCAACTTGCTATTTTCTGGCTCTTCAAAAACTTTATCGACCATTTGACTAATGGTTTGAGCTGCTAAAGGTAAGTGATGGTGAGGACAACGTGGTTCACCTACCCGAGCGTATAGTAGGCGCAAATAGTCGTAGATCTCGGTGATTGTGCCGACCGTTGAACGCGGGTTGTGCGAGGTTGATTTTTGCTCAATAGATATTGCCGGAGATAAACCTTCAATATGGTCAACATCTGGCTTCTCCATAAGCGATAGAAACTGTCTCGCATAGGCTGATAAGGATTCAACATAACGTCGTTGTCCTTCGGCATACAAGGTATCGAATGCCAGTGAAGATTTGCCCGAACCCGATAAACCAGTAATCACAATCAGTTTATCTCGAGGTAGGGTCAAAGAAATATTTTTTAGATTGTGGGTGCGAGCACCACGAATATCGATACTATCCATTGTTACCTGATAAATGCTGCAGTAAATCACTCAGTATTACATATTGTTTAGCATAATGCTTAGCCCAAGTAATGGCGATTTAGTCAGTTAGCGATCTGTAATCTTAAGCTGGTTTGAAGCTAAGTGGCTGTGGTAGCATTATCGGTTCTTTATTGATTAAATTTTGATGGTTGTGGTAGTGGAAGAAGGTTTGAATCCCACCGAAAAGCGCGGCGCGTATTCTTTGGCACTGTTGTTTGCCTTGCGTATGGCTGGTTTGTTTATGCTTATGCCTGTATTGGTGATTTATGGCCAGCAGCTAAACGGTTTTTCACCGCTATGGGTGGGGTTTGCGATAGGTGCCTATGGCTTAACGCAAGCTATGTTTCAAATACCGATGGGCTGGTTGTCAGATCGTGTTGGACGTAAACCGGTTATTTTTTTGGGGCTCGCTATTTTCGCCTTAGGTTCGGTCGTCGCAGCGCTGGCCGATTCAATCTATGGTGTTGCTCTCGGTCGCGCTTTACAGGGAATGGGAGCGATTGCCAGCACGGTAATGGCCTTAGCTGCTGATTTAAGTCGAGAAACCCAGCGCGCCAAGGTGATGGCTTTTATCGGTGTAAGCATTGGCTTGTCGTTTGCGGGTTCTTTGGTCTTAGGACCTGTGCTGTCGGCCTTGTTGGGATTATCAGGCTTATTTTGGCTGATCGCTGCGCTTGCCATTGTGGCGATGTTGGTGGTTCATTTTATTGTGCCAAATGCCGAAGTTAAAGCGCCTAGAGGCGAAGTGAATGCCAACTCCGAACAAATGCTTAAGTTGCTAAAACATCCTCAATTAGTCCGCTTAGACTGGGGGGTATTCACTTTACACTTGGTGCTTACCGGGTTATTCGTCATTATGCCATTGCGTTTACTTGATGCTGGCTTAGCCGCCGAGCAGCATTGGCAGGTCTATTTACCCGCTGTATTAGTGTCGTTTGTGCTCATGGTGCCTTTGCTGATTATTGCCGCTAAACGTAATCAGCAGCGCGGTTATTTTATCTTTGCGATTAGCTTGTTGTTGTTAGCCAATGTTTTGTTGTTGGTAGAGCATGGCTCTATATGGCTATTGGGTATCATTCTCACCCTATTTTTTGTGGGTTTTAATTACCTAGAAGCAAGTTTGCCAGCACTGATTTCAAATCTTGCCCCCCCTGGAAACAAAGGTGCAGCGCTGGGGGTATTTTCTACGAGTCAGTTTTTGGGCGCATTCGTTGGTGGAAGTAGTGCCGGAGCCCTATATATGGCTGGCGGCATGGTGGCGGTGTGTTGGTTTACCATCAGCCTATTGCTGATTTGGATATTGGTTAGTTTGGGAATGCGTGCGCAAAGCGGTATAAAAAGTTATTCGTTGGCGATATCATCTGCCGACAAACCTGCAAGCTTATTGGCAAAACTTCAGGTTTTACCTGGAGTTGTAGAAGCGGTGATGATTGCTAGCGATCACACGGTTTACCTTAAAGTAAAAACAAAAGAATTTGAATTGGCTAGAGCATTGGATTTGGTGCGAGCAGCCTAGTATGATAGCGGGTCTTCCTCGCCACAACAGATAGATTATAGGAGCGAAATACATGGCCACTCGGGGCATTAATAAAGTAATTTTGGTTGGAAATTTAGGACAGGATCCTGAAGTCCGTTTTATGCCAAACGGAGGGGCCGTCGCCAACATTACCATTGCTACTTCAGAAAGTTGGAGAGATAAGCAAAGCGGCGAACAAAAAGAGCGGACAGAATGGCACCGTGTGGTGTTGTTCGGCAAATTGGCTGAAGTGGCTGGTGAATACCTTAAAAAGGGTTCTCAGGTATATATTGAAGGTCAATTACAAACACGTAAGTGGCAAGATCAAAGTGGTCAAGACCGTTTCTCTACGGAAGTGGTTGTGCAGGGCTTTAATGGTGTTATGCAAATGTTGGGTGGTCGTCCTGGTGGCGGTGCATCACAGCAACAAGGTAATTGGGGTGGGCAACAAGCTGCTGCTCCTAGTGCGCCGGCGCAACAAGGTGGCTTCCAGCAACAGGCTGCGCCACAACAGCAAGGTGGCTTCCAGCAAGCACCGCAACAGGCGGCTCCCCAGCAAGGTGGCTATCAGCAACAAGCTAAGCCTGCTGCTGCACCTCAGCAAGCGCCAGCACCACAAGCAGCTCCTCAGTTTAATGAGCCGCCAATGGATTTTGATGACGACATTCCGTTCTAGAAAGTGTATTTTTTGAACGTGTAGATTGAATGATTTAAGGGCCTGTTTTTACAGGCCCTTTTTATATTTATGTAATGACGGGCTAATTTTTCAGGGAGTTGAGCAGTTGCTGTAGGTGTATAACCGGTATCGCGTAACTAATCGCACTGGGGTCCGACAACACAGCTTCTTTGGTTGTTTTTACAAACACTTTGTTAATAATAGCGATGACTTGGCCCGTTTCAGGGTGATACAAAGGGCTGCCGCTATTGCCAGGGTATGCAGTTGCGTCTAACTGGTAGATATTATAAGGCGCTTTTAACCTTTTTAATTGGGCTAAGTTTAGTTCACTGGCATTGCGAGCGGGTATCACTACAGGCGTAATGCTTGAAATAATACCGCGATGCGTTACCGGATATAAACCGAGAACAGCCCCAATCGGAAAGCCGGTAAAAGCATATAGTTCGCCTTCCCTTACTTCCTGTGTAGATAAAACCATCGGCCTGAGTGCTTTTCCTTCTATTTGTAGTAGGGCTAAATCATGCTGTTGATTACTGGCGACGACTGTTGCAAACCTAAGCTCCGGCGAGCGACCTTGGCCAACAAATACCACCAGTTTTTCATTTTGTTGCTGATTGAGGCTTTTGGGGATCACATGAGCGTTGGTGGCTATGAGGTGTGCACCAACCACAAACCCTGTTCCTCTTAGGCTAGCACGAGGAGAGTTGAGCCTGTTATAAGTGCCAATACCCACTACTGAAGGTTTGATCTTTTCAATTGTGTCAGCAAGTTCGCTTAATGCTTCTAAACTAAACAGTGAAGAAAGTGACGCAATGATAACGATCAAGACTAGTTTCATACTATATTCTTCCTTGAGAACTGCTTTATCTTAATTTTACTATGTACTAGAGCAAGTTAGTATAAAACCCAGTGATATTCCATGGTGTTGAATGTCGCCAAGTAAAAGGCCAATTAATCATGAGTTTTAATTACGAAGATGCTTTTTCAAGAAACATCGGTTGGGTAACTGATGCTGAGCAGCAAATACTGCGTGGCAAGCGGGTAGCAATGGCGGGGGCTGGCGGAGTGGGCAGCGAGCACATTGTTACGCTAGCGCGCTTAGGTGTTGGCAAATTTCATATTTCAGATTTCGATGAATACGAGGTGCATAACTTCAACCGGCAAGCTGGCGCATTTATGTCTACTGTAGGGCAGGAAAAAGTGAAGGTGATGGAAAATATTTGTTTGGATATCAATCCTGAAGCCGAGGTGAAGTCTTTTCCTGAAGGGATCTTCGAGCACAACGTTGATGAATTTTTAGACGGTGTAGATGTGTACGTGGATAGTTTAGATTTTTTTGCTTTATCTGCCCGAAAGTTAGTGTTTCAAAAGTGTCTAGAAAAGAACATTCCTTTAGTTACCGCGGCACCCTTGGGAATGGGCTGCGCATTTCTATGTTTTATGCCGGGTAGCATGACCTATGAAGAATATTTTCGTTTTGAAGATGCCAGTAGTGAGAATGAGCAGTATATCAAATTCTTGATTGGCCTATCGCCAGCAATGTTACAGCGGCCTTACTTGGTTGATCCCAGTAAAGCTGACTTTCACGCAAAGAAAGGTCCATCGATGCCAATGGCGGTGAAGATGTGTGGCGGAATAGCGGGGACGTACGTGTTAAAAATTTTGTTAAATAGAGGAGATCTAATTACTGCGCCTCACGGTCTGCACTTTGATGCGTATAGGAATCGCTTTAAAAAAACTTGGCGCCCCATGGGAAACAGAAACCCTCTGCAGCGTATTGTATTTGGCGTGGCTAAAAAAATAGTATTGAGTAAATAGATCCTAATGATCCTTTAAGGGTGTTAAGATCGATATCAGGGTGTCAGATATTTTTACATTTCATTCATTCTTTCACCAGCCTCTTCATCTAACTTGTTGTAATAATTAGATATAAAAACTTGGCACTATGTTTGCTTTATTAAGCTTGTATCCGAATTACATGACCAAATGGACGGGCGACATGAATAAATTGAAAGTGACACTACTAGCAGCGAGCTTGGGTTTTGCAAGCATCTCAGCAAACGCTGTACTTATTACAGAATGGAGCTACCTAAACGACGCAGGCTTTGATGCATACACCTCTGATTTGGGTTCTGACCCAATCGATCAGACTGGTATCACTGCTACTGGTGAAACGTTAGACGAGTTTGACACGATGTTTGGTGGCGAATTACCAAAAGATTTGGCTTGGGGTAACCCTTGGATTCCGCAAAATCCAGAAGGTAAACAGAGCCAGTTAGTTATCGACGATGCTAAGGGTACAGCTTTAGGTGATGGTACAGTTCTAACCAGTAAAGTTGACGGCGCGCTACAAGGTGGTTTGCTTGATACTGATTGGACTGACGGTACTGGCTTAGTTCATAACAACTACGGTGTATCTGGAGACTTTTTGGAAGGTGCATTGTTGTATGATGGTCTTTTCCTAGCGCCTGCTGAGCCTTTTGCTACTCCGTTAGCTCCTGCACCGCTGTTAGTATTCGCAGTTTTGTTTGAAGAAACAACTAACTACCCAGGTGGTGATTTAGTCGCCGGTTCTACTTGTGCTTATGGTGATGGTGTTACGGGTGAAGTGGGCACAGACAACGAGTTTGGCTGTTCAGATTTGTTCACGGTTGTTATTCCTGATGACGTATCTTACACACAAGACCCTGATGGTACTCTTTACTTGTCAAATAACTTCCAAATTGATGACGAGTACGTTTACACCATTACAACACGTTTAGCTGGTCTAGAAGCTGTTGAGAACGTAGCTTGTGTAACTGGTGCAACTTGTTTAGGTTTCGTGACCGTTGAAGGTTCTGACAACGAATTAAGTGCAGCATTTTCTATCACAGCAACCTCAGTAACAGAGCCTGGTACCTTAGCTATCTTTGGTCTTGGTCTGCTAGGTTTGGCATCTGTTCGTCGCCGTGCATAATGCTTAATTAAACGTCGCTAACATTTAGCATTGCATACATAAAGCGCAGACTCGTTCTGCGCTTTTTTTTTCTGCCAACCTGCCCCCTATCATTCCAGCTATGTTCTAAACTATAAATGCAGCGTTTTGGCTAATTAGACACTTTGAGAGCCACTTATGATTCGAAACAAGTTTGTGAAAAATCTGGCAACTTATCCCGTTATAGGTGCGGCAGTAAGAGGTGGTATTTCGCTATTGGTGAAGCGAGAAGCGAAACTTATTGCCCAACATTTCGCAGAGTATCTTCGCCCTGTTGTGGCTTATAAAAAAGATACTGTTAATGAAGCATTTCGGATCCGCCATGACGTGTACTGTGAGGAATTGAACTTCGAACCTGTTCGTGAAGACGGAATGGAGCAAGACGAATTTGATCAGTATTCTCGATTCTGCTTAATTGAACACAAGCCAACGACTAACTATGCGGGTTGTGTGCGAATTGTTTCACCTTCTAATAGTGATGAGTTATTACCCATTGAAAAGTTTTGCTCTTCGGCGATTGAAGGTGCCAAGTTTCACCCTTCTCAATTTGAACGCAATGAGATTTGTGAAATTTCTCGTTTAGCGGTTCGTCCTCAGTTTCGTCGCCGTAAAGCCGATAATTTCGACGGTGCAGCTGCTGGTGCGATTAATGAGCAAACTTACTCAGAAGAAGAGCTACGTTGTTTCCCGTTCTTGGCTATTGGTTTGTATCTATCTATAGCGTCATTAGCGGTTAGAGCGGGCACACATCATGCTTTTGTTATGATGGAGCCGCGTTTAGCGAGAAGCATGAGCTTTCTGGGAATTAAATTTGAACAGCTTGGGCCCGCGATTGAGTATCATGGCGTGCGAGCGCCTTATTACATTAGTGCTTCAATGTTGACTCGTAGCTTGCCTGTGGGTTTTCAAACGCTAATGAATAATATCGATAAAGAAGTCGAGAAAGGCTGCATGGCCGCTCGAAACAACGATGATAATGACGAGTATATTAAAAAAATGTATTCGCCAGACTTTGAGAAAAAAAAATCTCCCAATATGTCGATGCGGGAGAATTTTAAATGGTCTGATTCTAGCGGACTTTATATTCCGCAATAGTTGCCGTTAAACAACTATTGCGTTTACCTTACTTAGTTTAGCTGAGCTTCTAGCTCAGTTTTTTTATGGACCAACGCTGGCTCTATATCAACTAGCTTATCCAACAATTCTTTTGCCTGAGTAGTTTGTTTGTTAGCAATCAACGCCTCAACATAATGCAATCCAATTTCGTTACTTGCTTGTAGTTGATAGCTCTGCTCTAGTATTTGTTGGGCTTCACTTGCCTTACCTGATTTCAATAGCATATAGCCATAAGTGTCTTTCACTTGAGCTAGCTCAGGTTTTAACTGGTGAGCCTTAAGTGCATATTCAAGAGCTTGATTATGTTGGTCTTGCTGGTGCAAAACCCATGCAATGTTGTTCAAGGCTATAATGTTATTAGGCTCATTTTGCAGTATATTTTTATAGAGCTGCAAAGCTTGTTGAGGCTGCTTGTCCATTTGTAGTTCAGCGAGTTGTAATTTAAGGGGGGCCGCTAATTCACCATGCTCTTCTATTACTTGTGTGACGAAATCCTGTGCTTTAGCCAATTTTCCTTCTCGCTTGTAGCTTTGTATTAAGCGGCTCGCAGATTTAACACTTGGTAATTGAGCATATAGCTTTTCAAAGGTACTGGTCGCTTTCCCCCATTCTTGCTGAGCCGAATAAATAAAACCTTGTTGTTGTATAGCGGCTGGTGTTTCTAGCTGATTAGGAGGTAATTTGTTGAGCGCATTTTGGCTGCCATAGGTGTCGCCAGCTTTGAGTAATAATACGGAGTTAAGAAAATGTACTTTGGGATTAGTTTTGAATACTTGTGCAGCTCTATTACTTAAAGATACGGCTTCACTGAGCTGCCCTTTAGATTCGAGGACATTGATATTTTTTAAGTAGGCAACTAAAGATAGTGGAGAGCCATCCAACCAAGCTTGGTAAGTAGAATGGGCTTTTTCTGGCTGGCCTGTTTGTAAGTATAGGTCGCCAATTTGCCGCCAATGACGATCATTTCTCTGTAGCTCAGGGATTGCTGTTAGCGTGCTTAATGCAGATTGATATTCTTTTTGAGCGGTTAAAAGTAGCGCTTTTTGCTCAAGTAAGGTGGTGGAAGCCGGTAACAACAAAAGCTGTTCGTCAACGAGTACCTGCACTTGCTCCAACTTGTTAATTTGATTGGCATAAGTGGCCAAGTATTTGAATACGCTTTGGTTCTCTGGGTTTTCGCTCTTTAGTTGGTAAGCTTGCTTATAGGCCTCTTCGGTTTTTCCCTGATGCGCTAATACCGAAGAGCTGAATAGCCTAGCAGTTAAGTCTTGAGGGTTTACTTTTAAGATATCTTGGTAGGTTTGGAGTGCTTCGTCGTATTTTTCTTGTTGCTCTAGCATTGTGCCGAGGTAGAGTCGTACCGCTTGATCTTGCGGGATATTTGCTAACCACTCTCGTAACATCGGAATGACTTGTTCAATACCATCATTTTGGTAGTAATAAGCTTGTTGCCCTAAGAACGCTTGTGAGTGGGCAGGGTATTCATCAAGAACTTCTTGAAGAACGTTGATGGCGTTCGGATCATTACGTTTAACTAATAATAGCCCCAAACGCGTTTTTTCTGGTAAACCACCAGACTTAGCCGCTTTTTCTGCAAGGTTTAACGCCTCGTCATTTCGACCTAATTGATTCAGTTGTAGACTAGCATTACTGAGAAAAGCAGCGTTTTCCAGAGAAGAAGAGTCTTGCTGGTTTAATTGATCGATGGCTCCGTCTAACTGACCAAGTCTAAATTGAGTCGATACTAACAGCCTCTGAGCGAGTTGGTTTGAAGGGTCATTGCTAACAACCCTAGAGAGTAGCGGTAATGCCTGCTCATTATTGTTTAATCGATAGGCTGATACGCCAGCTACCATTTGCGTGGAAGGATTATTGGAACCGTTTTGGAGGGCCCTTGTTGCATGAGTGTATGCATCTAGATAGTTTTGTTTTTCATAAAAAATATAAGCTTTTAGCTGATTCGTCAGCATATGGTTTGGGGCTACCTTCAATAACTTATCTAAATAGGGTTCAGCTTCATCAAACTGTTTGTTTTTAACCAAGGCTTGCGCTAGATATAGAGTGAATTGCACCGCCTCTGGCGCTAACTCGACTGCTTGTTGGTATGAGGCAACGGCTGTGGCATTATCGTTTGCTAACGACGCTAGGTGTCCTTTGAGGAGCCAAACATCGGTATTGTCGGGGGCTTCTTGGCTCAATTGGTTAATGGTTTCATTGGCACTAGCCAGTTGTTGCTCAGCGGCTGAAATACTGGCTTTCACCATGGTAGAATAGGTTCCTTCTATTCCCAGATCTTGAGCTTGACTCAAGGTTGTTTTCGCCTTGTCTACTTGACCATTTCTAAACAGCGCTAAAGCATGAATGGCTAATACTTCCGTTTCTACTTCGATACTCAAACGGCGATTTTCGAGCAGCAATTCCTCAATGTTTTCAGGTTGACCTTGATTCAAGTAAGTTCTTGCGAGTAAGGGGATAAGTTGATCTTTGTCAGCATTGAGCTCTAGCGCCCGCTCTAATTCTTTTTCAGCCGCTAGGTAATTACCACGTTCTAGATATATTTTGCCTAGAGTTAGCCTGGCTTGAGCTAAGTTAGCGTCTTTCTTAATCGCATTTTTTAGTTCGATAATCGCTGCGTTTTGGTTGTTCTCAGAAAGATAGCTAGACGCATTAGATAAATGTTGTTCGGCAGTATCCCCACCACAAGCTGTTAATGCGATAGTTAGGGCTGTAGTCGCCAGGATTCTTTTCATTCCAAACCTATGATTGCTCATATTCTTCCCTGTTTGTTGGATTGATATATCACCTTAAAATCATACAGCTTAATTAGCCTCATGTCCTACTTTGTGGGGTGATTTGTGGCTAACTGAACTTAGGCTCTTACTTTCTGTTTCAATATGCGGTTTAATTAGCCTTAGAAAACTGTTTTCAAATTAAATGGATATATACATGGACGTGAGTATTGCCGTAATTGGCCTAGGTTATGTTGGCTTACCTTTAGCTGTCGAATTTGCTAAAAAGCGCACCGTAGTGGGTTTTGATATCAACCAAGGTCGCGTGTCCGAGCTACAGCAAGGTGTTGATCTTACACAAGAAGTAAGCAAAGACGAATTACAGGAAGTTGCTGGAAATATGTCTTACAGTTGCCAAATCGAAGACCTAGCAAAATGTAACGTATTCATCGTTACCGTGCCTACGCCGATTACTGAGCACAAGCAGCCAGACCTTACTCCATTGATTAGGGCTAGCGAAACGGTAGCTAAAGTATTAAAGCCCAACGATATTGTTATCTATGAGTCGACTGTTTACCCAGGTGCGACAGAAGAACAATGTGTTCCGGTGCTGGAAAAAAATTCGGGTCTAATATTCAATAAAGACTTTTATGTTGGCTATAGTCCTGAGCGGATTAACCCTGGCGATAAAACTCACCGTGTTTCTACCATTAAAAAAATCACTTCAGGCTCAACACCTGAAATAGCCACTATCGTTGATAATCTTTACGGCGAGATTGTTGTGGTGGGGACTCATAAAGCCACTAGCATCAAGGTTGCTGAAGCTGCGAAAGTGATTGAAAACACTCAGCGTGATGTAAACATTGCCTTAATCAATGAATTGGCTCTTATTTTTAATCGCTTAGATATAGATACTGAAGCCGTATTGGAGGCTGCCGGTACCAAGTGGAACTTCTTACCTTTCCGCCCTGGTTTGGTTGGTGGCCACTGTATCGGTGTTGATCCATACTACCTCACTCATAAAGCGGAATCGATCGGCTATCGCCCTGAAGTAATTTTAGCGGGGCGTCGTATCAACGATAATATGGGCCGTTACGTGGTATCACAGTGTATTAAAGCGATGGTTAAGCGCAATATTTCTGTGGTGAACAGTAAGATACTTATCTTGGGCTTAACCTTTAAAGAAAACTGTCCAGATATTCGTAATACCAAGGTTATCGATATTGTGCATGAGTTTGCCGATTATGGTGTGCAAGTTGACACCTATGATCCATGGGCGGATAAGCAAGAGTGTCACGATGAGTATGGTATTGACCTTGTTGAATCCCCTCAGGCTGATAGTTATGACGCGATTATTCTTGCAGTAGCGCATCAACAGTTTAAAGACATGCCGGTGGAAGATATCCGTGCGTTTGGTAAGTCTGAACATGTGCTTTATGATCTTAAATACCTACTGCCAGCTGACGCTAGCGACCTTCGCTTGTAAATAGGAGTTTAATAGTGACTCGTTTTAAACAAGTCTGTGAGCAGTTGCAGGCACAGCCAAAGGTATGGGCGATTTCAGGGGTTGCTGGCTTTATTGGCTCTAACCTTTTAGAAGCCTTGCTAAAGCTCAATCAGAAAGTGATTGGTCTCGATAACTTTGCCACAGGTCATCAACACAACCTCGATGAAGTAAAGAGTTTAGTGACAGAACAGCAATGGCAGCAATTTCAGTTTATCGAAGGGGATATTCGTAACCTAGATACGTGTAAACAATTTGTCTCTGGTGCTGATTATGTTCTTCATCAAGCGGCTTTGGGCTCAGTACCCCGTTCTATTAATGACCCTATTACGACTAATGAAGTGAATATTTCAGGGTATTTAAACATGCTGGTGGCGGCCAAAGAGCTGCAAGTTTCGGCGTTTGTTTATGCTGCCTCTAGTTCTACTTATGGCGATCATCCTGATTTACCCAAAGTAGAGGGTGTTATTGGTAACCCGTTGTCGCCTTATGCAGTAACTAAATATGTCAATGAGCTTTATAGCTCGGTGTTTGAACGTAGTTACGGCTTTCCCTCTATTGGCTTACGTTATTTTAATGTGTTTGGTCCACGCCAAGATCCTAATGGGGCCTATGCGGCCGTTATCCCCAAATGGACCGCGGCTTTGATTGATGAAGAACAGGTTTTCATCAATGGTGATGGTGAAACTAGTCGAGACTTTTGCTTTATCGATAATGTTGTGCAAATGAATATTTTGGCGGCAACCGCCGATCTAGCCAGCAGTGAAGTCTTTAATGTCGCGCTAAACGACCAAACTAGCTTAACGCAGTTGTACGACCTTCTTCGTGACAATCTAGCTAAACATGGTGTTGAACGAGAAGCTAAGCCAGAGTATCGAGATTTTAGAGCCGGAGATGTAAGGCATTCAAGAGCCGATATAAGCAAAGCTAATCAACTACTCGGATATGCGCCAGAATTTACTATTGGTCAGGGTTTAGCACTTGCGATGCCTTGGTACATTAATCAGTCTAGCCTCTAAAATTTGATTAGATTGGTGCTGTTGGCTTACAGACTATGACAGCGTAAAGAGTTGAAGCAGTACTATGACCCTTTCAAGGAATGAAAGAGCGACCCAAGTAATAAACCAGCGGCAAAATATTCGCTGGTTTTTGTCTTTATTATTTAGCTCGTTATGCCTTTTTAAGGGCTCGGACATTGCTGTGCGAGTTAGCCAATGATGAGCGCTGCTAAGATACGTTGGCAAACCTTGGAAACCTTGGATGAGTTGTTTTCTTTAGAACAACAATGGGACCAATTAGCATTAACGTGCAGCGCGAGTTTGTTTAGCCAATGTCGTTGGGTGAAGCAGTGGGCTGAACAGTTTTGGCATTCAGGATGTTGTTTGAGCTGTTTAGCTGGATTTGATGGTGAGACCTTAGTTGCTCTGGCTCCATTCTACTCTCAAGTGGAAGGGCGCGGGCTAAAATTACAGCGTCTATCAGTGTTGGCTCAAGGAGAAGAAGAGCGTGCTGAACTGGCATCTGAGTATCCCGATATTTTAGTTGATCCTTTGTATAAGGGCATCGCTCAGCCGGTAATATTAGCATGGTTCACACAGCTTAAGGTGGATGTGTTTTATTGCCGAGCCTTGAAACAAAGCAGTTTGTTGTATGAGATTTTAGCTAGTCAGCCAAAGCTGATTGTGAATAGCGCTAGAGGCTACTCGTTGGGCTCTGAGGGGTGGTCAATCAATCAACTTAGCCGCAACGGGCGTTCACAATGGCGACGAGCTGATAAGGCGTTAAAGCAGCAAAATGCAGAGTTTAAATGGCTTAACAGCGATGAGATTAACCTGCAGTGGTCAGCATTAATTGCTTTTCACCAAATTAGGTGGAAACAGAAAGGCAAAGCAGGGGCCTTTGCAGACTCTCGTTTTATTGCTTTCCATGAACAGTTTGCTCAGGGGTGCCCGGAAAATGTTGCAATGAGCGGGGTCTTCATTGCAGGTAAAGCAATAGCGCTAAATTACTACTTACTAGACCAAAATAATTTGTACTTTTATCAATCTGGTTGGGATGAACACACTTACTCTCGCTATTCGCCTGGCTTTGCTTTGCATGTCTGGAGCATTATTAACAATCCGGTTACGCGCTATGATTTTATGATGGGGGCTCAATCAGCGAGTTATAAGGCCAAATTCTCATGTGATGAAAGCGCAATGGCCAATTTTTCTTTAATTAAATCTCCTTGGAGGACAAGACTATTCAAACTCGTCAACAAAATCCTTTAGGAGTTAAAGGTAACCCTGCTGGAAGAATACAGTTTCCTGTAAAAGAGAAAACAGCGCCTTTAGCCTTCTTTTTTCTTTGCTTGTACTCCATCGCTGTGCTTATTCGCCCGCATGAATTTTCCATTGCTACTTCCGAATACATAGTCGTTAAGGTTTTTGCGATCCTCTCTTTTACTTTTACTTTGTTGACGTTAAGGCCGATAAAACTACATGCTCAGCATTTTCTGTTACTTGGCTTGGTTCCATTGATTATGGTTTCGGCCGTTTTGAATGGCTGGGGCGGTGGCGGAGTCATACAGGCGCAACGCTTATTCGTCAGTTCAATCATTCCGTTCTTCCTCTATAGTGCTTTGATTACTTCGCCAAATAGACAGCGTATGTTAATGCTGATATGTATCGCTGCAGCATTAATCATGGTTTACAACGGTCACATTCAGCAAGCCTCATTTAACGGTAAATATGGCATCGGAATTGGTAATAGTATCACTGTCGGTCGAGAAGAAATGCGAATCACTTACCTTGGCTTCTTTAGTGATCCTAACGACTTAGGTATGTTTTTAGTGATGAATATGCCATTTGTCGCTTATTTCTATGGCCGGGGTGGGGCTATTGTAAAAATCGCAATGTTAGCGATTCTCGTGGCCTTTGGGTATGGCGTGTATATGACTGGCTCTAGGGGCACACTATTGGGTTCAGTGGCGGTTATCGGTATTTATTTCTTGATTAGCAATGCAGGTGCTCGCTTAGTGTTGTTCATTTCTTTAAGTGCGCCGATTGCGGCAACATTGCTGGCCTCTTTTGGCGGCTTATCTTCCTCTGAGTCCTCAGCAGCAGGTCGCCTCGACGCTTGGTACGATGGAATTCAAATGCTTATTCATAATCCCATGTTTGGTGTGGGCATGAGTAATTTTATCGATGAGCATGGCAAAGTCGCTCACAATTCTTACGTGCATGTTGCCGCCGAACTGGGTATACCGGGGTATAGTTTTTGGGGCGGAGCTCTGGTGCTTAATATGCTGGTGGGTTATGCCATTTTGAAACGCTATAACCGATTCCCCAATGAAGAAGACCCTGCGGATTTAGAGGTGTCTGAAGACACCTCTACACAATACCAAGAGGAAGCTAGCCTTAATAAAACGCTGTTCTACTCTATGGTCGGCTTTATGGTCACCGCTTTCTTCTTGAGTCGTCAGTTTACTTTATTGATGTTTATTTTTATGGGGATGCAAACGGCGAGTCATCTTCGCTTGATGAAGCTTCGCCCGAATTTAGTGGAATTGTTTTCTGCAAAAATGGTGTGGCGATGTATGGGGTATAGTTGGGCGATTATTGTTGCCGTGTATATGACGTTAAAAGTTGGCTTATAAGCTCTAAATAGGTAAATAGCTCTGTTAAATGGGGCTGTATAACAAAGGATTAACTAGGTTAAAAATGCAATTATTTTACTACAAGGATGAAGTGGGCAATTTTGGGGATGATTTAAACCCTTGGTTGTGGCCGCAATTACTGCCAGACTTTTTTAATGATGATCCCTCTGAGCAATTGGTGGGTATCGGCACATTACTTAATCATCGTTTACCTAGTAATAAAACCTTACATATTGTTGGCTCTGGTGTCGGTTATGGTCAGTTACCCAACGTCACCGAGCACTGGAAAGTACATGCGGTTAGAGGGCCTTACAGTGCCAAAGCACTGAATTTGGACCCCAGTACGGCCGTCACTGACTCTGCTCTTTTATTGAGAAATGTAATGGAGCCTAACTATAAAGCTGATGGTGATATTGGCTTTATGCCCCACTATTTAAGTTGTCGCAGTGCTGATTGGCAAAACATCGCTGAAGCCTGTGGTTTCCGATTTATTTCTCCAGAATGGTCGGTCGACAAAGTCTTTGCTGAAATGGCGCAATGTAAATTTATGCTCACTGAAGCAATGCACGGGGCGATTGTTGCTGATGCTTTGCGCTTACCCTGGAAAGCGGTGATTTTGGGTGCTCATGTTAACCAAGTGAAGTGGCAAGACTGGCTCTCTACCGTTGATATGCGATATAAGCCTGAAAAGGTACCTAATTATTTTTATTGTCAGCCAATCAGCACGGTTAACTCGATTAAAGACGAAATAAAGCGTCAATTGCAAAGTGCAGGCTTAGGCAAAAACTGGTACAAACCTAAACCGCGGAATTCGAGTGAGCAAACTCGCTCTGAGGTCTGTAGGAGCCTCAGTGCTATCGCTAGTAATGCCCAGGGTGAACTGAGTAGTGAGCTCATCCAAAACAAACTAATTGTTCGCCTTAATCAATGCCTCGATGTATTACAGCAATAGCTTAGCAAAAGTGGGGAGTGGTAAATTATGACCAGTACAGTCAGTATCATTATGCCAGCTTATAACGCGGCTGCATTTATCGGTAAGGCGATTGATTCGATACTTAATCAAGGGTTTAGTGATTACCAGATTATCGTGGTTGATGACGGTTCGAAGGATCATACTCTAGAGGTGTTAGAACAATACGCCGACGACATCACTTTAATCACGCAAGCAAATGGTGGCGCATCGAAAGCTCGAAATACCGGGATTAAAGCGGCTACGGGTGATTTTATTGCCTTTTTAGATTCCGATGACCTATGGCGAACGCAAAAACTAGCATTACAAGTTGATGCGATGCAAAAAAATCCTAATTGGGTGGCTTGTTATACCGAAACTTCATACAAGGCCGATGAAGAGCGTAACGTTCAAGATGAAAGGATATCAGCGACCTTAGTCGGGAAAAGCTTACAGCAAGTGTTCCTGCATCCCTACTTGGTTACATCGTCATTTATGGTTCGACGAGAAATACTCGCTAAGGTTGGGGGGTTTGATGAAAGCTTAAAGACTGCTGAAGATATTGATTTGTACTTGCGTGTCGCGGAACAAGGTGTCATTGGCCAAGTGCAAAAAAGTTTAGTCTGGAAGGCTGACATCGAAGGTAGTTTAGGCAGTTTGTTGTCTTCCTATCAAGATAACCTCGATGTTGTTGACGCTTTTCTTGCACGCCAAGCAGAGATTGAGCAGTGGCGCAGCTTAGTTGGTAAAGTTAAGGCCAAGATTTTCTTTGACTGGGGTAAAGACTTGTTGTGGAATCAACAAGCTTATCCAGCCTTTAAAGTGCTTTCTCGCTCATTGTTGTTGAAGTTCAGTACGGCTACCATTTGGTTAATGATTAAAGCTCTCGTAAAAGGCATGTTGAATTCAATTAAGCCTGCTTAAATGACAAATGCCGACAGCGTAGACGCACCTTATTGGCTTCTCTTAAGCATCAATAGCATTTCCTTAATCGACTGTCGGTCTAACAACAGCATGAGGCCGACATAAGTTATGCCCCCCAGTGTAATTTGCATCACTAACTGGAGAGTTGTATTTAGGTCTAACATAGTTTTTGACGCGAATACCACGGCAAACATGGCAGCGCCAGCCAGCATCGGAGCGATCAGTAATTTTACAAACTGGCTAAATTGAGTCGCTAAAGCACGGCTATTTCGCCATGCTACGATCAAATAAGCTAAGGGAAAGCCACATAGCCAAGCTAAGGCTAAACCTGTCGCTCCGTACTGTGCCGCGACAGATATACTGATCAGCATGATTACGACCATGAAGCACAGATTTATTAGCATGTGATTGACTTTTTTAAGGCTCTTTAGGGCAGGGTTGAACAGCTCTTCACTAAATCTTAAAGGCATTACCATTAACATAATGGTGGTGGGAATGATTGCTCCTAGCCATTTATCACCAAGTAATAATGGAATGACGAGATCGGTTACCGAAGCCAAACCCCAAAAAATAGGTAAGGTTAAACTAATACATAAACGTTGCGCTTTTAAGACGTACTTTGCTATCAGCTCTGGTTGGTCTTGAATTTGTGAAAATGCAGGAAATGCCACTTGCCTTAATAGGGGCATAATTTTTTTCTGCGGCATTAAAGCTACTTGTAGGCCAATGGCGTATAGCCCCACTTCAGTGGGAGTCATTATACGACCGGCAATCGCTACGTCCATATGCATAAATACATAGAACAATACCGATTGTATCGATAACATGCCGCCAAACTTTAGCATGGCGGTGATATCACTTATTTTAAAGCTAGGCAAAAAATTGATGGGTTTTGCAGCAAAGGTTAATGATGCGCGAAGACCAATAAAAATGATTTCGCCAATAACCAGCGACCAAAAGCCATAACCCATGTAGGCCATTACTAGGGTTAATATTGCGGCCACTATATTAGAGATAGCGGCAATAATGGATACCCGTTTAAACTCCATATTTTTTGCGAGCAAGGCTGCCGGGATAACCTCAAGCGCCAAGATAATGAAACACCAAGCGTTTACCTTAAGAATGCTACTGACCATTTCTGATTGATAGTAACTGCCTGCGACATCTGCTAAAGAGTACTGAAGGGCAAAAAAGCCGAGGTGGCTAAGAATAATCGCGCCAAATAGCTGCTTGAGGCTTTGCTTACTTAAGTTTTTTTCCTGAATGATTGATGACGCAAACAAAGAACCCAATAACAGGTTTAAAAAACCAAAGAGCACGTCTGACATAGCCACTACGCCATAATCATCGGGGCTTAGTAAGCGGATAACCCAGAAGGTCATTGCCCAGCGTAGTAGTTGGGTTACAATTTTTCCCATCGCTACCCATTTTAAAGATGATAAAACTTGGCTTTTTAAATTAGCATTTTTAGTCATGATGCAGCTTGTTGCTCGCTTAGGTAGGTTTAGTGGTATTGCTTGGGATGGTATAAACCTAAGCGTGCCAAAACAAATTTCACTGGTTTTTTTGCATTTTTTAAGGCTATGTTTGGAGTGCCTTTCAAATATAAAAAAGCTGCTAATAAATAATGCTTAAAAGAAAAATAATACCGTTGCTGCTTAGCCCATAGCACAATTTCTTTTAATAGAGGGTCCTTGCTGATGAGCATGTCTGCAATAAACTGATCTTTGTGTTGCTGGTATACAGCCATATCAAAACTGTCTTGGTATAGGCTGAGCTTATCTGCAATATCAAGTGTTAATAGTGTACGTAAACACTTTTCACAGTGTGAGCAGTTTTGTGCCAGATCGCCTTTTACGCACACATCTAATACTTTAAAAGAGTGTGAGTTATAACTTATTCTTAAGGTTTTCTCTACTCTCGAATATTCACTCCCTACTGAGTGGCTTTGCAAAGATTCGGTTGACAGTAGGGGTAAACTAAATACGTCACTATAGGCCATGTCATAACTTGAGCCGACATAGAGATCTTGATAGCTGTAGGCGGATGAATAAAGAAAGTGGCCAATATGTTTTTGAAATAAAAGCGGAATTGCAGCATTTCGAATGGTATGAGTCAGCTGGAAATCTAGCGCCCGCTTGTAAAAGTCATTCATATTAGAGTTCACCATAATGAATGGCAGTTTCCAAGTGCTAGCAGAGTGCTTCAATTGTTCGTAACGTTCTCTAAACAAACGCTCTTTACCTAAACCGTGTGAACCCACATTGTTATACAATAAATGGCTTATTTTTAGCGCTGACGGTGTGGAGTCTGCGAAGTAGTCGGTAATCGTACAGAAAGAATCGACCCCCGCGGAGAAGCCTGAAATCACCCCCGTTGCCGAGTTTGATTTATTACAGCAGTGGTCTGCTGTAATAGTAATGCGCTGTAGTTTAGGGATTTGTTGAATAACCAGCGTTTGGTAAGCGTTATTAAGGTTGAACAATAGCTGCTCTGAAACGCTGCCTGAGACATGGATGCTTTCGTTGGCTAACATTGCGGGGAGCAGCAGAGAAACTAAAGCAGTGTCAGCGCTATTGGAGACGCTTAAGTTGGCAGAGTGGCTGATTTCAAACCATAATTGCTGTGCTTGACCTTTAAGATCAAAGTTAACCTGATAAACAATCGCTCCCTCTTTAGGGACAATTGAAACTGGACCGATGTCCATACAGCGTTTTCCTTAACACGAGTTTATCATCTAATGATGCTTAGGCTAACGTATCTTAAGTGAAATTAGTAGTTAGCTTAGCGTTTATATTTGGATCAATTTAGCGGTAAAATGGGGGATTAGGGTATCGATTTATTACAAGTGTTCAAACAGGCTAAAAGATGCTTGTCGCCCGCTTAGATGTTAGGCTTGTTGTCATACTGGCAAGCAGCTATTGATTGAAAGCAAAGATGCTTTTATTCCTTACTCTGCAGTTTCTCGCTATTTAATTATCATACGGACATGGAAGCCACTGATGGCCATTTACCCATCTTTTTTACGTAAGGTCTTAATGCCCGGCTACGAGGCAGTTAAAGGCAAAGAGTTATTAAAACACTTAGGCGCATACGAACAACGCTTAAGTTGGTCAAAAGAGCAATTGTTGGCACATCAATGGCTAGAGTTGCAAAAACTGTTAACTCACGCCTTCCAAAATACTCAATATTACCCACGAGTTTGGGCTGAAGCGGGGATCTCTGATGTTCGTGATATCGCTAATTTAAGTGACTTTCAGCAACTGCCTATTGTGACAAAAAACGACATTAAACAGTACTACGCAGAGTTTGTCTCGGTTAAGCACCCCAATAATATTCGTAAATCAACAGGCGGCTCGACGGGGCAACCATTTCATTTTGAATTAGACCTTAACAGTAATACTCGTCGAGAAGCGGTGATGTGGCGTGGTTATGGCTGGTTGGGCGCTGGATTAGGGCAAAAAACCTTATATCTATGGGGAGCCGATTTAGGCCAGCCGTCGCGTTTTAAAGTCATCAAAAATGCGCTCTACCATGGCTTCTATAACCGAAAAATGCTTAATTCTTTTGCTATGAACAATAGCAATAAGCAGCAATATGTTGATGATATTAATGGCTACCAGCCGACGGCGGTGGTGTCTTATGTCAATCCTTTATTTGAGTTGGCGCGATTTATTAATGACAACAAAATTAAGGTATGGCGGCCAAAAACTATTTTAACGGGTGCTGAGCCTTTACATGATTTTCAGCGCGAAGAAATAGAACGAGCCTTTAATGCTCCGGTTTATAATACCTTTGGCTGCAGAGAATTCATGTTAATGGCGGCAGATTGCCAAGAACACCGTCAGTTGCACATCAATATTGATCATTTAGTTGTTGAAACTATTGATGATAGAGGCAATGCGCTTACAGGAAGCAGCGGTGATTTATTGGTGACTGATTTGTATAACTACGGTATGCCCTTGATTCGTTACGTTAACGGAGATAGAGCTACTTTGGTGGAGCAGGCTTGCAGCTGTGGAAATCCTTTGCCAATTATGTCCAGCATAGATGGTAGAAAACTTGATATCATTAAAACGCCGTCTGGCGGCAGTATACCTGGAGAGTTATTCCCTCATTTGTTCAAAGAGTTTGCTGGGATCTCGCGCTTCCAAATTATTCAGCAGCAACTTGATCAAATCACCATGAAAATAGTCGCCAATGAGCAGTTTGGCGAAGCCGATAAAGAAATGATTAGTCAAGAAATCAATAAATATAGTCACGGCGAGCTGGGCCTCAATTTTGAGCTGGTGGATGATATCCCCTTAACCGTAAGCGGCAAACATAGGGTAACCATTTGTGAAGTCTAACCCTGAAATGGTGATAATTACCAACTTGTACCCTCTGCCTTGGGAACCAAACCGTGGCAAATTTAATCATCAGCAGTTTGAGTTACTCAAATCTAGTTATCAGTTAAGTATTTTGGTTCCAGTCGCGTTTCTTGAGTGGTTCAAGCATCGTAAACAGATTCGCCAAACCGAAACGCTGCGTTATGTACCTTATTTTTATACACCTAAGTTAGCGCGTCGCTTTTACAGCCTTATGATGTTTTTATCGTTGTTGCTGCATAGTGGCTTTTGGTTAAGGCGTAAACGACCAAAAATTTTGATGGCCAGTTGGGCGTTTCCTGAAGCGGTGGCCTCGAGTTGGTTAGCGAAGTTACTTGGCGCTCGGTTTTTCTTTAAGGTACATGGTAGTGACATTAATCTATTAGCCAAGGATCCTGCTCGCGCCAAACAAATCAAAAAAGCCAGTGTGAGTGCGCTAGGCATTTTATCGGTATCACAAGCGTTAGCGAAGGAAATGGTCGGCTTAGGAATTGAACATGCCAAAATTTCGGTGATCTATAACGGTGTTGATCACCAAAAGTTTGGTGGTGTGACAGCACGCCCTTTTCGTCAAAACTATGTACTTTATGTCGGTAATTTGAAAGCGGATAAGGGCGTGTTGGAGCTATACCAAGGCTTCGCTCAAATTGCTAGCGAACAACCCGCATTGCAGTTGGTTTACGCTGGTACCGGAGCAATGAAAAGAATCATTGAGCAGCAAGCTGACGCAGATGACTTGGCTAAACGGGTCCATTTTCTGGGCTCAGTTGAGCATGCTTTATTACCCGCTTGGGTTGCTCATGCTGATTTACTGGCATTACCCAGCTATGCTGAAGGAGTGCCGAACGTAGTGCTAGAAGCAATGGCTTGTGGCACACCTGTGCTGGCAACGTCTGTTGGTGGTATTCCTGAGGTAGTTGATGAGGCCTGCTGTGGCGTATTGATTCCGCCGCAAGATAGCATAGCCGTTGCGCAAGGCTTGCAACAAATATTGGCTAGGAAATGGGACAAGCAAACCATTAAGCAGCACGCTAGTCAGTTTTCTTGGCAAACTAATCAGCAGCAGTTTTTAAGTATGTTGAAAAATGGCGAAGCTTAAAATAGATAAGTTAATGAATTGCTGGGGCTAAGCTGGTATTTTGTTACACTCAGCGGCTGGTTTTAACCCGAAATGATTGGCGCAAACGGATTTGTAGTTAATGTTAAATAAGATCAAATATCTTATACGCGATAAGGTCCTTCCAGATCGTTGGTTTTTGATAAAAAAAAGCTCGCCAAAGGCAGCTTTATATCTAACCTTCGATGACGGACCTTACCCAGAATTTACCACCTCATTATTGGCGTTGTTGGCTAAATACAACGCCAAGGCGACGTTTTTCGTATTAGGCGCTCGAGCAGAGAAGTTCGTTGATTTAACTACGCAAATCGTTCAAGAGGGGCATGTGCTTGCCAACCATTCGTATAATCATCCTCGATTTGATCAAATAGCTATCACCGAACGCAACCAACAAATTGAATTAACCAATCATGCGATTAAGCAATTGACTAACCAAAACTGTCGTTTGTTTCGTTCTCCGCAAGGGCGTTGGGATTGGCCATTATTGGTTTATTTGATTCGCCGTGGCATAACCGCTGTGCATTGGAGTCGTGACTCCCTCGATTACCAAAAAGACCCAACAGAGACCTTAATTAAGCGTTTCAACGATCAGCCTGTTAAAGCGGGCGATATTATTCTTTTTCACGATGACAATGACTTGTGTATTGAAGCTTTAGCGGTTCTGATTCCGCAGTGGCAAGCGCAGGGTTTTGAACTTAAAGCATTGGAGAGCTAACGTAAATGAATATTCTATTCCACCACCGAACTCGTGGCAGAGGTGCTGAAGGTGTGCATATTCGTGGTGTGGTTAAAGGCCTGCGTGATTTGGGCCATAAAGTCAGTATTTTATCGTTACCTGGGGCAGATCCTGAAGAAGAGCTGACTGCTTCGGCAGCTCAACCCGAGCAACAATCAGCTTCAAAAAAACCGGCTAAAAAGAGCCTGTTCTCTCGCTTAGCTGAGTTAACTAAATATACCCCTGAGTTTGTCTTTGAGTTGTTTGAACTCGCTTTTAACGTGTTGGCTTGGTGGCGTTTACGCAAGGCGGTGAAGCAACAGAATATAGCGCTTATTTACGAACGCTATTCTCTTTTTATGTTTGCTAGCGTTTGGTGGGCCAAACGGCACAATGTTCCGATTGTGTTAGAGATTAATGACTCGTGTTTAGTGCATCGAGTGCGGGAATTGTTCTTTCAACGTTTTGCTAAGTCCGTAGAACAGTGGATATTTAGCAATGCCACTGGCTTGGTATTTATCTCTAGTCGTTTTCAGCAAGTTGCCCAAGACGCTTATCCAAATATCGCGGCTTCGGTTATCTCGCCAAATGCTGCAGATCTAGACCAGTTTGTCATTGATAAGCCGGCCGCCCAAGCACTCAGAGAAAAACTGAAAGTTGAAGACAAAGTGGTGGTGGGTTATGTAGGGGCTTTTGTCCATTGGCATGGTATCGACTGGTTTGTAGACCTCATTGCTGAACGGCTGAAGGATTACCCTAATATCGTATTGTTGCTGGTGGGTGACGGTGTTTGCTATCAAAGCATTAAGCAACGGATTGAAAGTGCAGGAGCAGGTGCGCAAATTATCATGCCGGGTCGGGTGGCTCATGATCAAGTGCCGACTTACCTGTCAGCGATGGACTTTGGTATTTTGCCCGACTCTAACGATTACGGTTCGCCAATGAAATTATTTGAATTTATGGCGATGGGAAAAGGTATGGTCGCGCCTGATTTTACGCCTATTGAAGAAGTGGTTGCAGACGGTGAAACCAGTTGGCTGTTTAAAGCTAATGATCGTGAAGCTTGTGTGGAACGGGTATTGAGTTTGTCTGCTCAGCCAGAGCAACAGCAGCACGTGGGTAAGCAGGCACGGGCATATATCGAACGCGAAAGACAGTGGCGTCATAACGCGGAACAATTATTAACGTTGGTGAAATGATGGAACAACTCAAGGCTGATTTTCGTCGTAAACAAGAAATCTTTAAACAGGATGGTGCAGCGGTAAGTATGTTGCGGATTGTGATGGCCGATGGCTCAAGTGCCAACATTATTTATCGTTGTATGCGTTGGTGTGCGACCCATAACTTGGGTTTACTTGCTTATTTTTTTCAATGGTTTAACAAGTTTCTTAATGGCTGTGTTATTGGTAGTGGAGCAGAGTTTGGCCCAGGCTTTGTGATTATGCACCCAGTAGGAATTGTGATTAATTCCAAAGTAAAAGGTGACGCTAATATCACTTTAGAAAGTGGGGTGGTGATTGGCGATGAAAAAGGCAAATCTCCGCGCTTGGGCTCTGAGATTTTTGTAGGGGCTGGCGCGAAAATTATTGGTGGTTTAACCGTGGCTGACAAGGTGAAAATTGGTGCTAATGCGGTATTAACTAAAAACGCAGAAGAAGGGATGACTATGTTGGGTATTCCAGCTAAGCCTTACCATCGGGCTGCAGAGAAGGCAGAGCAATAATGGAACTACTATTTTGGATAGCGGTAGGCCTAATTATTTATAGTTATGCTTTATATCCGATTGTATTGTTGATGATGAGCGGTATAAAGCAGGCAATACGTGATACTCGCTATGTTTGGCGCCGTCACGAGCGACGTTCTAATCAGCCGGAGACCTGGCCTTCAGTATCAATCATTATTGCCGCCTACAACGAAGAGCAATGTTTACAACAGCGCATCGATAATCTTTTGCAGCTTAATTATCCCAAAGATAAGTTAAACATCCATATTGGCTCTGATGGTAGTACAGATGCTACCGCTGACATCTTAAATGCGGTGAAGGCGAGCCATGTTAAGGCCCATGTTTTCGAACAAAATCGCGGCAAGATCAACGTATTGAATGATTTGGTCGAGATAGCTGCAGATTCTATTTTGGTTATGTCTGATGCCAATACTCATTTTGAAGCCGACGTAATTGAAAACCTAGTTCGTCATTTTGATAGCGATGATATTGGTGCTGTATGCGGAGAGTTGCATTTAGTCGATTCAGAATCGGAAGATAATAAAGACGGTATTTACTGGCGTTATGAGCAAATGTTGAAATTTCATGAGTCACGTCTAGGCGCCTTGTTGGGGGCGAACGGCGCGATTTACGCGATAGCTAAACCACTTTATCAAGCTTTACCGGCCAATACGATAGTGGATGATTTCATGATTGTAATGAATGTATCTAAGGCGGGCAAAAAGGTGTTGTATGAACCTAACGCAGTAGCTTACGAGGAGGTTGCTCCTTCATTACATGAGGAAGAGAAGCGCCGAGTGCGCATTGGTACCGGAAACTATCAAGCTTTTACGCGTTGTTTATGGGCTTTAAACCCTTTGTTGGGTGCGCGTTGTTTTTCTTATATTAGCCATAAGGTACTGCGTTGGTTTACTCCTCACTTAATGCTGATTGCCTTGTTTTCCAACCTTATGTTAGTTGGGCACGCTTGGTATGGCGCTTTACTGGCTTTGCAGGTAGCGGGTTACCTCATCGCGGCTTGGGGTAATAGCCGCAGTAAGCAAGGTAAAAGCTTACCCGGAAGTATTGCCTTTTTAACTTTTTTTGTTTCGATGAACTTAGCGTTACTCAAAGGCTTTTACTCATTCTTATTTAAAAATGTGCAAGGCACATGGCAAAGGACGTCAAGGTGATAATCTTTTTCATTTTACTATTGTTACTGCTAGCTGGCACTGCAGCGGTCGCTCTTATCATTCGCAAAAAACAGATGCATCTGTGGTTGCCTCATTATCTTAAGCAAAAGTTTAGGCCTCGCGTAAAAATTGATGGCCCCACCCACATTTTATTTTGTTTTGTTGATCATTATGAGCCGCAGTGGGGGAAAAACATTAGTTTGGATCAAGAGCGCTCAAGAGTAGATCGTTGGTTTAATGAATACCCTGAAGTGGCGGGTAAACACCAAGACGCTGATGGTTGTTTTCCAAAGCACTCCTTTTTTTACCCAGAAGAAGAGTACCGTTTCGAGCATTTAGCTAAAGTTGCTGATTTGTGTGCTCGTGGCTTTGGTGAAATAGAGATTCACTTGCATCATGATGATGATACTAGTGCTAACCTTCGCAAAACGCTTGAAGGTTTTACCGAGTTATTACATGAAAAACACGGTGCGTTCGTGCGTAGTGAAGAAACCGGAAAACTGCAGTATGCCTTTATTCATGGTAACTGGACTCTCGATAACTCTCACCCTGATGGCAAATTATGTGGAGTAAATGATGAGCTTATCGTTTTAAGAGAAACCGGTTGTTTTGTTGACTATACCTTCCCTTCTGCGCCGAGTGTGACACAACCAGCTACCGTGAATGCTATTTATTACGCAAAAGATGACCCGCATGGACCTAAGTCACATGACAAAGGAAAAATGGTCGAAGTTGGTGGTCAAGCTTGGGGGGATTTAATGCTAATTAACGGCCCACTAGATTTGAACTGGAAAGCGCGTAAAAAAGGCATTTTTCCGCAAATAGAAAACGCAGATATTCGAACTAGCATGGCACCAACTAAAGACCGCGTAGATTTGTGGGTAAACGCCAATATTCACGTGGAAGGACGCCCAGAATGGCGCTTTATTAAAATCCACACTCATGGCACCCAAGAGGCTGACATGCCAACCTTACTAGGTAAACCGTTTGATGAAATGTGTAGTTATCTAGAGAGCAGGTACAACGATGGTCGTGATTACGTGTTGCATTATGTATCGGCTCGAGAGATGTATAATATGGCTAAAGCTGCAGAGGCCGGAGAAACAGGTAACCCTCATGCGTACCGGGACTACCTAGTAAAAGCTCCAAGCTATAAAACCTTAGACGAGTGCGCTAATGCTGAATAAGGCCAAAATTAGGCAGTTAATATTTGGTAAACGCAGTATTTCAGACAAACGTTGGCAGCAACGATTGCCTGGTATTTATGTTTTTAATTATCACCGTATCGGTGATGCTCGCTCTAGTGACTTTGATCCTAATGTTTTTAGCTGTACAGCGGAGCAATTTGAACAGCATTTACTTTTCTACAAGCAGCAGTTCGATGTGCTAAATGAAGCTCAACTATTGAGTCTGTTAGATTCGCAACAAGCGATTACAAAGCCGTATGCATTAATTACCTTTGACGATGGCTATATTGATAGCTATCAACAGGCGTTTCCACTGTTAAAAAAGCATGGTTTAAGTGCGATGTTTTTTGTTGTTACTGAATATACTAACGGTGGGAGCTTAGCATGGTGGGATGAAGTCGCTTGGTTAGTTAAACATAGTAAAGTCAGCCAACTTAAGCTTGAACATTGGGCAAATGCCGTGGATCTATCGGGTAAAAATGAAAAGCAAAATATTCGTAAAATGCTGTTTGCTTTTAAGGCTGACCAACAGTACACAATGGAACAAAAATTAGTGCAACTGAGGGCCATTTGTAAGGCTCCTGCGTTGCAAAACTCCCTCAGCCTATTTGCTAACTGGCAGCAGTTACAAGAAATGGCGGCTTCAGGCATGACCATTGGCTCTCATACTCGCAGTCATCCAATATTGGCTCATTTAGAGCCCGACCAACAGCGCGAAGAGCTTGATGAGTCTCGGCGTTATATCGAAAATCAATTAAATAGCTCGGTGTGCATGTTAGCTTATCCTGTTGGCAGTACCGATAGCTTTACTGAGGTCACTCAGATGCTCGCTAAAGAAACTGGGTATCGCTTGGCTTTTTCATTTATGAACGGTATTAACAAACAGTTAGACGAGCAAAGTGCATACAGCTTAAAGCGTATCTCTGTAGATGGAAATAAGTCGGTAGATTCACTGAAGGTGCAAATAATGGAGCTGAATTCCAAACTAGGGAATTGAAAACGCAGGCTTGCTGAATTCAACTATTTGCACTTAACTAGGAGAGCAATGTAGCTCTGTTTACGTAACAAGCAAGGATGATTGAAATGACTCGGTTTGTTGGTAGAGTTTTAGCCCAATTAGTATCAGTTCCTATATTTTGTCTGGTTAGTGTTTTGTTATCAACCAATGCTGTCGCCAAACCGTCACAATTAGAGGTGGTTATTCAGTCCTTTGAAGGCGCTAGTTCTTATCGCTACTTCGTTCTGCCTGTGCCAAATTTTACTATCTCTAGAGAACACGGTTTCGAGCTTAGTCAAGCAGGTAGAGTTCTCGATTTTTCAGCAAATGCCCATCTTATGTGGCCGCAAGCCAACACTAGTAGGTATTACCGAGGAGTACTTTTTAAAGTCACTGGCCTCAATGCAGGTGAGTTGACCATTCGCTGGGCAAAAAATTTAACTAAACCCTCAGGTATAATAGCGATTGAAGAGCCTTTATTGGTCGAAGCTGAATTTACTGATGAATGGCTGAATATGGCGCTTTACTCGCCTGTTATATATAACGCTAACAATATTGATTGGGGCTGGTTTGATAACGCTTATTGGCGTTATGCAAGTTATAGCGCAGACGAAGTATTGATTGGCGAATTGAGTAAACCCAAAGATCCAGCTAAGAAAACGACTTTACCCAGTAATAGTGCGGCACCTTGGCTGTACGATCGGCCTTACACGTTCTATCAATTGTATTTTAAAACGGCAGACCGACGCTGGAAAACAACGGCGCATCAACAAGCGCAATTTTTTATTAGTCAATTGGATAAAAATGGTGACTTTGCATTGAAAGGCTCCGCTGATCTCAAGTATATGTTGAGCGCAGGCCTGTTGATTGACTACTTATTTTATCCACACCAATCTACCAAATTAGTCATAGAAGAAATTGCAGCTAAAGGTCTCAGTTGGCCAGCCAGATATAGCTCAAATTTAGGCTTTTGGACTGAACGACACTTATCTGTGGCTTTAGGTTTAGCGCTAAACCATTGGGAGTTAGACGGTTCAGAGCAAGCTTATAAGCGTCTTGAGCTGCTGCTAGCGGGCATTCGAGATAACCTTTGGGTCAGTATGCCAGGGCGGGGGGGATGCTTAAAACACAGTCTTAAGTCTCACTCCGCAAAAAATAGTAAAGAGCAGGTGTGTTCGCCGTGGATGAGTGCCTTAGTGGCAGAGCAATTGTGGCGTTACTTTTGGATGACTAAAGATCAGCAAGCGGCAGAGTTAATCGTAGACTTTGCTGAAATGCTGCTACACCAAGGTGTGTATAAGGTCGACTCTAAAGGGAAGACTTTGTACATTCCTGATTACTTAGTCTTTTTTAAAGAATCTATTTTTCAAGACAGAAACTCCTGGACAGAACGGCAACACGCTTGTGATGTGGCAGGTATGGTATATAAAGCTGTTTACTTGAAGCGCGAAGGTGGCCAAGATGAGTTTTTGTTAGAGCTACTCGCGCAGGAATTGTTAAATACCTGTAATGGTACTATGGATAAGAAAGGTAAAACGGCAGCCAGTAAGCCGGCATGGGGCTTAAAACCATTGAGGAAATTTAATTGGTGGTTTGCCAGTAATGGTTCATTAACCTGGATGCTGCAACAATAACTGGAAGTCGCTAAATTGAGATAAGTGCTGTTCCAGCGAGGTTTTAACTTGGCTGCAACTCTGGTCAATACAAAGCGCTGAGACGGCTATAATTGCGCTTTTTCGTTTCCCTGATAGCACCTCTGAGAAGCGCTGGGCCCTTAATGCGGCTCTGTTTGCTACCATACCGTTTACTCCAGCGTAGCTGTAGGCTAACAAAGCGGTTTGATTGCTGGAGGGGTGAAAATAAACAAAGTTAATGGCTTTATTTTTTTCATTTCTTACCACTCTTAGATCTTCTGGTACAACATCATTTAAATAGAATGAAGCCTTGTTATCTAAACCCAACCCGCTAAACAAATAGACCCATTGATGGATCTCAAAAGTGTTAACCACGATAGTTTGATGCTCAACTGACTGAAATTGAGTTACTTGCAATGAGCTATGGTAGGGGCTAGCAGGGCTTTGCTGATGAGTATTTAACTTATTGGCATCTACCACTGGCCAATCAATTAAACTGGGCGAAAATGCCAACAGCGCAAGCGCTAGGTACGCAAGAGGCTTAACTGACGGGGAAGAGGTTTTGGGAAGGGCAGCAGTCGGCATTGAATCATTGGCTAACTTCCCCCCAATGTAAAAAGCCAGTAATAAATAGGGAACATATAAATACCAACCCAAATTATTGTGATCGTAGATAATGTCACTTTGCATTTGGGTTTCGTGGCCAATTAAAATAATGGTTATTATCCGTACCCAATTAACCAGTAATGCTCCTAGCATGCATACGATAAAAAAGATGGCAGCTTTTTTGAGGCTACGAATATTGAAGTAAATGTATAATAAACATAGAAACAAGGACGTAATAAAGTAGCGCAATCCACTGCAGCCATTGGCTATTTCGAAGCGTCCAGAGGGAATGGAAACGACATTGCCCTCAAAATAACTAGGCACGTGTGTATAGGCCATTACCATTTCTACCATGTTGGTAGAAAGGCTTTGTAGGGGGGGAGATAAGATCCCCCAAATGGGTGTAGCAAATAGCATCACCAAGGCATATACATACAACCCTTTGTTGTGCTTAAAGGCGCTTAATAGGCTAAACAATAATACAAGAGGGAGCAGCGCACGCACCGGCAAGCTGATTTGGCTTAGATAAAACAGCAATTCTAGAGCTAAACATATCACTAACAAAACTAGCCAAAGGCTAGTGGTCTGGCGGAATTGTAACTGCCGGCGGCAGTCGTAAAGCACATATAATGCAACCAAAGGAATGAGAAAGGCATGAGAGTAGGTGCCGTCGTCAAAACTATAGCGCCATATATCTAACAAGACTGGCCAAAATAGCAAAGCAACCAAACCAGTAATACCTAGCACGACTAAAGCCTGCAAGTTACCGGTGTTTGATTGCTTAACTTCTACTTGATTTGGCTCCAAAAATTAGCGCCCTTTACCAAACAAAATTATTTCAGCAGTGCGCACCAAAATTAATAAATCAAGCAAAAAGCTGCGATGCTTGATGTAATAAAGGTCAAACTTTAGCTTTTCTAAGGCATCCGCCTCAGTGCTTCCGTAGGGATATTTCAGCTGAGCCCAGCCAGTTAATCCGGGTTTAACATTGTGGCGCTGGTTGTAATAAGGGATAGATAATACCAGCTCTTTAACAAACGATGGGCGTTCGGGGCGAGGTCCAACAAATCCCATATCACCGATTAGTACGTTATATATTTGCGGTAGCTCGTCGATACGGTATTTGCGAATAAAGTTACCCACTTTAGTGACTCGTGGGTCTTCTTTCTGTGCCCATTTGGCTCCATCTTTTTCTGCATCGGTGCGCATGCTTCTAAATTTGAAGATGTTAAATGGCTGGCCATTTAGGCCAATACGCTCTTGAGAGTAAAGTACTGGAGCTTTAATCCCCTCTTCGATTTTTATCATCACAATAGTAATGAGCATGAGTGGCCAGGTGAGTAGAAGAACAATTAGCCCTAAGAAGGTGTTACAAATCCAGTCTAGCGAGCTACGTAAGTAGTTGGTAGAGTGGAAACCATTACTGTATATGACCCAAGAAGGGTAGATAAGGTTGACCGCAATTTGGCCCGACTCGCGTTCGATAAAATCAATGATGTCGGTTATTTCTACACCGCGCAGCTTGCAGAGAAATAAGCTATCCACGGGTAAATTCGCTCGACGTTCATCTGCCGCTATAACGATTTCTTCTACGCCATTAGCTAAAACAAATGATTCTAGAGGCTGGTCTAGTTCTAAAATAGTCTCGCGCTTGATGCCGTCTTCGGAGTCTCCTTGCATGCGGACAAAACCCGCCATCTCAAAACTCACTCGATCAGATTTTCGACGCATTCTTTTTTCAATAATGCTTGCTCGCTCTCCTGCTCCTAGTACCAAAATACGCTTTCTGCCCATATGTTCATATTGCATCTTGAGTGCAAAATAACGGATGGTGGTGAGAGCGATCATGACAGCTGCATATAACAACTCTCTAAAGTTACCCGGCAGAACATCTAAAGGCGTTAATACGTAAATAACAGAGGAAATGAAGTAGCCAAGGGCGATGCTAACCAGCAGTCGTCTTATTACACCCCGAAACGTTTCTCGGATTTTTTGGTTATAAAGTCCAACTGACAATATTGATAACTGAATAGGGAAGGTAAATGCAACCAAGTGCATTAATATAGTACCTTCGCCGTAAGGGGGAATGCCTTCAAACCCCGTAAATCGCAACAGCTCAACGCCAATAACAAATATTGTTAGCAGCGCCAAAAACTCAGCAAAAATGATAGCTCTGCTACCAGGGTCTAAATTGTGAAACTTCGAACCAGCCACGCTTCTTCCTTGAAACAAATTGAAATTTGATTTTTAATTTACCAGTATACCGAGATTTACTACTAGAGCCACCAAAAACCTGAATGCTCATAGATACTAATTAAAAAACAATTTTGTTACTTTTGCTTTACATCGGCTGATTTACCTAAAAATGTCGATAAATTAAAACTATTTAGCCCAATAGATTTACAAGATGCTTACTCGCGCACTATGATGGTCAAAAGGATTTTATCAATCAATGTTTGTTGATCGACACTCAGCGTAATGGATAGTGCTATGAAAAAAATCAATCAAGTAGTAATAAAGTTGCTCTCTTTTGTCGCGGTTAGTTTTTACCTTACCGCGTGTTCGAACTCTTTACCAAATTTGCCTAGTGCATCGGTCAACCCTTCGTTGACCAAAAACCCTGCGGAATACAAGTATCTTATCGGTGCTGGAGATGTGCTTAATATATTTGTTTGGCGCAACCCTGAAATATCGGGAACCTTCATCGTTCGTCCCGACGGTATGGTATCAACGTCCTTGGTTGAAGACTTAGAAGTGTCTGGTAAAACTCCAACAGAGTTGGCCCGTCTTATTGAGTCAGAGCTGGCAGAATTTATTCGTGATCCTATCGTAACTGTTACTGTTGATGGCTTTATAGGGCCGTTTAGTGAGCAAGTCCGGGTCATCGGAGAAGCCTTTGAGCCCCAAGCCATAAACTACCGCGAAGACATGACCTTATTAGATGTGATGATTCAGGTAGGCGGCTTAACAGAGTACGCTGACGGCGACAATGCTCGCTTGGTTCGAGTGGTTAGTGGTGAGCAACGTTCGTATAATGTAATGGTCGGTAAGCTAATACAAGATGGTGAGATTGAAGCCAATGTAGATATCCTTCCTGGTGATATTATTATTATCCCAGAAGCTTGGTTTTAGTCGGAGTAGTCGTTTAAATGCAAGATTTAATTGAGGACTTTTTGCAATACCTGCGTGGGGTATGGCTAAAGCGCCGCTATATTTTGATCGCACTTTGGATCATCTGTCCTATTGGTTGGATAGCGGTTACTTTACTGCCTAATCAATATACCGCTGAAGCTCGAGTTTATGCCGACACTCGCTCGTTATTGCAACCTCTGCTGAAAGGTTTAGCTATTCAAACCGATCCGTCGCAGGAATTGGCCATGATGGTTAAAACTTTGCTTAGCCGCAGCAACCTAGAAAAAATTGCTCGAGCCAGCGATGCTGATGTTCGTGTTAACAATCGGGCTGAATATGACGTGTTGTTGGACAATTTGAAAGACAATATTGAGATAAACAAAACACGTCGTGAAAACCTATACACCATTACTTTTGAAGCTGATTCTCCGCAATACGTTAGAGATGTGGTCCAGGCCGCTCTGGATGTTTTTGTTGAAAATACTTTAGGAGAGAAACGCCAAGATACAGATACGGCTAATTCTTTTATTAATCAGCAGATTGAAGAGTATGAAACGCGCTTAATTGAAGCTGAAAAAAGGCTGGCCTCGTTCAAGCAAGAATATACCGCCTTTTTACCGGGCAAAGAGTCTACTTATTACAGTAATTTGGAAGGTGTAAAGAAGCAGCTTGAAGAGACTCGTCTGCAGTTGAGCGAAGCCGAAACCAAGCTAGTCTCTGCGCGTTCGCAACTAGCTAGCGAAGAAATATTGGCTTCACAACAAACGGCGAAAGTTCGTACAGAATTTGATGACCGTATTGTCGCTATGAAAACGCGTTTAGATGATTTGTTATTGCGTTACACCGAGCGCCACCCTGATGTGATTGAAGTTAAACGCCAAATTGCATCACTCCAAAAACAAAAAGACAATGCGTTAATTACGGCTAAAAGCCCGGCAGCCCTCGCTTCTGAGTCAGTGATTTATCAAGACTTAAAGATTACCGTCAGCCAGCTCGAAAACGAAGTGGCTTCGTTGAAAGTTCGCGAATCACGGCATGACGCTAAAGTAAATGATCTAGAAGAACAGTTACGCCAAGTGCCAGATGTAGAGGCCAAACTAACTGGCTTAAATCGTAATTACGAAATCACCAAGTCTAAGTATGAAGATTTGCTATCGCGTAGAGAAAGCGCCTTAATTTCTCAAAGTGCCGGTAAAACTACCGATGATATTAAATTTAGAGTCATTGATGCTCCGCGTGTACCTTTAGAGCCTTCAGGCCCCAAAAGACCATTGTTGATTGCCGCAGTGTTAATCTTTGCTCTAGCTGTTGGTGGTGGTTTGTCATTAGCTTTTAGTCAGATAAATCCTGCGGTATCGAGTGTGCAGCAGCTTTATCAGCAAACTGGCTTCCCTGTATTGGGCGTAGTGTCAGCCACTGAAAGCTCAGGGCTAATCGGCATTGAGAAGAGAAAAATGCGATTGTTTGTCTTATCAAATACCATTTTATTATGCGGTTTTGTCGGATTTATGGTGATTAATGCACTGCCCGGCTTACACAATAAAATTATAACCGGATTAGCTGGGGTAGGCTTGCTATGAGTACGATAGAAAAAGCGATGGGCAAGCTAGCAAAGCAAGCTCAAGCCAACCAAGAGTCAAGTGAAAACCGTATTGAGCAGCCATCCGCGCCATTAGATGCTACTCAAAGCGAAGCCAGAAATGATAAACCGGTTTTACAAATTGATTCAGCAGTATTGAAGCGTTTAGGTATGCTTTCTGACATTCGAACTAGAGAGACAAGAATGTTAAGTGATGAGTACCGAGGCATTAAACGTAAACTGTTAAAAAATGCTTTTGAGACAGGCTTAATTCCTCAAAACAAAAGTAATCTAATAATGGTGACCAGTGCTAACCCTGGGGAGGGGAAAACGTTCACCTCAATCAACTTGGCGTTAAGCCTAGCTTTAGAGAAAGACAAGACGGTTTTGTTGATAGACTCCGATGTGCTGAAGCCCACTGTCAGTAAAACTTTAGGCATTGGCCAGCATATGGGCTTAATGGAATACCTATTAGGTCAAACCGACGATATCGCGGATGTGATCTATCACACCAACATCCCCAATCTAAGGATTATGCCAGCTGGTATGCCTCATCATTTAAGTAATGAGTTGTTGGCCAGTGATAAAATGCGTTCGCTTACTGAAGAATTGAATAGTCGTTATTCTGACCGGGTTGTGTTATTTGATAGCCCGCCAGTTTTAGGGGTTAATGAAACGGTGGTGTTGTCCAATTTCATTGGCCAAGCAGTGGTTGTCGTTGAGCAAGACAGTACCAAAATGGCAGCGATTAAATCAGCTGTATCGCAATTTAGTGAAGATCTAGCGATCGGTTACGTATTAAATAAAGCAGTGCACGGTAAAACAGGGACTTACGGTTATGGCTACGGATATGGCTATGGATATGAGGAAGAACGCAGCGCCTAGTGTTGTTCTTGCGCTTGCTATCGCTATGGGCTTGTCTGCATCGGTGTATGCAGCTGATGTGCAATTCCGCCCTGAAATAGGTGCAGAGTTGGTTTATACCGACAACGCAGGCTTAACTGAAGAATCACCAGAGTCGGGTGAAATTGGCATATTGTCCGCAGGGGTTGTTTCCGAAATTACCGGTAAAGACGGTCAAGTTTCGTTAGATTACCGAGCGAGGCAAACTTACCATTCTTACGATGCCAACAAAAATAAACTCTATCATGAACTCGACTTTACCGCCGATAAAAAACTTGGCGGTAGTGGCTTTAGTATAGACGCTGTAGCAGCAGTAGATATATTACCTGCTGAATTTAGTAGCAACGCCATTACCGATGTAATTTCAGGCGATTTGATTCAAGGTAGCGAGATAGGTGTTGGTTTAAATTATCAGTCAAATCGCCGAAAGTGGATCGATTTAAATGCTCGAGCAGCTGCTAGCTTGTATCGTTATGAAGACGACCGAGGTAATAATAATGATTTCGATGGGTCCCTCGTTTTTAAAAATGGTCAGAAAGTTAATACCGTATTTTGGTTAGTTGACTCCGATTATATCAGGCGCGAAGCGCGCGGAAATTCTCAAGAAACAGAGAATATTAAATACAAAGGCGAGTTTGGTTTACAACAACGCTCTGGTTTCAGTCCGTTTATTCGTTATTACGCTGAAAGCTACTTGCAAGGGGTCAGCTCTTCTTCAAAAGTCGGCGAGTCAGAAAGCTGGGGCCCGGCTATTCGTTACTTTCGCTCTCGCTTGAGTTACCTAGAGTTGAGTTATAATTTCTCGTTAGATAAAGACAAAAATGACGACTACTTAGGCGCTGCAGTAAACCTTGAGCCCAATCGTCGCACTAAATTGTTCTTTGAGTACAGCAAGCGATTTTATGGTGACGCTTACGAGTTTACATTTACTCATCAAAAACGCCGCATTAATACCGATATAAGTTATATTGAAGAGCCTACCAGCTTTGACCGTCGATTTTTTGTAGAGGGCGACACTGTTGAAGAACAAAAGCTGGATAAAACACTTCGCTGGACAACCGCGCTAGATTTACGTCGCTCAGGTATCGATTTCGAACTTCGTCATCAGACTAGAGCGAGCTTAAGAGATGAAACTGATTTTGTAAAAGATATCACTTACGGTGGTGGCATTGGTATCGACCACAAGCTCAGTCGCAAGTTGGTTATAGCTTTTGCTTTTGATTATGATCATTATACATTCGACCGTCTTACTGGCACCGATCAAGTCGATAAATATAGCCGTTATGACTTATCTTTAGAACAAGATCTTATCGAAGGTTTTTTCTTAACCTATCGTTATCAATTTACCCATCGTAGCTCGAATTTCGTTGATCGAAGCTATGACGAAAACCGAGTTTCTATCAACGCGACTAAGCAGTTTTAAACATGTATGAATCTTTCTTTGGGCTAAGTGACAAGCCATTTAAACTTAGCCCCGATCCAAAATTTTTCTTTGCTAGCCCCCATCATGATAGAGCCGTTTCTTATCTGCGTTATGGTCTCTCTCAGGGCGAGGGCTTTATTGTGATTACTGGCCCAATTGGTACAGGTAAAACCACTATTGCACGTAGTTTGCTTGCTTCTATCGATGAGTCGATTGTCGCGGCCCAAATTGCAACCACACGATTAAGTCCCGATGAGTTAGTTCGATTAGTAGCGGCTCAATTTAATATCGATGTAGAGGGTTTAAATAAGGCTGAAATTTTAAAGCGTTTTGAGCAATATTTATTAACTCTGCATAAGCAAGGGAAACGCGCCTTGTTGGTGGTTGATGAGGCCCAGAACTTACCGGCAGAAACGGTGGAAGAATTGCGAATGTTGTCGAATTTTCAACTAGACGACAAGCCTCTCTTCCAAAGTTTTTTGTTAGGGCAGGAAGAGTTAAAGCCGATTATTGAACTGCCTGAGATGGAGCAGTTTAGGCAGCGAATAATTGCTTCATGCCACCTACAACCTTTTGATGCGGAGCAAACCCAAGGGTACATTTTACACCGATTAAACAAAGTTGGCTGGCAGCAAAACCCGAAGTTAGACGAAGATATTTTCCAGCAAATCGCCGACTTTACCAAGGGTGTCCCGCGTAAAATCAATATTTTTGCTGACCGTTTGTTTTTATACGCTTTTCTTGAAGACCTACATCGCATTGAGAAAAAGGATGTCGCTGCTGTTATTGAAGAAATGGGAGGGGAACTTTCAGGGTCGTTACAAGCTACCCCAGTTCAACAGCATGGTGGTGACATAGAGGCGCTTCTTGGTCGTAGCTATGACGAGAGCCCTTCAGAGCATCACTCCATTAACTTAAGCGATGACAAAATAAAGGCCAATTTACTCGATGTGTCTAGTTACCTAGAGGAAGTGGTGTTGAGAAAAATCAAGATTATTCGTTATCTAGATAAAATGATTGAAAAGAAGCGTAAAGACATTGTCGAGTTAGGCGAAAATAGTTAGTTATCGAGCTAAGAAGCTATACGCTCTGCATATGGATGATCTAGATTGAGTATTATTGTTGGTTTATTGGGATACAGTTTAGCTGCACTTTGTTATTTGGTGTTTAGTTTACTTTTACTGACAACTAAGCAAAGTGGTTTTCAACGTTTAGCCTTGAGTTTAGCGGTATTTTTTACTGTGCTCTGGGCTGGGCTAGCCGCCGCTCAGATGCGGTTTTCGTTACCCCTCGGTTACCTCTATTTTTTTGAGACTTTACGCAATGGATTGTGGTTCTTACTGCTTTATTCCACCATTGCTCCTCGATTTTCTCTTGGCAATGTTTTTACTGGATCAGCGCACCGCAAAGGGATCCTAATTGCCCTGATTTTTGTCGCGCTTTGTCAGTTGTTAAGCGCTAGCTTTAAACTGGGGTTAAACCAATTGTGGTTAATCACACAGTTGTCACAAGCGGTTATTGGCTTGTGGTTAATTGAGCAGTTATATCGACGGATTGACGTTAGCGCTAGGGCCACTATAAAACCCATGTGTTTGGGTCTAGGGGGAATGTTTGCCTTTGACTTTGCGCTCTATGCGAACGCGCTGATAACCTCTGGTATCTCTTTTGATTTTTGGAGCTTACGGGGTCCTGTCGCTATTTTGGCCGCGCCATTAGTATTGTTAAGCGCTAGACGTGTGAAGCGTTGGTCGACCAAAATTTACATTTCACGGGATGTAATTTATCACAGCACTTTGTTGGTGGTTGCTGGAGGCTATTTATTGGTAATGGCCCTAGTGGGTTACTATATTCGTTATGCAGGTGGTGATTGGGGCAACATTGCACAGAATGGTTTTTTTGCCTTAAGTGTTTTGATATTGGTGAGTTTGTTTCTGTCGGAACGTTTACGAAAGAAATTGAAAGTCCAAATCACTAAACACTTTTTTGCCAATAAGTATGAGTACCGAGAAGAATGGATGAAGTTTGCAGCGGTTCTCGAAGAAGATGGTATTTCACCATATGCTATTGCCTTAAAGGCGATCAACCAGCCATTTGACTGTCGTTATGCCAGCTTAGCGATTGTTGAAAATGGCCGCTTTACCGTTAAGGCTAGTTATAACCTACGCGATGATGACCCGCAGGCCATTTTGTGTTTGGAGTGCCTGGCTGCTCACGCCATTGAGCACCAATGGATCGTGGATATTGAAGAGCTGAAAAAGGATTTATCGGTCGTTCCTTTTAAAGTGTCACTCGACGATTTATCCAGAATAGAGAAATTTAGTTATGTTATTCCTGCTAGCACCAGTGCCGGTTTTAAAGGGGTTATTTTGCTGTCCGCACCGACGGCTATCCATAGTGTAAACTGGGAAGACAGGGATTTGATGCGGGCAATTAGTCGCCAATTAGCGGTTTTTTTGAACTTACACCGTTCAAACTTGGCCTTAGCAGAGAGCCAGCAATTCGATACGTTTAATCGAATGTCAGCTTATCTGGTACACGACTTAAAGAATGTACTGGCACAACTGCAGTTAATGTCAAAAAATGCAGTTAAACACAAACATAATCCAGAGTTTATTGACGATGCGTTTGAAACCGTTGACTCTGCGGCCGCTCGATTAACCAAAGTGGTGGCGCATTTAAGCAAGAAACAACGTATTGATACAGTTGTTGCGCCGTTCGGCCTAAAAAGCGCGCTGCAACAGGTGGTGGTGTCGCGATCCTTGAATGTACCTATACCTAAGCTAATATATTCTGCGGAGCCAGATTTCGAGTTAGTGGGCGACCAAGAAAGATTTGTGAACGTGTTGTCGCATTTAGTGCAAAATGCCCAAGATGCCAGCGACAATGAGGGAGAGATTATTGTTCGCGCCTATTGCCAATCACAAGAGTGCATCGTGGAGGTTGAAGATCATGGTGAAGGCATGAGTGTCGAGTTTATCGATACGCGATTGTTTAAGCCGTTTGATACTACCAAAGGGAATGCAGGGATGGGTGTTGGAGCATACGATGCCAAGCGCTTCGTAGAAGAACTCGGCGGGCACATTCAAGTAACAAGTAGTTTGGGTGAAGGCAGCTTATTCAAGCTTTACCTACCTATTCATAAGATTTAGCTAAATGGATGATATAACGATGGAAACCTTACTGGTTGTTGAAGACGATCCGGGTATTCAAAAACAGTTGAAATGGAGTTTTAGCGACTATCAGGTAGTGGTAGCGGGTGATCGTAATCAGGCGATTACTGCGCTAAGGCGTTATGAACCCAAAGTCGTTACCCTTGATTTAGGTTTGCCCCCCGATGAAGCAAATGCTAGCGAAGGTTTGGCGACCTTAAAAGAAATGCTAGACCTCAACCCCAAGTTGAAAGTGATTGTTATAACCGGCAATGAAGACAAAGAGAATGCACTGATGGCGATTGCTATGGGGGCGCATGATTTTTATCAAAAGCCGATCGATGATGATACCTTGTCGGTGATTATTGCTCGCGCTTTCTGGGTCGCCAATATCGAGTTAGAAAATGATGCCCTAAAGGGGGCGTCATTAGATAATAACGGCTTTTTGGGGAACTCTCCGCAGGTACAAAAAGTGTGCCGTATGGTTGAGCGTATAGCCCCGACAGAAGTGACAACGTTATTACTTGGGGAAAGTGGAACCGGTAAAGAGGTTCTCGCTAGGGCCATTCACCAGCAAAGTCCACGTAAAGATAATCCCTTCATTGCCATTAACTGTGCCTCGATACCTGAAAACTTGCTTGAAAGTGAGTTGTTTGGCTTTGAAAAAGGGGCATTTACCGGCGCGCATAAAACAACTGAAGGTAAGATAGAGTGTGCCAACGGCGGCACTCTATTTCTTGATGAAATAGGCGATATGCCTTATTCGCTGCAAGCTAAAATATTGCGTTTTTTACAAGAAAAAATTGTTGAGCGAGTAGGCGGTAGAAAAGAGATCCCTGTTGATGTGAAAATTGTTTGCGCTACTCACCAAAATTTACAAGATATGGTGCAACAGAAAGAATTCCGAGAAGACTTATTTTATCGCATTAGCGAGATAACGATAAATATCCCTCCTTTGCGAGACCGCGGTGAAGACGTTATTTTGTTGGCTAGAGCGTTCTTACAAAGCTACAACAAGCAAATGCAAAGAAATATAAATGGCTTCAGTGATGACGCTATTACCGCTCTCACTAGTCACCGCTGGCCAGGCAATATTAGAGAATTGCAAAACAAGGTGAAATCAGCAGTGATTATGGCTGATAGTAAACAGATATCTGCTGAAGACCTCTCCTTACCGTTGGGGGACGAAGAACAAATAAAACTGGCCTTGAACTTACGGCATGTGCGTGAGGCCGCAGAAAAACAAGCCATTAATAAAGCAATGGCTTTAAGTAATGGTAATGTGTCTAATACCGCGGGTTTATTGGGAGTGACTAGACCAACTCTGTATTCATTGTTAGAGAAATATGGATTGAAAACCGATTAAACCGCAGTTCTCAGCGTTATAACATTAGATCTATTGGGCTGCTATAGGTAGCCCCACAAATCCAATTAGGCGAATTATGGATAACTCTCAAACTGAAATGAATATTTTGGTTACCCCGGAAATGGCAAATTTTTCGGGGAAAATGCACGGCGGCGCCATGCTTAAGAAGCTCGATGAAGTGGCCTACACGACAGCGATACAATACTGTGGTAATTATGCGGTGACTTTATCCGTCGATCAGGTGCTGTTTAAAAACCCAGTCGAAATTGGAGAGTTTGTTACATTTTTGGCATCGGTTAACTATACCGGTCGCACTTCAATGGAAATCGGTATTAAGGTGATCGCTAAAAACCTTAAAGAACAAACCGTGCGTCATACTCACTCTTGCTTTTTCACCATGGTTGCTGTTGACGAACAAGGAAACTCTGCAAAGGTTCCTCCGCTTAAACCCGCGACTGAAGTAGCAAAACGTCGTTTTGACGATGCCTTACGACGTCGCCAAAGAAGAATGGAAAAGTTATAAAATAAGGCCTGCTCTGCAGGCCTTATTAGCTTATTAGTAGCCGTTGAGGCGGTCGAAATATTCAGGTAAGAACAGAGAAATTTGTGGGATATACGTAATCAGTATTAGGAAGAACAATAGTAGACTTAGCCAAGGTAAGCACGCCTTAATGACCCAACCCATACTTTTTCCGGTAATCCCTGCGGTAACGAATAAATTTAGGCCTACCGGTGGGGTAAGCATCCCTATCTCCATGTTCACTACCATGATGATCCCTAAATGGATTGGGTCAATTCCTAATTGGGTTGCGATTGGAAATAAGATCGGAGCCATGATTAGCAAGATGGCAGAAGGCTCCATGAAGTTACCCGCAATTAGCAGCAAAATATTTACCACGATTAAAAAAGCCCAAGGCTGCAGTCCATACGCCACGATAGATTCTGCAATCATATGCGGGATCCGCTCAGTGGTGAGTACATGAGCAAACAACATAGCGTTGGCAATAATGAACAACAGCATAATGCTGACTTTTGCTGCGTCTTTTAATACATGGCGAACCTCTTCGTTGGTGACTGACTTTATGATGCTGATTGGAAACAAGGCCAAGTTACGGGCGGCGGCGGCCCCGTTACTTTCTCCGGGGTTTTTCCAAGCTTGGTCCTTAATCGGTCCTATATCTCGATAGCCATATACCGATACCAGAAAGGCATAGACCGCAGCCACAGAAGCCGCTTCAGTCGGGCTAGCGATACCGCCATAGATAGAACCCAATACAATAACAATTAGCATTAAGCCGCCGGTGGCTTTAAGGGCTGATATTCCCCACTGGCGACAACCAGGATAGGGTTGAGCAGGTAAATTTTTGATTCTTGCCACCACGTAGATAGCAATCATTAAGATACTGCCCATCATAATGCCAGGTATAAACCCCGCCATGAACATGCGTGAAGCCGATACTTCTGTAGCGGCCGCATACACCAGCATAACAATGGAGGGTGGAATTAAAATACCTAAGGTACCCGCATTGGCGATCACGCCTGCTGCCAATGACTCGGGGTAGCCCGAGCGCACCATGCCTGCAATGACAATGGAGCCAATCGCGGCTACAGTGGCTGGGCTAGAACCCGAGACAGCGGCGAATAACATACACGCTAATACAGATGCCATGGCGAGGCCTCCGCGAATATGTCCAACACTGTCCATGGCAAAGTTAATCAGCCGTTGCGCCACCCCACCTGTAGATAGAAAGGCTGACGATAGAATAAAAAATGGAATGGCTAACAAGGTGTAGTGCTCAGAGGTGGCTTCAAACAGTTTTAATGCCACTGACGCCAAAGAGTCATTAGAAAACAACAGTATAGTAGTGATACTTGCGAGCCCTAAGGCAATCGCAATGGGCATACCAATCAGCATGCATACAAATAAAAGCAGAAATAAAGTGAAGGTAGTCATGGTCAAATCCTTTGCCGCTAATGCTTATTGTTTTTTTATTTCGTCAGCTAAGAGCATGCTGTCTTTAGCTTCGTCTGCGAGATGGAAACCATCTTGTTGGTCAGTAATTACCTTCCAAGCCACTTCTAAAAATCTAATGACTAGTAAAACAAAGCCGATAAATAGAACACTCATGGTCTTCCATTTTTCAATCGGTAAGTCTTCCATTTCAATACCAATCATGTGTAGCTTGCTTAAGTACACCCAAGACCCATACATAAATAAGCCGCAGTAAAATAAACATAGTGCTAAAGCGATCAAGGTCAGTAGCTTACGTTGTGCTGGAGGGAGTATTCGCACAAAGGCATCAACACCAATATGGGCGCCTTCACGCACGCCCCAGCTTGCTCCGAGTAGCACTAACCATGCTGAACTATATAGTGTGACTTCTTGGACCCAGTGGATCCCCGTATTAAAGACAAAGCGCATAATCACTTCTACAAAAACCAGTAGGGTCATCGCGACCAGTAGAAAGGCAATGAAATTTTCTTCAAAGCGCCGAAACCAATTAACAAACTTCATGTGATGTCCTTATTCGCATTTTTTGTTTGGCTACAAAGAGAGTGCAGAGCGAGGGGTCTCTGCACAAAGCCTATGCTTATTGGTTGGCGGCAACTGCCGCGGCAATGGTGTCTTTGCCTATTTCATCTTCGAACTGTTGCCAGACGGGTTTCATTGCTTCTACCCATTGTTGACGTTGCTCAGCTGTCAAAGAGATAACTTCAGAGCGATTCGATGCCATGATATTGGCTTTATCCTTGTCTGCTTTTTCTGCCGCGATTTGATTACCGTGGGCAACGGCTTCGTTTAAAGCCAATTGCAGCTCGGCACGAATATCTTCAGGTAAGCCATACCAAAACTCAGCGGAAGTCACAATTAAGTAATCAAGTACGCCGTGATTTGATTCGGTAATGCTGGCTTGCACCTCAAAGAATTTTTTAGAATAGATGTTTGACCACGTATTTTCTTGGCCGTCGATAGCGCGAGTTTGCAGCAGCGTAAATACCTCTGAGAAGGGTTTTTTAAGTGGCACCGCATCCACAGCTTCAAATTGAGCGGCTAATACGTCTGAAGACATAATGCGGAACTTTTTGCCTTTGGCATCGGCAGGCGTATATAAAGGCTCGTTGGCCGACAGTTGCTTCATGCCGTTATGTAAATAGCCTAAGCCAATTAGGCCTTTACTCTCTAATGACGATAATAACTCTTGACCAGCACTGCTTGCTTGAAAACGTTCAACTGATGCCATGTCTTTAAACAAAAACGGTAGATCGAAGATTTGCAGTTTTTTAGTATATTTTTTGAATTTAGATAATGAAGGTGAAATAAGCTCCACATCCCCTAACAATAAAGCCTCTAATTCTTTACCGTCACCGTACAACTGAGAATTAGGGTAGACTTTCACTTCCACTTTTCCAGGTAAGCGCTGTTCAACTAAGTCTCTAAATTTAAGTGCCATCTGTCCTTTAGGCGTGTTTTCGGCGACCACATGGGAAAATTTCAGTTCAATTGGAGCGGCGTTTACTACGCTGGCTAAAGCGATACTCAATGCTGTCAGCGTGCTTGCTAATAATTTCATTTTTATCATCCTTGTGTAGGGTTGGTTGCTTACTTCGCTAGGCTTATTAGCAAGCTACGAGCCAACACTAAGATCGGATTTTAAGTGGTTGAAGAATATGAATAATATTTACTTTCATGGTGGGCTGAAATTGCCATTATCAGCAATCATGGGGGGAGTTCCCCCCACCGCTTAGGCACGAATGGGGGGAACTCCACCCCTTAGCGTTGTTAATGGTTTTTATAGTCACCTTTATCGAGTTGGTATTTTTTCATTTTCTCATAAAGGGTTTTACGGCCAATGTGCAGTTCTTCTTGGACCGCTTTTAGGTGACCTTTGTGGCGATGCAGTGCGTCTTGCAATAAGGTCCGCTCAAAGCGAAAAAGTTGCTCCGCCAAGTTTAAGCTTTGCTGGTCATTTTGCGCTTCGTTAAAAGCCGCGTCTTCCCCCATTAGTACCCAACGCTCGGCCAGATTACGCAATTCTCGTACATTGCCTGGCCAGTTGTGTTGCACCAGCTCTGATAAGCGCTGCTGACTGATCTCCGGGCTATTTAGTTGGTAACGGGCGGCTGCTACCCGTAAGAAGTTTTCAAGTAATAAAGGGATGTCTTCACAGCGCTCGCGTAGTGCAGGTATATAGACCTCTACGACATTGAGGCGATAATAAAGATCGCTGCGAAACTCACCTTGCTCACCTAAATGCTTTAAATCACTTTTGGTGGCGGCAATCACCCGTAAATTGAGTGGGATTACTTGGTTGCTTCCCAGCGGTTCAACACTGCGTTCCTCTAGTACCCGCAAAAGCTTTATTTGCAAGGCCATCGGCATGCTTTCAATTTCATCTAGGAAGAGAGTACCATTATTGGCAAAGGCTATTTTGCCTACTCGCTTTTTCTGCGCGCCGGTAAAAGCACCGACTTCATGGCCAAACAACTCGCTTTCAATCATGGTTTCGGGGACAGCCCCGCAGTTAATTGCTACAAAAGGATGCTTAGCTCGTACGCTATGGTCATGTAAAAAACGCGCAACCAATTCTTTACCGGTTCCTGTTTCACCGTTAATTAAGACATCAGCGGGGGTATCTTTGATATGACTGAGAATTTTGCGGAGGCGGGCAACAGCGGGTGTTGAACCTAATATGCGAGGGCCGGGACCACTTTGCGCGTCTAACTCCGCTTTCAATTCACGGTTTTCAATGGTCAGCCGCCGTTTATCTAAGGCGCGTTGCAATACATCTAACAAGTGGCTAGTAGAGAACGGTTTCTCCAGAAAGTCATAAGCGCCATCACGTATCGCTTTAATCGCCATTGAAATGTCCCCATGACCGGTCAGTAAGATGATCGGTAAGTCGGCGTCAATTTGGTGAGCTTGCTGCATCATTTCTAAGCCACCTAAACCGGGCATATTAATGTCTGAAATGATGACTCCTGGCCAATTCACCTTGAGTTGCGCTAAGGCTTGTTCGGCATTGTCAAAGGCTAAACAGGTATAATCTTCTAACTCGAGTGTTTGGCCTAGCGATCGAAGGATGTCTGGATCATCGTCAATGATGATTACGGGTGCTTTCACTATTCCCCCTGTGGCTTAATAGAAGGCTTAAAACATTGAGGTACTTGCGCTTGTAATTTAATGACAAATTCTGGGCCAGTATCAACCAAATTGCTGACTGTGAGTTGACCGTCAAAGGATTCGACTAAACGCTTTGATATTGCCATGCCTAGTCCGAGTCCTTGTTTCTTGGTGGTGAAAAAGGGCTCAAAAATTCTTGTTAGTTGCTCTTCGCTTAACTGGGCGCCATTATCCCAAATGGCAATGCATTGCCAGTTGTTATCTTTGTATTGGCGAATCCCCAAGATGGGACTATCTACCAGCTCTAAAGCATCAATGGCGTTGTTAATTAAATTTATTAGCACTTGCTCAAGCTGAATAGCATCAGCCTTGACCCACTGTTCATCAAGCCCACTGAATTCTATTTTTATATTGTTGAGTACAATGCGGTTGGCCAAAATTGACAACGCCGCGTTAATCGATGTGGAGCTGGATACAGCACTGGTTTGCCCGGAGGATTTTCGAGAGAAAATTTTAAACTTAGCGATCATTTTGCTCATCATCGTAGTGAGCTTTACGATGTCTTGAAGGTTACTCGTGACCTGTTCATATTGCTGTTTATGCTGGAAGCGTAAGGCATTTTCAGCGTAACTTTGCATTGCTGTGAGCGGCTGATTTAGCTCGTGATTGATACCCGCAGAGAGCTCGCCTAAGGTGGCTAGTTTGGCGGCTTGAACTAATTCATCTTCGGTTTTTTTTAGTGTGTTTGCAGTACGCTGGTAGTCGTCAATGGCCTGCTGAAGTTGCTGGTTAGTGGTGGTGAGTTGGGCTGTGCGTTGCTCAACTCTAATTTCTAACTGCTGGTTTATCTCAGTTTGTAAGCGGCGTCCAGCTTGTAACTGACGCCAATATGAATAGAGCAAAATAAGCCCGAAATAAAGCAATGAGCTTAACAACAATGCTTCGCCAATTTCTCGAGTGTAACCTCTGTCTTTAGATAAGGCGTAGAGACGCCAACCAGCTGTAGGTAGAACTCTACTCGTACTGATGTAATCTGACCTTTTACCATTATAGTCGGGTAAATTGATGCTTGATTCTTGTAAGTTCTCTGCAATGTTAGGTAAAAGGTAATCGCCGTATTGACGCGAATTAATTAGTTGTTGTCGCAGTGAATCAGCCAGTGGCTTAATACTGTTATATAACCAATGAGCTTGAGAGGCATAAAACACGACCCCGTGTTTATCGGTTAACAAATATTCAAAGTTAGGATCGCGCCAGCTTTTATCGATAATGTTAAGTGCGACTTTAACCACTAAAACCCCAATAACAGCATTCTGTTTGAAGACCGGGGCTGAAAAGTAATACCCCCTCACCCCCGAGCGTGAACCTAAAGCGAAGTATTGCGCATATTTCCCCAATATCGCTGTTTGAAAATAAGGCCGGTAACTATAACTACTGCCAACAAAAGAGTGGCTGCTTTGCCAATTACTAGAGGCCAGCGTATTGCCTTCTATATCTAAGAGATAGGTGACATCACTACCTTGTAGTTGATTGACTTGCTGCAAATAAAGGTTGAGCTGGTGGCGTATATCGTTACTCGATACGTGAGTTAATCCGTCTACTAATTGTTGCTGTACCGCTAATACCTTTGGGAAGTTTCGAAATCGGTTTAACTCGTGCTGGATGCTGCGTTGTAAACGCTGACTTTCTTCTAATAGCTGGCGTTGACGCTCTAGTCCTGCCTGATAGTGCGCCACTAAAGCAGCTATCAGCATTAGCGCGAACCAAGCCAATATAATAATGAATTTTTGTCCAAGCGGAATTCTGTTTGTTAGGCGCTGTTCCATAGCTCACTAAGTAGATTGATTGGATATTTCAGCTTAAAAGAAAAATATGCTTTTTGCTGGCTACTTAGTCACATAGTGAAAATGCCGACGCTACTTTTCCTGTTTTGAGTTGCTTATATTCCCTATGGTTATAAAAAAGCCCGTTTTATTCTTTATTGTCGATACCAATGCTTGGGTAGACTAGCGTCAATTGTGATTCTAGGGTGCGATAAAATGCTGTTAAAGGAACTTTCGTCATTGGCTAGCCCATTGTCTGAGCAACAGGTTAACCTGCTGCAACAGGCTACGGCCGAGCTATCGGTAACTCAGTTAGCGTGGGTAAGTGGCTACCTTGCTGGAGTGGGGCAAAATGCAGGGCAAATAGCCCCTCTTACACAAGCACAGCCTGCGGGCAAGCTAACCATTCTGTACGCTTCCCAAACCGGTAACGCCAAAGGTGTAGCTGAAGAGTTGAAAGCGGCGGCGTTGGCTAAGGATATTCATGCTGAGTTGGTAAATGTTTCTGACTATAAAGCCAAGAGTCTTAAAAATGAGACCCACTTACTGATTGTAGCGAGTACTAACGGCGAGGGTGAGCCGCCTGATGATGCTATCGAGTTTCACGAATTTTTAGCGTCGAAAAAAGCGCCCAAACTGGATAACTTGAAATATAGCGTATTGGCGCTTGGTGATTCTAGCTATGAGTTTTTCTGCCAAACGGGTAAAGACTTTGATGAGCGTTTAGCCGCTCTTGGTGCAGAGCGAGTTTGTGAGCGAGTTGATTGTGATGTTGATTACGATAAAGACGCTGACAGCTGGACAGCAAAAGCACTTGAGCAAATACAGCAAACTTTAGCGGCAGAACCAAGTGGTTCTGTGGTTAATCTTCCTGTTCATGCTCCAACTACTAGTCAGTTCAATAAAAAGAACCCTTACGCTGCGGAGTTAAGTCTTAGCCAAAAAATAACCGGTAGAGATTCAGCTAAAGATGTTCGCCATGTTGAAATTGATTTAGGCGACTCAGGCCTACAATATCAAGCTGGTGATGCGCTGGGTGTATGGTTTGAGAATGACCAAGTGTTAGTAAAGCAAATCATTACCCGCTTAGGCTTAATAGAAGATGAGCTAGTAAGCATTGACGATCAAGAGTTTACGTTAGCAGCGGCCTTAACTGAGAAGCTAGAAATCACCCAAACCAGCGGAGCCTTTGTTGAAGCCTGGGCACGTTGGTCAGCGAGCAAAAAGTTACAAACGGTGGTGGCCGATAAAGACAAACTGCGCGACTATGCAGCTAACCATCAGGTGATTGATGTATTACTTGAAAAGAAAGCTAAAGTCGACGCTCAAGATTTTGTTGATGCTTTACGCAAACTCACACCACGTTTGTACTCTATAGCCTCTGCTCAAGCTGAAGTGGAAGAAGAAGTACATTTAACGGTAGGTGTGGTGAGTTATCAAAAAGGCGATGAGCTGCGTTTAGGGGGGGCTTCTGGTTTCTTAGGTGGGCGTGCTGAAGAAGGTGCTACGGTTAAGGTATTTGTGGAACATAATGATAACTTTCGCTTGCCAAGTGACCCAAATACGCCAGTCATAATGGTTGGCCCTGGAACAGGTATCGCGCCGTTCAGAGCTTTCTTACAACAACGTGATGCCAGCGACGCGACCGGCAAAAACTGGCTGTTGTTTGGTGACCAAACCTTTACTCAAGATTTCTTATATCAAACAGAATGGCAGGCTTATCTAAAGTCGGGTTTATTGACCAAGCTTGATGTGGCCTTTTCACGCGATCAAGCGGAAAAGATCTACGTTCAAGACCGTTTGAAAGAAAATGCAGCTGACGTTTATCAATGGCTAGAAGAAGGCGCGCATCTCTATATTTGTGGTGATGCCAACCGAATGGCTAAAGATGTTCATCAAACCCTGCTAGAAATTATTGCTGAGCAAGGGGCTAAGAGTCCAGAGCAAGCAGAAGAGTATTTGAAACAGTTACGCAGTGCTAAGCGTTACCAAAAGGATGTTTACTAATGAGTTCGGACCTAATTGTTGAAGGCAAGTTGTCGGATAATGAGCGCCTAAAGCGAGAGAGTAACTTACTGCGTGGCACCATAGAAGCTGACTTAAGTGATCGTATTACCGGTGGTTTTACAGCTGATAACTTCCAGTTAATTCGTTTCCATGGTATGTATCAGCAAGATGACCGTGATATTCGTGCCGAGCGTACTAAGCAAAAACTAGAGCCTCTACATAACGTTATGTTACGTGCCCGTATGCCTGGTGGGATTATTCAACCAAAGCAATGGCTCGCTATTGATAAATTTGCTGCAGACCACACTATGTACGGCAGCATTCGCTTAACAACTCGTCAAACTTTTCAGTTTCATGGAGTATTAAAGCCCAACATTAAGTTGATGCACCAAACGCTGAATAGTATTGGCATCGATTCTATCGCGACCGCTGGTGATGTTAATCGTAATGTACTTTGTACGAGCAATCCGGTTGAATCCGAACTGCATCAAGAGGCTTACCAATGGGCGACCAAGATTAGTGAACACCTATTGCCTAAAACTCGCGCCTATGCCGAAATTTGGTTAGATGGTGAAAAGGTTGAAGGTGGTGAAGAAGAGCCTATTTTAGGCTCGAACTACCTACCGCGTAAGTTTAAAACTACAGTGGTTATTCCGCCAAGCAATGATATTGACGTTCATGCGAACGACTTAAACTTTGTAGCGATTGCTAAAGACGGCAAATTGGTAGGCTTTAATGTTTTGGTGGGCGGTGGTCTGGCCATGACTCATGGTGATAAATCTACCTATCCACGTCGCGCTGACGATTTCGGTTTTGTGCCATTAGACAAAACCTTAGAGGTGGCAGCGGCGGTAGTCACAACCCAGCGTGACTGGGGGAACCGAGTTAACCGAAAAAATGCCAAAACCAAGTACACGCTCGATCGCGTAGGTATCGATACCTTTAAGCAAGAAGTAGAGAAACGTGCTGGGATCACCTTTGAAGCTAGCCGACCTTATGAGTTTACCTCGCGGGGTGACCGTATTGGTTGGGTTGAGGGTATCGACGGTAAACATCACCTCACCCTATTTATTGAGAATGGTCGGTTGTTGGATTACCCAGAAAAAGCGCTAAAAACGGGTGTGGCCAACATTGCTGAAATTCACAAAGGTGATTTCCGCATGACCGCTAACCAAAACTTAGTCGTGGCTGGCGTAGCGGCAAAAGACAAAGTCAAGATTGAAAAAATTGCCCGTGAGCATGGACTCATTGACGATGGGCACAGCCCACAACGCTTTAATTCAATGGCCTGTGTGGCATTTCCCACTTGTCCGTTGGCAATGGCAGAAGCAGAACGTTATTTACCAGGTTTGGTCGATGACGTAGAACAGCTACTGGCTAAGCATGATATGAGCAACGAACACATCATTTTACGGGTAACGGGTTGCCCTAACGGCTGTGGCAGGTCTATGTTGGCTGAAGCGGGATTAGTGGGTAAAGGCCCGGGTAAGTACAATCTGTATCTAGGTGGTAACCAAAGCGGAACGCGTATTCCTAAGCTCTATTTAGAGGGCATTGGTGAGCAACAAATTTTGTCAGAATTTGACGGTTTGATTGCCCGCTGGTCGAAGGAACGTGAGCAAGATGAAGCATTTGGTGACTTTGTAATTCGCGTTGGTATCGTCGCTGAAGTCAAAGTAAGCGCTAGGGATTTTCATGACTAGCTTAGATTTGGAGCAGTTACTGCTGCTCCCTGTTGAGTTAAGAAATGCCGAGTTGTCATCGATAAATAGTTCGCTTGAAGAGATGACTGCCCAGCAACGTATTATTTGGGCTTTCGATAACTTGCCTCCACAAGTGGTTCTTACCTCTAGCTTTGGTATTCAAGCGGCGGTGAGTTTGCACATGCTGACGCAGATCAAACCCGATATACCGGTGATATTAACCGACACCGGCTATTTGTTTCCGGAAACATACCGCTTTATCGATGAGCTTACTACGCGGTTAAACTTAAACTTAAAAGTTTATCAGGCGAAGCAATCCAACGCCTGGCAAGAAGCGCGTTTTGGTAAGCTTTGGGAGCAGGGAGTTGAAGGCTTAAAGCAATATAATAGCCTAAACAAGGTTGAGCCTATGCAGCGCGCGTTTAAAGATTTAGGTGTGAAAAGCTGGTTCTCGGGCTTGCGCCGTAGTCAATCGTCAACCCGTGCTGACTTATCAGTATTACAGATTCAAAACGGTGCTTTCAAAATATTACCAATTATTGATTGGACCAATAAGGATGTGCATTACTATTTGAAAGAGCATAACTTGCCTTACCACCCTCTTTGGGATCAAGGTTATGTATCGGTGGGTGATGTGCAAACTTCACAACCGCTGCAGGCTGGTATGAACGAAGAGGATACTCGCTTCTTTGGTCTGAAACGTGAGTGTGGTATTCATGAAGAAGTGGCGGGAAGTGGTATTTAATCGCTTACTGTTTCTATCAAGCGCGGCTCAGGCCGCGTTTTTTTTGGTTACAATGCAAAGGTAGAGCGATAAATCATTCTATTACCCTTCAAAGTAAGTCTGCAGTAGTCGTTCTAAACTTTCTTGGTATGCTGTTATGGGCTGTTTAGTAATAAGCTTTGCCAGCTCATCTCCGATTGGCGTAAAACGATGATAAATCAATTTACATCCTTTATACCGTGGTCGCAGCTGGTAATGGGTAGAACCGTGTACAAGCGGCGTTTCATGGTGCCCTGAGGGGCGGATCTCTAACTCTCGATCAAACAATAAGCCTAATTCAGTGAGCTGTAATATGTGATGATATGGCATTCTATGTTGGCCAAGACTCACTTTGTCGAGTTTTGCTCTTACTAAGCCAAGGCTGCTGGTGGGCCTGACAACACCAGTAATGATTTTATTATTGGCTTCTCCACCAATTATAGAGCTCAGTTCACAAGCGGATTGAAACCATTGGGCTTCTCTTTGCGTCATTAATTTTAGTGTACGTAAGGCTTTTACAGAGTAACTCCCTGGGGTCATTAACTCTTGGCTAAGAATATCAGCCCATAATATCTGCATAGATTTCACTTGGGTATTGCTCGCCAGCGTTAAGAATTCAGTCATCCAATCAGCATCAGGCTCATTGCCGACTTCTTCCTCACTGGTTTTTTGCATTGCAAAATAAATGATTTTTTCCAGATTTTTTTGCTGGGTCGCATGTTCGACAATCGCACGAGCTTGAGCCCGTTGAGACCAGGTTGAACTGGGCTTACTTTGCTGCAGTAATGCGTCTAAGCCGCGTTGCTTTGCTAATTTAGCAAGTTGCACAGAGGTGTTTTCAACTGGGCTACTTTTGTTCTCGATAATTGGTTTGTCAGACATATGATACTCCCTCGCTAGTTCTTTTTACTGAGGATTCGACGATAAAGCAAGTTTGCATTCATTGTTAAAAGTGTTAAATTTAGGTTAACAGTAAAGAAGGGAGGTAGTTGTGTTAAAAAACCTTACCGTATGGACCAAGCGACATAAGGTATTAACCTTACTGATGAGTGTGTATTTACTTAGTTTATTGGTACTAATGACGATGTTTGAATAGGCGTAACGCTAGTTACGCCTATATAATTTAAATGTTCGTTTCAATCAAGTGGATCACTTGGTTGATGTCTTGCTCGTTCAGGGCTCCATCTTTTGCAAACAATACTTGCCCATTAACATCAAGTAAAATGATCGCCGATGATTTCGGCTGTACCTTCCACAAATCAAATAACTTGCCTTTTTTGTCTAATACAAAACTAGCTTGTGGGAAGTCTTTCTTATTTTTCTTTAACTTGTTTTTAACGAAGCTAGAGGTGCCAAAAATGGCATCATCTAGGTTAACAATGGTGACGGTTTGATAAGCTGTCTCTGCAAATTTAGCCTGTTTCACTGCTTCAATCATTGGCGCATTCAGTTCTTTTGCACTGCTACGCCCAGCCATCACTTGCAGCAAGCGAACTTTACCGGTGAGTTGTTCGCTGCTCCATTTTTGATAGCTGATGTCGTCTTTATCTAACAGTAATTCACCGGTATTCTCGATGGTGATAGCGGGTAGGCTTGTTCCTGGGTTTATGTTTAATGCCATCGCCCAAGCGGGTAGTAGGCCGAGCAACAATAATAGATGTTTCACAGTAGTATCCTTTCGTATTAGCAAGACTATTCAGGTCAGACCTGTCTAATCTTTATAACAAAAAATCAACATCTACTAATAGAGGGCGTCACTAATCATTGCCACATCTGCGAGCAACATCTCTTTTATTAAGCTTGGTGAGCCTGAAACCAAGGTGTGGGCTTGCTGATCAATCATTATCGTAGGCCCTTCAATACCACTTCTCGAGTCAATGGTAAGCCAAGCTGGAGATGCACTGCCTACGCTGCTGGCAGGGTACACCATATAGATAGGGTAATTGGGTGCCAACTCGCTCAACACCACCGCTAGCAGCAGTGCTCGTTCATCGCTATCGGCAAGGTTATCTTTAAGTACACTGATCGGCGGTGAAAAACTAAAGGTATTTTCTTGTTTAATGGGAATGGTGACCAACCATGCCTGCGCTTCTGCTAAAGAACGGTTAAGGTCGGTTTGTTTACTAAACGATTCTACCACGGGAAGTATTCTGGTTCGGTTTTGGTAGAACAATTGCGAGTAGTTAGGCCGTACACACGGGTACTCAGCACCTTGTGGGTGGGCACATGGAAGTAAGCCTAAATGACGAAATGCGTCTTGAGTATATTGCTTATATGCGTCCCAAAGCATTCTGGATGAGGGGCTATCATCGCCATTTTTCAGAGCACTTAGCATGTCATCAATACGCGTATCAGGGTCGGCCACATATTGATTAATCATGGTTATGGCGTGCTCAAGCCTAGGGCTCAAATAAGCACTAATAGCCTGAGAAGGGTAGGTCAGGCTGTAGTTTATTTTAAAGGTTTCGGTTTCTGATTCAGCCAGTAGTTTTTCTGAAAACTGCACATTTAGCTGCTGATAGTTGCCTTGAGTATCAGGCCAATGCCACTCGCCAGAGAAGGACGGCTCTTCAAGGTTGCTGGTATTAGATATTGCTAAGGCATGAGTCGTCGCAAAAACAATACTCAAGCAATAAAGCCAAATAGCTATTAAACGATACATAAACGCCTCTCAAAACTTTTAGCGTGTACTTAAGTAAATAGCAGTATTTGGCGAAATTACTAAATTTTGTTAATTAATTGTTACTCTGGGCATGTGCCAAGCTGGTAGCTTTTTACCTCTGGATCACCACAAGCTGAACAAGCATTCCCATATTCTTTGAGTTCACCAGATGTTTCAGCGCAAACGGGGTCGTATTGCATGGTACACATTGCTGGGCGAGGTTCTTCACAGATGCCATCTGCACCTAAAGTTACGGCTGGTTCTTGGCTGCAAGCCATTATAAGAAATGTAAAAAACAAAATAACAAGGTGCTTAATCATCAGCTATCACCTAAAGTTTAAGGGGGTTCTCATTGTAGATGATAAAATGATGGCTAGTCGACTAGTTTACGGTTTGGTTTTGTGGGTGGCTATCGTCAGCCACGTTGATGCTGGGCCAGTTATTGTACAAAAAAGCTCTGACCCAAATAAGGTAGACATTTTTGAGCTAAAAAAAGAATTGTTGCAACAAATACAGTGGCAAGAGCAATTGCGGGCAGACGCCCATTTGCAATGGATCCGGCAATTACCAGTAGGGTGTATTGTCGCTAGAAATGGCGATTATCAATGTGGTTTAAATTGGTATCGCCCCTATCGTTACCAACAGCAGCAGTTGTATATTGAGCTCTCTGAGCCAAAAACAAGTCCTCGAATTGAGCAATAGCCGCTAATTTTTACCGTATTAAGTGCTATCCTAAGCGCTGATTTTTAGTCTCGAAAAATTAGTATTTTATGCATATTCATATTTTAGGTATTTGTGGCACCTTTATGGGTGGTTTAGCCATGCTGGCTAGAGAGTCTGGCATGCGAGTTACTGGTAGTGATCTCAATGTTTACCCTCCAATGAGCACTCAACTTGAGTCGCTGGGTATCGAGCTGATCCAAGGCTACGATCCGTCCCAGTTAAACCCCGCGCCCGACTTAGTGGTGGTGGGTAATGCAATGAGTAGAGGCAACCCTTGTGTTGAGTATGTTCTTGATAAAGGACTTAAGTATTGTTCGGGACCTGAGTGGTTGAAGCAATTTATTTTGCCGCAGCGCTGGGTATTGGCTGTCGCAGGCACTCACGGTAAAACCACCACCGCCAGTATGTTAGCTTGGATATTAGAAGATAACGGAATGTCTCCTGGTTACCTAATAGGAGGGGTGCCGCGTAACTTTTCTGGTTCGGCCCGCTTAGGTGAAACGCCGTTTTTCGTTGTGGAAGCCGATGAATACGACAGTGCCTTTTTTGATAAACGTTCTAAGTTTGTTCATTATCAACCAAGAACCTTGGTGCTAAATAACTTAGAGTTCGATCATGCAGACATTTTCGACGATCTTGCTGCGATTCAGAAGCAGTTTCACCACTTACTGCGCATTGTTCCCTCTTCAGGAAGAGTGATTGCGCCCAAAGGTAGCTCGGCTATTCAGCAGGTCTTGACGCAAGGTTGTTGGTCAGATTTGGAGCAAACTGGCGCTGGAGAGGCGTGGCAATGGCATGCCTTGAAGAGCGATTGCAGTGAGCTAAATGTTACGTTAAATGGAGAGGAACAAGGGCAACTAAGCTGGGGGTTAATCGGTCAGCATAATGCTGAAAATGCATTAATGGCGATAGCTGCGGCTCGACACGTTGGCGTATTGCCACATTTAGCTATAGAGAGCTTGCAAAAATTTCTTCCGCCTAAGCGTCGTTTAGAATTATTAGCTGAGGTTAATGGTGTGCGGCTATTTGATGATTTTGCTCACCATCCAAGCGCTATTAGTAGTACTTTAGCTGGCCTTCGGGCACAAGTCGGCCAACAACGTATTATCGCCATACTCGAAGCGCGTTCTAACACCATGAAAATGGGCGTTCACCAAGACAGATTAGCAGAGAGTTTACAAGCAGCTGACAGGGTGTTTTTGTTTCAACCCGATGAAAAAAATCAATATATAGCTGATGTTGCCGCTGAACTTAAACAAGCCAAAGTCTGTCAAACGGTAGAGCAAATTGTTGCAGAAGTGCAGCAAATGCTTGAGTTTGGAGATCAAATACTCGTGATGAGTAATGGTGGCTTTGAGGGGATCCACGCTAAGCTTGGCGCCGTGCTGAAACAATAAAAAAGGGCCGTGAGGCCCTTATTTGTACTGTACTACTGGCCCGGTGGGCGTAATAATGAAAGTACAAAGTCGTTAAGGAAGTCAACCACTTCTTGACGCTCAGGACTATCTGGACGATTCATCATTTGAACCGCTAAGTATAATCCTGCGTTAATTGCTTGCGCCGCTTGAAGGGCATTCAATGCACTGCTAATTTCTTTATTATCGAAACCTGCTTGAATGCTTTCACCAATCTGTTGATTGATTTTGGCCATTACTGCGCTAAAACGAGGCCAAACATCTTCACGAACCGACGAGCTCCACTCTAACCAAATATGAATGATATCTGAGTTTGTGTAGGCTAATTCGACCAGTGCAGATAAGTGATGTTGAACGGCAGTGATTGCGTTCTCATCAGAAGGGTAAGTTTGTTCAACTAGACCCAACATGGTTTGCTCTACTTCAGACAGTACCGCGTCAACCAAGTCTTCGCGGGTATTAAAGTAGTTAAAGGCAGTGGCTACCGATACATTGGCCAATTCAGCAATTTCGGCGTGACCGGCACGACCAATACCGCGACGGGCAAAGATTTCAACAGCGCATTGCATAAGTTGTTTACGACGGACTTCCGGCGACAGCCGGGTACGGCGTCTTAGTGTGCTAGTTTGCATAAGTTATTCTCGCGTTTGTTATTTTAATTGATATTAAAATTATTATTTTTAAGAGGCATTTGTTGCTTACCATTTTAGGTGAAAATCATCTAAAATATGGCGTTCGCTTAAATGCGAACATGCAGATACCTTCAATTGAATAATAGTGTATTTACAAGCCAATTAATAGTTACTGATATAAGTAACTAATGATTTTTTTGTTAATGCATTGATATTCTGTATATTTAAGTGTCAATTGACATTCATACTCGGTAACAAATTGCTGATAAAGCAGCTATCAATAGGTCCAAATTATGAAACATCGCGTAGAAGAAATGATCAGCGAACAAAAAATTGCTGAACGAGTTGCAGAAATAGGCAAAGAAATAAATGCTGCCTATCCTACTGAACGCAAATTAGTGTTAGTGGGTTTGCTGCGCGGTTCATGTATTTTCCTCTCTGATTTAGCGCGTAGAATCGACTGTAAACTGACGCTCGACTTTATGACTGTCTCTAGCTATGGCAGCAGTATGGTCAGTACGCGTGATGTCCGAGTACTTAAGGATCTAGATGATGATATCAAAGGCTGTGATGTCATCATCGTTGAAGATATCATCGACACGGGTAACACCTTATGCAAAGTGAGAGAGATGCTAAGTTTAAGAGAGCCTAATAGCGTGGCTATCTGTACGTTATTAGATAAACCCTCACGTCGAGAAGTCGAAGTGCCAGTAGATTGGGTCGGTTTTAGTATTCCTGATGAGTTCGTTATTGGTTATGGACTTGATTTTGACCAGTACTACCGCAATCTACCTTATGTAGGCAAAGTGATACCGCTGGATTAAGCGGATATAACTGGGCCTAAGGGCCCATTTTTTTTCTTTCAATTAAAGTTGTGATTATGCAGGCGTTATTAATACAAGGTTTACAAAAAACCTATGCTGGCGGTGTGCAAGCTGTAAAAGGGTTCGATTTAGTGGTCGAGCAAGGAGACTTCTTTGCATTGCTAGGGCCAAACGGGGCTGGCAAATCAACCACTATTGGGATAATTACTTCCTTGGTCAACAAGTCTGCGGGCAGTGTTAAAATCTTTGGTCATGATATTGACCAAGAATTAGAAGCCGCCAAGTCTTTTGTGGGTTTGGTTCCTCAAGAATTTAACTTTAACCAATTTGAAACAGTGTTGCAGATCGTAGTCAATCAAGCCGGCTATTACGGTGTTCCTCGCGCTTTAGCTATGCAGCGAGCTGAAAAGTACTTATCTCAGTTAGATTTATGGGAAAAGCGCAATGCCCGTGCTCGCGAGTTATCAGGAGGCATGAAACGGCGTTTGATGATCGCCCGCGCACTCATGCATGAACCTAAGTTGCTGATACTGGATGAACCTACCGCTGGTGTCGATATCGAGTTGCGTCGTTCAATGTGGGCATTTCTGAAGCAGCTAAATACCCAGGGAATTACTATCATTCTCACCACTCACTACCTTGAAGAAGCAGAAATGCTATGTCGTAATATTGGTATCATTGATAAGGGTGAGCTGGTCGAAAACACGTCTATGAAGCGGCTATTATCAACCCTTAATTTGGAGACTTTTATTTTTGATATAGAGAGTCGGCATCAGGCCCTAATTTTAGATGGTTTCGTTTCTCGCTTGGTAGATGACCATACCTTAGAAGTCGATGTAGAGAAAAGTCAGAGCTTAAATAAGGTGTTTCGTCTGCTAGATGAAGCTGGGGTATCAGTTCGTAGTATGCGTAATAAGGCTAATCGTTTGGAAGAGTTGTTTGTCACTTTAGTCGCCAAGGGAAGAAAAGCATGAAACTAGCCTTATACACTACCGCGCTTAGCAGCATTCTAACTAAAGAAATTATTCGGTTTGGCAGAATTTGGGTGCAAACATTGGTGCCGCCGGTTATCACTATGAGTTTATATTTTGTTATTTTCGGTAACTTAATTGGTTCTCGTATCGGTGAAATGGGTGGCTATAGTTATATGCAATTTATCGTCCCGGGATTAATTATGATGTCGGTGATTACTAACTCCTATTCCAATGTTGCATCATCATTTTTTAGCTGTAAGTTTCAGCGAAATATTGAAGAGCTACTAGTCGCCCCGGTCCCTAACTACATTATTATTCTGGGCTTTGTGGGTGGAGGGGTAGCGCGCGGTTTGTCGGTGGGCTTTATTGTTACCATGGTATCGCTATTTTTTGTTCCCTTACAGCTGCATAGCATTGCTGTGATTGTTTTAACGGTGTTTCTCACTTCCGTATTATTTGCACTAGGCGGTTTAATTAATGCCATTTATGCCAATACCTTCGATGATATTAGCATTATACCGACCTTTATTTTGACCCCTTTAACTTACTTGGGAGGGGTGTTTTACTCTATCAGCTTACTACCCGATTTTTGGCAGGGGGTATCGCAGATTAATCCCATTGTTTATATGGTTAATGCATTTCGTTTTGGTTTTTTAGGCATCAGTGATGTGTCTTTATGGTTTTCCTTTAGCATGATTTTGGGTTTTATTGTGCTGCTATATAGTTGGGCATTTATTTTAATTAAGCGTGGTTATGGGTTGAGATCATAATGGAAGGTAACTCACGCAGCGTTAGTTCTAATCAACAAGGTGTTCATGAAAAACTTGAAAAGGTGGTATTGCGTCACCTAAACGAGCCTTTTCAAAAGCCTTATCAGCAGCATACTTTAGATGCATTTAGGCAGCTTGAGAAACAAGTTTCAGTGCTGGGACGGCCAATTGTTTTAGATTCCTGCTGCGGTACCGGGCTAAGTACTGCGGCCTTGGCTCTCCTTCACCCAGAAGCGGTCGTGATTGGTTTAGATAAATCAGCTCACCGCTTAACCAAGCATCATGCTCATTTTGATCAGGAAGGGCAAAACTACCAATTATTACAGGTGGACCTGAATGATTTTTGGCGTTTAGCTTGTGACGCTGGCTGGCAACCTAGTCATCACTATGTGTTGTACCCAAATCCATGGCCTAAGTCTCGTCATTTACAGCGACGTTGGCATGGTAGTGCGGTATTCCCTTATATGATAAAACTAGGTGGGCAGTTAGAGTTACGCAGTAATTGGTCAACTTACCTAGAAGAGTTTCAAATTGCATTGCGCTTAGCTGGCCATACTAGCCAGCTAAATCAGTACCACAGTGATAATCCGATTACCGCCTTTGAGCGTAAATATCTCAACAGCGGCCAGCAGCTTTGGCAGCTGCGTAGCTACTTAAGGCAATTCGTTGGCTAGTGTTTGGTGTTTTGTTGCTCTAGGTGAGCGATCCCTGCATCAAATAGCTGATATAAGCCCTCTAATACATTACTGGCCTGTTGAAAGTAGTCACTCACTGAAATAGAAGGCTGCGGCTTATTGATCAACTCGACTTCAATGGTAGTCAGTAGTTGCTCTAATAATGACTGATATGCAGAGTCTTGTGGCACAAATACATGGGCAAAATGATTAAGTGATTTGGCGTCAATTTGACCTATTTTATTATGCAAGAAAGCCAGCCGTATCCTCTCAACACTGGTACTCTTTTTAGCCGCAGCTAAGCCTGAGCCCAAGGCTCTAACCTGGCCTATAGACTCCGCAGTCTCTAGCAGCTCATGCCACAGGAAGTCGATATTTTTGTGTTGTTTACTTAAGCTCGACAAGCTGTAAAAAGTGGCTAAATCTTGGGCCAAGAACAGAAGGTTTTTAATCATCAAGCTGTGTTGGGCGATGTTGTTTTCAAGGTTATTACTGCGCCAGTTTTGTTGTAAACGTGGCCAATGTTGATGAAAACTGTCCCAGCGAGCTTGCTGGCAAATAAATCGATTTTCGGTGAGGCTATGCTGACAACGATGTATATGCTGTTGCTGGCGCTCTAATTCGGCGTTGGATTGTTTATCACCATTGAGTATGGCTGAACTGAGCCCTCGGTGTTTTTGTAGTGCTACCACCAGATCTTTTAACAATTTTAAGGCCGCTAAGCCTGCGTATTGCTGGGCGTTTTGGCGCTTTGTTATGAGCAGTGAAATGCAGGCTCCAATAATGATCAAGCTTACAATACAGGCGGCGATTATGGCACTGGTATTCATATCAAGCTCCTTGCTGGCTTAACACACTGAGGTGCTTGGCAATATGGGCGCTTTGCTCTGCGCTCTCGGTGTTGCTACGAGCAGAATCTGCTACTTGGTTGATATGAGCCGATAGTTCGATTGTGGCTGCATGTTGTTGTTCGCTATTGCAGGCAATGATTTCTGTTTGTGCTTGTAACTCATGGTTTTTATTATAAATCGCCCCCAGTTGTTGATGAGAGTGATCAACCGTAGCTTGAATTTGCTGAGCTTGATTGGTGAGTTGGGTGATTTGTTCTACGACTTGATTAATGCTGGTTTGTACGTCTTTCATACTATTGCTGATTTCATTGGCTGATTGTCGGCTTCGATTGGCAAGGTCTCTTACTTCGTTAGCCACAATGGCGAAGCCTCGCCCGTGCTCGCCAGCTCTTGCTGCTTCTATGGAGGCATTTAGGGCCAGCAGGTTGGTTTGCTCGGCTATCTCTTCAATGGTTTTCGAAATGCCACTGACAGAATGAGATTTTTGATGTAGCAAGGTGACCTGCTCGAGGCTGGCTTGCCCTTTAACCAACATCTCGGTGGTGACTTCTAGGGCCGCTGCTGTTGCTTGCTGCCCTTGTTCTGAAAATTGCTTGGCTTCAGAGCTAGCTTGCGCAACATTTTTTACTTGTTCTGCAACGTCTTTGATACTTTCGCTCATTTCAACTACGGCACTTGCCGATGCTTGGCTTGCATCGGCTTGCTGAATAGCTCCGCTAGCAACCGATTGTGCTTGTAGAGATAATTCTTTTGAACAATGGTTAATTTCGTCTAATGCATCTTGTTGTTGTAATACCTTTCGTTGTTGCAGCTTGAGTATGTCTAATTGTTGGTGACGGGTATCTTGAAAAAAATAAGCGGCGAGGCCCTTAGTGTGCACTCGTTCGGGCTGTTGCACTTGTTTGAGTAGTAAATTGATAATGTACAGGCTAACAATGGTCAGACTTATACTTAAGCAAGTTAGGGCAACTGCATTGATGTAGTCATGCTTGTGAGTGTTTAGCAAGCTTAAACAAATCAGTGCTAGGTAACTCATCACTAATGTACTAAATATTGCGGAGGCTTTGCGCATATCCGCTCCTTGTGGTCTTAATGGCTATCATGTTTTCCTATAGCTAAAGCAAGGACCGTTCCCTTTTGATATTTTTGTTTAAAAGGTGAGCAAGGGGCATGTTGGCAGAGCATTAACATATGCTGGTGGTGATAACGCAGCATAGACAGCTGAAAACACCCTTTTAGGGCTTGCCAGTGCAGCATTAGATCATCTAGCTGTTGGTTTGGCTGGTAGTTGATTTGAGCATTCAACAAAACCAATATTTCGTCAATTTGCTCCTTGGTACTTTCGAGTTCGGCGGGCGAGAATAAAGGGTCGCCAAGTTTCTGGGCCTGCAATCGCCAATGTCTGCGTAATATCTGGCTAAGTGACTTTAGTAATTGGTTTTGCTCTAAGTATTGTTGATTATCAACACGGCGATGTGCTTTCACTATAGCCGGAATAGGCATTAGCGCTAATAACAGTAGACCGAAAAAAATCAGGTATAAGCTCAGCACGACTACACTCCTGTGCGAGAAGTTAAATACACCTTTGAACAAAGCAAAAAACAAACCACTACCTTGCTAAAGCAGTAATTAAGGTCATTTAGGGGGGGCTTAATACACACTTGTTAAGCAAGCGTGTTAAATTTATGTGTCGACTGTTAAAAACACAGGTGTTGAGAGGGATAAAGATGAGTGAAAATAAAATGAGCGCGCCAAATTGGTGCGCCCTGGGATCTCCTGCACTATTTTGGGCTTAAGCCAATTGAACAGGGATATCTTTGCTGGTTCTCACTACATCATTGTGTTGATTTAAGTAAACCAGCGACGGTTTGTGTGCTGCTGCTTGCTCACTATTGAGGCCTACATAAGCACAAATAATGACTCTATCTCCTACTGCTGCACGGCGTGCTGCTGCGCCATTGACTGAAATGATTTTTGAGCCTCGCTCTCCTGAAATAGCATAGGTAGAGAAACGTTCACCATTTTCAATGTTATAGATATCGATTTTCTCGTATTCGATAATACCGGCTAGGTCTAGAATATCTTGGTCGATTGCACAGGAACCTTCGTAGTTCAATTCTGCATGGGTAACACGGGCTTGGTGTAGCTTGCCTTTAAGCATAGTGGTTTGCATCAGTTTCTCTCTATTGATCGACAATTGGGTTTAATTCAATCACGCAATTATCTATTAGCCTTACCTCGCCTAAGAAGGCTGCGACAAGGATAACGGCGCGGCGTGATTGCTGAGTTAATGGCTTAAGGGTATCGGCATCAACAATATCGATACCGTCACAGACAAAACCTTGTTGCTCAAGTTGCGCTTTAGTACGAGTTTGCAAGGCCTGTCTATTATCATGGCGCAACTCGGTGGCCATTAACTGCATGTGTTGGGCAAGTTGTGGGGCAAGGTGTCGCTGTTCAGCGCTTAGCCGATTGTTACGAGAGCTCATTGCTAGGCCATTGCTCTCACGCACTGTGGGTAGGCCAATAATGCTAATCGGCAAAAGTAAATCTTCGGTCATTTTACGGATCAAGGCTAATTGTTGAAAATCTTTCTCACCAAAGACCGCAACATTAGGTTGAACCAAATTAAATAGCTTACAGACAATGGTAGACACGCCATCGAAATGACCGGGACGCAGCGCGCCTTCAAGCATGGTAGATAATCCCGGTACTTGAACTCTAGTTTCTTGTTCTAAGCCATTGGGGTATAAGGCGCTAGCTTCTGGTACAAACGCTAAATTGGCACCCGCCGCCGACAGAGCCGCCAAATCTTGCTCTAAGGTGCGAGGGTAGTTTTCTAAATCTACAGAATTGTTAAATTGCATAGGATTCACAAAAATCGATACGACCACATAATCACAATGCGCCTGTGCTTCTTTCACTAAGGCGATATGACCCGGGTGCAGATTGCCCATAGTCGGGACAAACCCAATGCTAACTTGCTGCTGGCGAACGCTATTTAAAACCGCGCGTAACTCATTCGGTTTACTTACTAAGTGGGTCATTTAGTTAAAACTCTGTGCTTCACCTGGAAATTCGCCTGATGCTACTTGGGCTAAGTAGCTACTAATTGCGCCACGAATATCCCCACTGTCTGCCAAGAAGTTTTTTGAAAACTTAGGTATATGGCCTTTGCTAATGCCAAAGGCATCATGCATGACCAGAATTTGACCATCAGTGACGTTGCCAGCACCAATCCCAATAACCGGAATACTTAGCGCTTCGGTGATGGTTTTAGCGAGTGCAGTTGGAATACATTCAAGTACCAACAATTGAACGCCTGCAGCTTCAAGCTGCTTGGCATGGTCTAACATTTGTTGCGCTTGCTGTTCAGTGCGGCCTTGAACTTTATATCCACCAAAAAGATGCACTGATTGTGGTGTTAGCCCAAGGTGACCGCATACAGGTACGCCTCGCTCAACTAAGCCTCTAATCGTTGCGCTTAACCATTCACCACCTTCCACTTTAACCATTTGTGCACCAGCTTGCATTAGCTTGGCTGCGTTATGATAAGTTTGCTCTGGTGTGGCATAAGACATAAATGGCATATCTGCCACAATCATGGTGTTTTCGGTACCACGAGCCACACAGCGAGTATGGTAGGCGATGTCTTCAATGCTAACAGCAAGGGTATCTTTGTGGCCTTGCAGCACCATTCCTAATGAATCACCAATTAGTAGAAGGTGCATGCCTAGCTCATCAAATAAAGACGCAAAGCTCGCATCATAAGCGGTGATACAGGAGAATTTCTCGTTGCTTTGCTTAAATTTTAGTAATTGAGAAACCGTTATTCTGCTCATAGTTGGTTACCGTTTACACCGTTTGGGGTGTAAATTTATTGAGTTAATATTTCTAATTAAGCCCATTCAACAGGGCGTTTGAATATTTGTAATCCATTACTATCGATAGATTCTGCTAAATTTTGCACTGTACATCCGTCGGGCAAGCATAAATCTACGGCTATTTCAGCAAGCGGTAATAATACAAACTCTCGCTGCTTCATTCCATAGTGAGGGACAGTTAGACGAGGGTTATTGATTGTTTGGTTGGCATAGAGCAATAAATCCAAGTCTAAAGTACGCGGGCCCCAACGTTCTTTCTTTCGCTGACGACCTTGCTGCTGTTCAATTTTTTGTGTTAGGTCGAGCAAGTCGAGAGGAGGTAAGTCGGTGTATAGTTCCAACACCGCATTGAGATAGTCTGGTTGGTCTTGCGGGCCCATAGGCCGGCTTTGATACAGCGATGAACAACTCGCTAGGGCTAAGTTGGGCTCAGCTGCCAGCGCGCGTCTGGCAGCAATAGCTTGATTCAGGGGATCCACAAGGTTACTGCCTAAGGCAATAAAACAACGTACCATTATTAACTGTCTGTTTTTTTAGGTTTGCGTGTTCTACGGCGGCTCTTATTACGGCCGGATGCTTTGTTCAGCTCTCTAACCATAGTATTTCGGCCTTGCTCATTACTGCGCTGCCATTGTTGCCACCAGTCTGCTAGCTCAAGGAGTTTGCTGTCTTGCGTGGCTTTAGCTCGTAGTTCCAAGAAATCAAAAGCAGCTCTGAAACGTGGGTGGCCAAAAGTTTGGAAGGCCCGCTTACCAAAGCGGCGGTCAAGGCGTGCTTGCAGCTGCCAGATTTCACGAATACCGGTAGTAAAACGTTTTGGAATGGCGACATTCTTACATTGTTGCTCCAGTAGCCAATTCATCGCCATGGCTGATGCGTCGTGTTCACCCAACGACAGCTCGATAAGCAGCTCGTCCTTTTTAATTTCTAATAGGGGCCACAACAGCGCTGCAAAAACAAAAGCTGGGGTCACTTTCTGATCACCGCGTACTCGTTTGTCGGTACTCGCTAATGCCATCAACATGAAGCGTAGCTCTGGCGAGTCTTCGTCCCATTGTTGCAATAAGGGCTTGAGAAGCGGGAATAGCGGGTAAAGTAGCTGTGTGTCTGCCATCATTTTAAAGGTGGCTTTACCGTCACCGCCTAAGAATAACTTGAGGCATTCTTCAAATAAGCGTGCTGCCGGAATATCTTTAAGTAAATGGCCATATTGTGCGATAGGGTCACGACTTTCTTTGGCAATACTGAAATCGAGTTTTACTGCGAAACGCACTGCGCGAAGCATTCTTACCGGATCTTCGCGGTAACGGGTTTCGGGATCACCTATCAATTGTAAGCGGCGATCGGCAATATCGCTGATTCCACCGGCGAAATCGACGACTGAAAAATCGGCAATGTTGTAATAAAGCGCATTAACGGTAAAGTCTCTTCGTTCGGCATCTTCTTCAACATTACCGTACACATTATCGCGAAGCAGCATACCTTCTTCACTGCGCTTAGACTCGGTATTGGCCGCATCGCTGTCATGGTGACCACGGAACGTTGCTACTTCAATGATTTCACGGCCAAATAAAATATGGGCTAATCGAAAACGGCGACCCACTAAGCGGCAGTTACGAAATAGCCCCTTTATTTGTTCTGGCGTGGCGTTGGTTGCAATATCGAAGTCTTTAGGTTGTTTACCTAATAGTAAATCCCTTACTCCACCACCAACCAAGTAGGCGTTGTAGCCTGATTTGTGTAAACGATATAAAACTTTGAGTGCGTTTTCACTGATGTCCTGACGGGATATATTGTGTTCGGCACGCGGGATCACTTGCTGCTGCATTGCTACTGGTTCAGTAGAATTTGGCTGCATGATCCGTTTATATACTTTGGCTAGCTTGCGTAAAATGGGTGCCCCCTTGAGCGCGCATTATCAACATGGTGAAAAATAAGGCGCTAATATAGCTTTTTTACACAGAAATACAACCAATTCGCTAGTTAGACATTGAGTTTTTCGGTATCTCTGTTAATCGCCAATTGGCTATCGCTTTGTTTAATATTTGTTCACAGCTTAGCTCAAGCCAGCCAGCTTCGCTTGTTTGCCCTAAATAAGTTAACGCTTGCAGTAATAATCGCTGATTTTGTTTACTTGAAATCGAGGGGGCGTGGTTTTGTTTACTGAGTTTATTGCCATGCTCATCAAGTACTAGCGGAAGGTGTAAATACTGAGGCGCTGCTTTACCCAACAATTTGAAAATAGCTAATTGACGGCCAGTGGTAAGGATTAAGTCTGCTCCACGAACAACTTCGGTAATGCCTTGCTCTGCATCGTCTAGGCTGACCGCGAGATTATAGGCATACAAGCCATCACGCCGTTTAACAATGAAGTCTTCTTCCGCTATAGCGGCAGGAATATCTACTTGGCCGTAGCATAGGTCATCAAATTGATATATCGCTGCATGGGAGTGCAGTCGCGTCGCATAGTGGTCACCTAATAAGCCTTTATCTAGACAAGTACCGCTATAAACGCCACCACTAGCCTTAATCATTTTACGGGTGCATTGGCAATGATAGGCTTGTTGTAGGTGTAACCAATGGTCGATGTATTGTTGATAGCGGGCAAGATGATGGCTTTGGTAGAGGACAGAGCCATCCCAATATAAGCCAAATTGCTCTAGTTGTTGAAGAATCAAGCTACTGGCGCCCGCTTGCTCTCGTGGAGGGTCAATATCTTCTATTCTGACTAACCATTGTCCGTTTTGGCTTCGCGCTTGCAAAAAGCTACCAAGGGCAGCAACCAAAGAACCTAGGTGAAGTGGGCCTGAAGGAGAGGGGGCAAAACGGCCTACGTAGGGCTTAGCGCTCATAGTTATAGTCTTAAAATATAAAGCTAGGCAGATGGATGCAGTTGCATATCTGCCTAAACTTTAACAAAACTAGCCGACCAGTTGTTTCTCTTTGATCTCAGCTAAGGTTTTGCAATCGATACACAAATCAGCTGTGGGCCTTGCTTCTAAACGACGAATGCCGATTTCCACGCCACAGGCATCACAAAAGCCGAAGTCATCTTCAATTTTCACTAAAGTTTTCTCGATTTTTTTGATCAACTTGCGTTCGCGATCTCGAGTACGAAGTTCAAGGCTGAACTCTTCTTCTTGTGCTGCGCGATCAACTGGGTCAGGGAAATTAGCCGCTTCGTCTTTCATGTGCGTTACTGTGCGATCTACTTCTTCACGAAGTTGATTGCGCCACGCCTCTAGAATAATTCGGAAGTGGTCAATCTGAGCATCGTTCATGTACTCTTCGCCAGGCTGAGCTTGATAAGGTTCAACCCCTGCGATAGAGAGCACACCTAGTATTTTCTTTTTGCCTTCTGGCATACTTCTCTCCCAAATTCCGTACGACTTTATGAGTGTAATAGTCGAGGATGTAAATTAGGCGGGTATCTATAGCAGAAAGGCTAACGTACCGCAAATGAATTGCCGTGAATTTGCTGTTTTCACCTAAGCTAAACAAAATATCTTAGACTGTTTGCTGGTTTTTTGACCATTCCTCCAAAGTGGTAAATATACTGCTGTGAGCGCAGTAAGAGGGTCGCCCGACGACTTACGGCCTAGTGAGGCCTTATTAACTATTCTCTATGGTGGCTTGTTTAAACCCTGTGTAACCATAGCTAAATTATAGTCTATAAATGCATTTTTTAAGCTGGGTTTTAATAGGTGGGTAAGGCTTTAACTAAACGGCATGATTTAGGATTAAGCTTGGCTTTATAAGCCAACACTTCAACTCCTTGTTGTTTCGCTAGATCGAGCAATTGCGCATAGCTAGGATCAACATGAGCCGCAGCTCTTACGCTGTTGATACCACTATGTAATACCGCAAACAACAGTACCGCGCGGTGCCCTTGTTGTTTCATGTCTATCAATTCACGCAGGTGCTTTTGTCCACGCGTACTTACCGCATCAGGGAAATAGCCATTCCCCTCATGGAGTAATGTGCAAGATTTAACTTCAATGTAGCAAGCGGTTCGCTGAGGATCTTCTAACAAAAAATCGATGCGGCTGTTTTCGCTGCCATATTTAACTTCGCGACGCAGACTCGCATAGCCTGCTAGCTCGCCAATTACATTTTGAGTGATGGCTTGCTCTACCCATTGATTAGCCTTGGCGGTATTGACACAGATTGTATGGCCATCGGGCGTTTGGCTTAACTCCCAGCTCAGCGGGTATTTACGTTTTGGGTTCTCTGATTGGCTGTACCAAATTGTACTTCCGGGTTCAGCGCAACCGGTCATCGCGCCTGTATTAGCGCAATAAATAGTGGTTTCGCTGCCATCGGCTAGAATAACATCGGCCAAAAAACGTTTATAACGTTTAACTAGGGTGGCTGGCTGTAGTGGCGATTCAAATGACATGCTGTTTTTTAGAATGAGTAAGTAATGAAGCCATGCTAACACCTAAGCAGGGCCTTTTGTTAAGTAGAGGCTGCAAGGCTTGCTTAGGTGTGAGCGGTTCATCCACGGTAAACGCCGCTGTTCGGCGATAAAGCGAAGATTTATTGTCGGTATTTGTTGATGTATTTATTATTGATGTTTGCCACTGTGCCATCTTCTTGCAAGGCTTCCAGCGCATGTTGCAGTTGTTGAACTTTTTGGTCTGAGGTCTGTAAATTTAAACCTATGTACCCAGCTTGTGTTTCAATAGGAGTGAAGGATGACTCGAGCTGATTCATTGAAAGGCCGAGTTCTTTCATTTGCATAATGAGTGTTAACTCGCTGCTAATTAGCAAGTCTATTCTGCCTGCGAGCAGCTTTTTTAAGTTTTGTTGTGGGCTGGTGACAGCCGCAATGTTTTTGCCATCTTCAAAGCCTTGCTTAAGTAAGAACTTGTGGTTAGCCACATCTCTCACTACTCCTACAGTGTATCTTTTTGCATCTTCCAAGGCGTTTATGTCTATTTCAGGGCGATTCTTCAATTTATAAAAATACATCGGTTGCGCAGCTACGATAGGCCCAACCCATTTGAATAATGATTCTCTTTCGGCAGTTCGATATAACATATAAATTAGCGTACCTTCTTGATTTAAGGCTATTTGGTAAGCTCGCGCCCAAGGGTAGACATCAATATCAAGTTCTAAACCCGCCTTTTTGAACGTGGCCTCAACAATATCGGTTGCGATACCGCTTAGCTGACCGTCTTCAAAAAACATATAGGGAGGCCAAGAATCTATAGTCATACCATGGCTAGATTCTTGGGCATTTGATGTCGCCGATAGGAAGATGCCGATTAGGGTAATTTTCAAAAAAATAAACTTCTTTGAAAATATAATCATTTAAATTTAGCCTCTCTAGATTCGGTGAAAATTATTAGGGTATAAACAAGACCATCTCCACCTAGTTTAGCCCTAATCTGTTTTGGTTGTTGTTAATATGCCATAGCAACAGCTAAACGGCCGTAAAACACTTACTTGGGTAGTTGAAGCTGTTTGGGTAAACTAAGCGGGTTTATCCCCTTAGGTTGAGGAGCTGCTTTGAGCGCGCTACCGGTAGCACAAATTTTTCCCGCTTTATTAGAGCATTTGCCTGCTCAGCAACATTTTATTGTTTGCGCGCCTCCCGGGGCGGGGAAATCGACCGCCTTACCCTTGATGCTGCTTAAGCAGGCAATGTTAAATGGTAAAATCATTATGCTTGAGCCGCGTCGTCTTGCGGCACGTAATATTGCGCAATACTTAGCGAATCAGCTTGGTGAAAAGGTGGGCGAACGGGTAGGTTATCAAATGCGCGGTGAAAACCGGCAATCGGCTAAAACCCAACTGCTGGTGGTCACTGAAGGTGTGTTAACTCGCTTAATTCAAGCCGATCCTGAATTGGCCGGCGTGGCCTTAATTATCTTTGACGAATACCATGAACGTAGCATTCATGCCGATTTGGGCTTGGCGCTTAGCTTGGAGGTTCAGCAAGCTTTTAATCCTGAGCTTAAAATAATGCTGATGTCAGCGACCTTGGAAAGCGAGGCACTGCAGCAATTGTTGCCAGAGGCGGTATTGTTAGAAAGTGAAGGGCGTAGTTTTCCAATTAGCTACAGCTACCATCCACTTAATCGTGATTGGCAGTGGAGTGAACGCGTTGCCCAAATCACCGCCAAAGCCTTGGCTGAGCAAATCGGTAACGTGTTGGTATTTTTACCGGGTAATGCTGAAATTCGCCAAGTGGCGCAGCAACTTGCTCCCAACTTAAGCACAGATATTGAACTGCATAGCTTGTACGGTAAGCTCAGTTTGGCCGAGCAACAAGCGGCAATTCAAGCGCCAGCAAGCGGTAAACGTAAAGTGGTATTAGCAACCAATATTGCCGAAACGAGTCTCACCATTGACGGTATTAGCTGTGTGGTTGATAGCGGTTTAGAGCGGCAAGCTTCATATCATGCCACCAGCGGAACTACACGCCTGCAAACAAAAATGATTTGCCGGGCGTCTGCGATTCAGCGGGCGGGGCGAGCTGGCCGCTTACAAGCCGGTCACTGTTATCGTTTATTTAGCGAAGAGCAACTGAACCACCGCCCTTTTGCCAATAGCCCAGAAATTTGTCGTAGTGAGTTAAGCCGCTTAGTCATTGAGCTATTACAATGGGGGGCAACAGCAGATGAATTACAGTGGTTAGATCAACCACCTCAAGCACACTTAGCGCAAGCTAAGCAATTATTAGAAGATTTGGATTTAATAAAGCAGAACCATTTAACCGATCGTGCTAAAGCGGTGAGTGGTAGCGGTTTAGGTCCACGCTGTTTGGCGATGTTAGAGCAAGCGCAGCAGTGGCAGCAACAACTACCTTTGCCTGGCTTGTTGTGGCGAGCTTGCGAGCTAGCTGCCTTGCTAGACATTAATGCACCATTAAATGCTAGTGAGCCTAATCTGGCTATTTTACAGTTGCAAGGTGCTGCTAAACAGCAATATAAGCAGCAGTTAGCTAATTTGAGCCAGCGCTTTACGTTGAATCCGCAACAATCACTTGATGCAAGTTGGGACGGTCTCCTATTAGCGCAAGCTTTTCCCGATCGCATCGCTGTAAAGCGCCAATCTAATAATTATACGGCGAGTGCGGGTTTTGGTTTGGAGTTAGCTCAAGAACAGCAGTCTCTCGCTAAACATAAAGCCTTGGTAGTGGTTGATCTATATTGGCCAGAAGGGCGCAATCAAGGTCGTATCGCCTTAGCCTGTGATGTGGATTTGAGCCTACTAGAAAAATGGCAACCACAGCGGTTTACCTCGCAACTACATTGTCTGTGGTCTGAGTCGGCAAAACGAATAGTTGCCGAGCAACAGCAACGACTTGGTGCCATAGTGCTGAGCGCTCAGCCAGCCGAGCAAGTGGCTCCTGAGTTAGTGGCGCAAGCATGGCTAGAACAAATTAGGAAAAAAGGTTTTGCTTGGCTTCCATTAGGTGATAAGGCTGCCGCTTGGTTAGAGCGAGTTCGTTGTGCTGAACGCTGGTTTGAACAGTTAGCATTAGCCGACTTTAGCGAGCAAGGGCTACTTAGTGATGCAGACCAATGGCTAAGCATACACTTACACACTTGCCGTAACTGGCAGCAGCTAAAAAATATTGGCTGGCTAGCGGCATTAAAATCGCGATTAGACTGGCAACAACAGCAGCAAGTTGAAGTGTTAGTGCCAAGTCACTATTTGGCTCCGTCGGGCAATCGAGCGGCTATTCGTTATCAATTGGGGAAAGCGCCGGTAGTGTCGATAAAATTACAAGAAATGTTTGGTCAGCCGCAATCACCACAATTAGGCAACAAAATTGCTATTACCTTAGAGCTATTATCTCCGGGAGGTAAACCCCTTCAGCTTACGCAAGACTTGGCAAGCTTTTGGCAATCTGCCTATGTTGAGGTGAAAAAAGAAATGAAAGGGCGTTACCCAAGGCACCCATGGCCAGACGACCCGATTAGTGCTCAAGCCACTCACAAAACTAAGCGACAGCTTAATTACTCCAAGCAGTGAACGACGTTTTTTCACCTGCAGCGCCTAATACAGTCTAACCGTTTGGCTCCATTTATTGTCATAAATATCGTGACAGTATGTGATGCTGGCAACGGTATATCCGAACAATTTATATCGATATTATTCTTGGCAGTGGCGAGCTTGGCCTCGTCACAACAAAGACTTTAATGCCGCTAAGTGCTGCTCTAGTTAAGGCAGTTAGCGATCACCCTTTATAAATTATGAGATTACCATTATGAATAAGAAGACTTTTTTAGGCGCGTTAATCATCGCTTCAGTTTCTAGCGCTACGTTTGCAGCTGACTTAGATTGGTTCGCTGGTGCTGGCGTGGGTTACCAAGCTGATAATATTAAAGGTCAGTACACTGGCGGGGATGACGATGCTACCTTCCAACTGCGTGGTGGCGTTATTATTGATGAAAACCACCGAGTAATGGGTACTTATGCCTACATGGACGAGTTAAGCCAAAACAGCTTCCTTGCATCTTATGATTACCTATATTCGTTGAATGACCAGTTTAGCCTATTTGCTGGCGTGTCAGCAGGCGCTGCAGATAGTGAGATTAATGAACAAAGTTCTACTGAGTTTGTATGGGGTGGGCAGGTAGGCGCGATGTATAAAATTAACCGTCATTGGAGTACTGAACTAGCTTATCGCTACTTAGAGCAAGATTATGAAGAAGCTGGCTTCAAGCTAAATGATACCCAACAAATAGTATTGTCTGTTGATTATCATTTCTAACAACGCACATTGCTATTGGCTGAGCAAGGACGTCAGCCTAGCCTTCATGTAACTTTCAGATTTTTCCCTCTTAAATCCACTTAGCCGTAAAGCCCTTCAAGCTGGAGGAACGACCATTGACTAAACAAACGTTTAGCGTTTATATCTTCAATGCACTGCGTAAGTTAGTGATGTTCATTATAGTGCTTGTGTTAGTTGCCTGCAGTGGTCATTCGGCTAGGCATGCTTCACAACACTCCGAACTGATGTCTCCACTCGCTACTTCGGGGATCCGTTATTGGGACGGCGAAAGCAAAGAAATTACGGGTCATGATTTGGCTAGTGAATACCAACAAATTATAAGTAGCCGACAAAGCCGTAAACGTGGGCTGCCTGATGATGTTTATCATTTGGCTTTATCTGGAGGTGGGATTAACGGAGCGTTTTCTGCAGGGGTACTTAATGCCTGGACGGTAAATGGAAATCGACCTGAATTTGATTTGGTTACCGGAGTATCAACGGGTGCAATCGTGTCAATCTTTGCTTATTTGGGGAGTGATTACGACCAAACCTTAAAAAACTATTACACCAATACCAGTATGAGCAGTCTATTTGAGCTAAATAGTGTTCTTAGTATGCTCGGTGGGAAGCCAGCATTAAATACTAAAGGTTTTGAAGAGAAAGTTCGTAGTTATGTTAATACTGAAACCGTCGCTAAGCTAGCCAATGAACGCAGCAAAGGGCGGCTATTAATTATAGGCACCACTAACTTAGACAATGAAAAGATGTCAATGTGGGATATTGGTAAGATTGCTCAGGTAGGTACTCAGCAGTCCGTTGAGATGATTCAGAACATCATTATTGCGAGTAGTTCGGTTCCAGGTGCGTTTCCAGCACAAACGATTATTGTTGATGACGGCAAGCAACGTTACGAAGAGTTACACGTAGATGGCGGTGTATCTCGTCAAGTATTTCTTGCCCCTCAATGGGCTTACCATAGCCCATATCTAGCCGGCTTACCTCAGCACGTTTACGTTATTCGTAATGGTGTGCTAAAACCCAATTATCAGATTATTGAGAACAGCCTTACCGAAATAGGTTTGCGCTCTATTTCAACTATGATCCGCAATCAGGGAATTGGTGATGTTGAACATATTTACCATTTTTCTCAGCGCCACAAAATGAGCTTTCACCTTGCTTATATTGATAACGATTTCCCTTTGATAAGTGAAGAAGCATTTACCAAAGAGTATATGACAAGCCTTTACTATTATGGATACCAAAATATGCTAGCTAAGCAACTCTGGGAAACGGTGCCCCCGAGTTTACAATTGGCTCATTAATACTGGCAGATTTATCTTTGCGAATTCAAGTTTTAGGTTTGGCCTCTTGGAAGGGCTAAGCTCCTTGATAAGGCGTGTTATGCTCAATTAGGTCTGCTATCTAGTGATCGGCCAGCGAGTCTACATGACTTACATGACCCGGGCTTATAATCAAGTATGTCGCTTCGCGATACCTTCGTTTATTTTGTGCTTAAAAAAGCACGCCAGTGGGAGTATCCTAAAGCCACTTTTGACTTACTGACGCTAATTAGCTTGCAGTAAGCCTTAAACCGCATGTTTATTTAGCAGTAAGGCAGTGATGACTCCAAAACAGCCCCATTCTTCGGCCAAAAAGCCCATCCCAAAAAAAACGACTGCTAAAAAGCCCGCCGCTAAAACCAAACGAGCGCCGGCAAAAAAGGCGGTTAGCAAGCGCAAATCAAAGAAGGTTTCCAATAAACCTTCATGGAGCAAACGAATTTGGCGAATAAGCTGGAAGCTCGCATTGGTTGGTATGGTACTCATTGTTGCTTGGGGAGTCGTTCTTGATAGTAAAATTCAGCAACGCTTTAATGGCGAAAAGTGGCAGTTGCCCGCGGCGGTGTACGGCCGTGAGCTACAGCTATACCCCGGCTTACGATTAACGCGTAAAGAGTTGCAGGACGAACTGGCATTACTCAATTACCGTAAGGTTAAACGGGCCAAGCGGGGTGGCGAATACGCGGTATCGAAAACTAAAATTGAAGTTGTACGGAGGCAGTTTGAATTTGCAGACGGGGTGGAGCCTGAGTTAGCTATGTTGTTGACCTTTAGCCCTTCTCGTCTGTCTAAAATTCAACATCGTGATAGCGGTGAAGAGATTGCCCAAACTCGCTTAGATCCGGTGCTACTGGAACGGCTAAATGTGGCTGAGCAAGAAGACCGTTTGTTTGTCCCCTTAAGTGATATACCCGAGTCGCTTAAGCAAGCATTGATTCTTACTGAAGATCGCCAGTTCTATCAGCACGATGGAGTATCGCCAATGGCAATAGCGCGGGCTTTAGTGGTGAATGTGCGCGCTGGTCGAACGGTGCAAGGCGGCAGCACTCTTACTCAGCAATTAGCGAAGAACTTTTTCTTAACCCGTGATCGTACCTTATGGCGAAAACTGCAAGAAGCATACATGGCGTTACTGATTGATTTTCGTTACGGTAAAGACGAGATACTCGAGAGCTATTTCAACGAAGTTTACTTAGGTCAAAATGGGAGTAATGCGGTACATGGCATTGGCTTAGCCAGTTATTTTTATTTTGGCCGACCAGTCAACGATTTGTCGATAGAGCAAGTGGCTTTGCTGGTGGCTATTATTAAAGGGCCTTCTTATTATGACCCTTGGCGACGCGAGCAACGCGCGCTTAATCGACGAGATTTAGTATTGCGAATATTAGCTGAAGAAGGTGAGATATCGGCCGAGCGATATCAGCTAGCGGTGAAACAGCCTTTAGGTTTAAGCCTGCGTGGCAGCATGGGTTATCAAAGAACCCCTGGTTTTGTTTCTTTAGTGCGCCGTGAACTTCAACAGCATGCCGGGAATTGGCGAAATTATAATGGTGTTAAAGTATTTACGACTTTAGATCCATTATCGCAGCGTCATGCGCAAACTGCCGCTTATACGGTGCTAGAACAGCTCGATAAGGGCGGTAAAAAACAATTAGAAACCGCCATGGTGATCAGTGAACGTCACAGTGGCGCGATTAGAGCGCTGATAGGTGGGCGAGAAAAGAACAATCAAGGCTTTAATCGCGCCTTAGATGCCCGCCGTCAAATCGGTTCGTTGGTAAAACCCTTTGTCTATTTAACAGCTTTAGAGCAAGGTCATCAATTGGGAGAACTCTTAGATAACAGTCCTCTATCAGTGCCTTTAGATGATGGAACTAAGTGGCAACCGAACAACTACGACAAAACGTTTAGCCAGCCAGTGATGCTAGTACGGGCCTTGGCGGAGTCTCTCAACGTACCTACAGTTCGCTTAGGCCTCGAAGTCGGGGTTGATTCAGTGGTGGATACCCTTAGAAAAGCCGGTTTAGAAGAAGATACACAGCCCTATCCTGCCTTATTATTGGGGAGTTTAAGTTTATCGCCGTTTCAAGTTGCGCAACTTTACCAAACTCTTGGTGGTGATGGTGAGCACCGCCCCTTATATGCAGTGCACCAAGTCAATGACGGTCAGGGCAATGTGTTGTATAAAGCAGATGTCAGCGCCGAGCGCCGCTGGTCAGAAATGAGTAACTACTTGACCCTGTATGGAATGACCGAGGTGACCCGCAGCGGCACGGCTCGTTCATTAAAGTGGCGAATTCCCAAAGTAGATTTAGCCGGTAAAACCGGCACGACTAACGAATTACGTGATAGCTGGTATGTGGGGATCGATCAGCGAGAGATTGTCACTGTTTGGGTGGGTAGAGATGATAATAAACCTGCCGCAGTGACGGGATCAGCGGCAGCCTTGCCGGTGTACGCGGCGTACTTAAAAACCTCTTACCCGCAATCTCTTAGAGCGATGCAGCCCGAGCAACTTAGTTGGGTACATTTCGCCCAAGCGAACGGGCGGCCGACCTCGGCAGGTTGCGGAGAGTCTAGCTTACTGCCTGCGCCTCGTCGTCAAGCCGACTTGGCTGAAGGATGTGTACAACAAAGCGCTAAAAAAGCAACAAGCTGGCTGAAAAGTTTATTTAATTAAGCAATCATTTATCGAATAAGGACTCGTCATGTTACAAGCAAATCAAGCGCAAGTAATGTTGCAACTGCAAGACAATATGAACGCTAAAGTAAATCCTGATTGGTTAATCACTGGTTCTCCATTTTTGCGGGCGGTGGTGATTGAAGGGGCGGAAGCGATTGAGCATCACGGCTGGAAGTGGTGGAAAAAGCAAGATTGCGACCTAGAGCAACTGCAAATGGAGTTAGTGGATATTTGGCACTTTGTATTGTCAGAATTATTGTTACAAGCAGATGGGAGTCACTCCGCAGCTCAAGCCTATATCTTTGCTAATATCGACCAAGCGACTATAGATTTTGACGGTAAACAATGGCAGTTTGCAGAGCTTAACTTGCTTGAAAAGCTAGAATTAATGATTGGCTTAGCGGCGGCCAAGCGCACTAGCATCGGTTTGTTTTCTGCTTTGTTGAAAGATTGCCAAATGAACTGGCCAGATTTATACGTGCAGTATGTCAGTAAAAATGTATTGAATTTCTTCCGTCAAGACAATGGATACAAACAAGGCACTTACCGAAAGGTATGGGATGGCCGTGAAGATAACGAACACTTAGTCGAATTAATGGGCTGCCTAGACATCGGTTCAACTAGCTTCCAAGAAAATCTCTATGAAGCCCTGCATCAACGTTATGGCTTATCCAAATAGCTTTAGATGATTATTCTGAATATGTAGTGAATTGTACCAAGTTGGTGTGTTGTTGCGCCCAATTGGTACAAAGCCGACAATTAGCCAGCAGCTTGCATTTATAGAGCATTTACCGGTAAAGATGAAAGTGTTGCTGAATGATAATTAATGAATTATTTATCTAAATGCGACGGGCTGGTTTTCACCTTTTGGTTTTTTTTGCTGTTGTTGGCTGTTGCTTGATCTTGGTCTTGTTATTGCAATCTTACTATTGTGAGTTTAAGCGTAGTGCTTAATACCGACATAATGTTAAGTAGTAGGGGTGTATATTATGGCTGTTTCAAGTTTTAGAGGTGCTTCTGGTGCCAGTTTTTGTCCGAGTAAATCAACAGACCAACAAACGCGTAAAGCGGCTAAACCGATTAGCTAACTACAGCGTGTTTAATCTTACCTAGAGCGTCTGCATTGTCGTGGGCGTTTCTATGCTATGCCTGATAGAAATTAAATATTTCATTCTTCCTCACTCTTAAGTGAAGGAAAAACTTCACCTTTTACTCTTTCTGCAGAATTTCTTCTAATTAGCTCAAAATATCTGAAATATTACCACGCTCTGGTAGGTCTTTTAGATTATGGCTGCGCAGTCTTGGCTCATTACCAGGAGAAACAATATGAAAGCCTTTACTACAACATTACTCAGTGTGATTTTCGGTACAGTATTACTGTTTAGTACTGCTACTCAAGCGTCGATTAGCCCCGCAGTTGGTGCTCAAGATAGTTTGCAAATAGGGCCCAGTGGTGTTGATCGCCATACCTGTCAGCGAGAGAAAATGCGTGGCGAAGTACAATCACCATTTTGTTAGGCAGTGCGATAACACTAAAAGCGATGTAGGTTTACATCGCTTTTTATCTTTAGCTTGCTAGATTATCGTCAAACTCCATTCACTCATTCTTAACTAAGCCCTTGGGCGATAGCTGTCGTTAAATGCAGAACATTCAAAGTCATCAACCAACCAAGCTTGAGTCTCATTGGTAACGATTATTTGTTTAGCTAGTGGGTAATCCCGCGGGCTACTTGACAGTACTTTTACAGATGATTTAACCGTTGGCTTTTGGCTCAAAAACGTTTCTTTTTGGATTGCTTCAAACATAACGAACTCCTAGTTTAATGTTTGCGCCTTAATAGGGCGCTTTAGCTGCATTTTTAATCCGCCCGCAAGTTAGCGATAAATCGGCGGTAGAACCAAATTACCATTTTGGCCATCTAGATGTCTAATTTATTTATGCACATATAATAACAATTAGTTATTAATTGTCGCGTTTATCGGTAGAATTCGAGGATGTGGATAACTTAAAAGCTCTCGATGATGTTAAAGCTGTTTTTCATGCTGGTGGCTTGGATATCGGTATTGTTAGGTACCTTAGGTATCTTTTTGCCGCTGTTACCTACCACTCCGTTTATATTGCTAGCAGTCGTGCTGTTTTCTAAAAGCTCGCCGCGTTTTGAATTATGGCTGCTGCAACATAAAGTATTTGGCCCCCTAATTAATAATTGGCAACGCTATGGTGTTGTTAGTCTAAAAGCCAAATGCAGTGCCACGCTAATGGTAGTGATTTCGGCTGGGCTTATGATGTGGATGAATGTGCCGTTGTTTGCTCGAATCATCGCGGGTAGCTGTTTATTTTTAGTTATGTGCTTTTTGTGGAGTCGGCCTTCAAACAAAGAAAATATTCGATAATATCCTCTCCTTTGTCTATAGTTTTAATATTATCAATAGTGGCGATTCAAGGAGTCGGCATGCGCTCAATCCAACTCGGCTTATTACTCTTAGTTATCGCCATTAGTGTCTTGGCTGGCAATGGCAGCGAAGTGTCTAACATTAACTGCAGTGGTACTTGGATCCGTTCAGAAACTGACAAGCTAACGTTGATCAGCGCGTGTGGGAAGGCTGAGTACTCGGAAGTGGTAAGTGGTGATAATAATAATAAGTTAGAAGGCTTGCTCTACACGATTGATGGCAAGCGATATGTTATCTATTTAAAAACAGGCCGAGTTACAAAAATAGAGTGGTTACACTAAGCAATTATCGCTTTAACTACCGCCCATTCTTAGCCATATGAGACTAAGAATGGGCTGTTAAGTACTTATTTCAATTTAGCAAAACAGCGTTCAGCAGCGGCGATGGTTGCGTCAATATCAGCCTCACTATGGGCGTAAGAAGTAAACGACGCTTCAAAAGCTGACGGTGCCAAGTAGATGCCTTCTTCTAACATCATATGAAAAAATTGCTTAAAGCGCTCAGCATCACATGCGCACGCTTGGGCAAAGTTACTAACACTGTCTTCCTCGGTAAAGAAAAAGCCTAGCATTGCGCCTGCTTGGTTTACTGTTAGCGGAATGCCTTGGCGTTTAGCCGCGGCTTTCAAACCGCTTGCTAAACGTTCGGTAATGGCATTTAAGTGTTGATGTACAGCAGGATCGCGCAGTGCGGTTAAGGCTGCTAAACCTGCCGCCATAGCAATAGGGTTGCCTGATAATGTTCCTGCTTGATATACCGGGCCAACAGGGGCGAGGTAAGCCATGATTTCTTTACTGCCGCCAAAGGCGCCAACTGGCATACCTCCACCAATCACTTTGCCCAAGCAGGTTAAATCTGGTTCTACTTGGTAATGCGCTTGCGCACCGCCGAGCGAGACACGAAAACCGGTCATAACTTCATCGATAATAAACACGGCTTGGTACTTATCACAGATTGCGCGAAGGCCTTGTAAAAAGCCTTCTACAGGGGGGATACAATTCATGTTGCCGGCCACTGGTTCAACGATAATACAGGCTATATCGTCAGGGTATTCAGCAAACAAGGCTTCTACCGAAGCTAAATCATTATACGTGGCAGTCAGTGTATGTTGGGCTAAATCAGCAGGAATACCTGGCGAGCTGGGCTGGCCAAGAGTGAGCGCACCTGAGCCTGCCTTCACTAACAGTGAATCTGCATGGCCATGGTAACAACCTTCAAACTTCAAAATTTTATCGCGTCCGGTGTAGCCTCGGGCTAAACGAATTGCACTCATGGTGGCTTCAGTGCCTGAGTTCACCATACGAACTTGGTCCATTGACGGCACTAACTCGCACACTAAGTTAGCCATTTCTATTTCAGCCGCAGTAGGCGCACCAAAACTTAAGCCTTTAGCGGCGGCATCCACTACAGCTTGGTAGACCGCGGGGTGGTTATGTCCCAAGATCATTGGTCCCCAAGAACCCACATAATCTATATAGCTTTTACCATCGGCATCAAAAATGCGGGCGCCATCGGCTCGTTCAATAAATACCGGTGTACCGCCAACGCCATTAAATGCGCGAACCGGAGAGTTTACGCCGCCGGGAATGGTTTGCTGGGCTTGGCTAAATAATTGTTCTGAACGAGACATAAAGCATCCTATTAAATCTTAGTTACTGGCCGCTGAGGCACTAAATTGGGCTCACTATAACAAACTATCAACTTGGGCTAAATCTCTGGTTTGTTGCTAGCCTTAATTCTCGGTAAACTATCGGTTTTTCCGAGTAAGCGGGTACAAAGTGGCGAAGCCAAAGTTGTTAGTGGTAAGTTTGATAGGGGCATTGGCTTTAACCGGCGTATACGGCTTGTCGGTGGTCGTAGAAGAAAAAGACCAAATGATTAGTCAATTGCAACGGCAACTCTCTCACTCGCTAGACAGTCAATCGGTGTTGCAACAGCGTTTATCTATGGTTCAACTCGAACAAGATACCAGCCTTGCAGAGCTCGCGCTGTTCAATCAAAAGGTTGACCAGCTTAGTGAGCAAAATGTGGCACTAACCGAAGAGTTACTGATTTACCGAAAAATCATGGCACCAGAGCAACAGGCTGGTGGTATGAAGATAGAGCAGTTTCATATCGAAGCAATGTTAAGCCCAGGCTACTTTCGAGTGCAAGTATTGCTGATGCAAGTGGCTCGTAATAAGCGTTGGTTAAGTGGAGAGTTAGAGTTAGTCGTAATTGGTAGTCAAGACCAGCAGCCTATGCAATATCGTTTAGATGAGTTACAAGTACAAGCCACTCCTCTTAGCTTTAAGTTTCGTTATTTCCAAGAAGTGAACACAGACCTTAAACTACCTGAAGGTTTTTTGGCTGAGCGTATCGAGCTAACAGCCAAGGTAGATGGCAATAAATGGAATAAAAAAGCCGAGATCGTTTATCAGCAAAGTTGGCCAGATCCGGGTAATACTTGAACTAATTACTCAGGTATTACATAATCCGCTTTAGTTAACGTTTTTAAGGAATACACCGTGTCAGAGCAAGCTGTAACTGAACAAGCCGCATTTCCAATCCAATTCACTGATGCCGCCGCATCACGAGTAAAAGAATTGGTGGCCGAAGAAGAAAATCCGGACTTGATGCTACGCGTGTATGTTACCGGTGGCGGTTGCTCGGGCTTCTCGTATGGATTCACTTTCGATGAAAAAGTAAATGAAGGTGATACCTTAGTCGAGAAGCAGGGCGTATCAATGATTGTCGATTCGATGAGCTTACAATACTTGGTTGGCGGTATTGTAGATTTTACCTCTGGTTTAGAGGGGTCTCGCTTTCTGGTGAGTAACCCTAACGCCAGTACCACCTGCGGTTGTGGCTCGTCTTTTAGTATCTAAATCTTATAGCTGGATCCAGTTATGTTGATTTATAAGCCACCTTAAGGTGGCTTTGTTGTTTCAGGATGCTGAGATAGTCTTTTGTATCAAATTTGTCAGTAGTCTTTGATATTTAATGTTGTTCCTTTAAAACACCTTGTATACTGTTTGACCTATTCAAGTTGTCAACAGGGAATGTTTGATTGTGCCTTCTGCATTAAAACAATTTTTCGCCGCTCGCCCGTATATTCTATCGATCATTATTGTTGCCATTGTGGTGCTGTGGATGCTCTCTGGGCAACTGAAAGCTGATAGCCCTGATGAGTCAGTGCAGCTCAGCACTAAACAGACTCATGTTACTCGAGTACAAGTGAAAACTTACGTTGCAGAGCGCATTGAGCGAGCCATACACCTATATGGTCAAACTGAAGCGCGCCGCCAAAGCACTATTTCGGCTGAAGTGTCAGGGCGTTTGCTTGAATTTTTAGTTAAAGAAGGCCGACCCATTACCAAGGACCAAGCTTTAGCTCGCTTAGATATTCAAGATCGTCGCTCTCAGCTATTACGCGCTGAAGCGCTGTTAGAGCAACGAAAAATTGAATATGCTGGGGTAAATGCATTAAGTAAAAAAGGCTTCCAAGGTAAAGCCCGCTTAGCCGAGGCTAAGGCCTCGCTAGTTGATGCTGAATCCATGGTGAAAAATCTTAACTTGGCGATCGACAATACCCTTATTCTTGCCCCTTATGATGGGATATTCGAAGAAAATATTGTGGAAGCTGGTGCCTACCTCGCCATTGGTGACCCGATATTAACGCTTGCAGACACCCAACAGTTGGTCGTTCGTACTGATGTCTCTGAGCGAGATATTCCCCAGCTTAAGTTGGATGAAAAAGCCTATGTCACGATGGTGACTGGCGAAGAAGTCGAAGGCGTTGTGAGTTTTATTGCGACTATCTCTGACCCTAATACGCGCACCTTTAAAGTTGAAGTACTGATTGATAACCAACAAAATCAACTTCGTGCAGGCGTTAGCGCAAGTGTTCGTTTTCCGCTTAGTGAGGTGGAAGCTATTAAGGTTAGCCCTGCAGTGTTAGCCTTAGATGATGAGGGAAATCTAGGTGTTAAAACCGTTGTAGATAACATCGTACAGTTCATTCCTGCCAGTTTGGTCCGTTCAGACCCTGATGGTGCATGGTTGTCGGGGTTCACTGGTGATAATCAGGTGATTATTTTGGGTCAAGGATTTGTACGGGCCGGCGATACCGTTGAAGCGGTCACTAAAGCTGAGTTACTCATGCAGGAGAGGGTTGAGTAATGCATAGCTTTATTGAAGCGATACTGTCGCGAACTAGAACCGTTTTATCATTGTTAGTGTTCTTATTCATTGCTGGCATCATTACCTACATTAATATTCCTAAAGAATCGGATCCCGATGTCGAGATCCCGGTCATTTATGTGTCTATTCCGCATGATGGTATTTCCCCACAAGATGCCGAACGTTTGCTACTGCGCCCTATGGAGCAAGAGCTTCAAGGCATTGAAGGCATCAAAGAGATGACTGCCACCGCCAGCGAAGGTCACGGTTCGGTAGTGCTAGAATTTATTGTCGGTGTCGATATCGACCAAGCCTTGGCTGATGTGCGCGCCAAGGTAGATCAAGCTAAACCTAAGTTACCTGCAGGGGGAGACGAGCCAGAGGTAAACCAAGTGACCTTGGCGACCGAGCAGCCAGCTATAACGGTGTTGTTATCAGGCAACTTACCGCAACGTGCCTTATTGACTATTGCACGTGACCTGCAAGATCAAATGGAAGCGATGAAACAAGTGCTCGAGGTCAACATCGGCGGTGACCGAGAAGATTACCTAGAGATTATCGTAAACCCTTTATTAATGGAGTCTTACGGTCTAGATCAAGCCGATATCTATAATCTGGTCAGTCGCAACAACCGCTTAGTCACCGCCGGAACCTTAGATACTGGTAATGGCCGTTTTGCGGTAAAAGTGCCCGCTGTATTTGAGACAGTGAAAGACGTTATCGACCTGCCTATCAAAGTGGATGGCGACCGAATTGTTACTTTTGGTGATGTGGCGAGCGCGCGTCGTGCCTTTAAAGACGCCAGTACTTATGCTCGAGTTAATGGTAAACCGACTATTTCCTTAGAAGTGAGTAAGCGCCCTGGAGAAAATCTAATAGAAACCATCGAACAGGTAAAACACTTGATCGATAGCGAAAGTCAGTTTTGGCCCGACTCCGTCATCATCGATTATGCGGGCGATAAATCAAAAGACATTCGTACCATGCTCTCAGAGCTGCAAAACAACATCCTCTCTGCAGTTTTGTTAGTGGTAGTCGTGATTATTGCGGTAATGGGAGTGCGCTCTTCCTTATTAGTCGGTATTGCTATTCCGGGGTCATTTCTGGCGGGTATTTTGGTGTTATCACTGGGTGGCCTCACCATCAACATGATTGTGCTTTTCTCGTTAATCATGGCGGTTGGCATGCTAGTAGATGGTGCCATTGTTGTCACTGAGTTTGCTGATCGGCAAATGAGTGAAGGGGTGCCAAGGCATCAAGCATATTCGCTAGCTTCGCAACGTATGGCTTGGCCGATTATTGCTTCTACTGCGACCACCTTGGCCGCTTTTGCACCTTTGCTGGCTTGGCCTGGCATGGTTGGTCAGTTTATGGGTTACTTACCGCTAACGCTTATCGCCACCTTAAGCGCATCGTTGGTGATGGCGCTTATTTTTGTCCCCTCATTAGGTAATATTTTTGGTCGCCCACGCAAATTAACGGCTGCTCAGCAAACCGCTTTAGTCAAGGCTGACCGTGGTGAATGGCAAGATCTAAAAGGCTTCACTGGCGTGTATCTACGCGTATTAGATAAAGCCGTAAACGCGCCATTAAGGGTATTGGGTATCGGTATTGTTATCGCAGTGGCGGTAATTATGGCCTATAGCAGTGCCGGTAAAGGCGTCGAGTTTTTCCCGAAAGTTGAACCGGTAGGCTTTAACATCATTGTACGTTCGCATGGCGATTATTCTACTGATGAAAAGTTAGCCATCATGCAAGAAGTTGAGCGTAGAATCATTGATCTTGAAGACTACGACACGCTATACAATAAAGTGGGTGGCGAACAACTGGGTAATGTTCGGGTTAACCTTAAAGACTGGAATCAGCGCCGTCCAGCCGATGAAGTGATTGCTGACTTACGTTCTCGGTTAGCGCCTATTGCGGGCTTAGAAATTGAGTTTCGCCAAGATAAAGCCGGCCCGCCAGCGGGCAAAGATATTCAGTTAGAGTTAAGCTCGCGTTTCCCTGAACGCTTACAGCCGATGGCCAAAAAAATCCGCCAGTTGATTGATGATAATGAGCATCTCGTGAATGCCGAAGATTCCACGACCAAACCGGGTATAGAGTGGCAGTTAAAGGTTGATCGAAGCAAAGCGGCGCGCTTTGGCGCCGATGTGACGTTGTTGGGGAATACCGTTCAGTTTGTCACCAACGGTCTTAACATTGGTGACTATCGTCCCGATGATGTTGATGACGAGTTAGAGATTCGCGTTCGCTTTCCGGAAGAAAGCCGCAGTATTAGCCGCTTAAGTGAACTGCGGGTTAAAACTTCCCATGGCTTAGTGCCGATTACCAATTTTGTAAGTTTAGAAGCTAAGCCCAAGCAAGATGTGATAAACAAAGTGGATGGCCGCCAAGTACTCACGGTGAGTGCCGACATGGCTGAAGGGCAAAATCTCAGTTTAGAGCTGCCTAAATTACAAGAGCAGATCAAGCAATTAGCGTTAGATCCACTGGTTGATATTAAGCTACGTGGGCAAAACGAAGACCAAGAGGAAACGATGGCCTTTTTAGGCAAGGCCTTTATGGTGGCCCTGTTTGTCATGGGCTTGATCTTGGTCACCCAGTTTAATAGTTTTTATCAAGCCTTGTTGATCCTCTCGGCGGTGCTGTTTTCTACCATTGGGGTATTACTCGGTTTGCTGTTAGCGGGCCAAGCTTTCGGCATCATTATGAGTGGACTAGGGGTGATAACTTTAGCCGGTATTGTGGTGAACAATAATATTGTACTTATTGATACCTACAACGTCTTGCGGAAGCAGGGCATTGCCGCCCAAGAAGCGATTATGCGCACTGGTGCCCAGCGTTTGCGGCCGGTAATGCTCACTACCATCACCACTATTTTAGGTTTAATGCCGATGGTATTGCAGCTGAATATAGATATGTTTGAGCGAACCATAGAAATAGGCGCGCCGTCTTCGCAGTGGTGGTCGCAATTGGCGACAGCTGTAGCGGGCGGATTGAGCTTTGCTACCTTACTTACGCTGATTCTAACCCCTTGTTTGTTAATGTTAGGGGCAAAGTTTAGCCGTAAGGATAAGCAAGCTGAATTGGTTGAAGCGAAAGAACAAGAGTTATTAGGGGCTTAATGCTTAACGCGAGCATTAGCCGCCAATCTTTAAGCCTTAATGCTTACGGAAGGTAGCCGTTTCGTCTTGACCACGACCACCTTAAGCTTTGCGCTGACAAAGCTTAAGGTGGTCACATTGAAAAGCAGTCTCTATTATCTTTTTCCGCACGGAAATAACTCACCACCTTCCAAACCGATGTTAACGTTCTCGGCGCTAGCCTGCTCCGCTAGGTGCTGTGTAGAGAAGGTTAAAAGATAGGGCTCGTTAATCGACTCTATATTCGTAGAACATTGTTGTTGGTGTTTTTATAAGCTGCAACTGGTTTAAATACCCGGTTTAAGCATCAATACTAACAAACACGGGCTTTTAGGAGGTTGCTGCTCACTTTAGCAACAGCAGCGCTTGCTAAGATGGCGAGGTACACTTGGGGCTATTTAGATGGATAAAACCCACCTAAGATCGCTGCGCGGTTAGCACCAGTAACGGATCCGACGTTACCATTTTTTTGTTGTACAAAACACCTAGCTAGCCAAGCAAAAGCAAGTGCTTCTAAGGCTTGTTCAGGAATGCCCAGCTCTGAGGTTCTGCTTAAGCTTAGCTTAGGTAAGGCTTTAGCCAGTAGCTCAAGTAACAAGCCGTTGTTATCACCACCGCCGCATAAATATACCGTGCCTTGCTCAAAGCCTTGTAATTGTTCGGCGATGCTTTGCACGGTGAGGTGGTGCAGAGTGCATTGAATGTCTGCTGGCTGAACCTTGATAAATGCGGGTTGTTGTAGGTGCTTGTCTAACCACGCTAAGTGAAAGTATTCACGCCCCGTGCTTTTAGGTGCGCTTAAAGCAAAGTAGTTATCAGCCAGTAGTTGTGCCAATAACGCTGGGATCAGCTGGCCGCTGCGGCCCCATTGACCGTTATCATCGTAATCAGTCCCGTTGGGATGATGGCGCTTGAAATGTTGGTCTAGCAGGGTATTGCCCGGGCCCGTGTCGTAGCCCAATAAGTCCTGACCGGTGATTAAGCGGGTAATGTTGGCTATGCCACCAATGTTAAGTATAAAGCGAGCTTGCTGGGGGTGACTAAATACCGCTTGATGAAAGGCCGGTACCAAAGGGGCGCCTTGGCCACCTAAGGCCATGTCTTTATTTCTAAAATCGGCTACCACATCAGTATTGGTGGCGACAGCTATATGGCTAGGGCTACCAATTTGCAGGCTAAAACCTAGCTCAGGAAAGTGGCGAACAGTTTGGCCATGGCTACCTATTGCTACAATATCACTGGCTTGCAACTGAGCATGATTGATTGCTTGTATGGCGGTTTGAGCAAACAGTGCCGCTACCTCTACGCTGGCTTCTGCCATCACCGTCAATTCATCCTCTCCAGGCTTACATAAGCGGTGTAACTTAGCCAACAAAGGGCTGGGAATAGCTTGTTGGTGGTGGGCTAATATTCTCGGTGGTAGCTGGGAAAAATCAGCCACTACTGCATCGACACCATCCATGCTGGTGCCAGACATTAAGCCTAAATACATGTCGCTCATCGCTTGGCCTAGTTCATTGCCAATAATACCCGTTTGGTATTATCAAGCTGTTCAATACGGGCTTTAGCAATAGGCATAAAGCGTTGCTTTTTCTCGCCTTTTAATGGCGTAGAGGTCGGTAACTTAACAGTACGTGGGTTTTTATGAACTCCGTGCACTAAAAATTCATAATGTAGGTGGGGGCCTGTTACTCGGCCAGTCGCTCCTAATGTACCAATGGTTTTACCTTGTTTTACCCGTTGCCCAGTTTTTACATAGCGTTTTTGTAGGTGTAGGTATTTCGTCATATAAGCGCTACTGTGCTGAATAAATACATAGTTACCGTTGTATTTGCTATAGCCAGATTTGGTGACTCGGCCATCACCCGCTGCTAATATCGGAGTGCCGACTTTAGCAGCGTAGTCTATGCCATTATGAGCGCGCACTTTACCTGTTACTGGGTGTAAGCGGCGTGGGTTAAAGCTAGAGCTAATATATTTAAAGTTTACTGGTGCACGCAAAAAAGCTTTGCGCATTGGCCGGCCTTCAGGTGTGTAATAGTTGCCATCATCGTGGCGAACTGCTCGGAAAATGTCACCCTGGTTGATAAATTCGGCAGCAATAATATCGCCATTTCCAGCATATTGACCATCGATATAGTGCTCTTCAAATAACACCATAAAGCTATCGTTTTTACGGATGTCTAAGGCAAAGTCGATATCCCAGCCAAATACAGCCGCTAGCGCCATAATTTGTCCTTGGCCTAAGCCGGCGCTGATACCCGCATTCCAAAAACTTGAGCTAATGGTGCCTTGGGCGAAGCTGGTTCTTACTTCCAGCTCTTGAGTGTCGATACGGGCGGTAAATTTTTGTTGTTGGTCCCGTTCGATAACCAAGGTTTCAAACTTAGATTGTGGGTAATTAAGTTTTACTAAACGATCTTGGTCATCAAGATAAAAGTCTAAGGTATCGCCGGGGTGAACCGTGCGCAGCTTTTTGGCTTCGCCGCCCAATTGGTCGATGTTATATAAGGTTCTGGCACTTAAGCCTACTCGAGAAAAGATCAGCGCCATGCTATCGCCTGATTTAACGGTTTGCCGTTTAAGGGTATAAAAATGCTCTGGCTCGGAAGGCATCTCTGATAATGGGATACTTAGCGCTAGTGGATAACGGACACCTAAATGCAGTTCTCCACCTTGTTTTAGTGACTCGAGGGTACCAAGAGCATCACTATCGCTAAGTTGTTCACTGATTTTTGTCGCGATAGGTTCAGCCTCTGCTGATTCAGCGGGCTTAGCGGCTTCGCTAATTTTTAGTGGCTGTAATGTCGTTGAGGTTGCGTCAACGAGCTCTGGTTTAAGCGTGGCCTGCTTTATCTGAGACCCATTAACCTCACTGTTTGCAGGCTTAGGCTCAGTAGTAGTGTTAAGTTGAGGCTGTTTTTCTCGCTGTTGGATGTTAGCTAACGAAGGTTCGGTTTTTGCGCTGGTCATCTCCGTTAGTGGGTCAAGGGTTAACTTATTATTGGCTTTAGCCGAAAGATCGATCGTTTGACGTTGACTGGCATTGGGCGAGTTTTGTTCGCTAGGGAAAAGAACAGCGGCAGCCACCACAAGGGCGAGAATAATTAACAGTCGGCGGTGGCGTTTCGGTAATAAGCTTTGCAATCTACTTCCAACATACAAACCAGAGATTATCGCGATTGTAGCCAGATGAGCGCTAGAATGCCAGATTCAGCTTGTCTGGCCGTGAGCTAAACAGCTTACACAGTAAATGCTAGCCAAATTAGCGCATAGTGATTAAGTATGGTGCAAGGGGTGCTGTGCGAGATAAATCCCTGCAATTTATAAGTTTAACCAGATAAAGAATAATTTAGGTATTTAGCAAAACCAAGAGCAGGTTAACGATATAAAAAACCAAATACCTCTTTAGAGGTGGTGAAGTGTATTGAAGTTTATATTAGACGCGTGGTTCGCTAAAAACTGGCACAACTATTCCATTAGTAATAGTGAAGAGTTTTCTTCACTCGTATATGCTCTCGTCCCACTCAGTTTTCTGAGTGGGTTTTTTTTCGGCTTTTATCGAGCATGCTACAAAGCTGCTTTAGATTATCCAAAGTGCGCAGAGTTAAGCGGTGGGCTTTGTCTGGATCTATGTGGTAGATATTGTTGTATTTTACCGCCTGCAGTTGCGGCCAGTTATCCCAATGGTGGCTAAATTCCCATTGCGCCACAATAATGGCTTGCGGGTCAGCCGCTAATACCCATTCTTCTGATAACAAAGGGTAGGGGGCTAAAGCCTCGGCCATTATATTCTCGCCACCACATAAAGTGATGCCATCATTAATCCAACTTTTAGCCGAAATGCTGCGCAGCGGAGTATGCCACATTTGATAAAACACACTCACCTTGCGCTGCTGCTGATATTGCTGGGCTAAGTGGTTGAGTTGTTGCTGTGTATATTGGCTAAGAGCTAAGCCCTGCTCTGGTTCTCCGAGCACCTTACCGAGTTGTACAAATTGCTCAGATAATGCGGCTAGTTGTTTTGGTTTAGAGACATACACGGCAATGTTTAAAGCGCTTAACTTGTCTGCTAAGTGTTGTTGATTACCTTGCTGCCAAATGAGTACTAAATCGGGTTTCAAAGCAATCACACTTTCTAAGCTAATATATTGATAATTACCAATGCGGGGCAAAGCCTTTGCCGCTTCTGGATAGTCGGCGTAATCTACTGTGGCAATTAACTTATCACCCGCTCCAAGGGCATAAACCTGCTCAGTTAAATGCGGCGCAAGTGAGATAATGCGTTGTGGCTTAGCTGACAGCGTAAAGCTAATCAATAGCGCGCATAGGCCAAGCAGTAGCCTTAGATAAATAGCTTGGAAGGGTTTATAAATAAACGGCACGAACAAGGTAGATAGGGCTAAGTAAAAGTAAATATAACAGCGCACTCATGTTTAGTTTAAGCGCTAATCGGTCTAATTCGGCGGCTTCTGGATATTGCTTCGCTGGACCAAAGCGCGCTTGTTCTGCTTTTTGTTGTTGATAGTGGCGAGGTCCACCTAGCTCACTGTGTAAACTACTGGCGCTAACGCTAATCAGTTTGCCGCTCGCCGCATAAGGCCAGCGAAAACCTTGGCTGAGGGCGGCTTTATTGCGCGCGACTTTTCCGTAACAACAAAAAATCAAAGCTAACAATTGAAAGGGGAGCCAGCTAATTAGCTGATAGAAATGGCTCGCGCTGATACCAAATTGGCGATATTGGGACAGTTTAGGGTTCCAGGCGAAATGTAGCTCGCTGACTACTCGGTAGATTAACGCCGGTATTATACCGCCGAGCATAAACCAAAAAATAACCCCAAACCAATTGGCCGCCAAGCGTAGCAATAACATTTCCGCTGAAGCTTTGGCTACACCCACAGCAGATAAGTTGTCACAATCGCGCAATACCCAAGGGCGCAGGATGCTGCGCGCTTGCTGGTGTTGCTGCTTGTTTAATAACAAGGTGATGCGGTGGTAGCTATGCATTGGTGCTTGCCATTGTAATAAACAGACGAGCAATAGTGCATCAAGCAAGCTACTCAAGGGGATGAGTTGGTTAAATAGTGCTAAGCCTAGGGTTAGAGGCAACAATATTGCCAGCAGCGCGATACGCCCCGCCAGGCGTTGCTGACGAGGCCCGTTACTGCCCCGATTAACCTTTGCGGCGAGTTGCTCGGCAAACCAGCGGATCAGCAGCATGACTTTTCCTAACCCCCGCCCCGGTAATAGCCGCTCTATGGCAATACCTAGCAAAGGTAAACTAAGGCTTAGCCATAGCCAGGAGCTTTCGTCCATTATTTAGTCAGTTTCTCAAGCATTGCCAGTACCAAAGCCGTTGAATGCTTGGCCGCGGTTTCTAAAAACTCATCAAATGATGATGGGGATTCTTTACCGGCAATATCAGATAGCGACCGTATAACTACAAATGGTACCTCTGCTAAATGACAGACTTGGGCAATAGCTGCACCTTCCATTTCTACGGCTGCCATAGTGGGAAAGTCTGCACGGGCTTTAGCCACGCGTTCGGGATCTGCCATAAAAATATCGCCAGTACAAATTAGCCCGCGAACCGTTTGATGACCTGAAAACTGCGTGGCGGCTTGTTCAGCAATATTAATTAACGTTGTGTCAGCTTTGTAAGCTGCCGGATTAGCCGGAAGCTGGCCCATTTCGTAGCTGAAAGCGGTAAGGTCAACATCGTGGTAACGTAGCTCGTTAGAAATAACTACATCCCCCACTTTTAATGCAGGGTCAAAGCCGCCAGCAGAGCCAGTATTAATCACTTGGGTGGGTTGGTAGCGCTGTAATAACACCGTAGTAGCAATCGCCGCCGCTACTTTACCAATGCCTGAACGTGTTACTACCACTGGGTGATTGTTTATTTCACCACTGTAGAATTCGCAACCAGCAAAACTATAGGTATCACAGTTGTCGATTAAATCACGAAGTGCCACCACTTCTTGTTCCATAGCACCGATAATTGCAGTAGTCATAACCGTCTCTTTAATAAATAGAAAAATCAGCGGAATATTACCACAAGCCGATGTGAGGAACAGCTACAGATCGCGCACAAATACGCGTTGTGACTTACGCTGTTTAAAACCTATATGTTGATAAAACTGGTTGGCCTCTTCACGGGTAGTATCGCAACGAACCCGTATTTCACCAACACCTCGGCTAGCCGCCCAGTGGCGACATTGCTTGACTAAAGCCCGGCCAATGCCTTGCTTGGAAAACGCCTGATCAACCACCATTCCACTGATTTCAGCAAAAGGTAGTGAGCCTAAGCGTAGAGCAATATAGACATGTACCCACCCCACCATTTGATCGTGTTCATTCACATAGACAAAAGCCTGATGAGCGGGGTTTTCTAAAATAGCGTGGATATTGGGTAAAACGCTTTGCGCGCTTGGATGGTAGCCTAGTTGTTTAGCTAACATTGCGATATCTAGCGCGTCTTCTTCTTTTATCGGGCGAATTTGCATAGCATTCCTTTTATTCTCGTAAACCAAGAGCTGGTTTTGTAATACCATAGTTACCGACTTAAGCAGTGAACTGCAAGCAGCTTAGGTGAGATTTATGACTTTTTTAAGACAAAAGGCAACCTAGTATTCGTTACGACGACAAGACAAATATGCAATTCGAAGCCTAACATTAAGCGCAATGTTAATTCGCTTGATAGACCCTAACGTAATCCACGATCATTGTTTGCGGCCAAATATTCGAGTCGATACCATTGTTTCCTCCCCAAGTACCACCCACTGCAATGTTTAACAGTAAGTGAAAGCGAGCATCAAATGGCCAAGCAGATGATCCATTTTCAGGGTGGGATTGGCTATTGGCAGTGGTGAAGGTGTGTACATCGTCAAGGTAAAAATCTAAGCGGTTTTCGCGCCATTCAACAGCATAATCGTGAAATTCGTTAGATGCGTCATCAACCATGAAAGAGGTGGTGATCTGCGTGCCTTTAGTATGATTAAAGTCAGAGCTGTGAATAGAGTTATGCACTTTATCTTGGTCATAACCAACATGTTCCATAATGTCTATTTCACCGCTAGCGGGCCAATCGCCATAAACCCAATCAGTGGGTAACATCCAAATCGCTGGCCAAGTACCGCGTCCAGTAGGCAGCTTGGCACGAATTTCCAAGCGGCCGTATAACCAGTCGCCTTGGTTGCGCGATACTAAACGCGCCGAGGTATAGGCGTTGCCAGCTTGAGTTTCTTTAATCGCTGTAATCATTAGCTGGCCATTTTCAACGCGCGCGTTTTTTGTTTCGCTGTCTGTATAATACTGTTCTTCTTGGTTGCCCCATCCGTGACCACCTACGTCGTAGTCCCACTTGGTAGGATCGGGTAGGCCGTCGCTATCAAATTCATCAGACCACACCAGTAGCCAATTTTCTGCTTCAGGGGTCGCGGGCATTTTACCTATTTCACTATTGGGGTTTGACCCTGAAGAACCACCGCCACAAGCGGTGATGAATAAAGCGATGGATATGAGCGGCAGTAAACGTGTGGGGGCCATTATTTAATCCTTCAAACGGTGGGCGGTTAGCTAGCTTACTGTTAAAGACCATCGGCCTCTAAACAATCAGCGTCTTAAAAGAACTGCGCTGCACTGCTGGTTTATTCTACGCCAAAGCGATGAGTTTGATGATTGAGAAAGCTTGAACTGTCACTCGAATTAATGATTTAAAGCGTGGTTTGGTTTCATCAGGTTTATAGTTAGTTGCTATTGCAGCAAGGCTGTGAAGATCTGTTTGGTAAGGCGTGGGTATTAAAAAGGCCACTAACTATTCGTTAGTAGCCTTTATATTTGTTATCGCTAACTCGCTTAGTTAGGCCAAACCACTAAGCTAAACAGTTTTTTACCGCGCTTAACTACTGAGTACTTGCCGTAAAGGGCGTCACTAGCTAGCAGAGTAAGTTGTGGGTCGGTAAGTTTTTCACCGTTTACTGATACAGCGCCATTACCAATAAACTCGCGAGCCATCTTGTTAGATTTAGCTAGCTCGGTGGTAGTAAGTAACTCAACTAAGCTTAACTCGTTTTGCTCTAAGCGAGTGGTAGGCAAGCCATCTTGCGCTAATTGCTCTAAGTCTGATTCGCTTAGCGAGGCTAAGTCACCAGAGAACAGTGCTTGGGTAATGCGTTCGGCAGAGGCTAAACCTTCTTCACCGTGAACTAAGCGGGTGACTTCTTTGGCTAAAATACCTTGTGCGGCAGGACGACCTTGAACCGCTTTATCATTTTCTTCGATGGTGGCAATGTCAGCAACGTCAATGAAGGTGAAGTAACGTAGGAACGAGTATACGTCGGCATCGGCAGTGTTAATCCAAAACTGGAAGAAGGCGTAAGGCGAAGTACGTTTTGGGTCTAACCAAATGGTGCCGGTTTCGGTTTTACCGAACTTAGTACCATCTGATTTAGTAACCAAAGGCATGGTTAAACCGTACACCTTGTTGCCGTACATGCGGCGCGCTAGGTCGATACCACCAGTGATGTTCCCCCACTGGTCAGAACCACCAATTTGTAGGGTCGTTTCTTCTTTATCGCTAAGTTCTGCAAAGTCGTAAGATTGCAGCAGCATGTAGCTAAACTCTGTAAACGAGATGCCCGACTCATCGCGGTCGATACGCTGTTTTACCGATTCTTTTTTGATCATGGCGTTAACACTGAAGTGTTTGCCCACGTTACGCATAAAGTCGATAACGTTAACCTTGCCAATCCAATCCAGATTATTGATCACTTTGGCGGCATTTGCTTGCTCGCCAAACTCAATAAATTGGCTCACTTGTTTTTGTAGTTTGCCTACCCAACCCGTCACGATGTCGTCACTGTTAAGTTTTCGTTCGGCGGCTTTAAAGCTTGGATCGCCAATTAGGCCTGTCGCGCCGCCTACCAGTGCTAATGGCTTGTGGCCAGCTTGTTGAAAGCGTTTAAGCATCAGCAGTGGCACTAGGCTACCAATGTGCAAACTATCGGCTGTAGGGTCGAAACCACAATACAGGGTGCGGGCTCCACTAGAAAGGTGTTCGGCCAGTTCTTCATCGGCAGTGCATTGAGCTACTAAGCCGCGCGCCTTAAGATCTTCTATTAATGGATTAACCGTTGTCGTCATAATTTAACCTGTATGTATTTCTGTACCCAATAGGGGCGATGAACAAATTTCCAGCCGAAGATTCTACACCTAAGTAGTAGCTAAAAAAACTGCTTAGTAGCACTAAGCGCTTTTAATTGCTCGGCTTATTTGATTTTTCCACTGCTTAGCTCTTCGCTTAAGTCTAAAGGCGCAACAATAGTGCCTTCACCAGAAAAACTAGGTGCTACCGCTAAATCAAAACCATCGTTGGTCATGCCGGGCAACCATTTGTCGATTAGCTCGGTTAAATTGATGGCTAAGGCTTTGAAGCCTACGTGATCTTTGCTAGCCCAATGTTCTGCGAGGGCTTGGTCGCTCCACAATAACAATACTTTTTCTTCACCGGTTTCGATGATTAAACAGCCTTGCTCATCACTTAAGGTCCATACCTGCTGAGTTTTACGGGCTTGCTCGATAAACTGCTGGTAGCGCTGTTTGGTGGTAAGACGGTTGCTTTGTTCTATCAGTGATTCATTACTCATGGTCAATCCTAGCTACTAATTGGCGGCGCGTAGTATAACAGCTCAGGGCAAACAGAATAGGGGGAAATCATCAGCTCTATTGATCTATGCCTACGCAGCAGCGGATGCTTAGCGGTAGACTAGCGGCTGTTTTTTTAGGCTAGGTTTAGCCCTCTAGATTAAGTAGTTGTTGTGCAATTAGATTTATATGTAAATACCCTTGGTCGTCACCTTAAACAGCATTTTGGTGGGCGGGTACGCAAACTCAGCGTTGATGGTGATTTCACTTGCCCAAACCGTGATGGCAGTATTGGCAAAGGTGGTTGTACTTTTTGTAATGTGGATTCATTTGTCAAGCCGCAACAGCAGAGCTTATCAATCACCGAGCAATTAACAGAGCGCAAAGCTGAACTTAAACATAAAGATATTCGTTATTTAGCCTACTTTCAGGCTTATACCAGTACTTACGCTGAAATTACCTATCTTCAGGGTATGTATCAGCAAGCGTTAGATGATGATTCTGTGGTGGGTTTATGCATTGGCACTCGCCCTGATTGTGTACCAGACGCTGTGCTTGAAATGTTGGCTGAGTATCAACAGCAAGGCAAAGAAGTATGGTTGGAGTTGGGGGTGCAAACCGCGCATGATATGACCTTAAAGAGAATTAACCGCGGCCATGATTTTGCGGCTTTTAGGGATGCGGTAGAGCGAGCACACCGACACAATATTAAAGTATGTGCCCACTTGATTCTAGGTTTGCCTGGCGAGGATGCAAGCCATTACATGCAGTCTTTACAAGCCGTATTGGCTTTGAATATTGCGGGTATTAAGTTACATCCGTTGCATGTGGTTGAAGGAAGTACCATGGCCAAGGCTTGGCGAGCGGGACGATTACCCACCTTGGACCTAGATGAATACGTAAATCAGGCGGTAAAACTGATTCAACATACCCCGCAAAACATTGTTTATCATCGAGTGAGTGCTCACTCTCGTCCGCCAATACTATTGGCTCCTAATTGGTGTGAAAACAAATGGTTATCATTAACCGATATCGCTAAAAAATTGGCCGCTAGTGGTGGTCAAGGCTCCGCATTAAACTGATATTTAGTGATCAGTGCGAAGTTAATTACTTGTTTACTAAACACTTATTTTCATATATCGCTATATCAGGTAAAGTAGTTGCGGGTGTTGAATATTTGGACTATGGATGCAACAAGGTTTTTACCCAGCAATGTGGATGCAATTTACCATTGCGGTGCTTAGTGCACTGTTAGTGATAGTAATTTCGCTGTGGATAGTAACATTTAGGCGCTATAAAGCTCAGCGAGCTGCTATGCGAAAATCGCCTGCTGCACAATTAATGCTAGACGCCAATGATCAACAAGTGGTGTTTGCTAATCCTCGCTTTTGTGATTTGTTACAGCTATCTAATAATGGTAAGCGGTGGTTATTTTCAGATAAAGCACACTTAGGTCAGCTGGTTGAACTATTAGCTCCCTACCAACAAGTTGGCCATATTGAGGCCCTGCATTGGCAGGTCTCTTTCGAAGAGAAGTCTCAAGCCTTTCTGGTTTATGCCAATTTAACCGAACACAATGGCCGCGAGTTATGGTTTATCAATGCCTACGAAAACTCACAAGGCTTTTCTTATCTTAATCGTATAGAGCAAGAGCAAAAACTGTTCGCTAACGTGCTTAATTCGATACCAGAGTTTATTTACTTTAAAGACTCTAGCGACCGCCTGTTAGGATGTAATCAGGCTTGGGCAGGGTTTCATGGTTTGAAGCCCGGTGAGCTGGCCGGTAAACGCTTAAGCGATTTTTTAACTCGCAAAGAACTAGAGCGCAGCCAACATTACGATAAACAAGTTCTGTCGGGTGAACCTTGCCAACATACCGAGTGGTTTAGTGCGCCAGATAGCAGACAAATTCTGCTACAAAACAATATTTATCCGCTCAAAAACCAAAAAAATGAAGTCACGGGGGTGCTAAATGTGTCCTATGACGTCACCAAATGGCATGAGCTAAACCGTAAACTTGAGCAAGAAAACCAAAACCGCATTAGTTCAGAAAAGAAACTCGGTCGGCAAAATAACCTTATTCGCACGGTTTTTCATTCTTCTCCCGACCCCTTGGGCTTTATTGATGATAAAGGGCATTTCATCGGGGGCAACGAGCCCTTTGCCAAGATGTTTGGGTACACCAGTGATGACTTATTAGGCAAGCATTTAACTGAAGTACTTAGTGAAGAACAGTTAGAGCAGCATCAGCAGCAAAATAATGAAATCCTCACAACGGGTAAACCTTTGCGTTATGAAGAACTGGTTTATCTAGATGATGGTCATCAGATTTGGTATGAAGTCATTAAAGGGCCTTACCAAGATGATACTAGTGGTGAACGAGGCATTATTTTTATTACTCGTGATGTAACAGAGCGCAAAGCCACCGAGCAACAGCTGGCAGATGCAATTATGCAGTTACAAGAATTAAGCTTCATTGATAGTTTAACGCAAGTTGCTAACCGTCGTAGCTTTGATGAAAAGCTGCAGCAGTTATGGTTAACTCATCGAAGAGAGAATGTAGAGCTAAGCTTATTGTTGTTAGATATAGACTGCTTTAAGCAATATAACGATAACTATGGCCATCAAAAAGGCGATGACGCCCTGCGTCAGGTGGCCAAGCTGATTAGCCGTTCGGTTAAGCGCGGCTCAGATCTCGTCGCCCGCTATGGTGGCGAAGAGTTTGCTATTTTGTTGCCCAATACTGGTAAAGAAGGGGCTAAGCGAATCGCTGAAAACGTGCTTAATAATATTGCCGAAGCCCAGATCTCCCATCAATATTCAGATGTAGAAGACTATGTTTCGGTGAGTATTGGTTTGGCGACCATTGTTCCCGAGCAAGGGATGGATTATGGGGAAATGGTGCGGATTGCTGACTTACAGTTGTATCGAGCTAAACACCAAGGCAAGGCGCGTTATTGTGCTGCAGGCGATAGTGAATAATACCCTCAAATAGGGCTCGGCTTGAGCCCTCAACACTTAATAAGCGGTGTAACCATCAGCTAAGCCCTTGGTCACAATGCTCACAGCATCGTGGGCATGTAAGCTTTCATAATGATTCACCCGTATCCAAAAGTCACTCACCTGATCGGCTAGGTTAAAGCTATGTTGTAAGCGCCTAGCTGCGTCTTCGCAGAACATTAAGTTTTGTCCATTTAAACGCGCAAACTCCTGTTCGTCTTCTCGTTTTACCGCCGCTTGCACAGGCGTTTGGAGACTCTGTTCTACCCTGTCTATCAAGCTTATAAAGGGGAAATCATTAGCATTATCGGCAAGCTTTACTTTTATCTGAGCAATACTTCGCTGGCTATGAGGTGTAGCAATAATACCTTCAGTGCTACCTAACCAGCGTTCAACTTCTGCTTTGTCGACCTGATCTCGATTAAACTGCTTACTGAATGCCTTTTGAATGAGTTGGCGGGCTAGTGCCGCTGAGCAAGGGCAGGTAGAAGAATAAGGTACCTTGATACTCAACTCTATATGAGTGCGTTGCTGCAATCGGCTGGCTTTGATCTGCATAGGGTAAGCCTTCCAACCGGTTTTCCCTGAAACCAGAGATTGACGGCGCAGATGGTAATCAAAACTGAAGCTAACTTGCGCGTGTTCACTTAATTCTTGATGGCTTTTAATAAACTTATCCAGAAGAGTGTTTAATACGGCATAATCTAAAACATCTTCATTAGATAGTTGGTCTAGCAATAAATATAAGCGAGACATATGAATGCCTTTAGCTTTGGGGTCATCCAAGCTAACAAAGGCTTCGATACGAGCACTAACACGAGCTGGGGCCTGATTTTCAAAAGCTAACAAAATGGGCATTTCAATTTCGCTCATGCCTACCCAATCTAGTTTCCCTTCAGTTTGGGCTTGGCTTGAATTTGCGATGTCAGGCATTACAGTAGACATGCACTTAGTACTCCACAGGCGGTAATGTGCGGTATAACACACGCAACATTGAATGGGCTTAAAAGATGGCAAGTTATACCACAAAACCTTGATTATTATTAACCACCATTGTTGTATGGATATTGATCTGAGGGCCTGCTCCTCTTTCAACATTGCAAATAGAAGGAATGTCTTTAATGACGCCATTAAAAAATTTAGCGACCTATTACGTGCACCTGTTGTCCCGATTAGGCTTGGTTAAATTCAGTATTAGTTTAGCCGCCGCCATTATTTTTGTGGCCTTAGCAATACAAATGAGCGTTACCTTTGCGCTTACCGGGCAGGTGTCAGCCGTAGATTTAATTCGCTCGGTGTTTTTTGGCCTCATCATTACACCTTGGGCGGTATATTTTATGTCGGTGGTGGTTGAGCAGATCGAAGACTCTCGGCAACGGCTAAGTAAAATGATTCGAAAATTGGAGAAAATGCGTTCGCGTGATTTGCAGTTAACTAACAAATTGAAAGCTAACATAAACCAATTGAATACTGAGATGGATGAGCGTGAAAAAGCCGAAACTGCGCGCCGTCAGGCCATCGTCAAACTCGAGCAAGAAGTCAAGCAACGGCAGCAAGCTCAACAAGAACTCGAAGAGCATTCGGCATTGTTGCGTAGCTTCATCGATAGTTCGCCCGATTTAGTCTATTACCGAAATGAACAAGGGCAGTTTTCAGGATGTAATTTGGCCTTGGAACAGCTGGTTGGCCGTTCCGAAAAAAAGCTGATTGGCTTAACCCCTTATGATGTTTATCCAGAAGATATTGCCGATAAAATTGTAGAAACAGATCATCAAGTATTTGATAACGACGAACCGTTAACTTACGAGCAATGGTTGGAGTACCCAGACGGACGAAAAGCCTTTTTTGAACTGCGAAAAGTACCGTTTTATGGGCGCAACGGCAACCGTCTCGGACTGCTGGGTTTTGGCCGCGATATTACCGAGCGAATGCGCCACCAAGCTAATATTGAAAAGGCTAATCGTGATAAAACTCAGTTTATCTCTACGCTTAGTCATGAGCTACGCACTCCGCTAAATGGAGTGGTTGGCTTGAGTCAAATGCTGTTAGATACACCGCTAAATGACGCGCAGCGCAAACAGGTAAATACCATATTGTTGAGTGCTACCACCTTAGGTAATATTTTCAATGATATTATCGATTTAGATAAACTGGATCGCCGTCGCTTTTCGGTAGCAATGGAACCCATGGATTTTAACGCCTTGCTTACAGACATTGAAACCTTGACTGAAATGCAGTTGCAAAATAAAGGCTTAGCATTCAATTTTGAACAAATTGGGCCTATACCGCGTAGTATTGTGGCTGATCCTACACGTTTGCGCCAAGTGCTTTGGAATTTAACCCATAACGCGGTGAAGTTTACCGAAGTGGGTGGGGTAGATTTACTTGTCAAAGCGCAAAATCTGTCTGAGCAAGAAGTTCAGCTAGACATTAGCATCAAGGATACTGGACCGGGTATACCTGAGGATCAGTTTGAACAAATATTTGCCATGTATTATCAAGTAGAAAGCAGTAAGTCGGCCACCGGAACGGGTATTGGTTTATCGGTATCAAGGCAGTTGATCCGCGCCATGGGCGGGGATATAACGGTCACCAGTGAAGAAGGTAAGGGCGCTTGTTTCACCATAAGTTTAGCTGTGAAATTAGATGAAATTCCTGATGAAGCAGAGCAAATAGACCACCCTCCTTTAGACATCCTATTGGTCGAGGATGTTGAATTAAATGTCACCATTGCTAAAGCTCTATTAGAAAAGCTAGGCCATTACGTGGTGGTGGCAATGACCGGAGCTGAGGCTATCGAAGCCTTTGACCCCGACCAATTTGATTTGGTGTTACTCGATATCCAGTTGCCCGACATGACGGGGTTTGATATTGCCAAGCATTTGCTGCAGCAATACGACAAGGCTGACTTGCCGCCGTTAGTCGCACTCACCGCTAACGCAGTCAGTAGCCGTCAAGAATTTATCGATGCCGGTATGCTTGATGTTATTCATAAGCCGATCAATCGAAATGCCGTTGTACATTGTTTTAATGGTGTGTTTGCTATTGGTGAAACGCTATCTACCGAGCCAGACTCCAGCCCTAAACAGGCCTTGAGCCGAAGTTCTCAACCCATTTTAGACTTAGATTTAATTGAGCAGTTTTGTCATCAAATCGGCGAGAAGGTGCTCACCGACAGCATTGCCTTGTTTAGGCAAGTCATGCCTGACTACCTACAGGTTTTGGAAACCAATCTGTATGCTAAGGATCAAGACGGAATCGCTTCTGAAGCTCACAAAATCAAGGGTGCCGCAGGCTCTATTGGTTTAGCCAGAATTCAGCGTTTAGCCAACAAGATACAGTCTCCTGAGTTACCTGCGTGGTGGGATAATGTTGAAGATTGGATCCATCAATTGAGCCATGACTACCCTGAAGACTTAAAACTTTTAGACAAAATGATTGATGACTTGAGTATTGAACAGTACTAACTATGGATAGAGGCTCTGAGCTGACAGCCGCTTTATTGTGGAAGTGTCTGTCAGTGTCAGACTGCTGAATAAGGGGGCGTGAGATGTCTTGGGTCAACCAGCGCTTGTCATCTGACTCTGTTTCTACCCTCAGCTTTGGCTTGATATAAACACTCATCAGCCAGTTTTAATAACTCGGTTTCGCTATGCTTTTCAGCGGTGGCTACCCCACAACTTAAGGTGACTTTTAGTTCTCCCTTTTTCCATTGTATATCTGCCACGTTGCAACGGATTCGCTCTGCTAAAGCAAATGCCGCTGAGTAAGGGGTGCTAGGCAATATCACCAAAAATTCCTCCCCGCCATAGCGGCCTACCGTATCGCATTGGCGAAGAGAGCCCGCTATGCAATTAGCGATGCAGTGCAGAACTTCATCACCAAATAGGTGCCCATATTGATCATTGATTCGCTTAAAATAATCGATATCAACCATCACAACTGACAACGGCGAATTCCTGATATTACTGACATGTAACTCTTGGGATAGCTGTTCAAATACAAACCTACGATTAAAAATACCGGTTAGCTCATCGGTATTCGTTATTTCCTTGAGCTGACTGTTTGCCCGTTCAAGCTCAGCGGTTTTAACTTTTACTTTTTTATCTAGTAGTAGGTTTGACTTTAAGATCAGCGATTGCCTAAGCTTTAACATCGCCATTAGCAGTAGCATTAAACCTAGTGTCATCAGCATACTGAGCTTAAGCCATAGTGGGATGTTTGCTATTTGCTCCAGTAGCCCTGCGGGCTGATTAATAATATGCACGTTGTCGGGGAGCGTTGCTGGTCTCACAGCAAATCGCTGCATTAAGTTATAATCAAACACTGTTTGATAAACTAAGTTCTGAACAATCTCAATTTGATTTGCAGGGGTACCCGATAGGATCGCTAACGCTAATTCAGCGGCTTTCTGACCCTGTTCTTTACCGGAGGTAATGACGCCACCCAAGATACCTTTTCCTAGAAAAAAATCCCACGAGCCATATAAGGGCACTTTAGCCGCACCATTAACGATATCAATACCATCAAGATAAGAAACAAATTCATTGTTATCATCACGATTGAATGACAATAAGTAGATCAGCGTTCTTGTGTTTAATGATGAGATATATTTAGGAAGTTGCTGCCAGGTAAAATCGCTATAAAACCTTATAGCCACACGTTGAGAAAAATGATCTTGCAGCCCAGACAAGCTTTGCTTGATAGCTAAACCTGTAGTGGTTTTATCAACGACAATTATGATTTCTTTTGTTTTAGGGTGAACGCTCAACATCAATTCTATGGTGCCGATGACATCGGCTTCTTCAACGACGCCGGTGACTTGTTCTAAGCCCTGAATGAGTGCCGTTTGAAAAAAATTCACCCCACAAAAAACAATAGGAATATCCGGATATAACTCAGCATTATGCTGACGGACAAACTCAAGGGCGTTGTTATCGGACGTAATAATTAAATCAAAAGGGGTTTGATCACTTTTAGCTCTAAACAATTCAATCTGTTTTTTGGTATAAAGCGTCCCTGTATTACGCTTGGAATCAAGGTATTCGAAATAGACTTCTATGTTACGGTTTTTGGATGAAAAGACAGACTTTATGCCTTCACTAATACTGTCCGTCCACTCTAAGCCCTGATGATAAGAGTGCAAAACCAGTACTTTCTGTGTTTTTGCTTGCGCTTCACTGACAACAATAGACCAAAGCAGTAAAGCGCAAAGTTTTAACCAATACATCGCTCTCTGCACTCCATGAAGATTGCCTTATATCAGCATAGCAACATAACCATAATTAAACTGTGGTTTATTCAAATGTATAAGGTATCTGGTCTTCAAGCGGCTATGTAGTCTACAAAATAGGTCATATAGTTGGTTATAAATTCACTAGTACCAGAATCATGATTGGGCAGAGTAGGCTTAATATAAAGCCGCTAGCAATTGCGGCTGGCACCAATTGATTGCCGCCAGCACGTTGCAGCATTGGTAGAGAAAAGTCCATGGCGGTGGCCCCTGCATAACCAATGGTTGCAGCCGAAGAACGCTGCATAAGTGTAGGTATCAATAACAGGGTGATCAGCTCTCGGCTTAAATCAGCAAAAAAAACGGTGCTACCAATGAGTGGCGTAGTGGCTTCACTAAGTAATGCACCCGACAAAGAGTACCAGCCAAAGCCACTGCTCATGGCTAAGCCAATATTGAGCGGTAAATTAAATAGCCAAGCCGTCAGTGCGCCAGCGGGCAGAGAGCTCAATACTACAACCAGAGAAATAATCAGCCCACGTCGATTAAGTAACAGCTGCCTGACACTAATACCTGCACTGCGGAGCTCTACACCAATACAAAATATTAAGACAATCAGGGCGTATTCGGCTAACACCTCCTGAGCAGGTAGTGGCTGCTGATAGGTTAAGCCCGATATTAAACCTACTACCAGCAGGGCGATCAGTAATAAGGGTTCTTTAAACATCGCTAGTTTGCTAGAACTTTGCTTATGCATCGGTTCGGCTTTGGGCATCGCCAAATGGCGGCCTATCAGCCAAAGCGCAGTGACGTTGAACAGCAGTAATAAGGAAATTAGGGTGACGGCTTGGCTAAATATTTGAACGATGTTTTGACCAAGGTTGTCGATAAACGCTAGCCCAAAGCCCATCAAAAACAAAATCAGGTAAAGCATCCAGCTGCTTAGTCGGCGAACTAGGCTTAATGTGGTGCTATGTGTTACAGGAATTGCATAACCTATAACTAATGCTCCTAAAATCATAAATAAACTGCTATACATCGCTATTCACCTCCTTGAGCGGAGCTGAAATATACCAGTAAATACAATCGCTCTCCAGCGAAGTCGACGCTTGCTGAATGGTTGCTTGCTTAGGGGTTATTAAGTGCTTACTTAGAAGAGCGAAAAGGTAGGCTGAGTAAACCTTTTAGCTGGCGATTGTCTTGGGCTTTGCGCCAAGAGCTCAAACCGAACTGGATATCTTGATGGCCAAGTTTGGGCTGGGCAACATAACTATTAAACCAGCGGTCCCAACAGGATAAATTGAAGCCATAATTAGCGTTGTGTTCATCTCTTAAGGTTGAGTGATGAACTCGGTGCATATCTGGTGTTACTAACAGTAATCTTAGCTTGGCATCTACTTTTATTGGCAAGCGAATGTTGCTGTGATTAAACATTGCCATTGCATTTAAGATTATCTCAAACACAAACACCGCCATCATTGGTGCGCCTAATAGGGCAATAACGGTAAATTTTATTATCATCGAGAGAACGATTTCTATGGGGTGAAAGCGTAAACCCAAAGTCACGTCATAGTCAGGATCTACGTGATGCATTCTATGTACACGCCACAACAAAGAAGATTGATGAAACAGTCGGTGTTGCCAATATATAGCAAGATCGAGCAGCACCACCGCTAAAGGAATCGCAATAAACCAAGGTAGCGCGAGTAAATTTAATACACCAAATTGCATTTGTTGGATCCACAGCGCAAATGTTACTGCGGAAACAGGAAATATTAGTTTTAGTACTACGGCATTTATGGCAATCAGTGATAAATTAGCTGGCCAGCGTTGGCTGCGCGCCATGCGGCGTGTGTGTTTAGGTTTATAAAACTCTAACAGCATAAAAATTGCTAATAGGCCGACGAAGATGATCATTCGCCAAAAATCGGGAGAGTGCATCATTCGAGTATACTGGCTAGCATTGAAACAACAAGTAGAGCTAAGTAAAATAAGCTTTATCAAGGGCTAATTGAATCGGAGTGCTAATGGATTTGCATCAGTGGTTACAGCAAGCAGCAGAAGCCTTTAATATGCAGTTAGCGATCATTAGCGATATTGATGATAATCGTTATGTGGTTGTAGAAGCTTATTCCAGTTTAGACTTAGTAAAGGCGGGCGATGAGTTTGCTGTTGATATGACCTATTGCGCAAATGTAGTAAACCTTGGCAAAATCGTCGCTTATGAACAAGTTGGAGCGATGACCAAAATGTGTTTACACCCTTGTTATCAGGCCATGCACTTAGAAAGCTATATTGGTATCCCGCTAGTTGTAAAAAACAAAATCATCGGCACGCTTAACTTTTCATCACTGGAACCTAGAACGGTACCTTTTGAAAAGCAGGACATACAGATGATGGAGTTTTTTGCTTCTCAGTACCTAGAATATAGAGAGGCCGAACCTTCCCATGAGTTGCCTAAATGTTGATATTTAGTTTCCTTTTTTGATAGCGATAACATTCTACACTTAATAGGCACGATTTATTTTTCGATTGCTTTAGTATCGAAACAAGATGTGAAAACTTGGGGTGTTCCCTTTAATTGATTTTTTGTATTAGCAGAGCAGCATGACGACTCCAAAAACTGATATACGGACCATTGACATCGACGCTTTGAAAGAAGGGATGTTTGTGGTTGCGATTGCTGGCCAAAAAGGCAAAGCTAATGTTCTGCAGTCTGGCCGCATCACAAAAGCCGAGCAAATTACCTTACTCAAAAACAAAGGCGTAAAGTTGCTTAAGGTTGACTGGTTACGAAGCCACTTTGCAGACACCGAATTAGCTGATTCCACCGCTCCAGCAATAGAAACCTCAAGCAGTAAAGGTAAGCCCTTAAGTGAAGATAGCCAAAAACGAATGGCTAAGCAGTTGTTTAATGAAGCAAAGAGCTTGCAGTCAAAATACTTTAGGCAACTGCAGCAAGGTGAGCCGATTGATTTTGCTCCCATGGAGCGAGCTGCCGACGGTTTAATTGACTCTTTAGAAAACCAAAGTAGTGCCATGTTATGTTTAGCCAAGATACGCGCTAAAGATAAGTATTTAATGGAGCATTCACTAAACGTTGGCATGCTGCTGGCTTATTTTGGCCGTTCACTGGGGATGAGTAAAGCCACTCAGAAGCAGTTGTTGATGGGCGGTATGTTGCATGATATTGGTAAGATTAATACCCCTGACGAAATACTGCATAAACCTGCCAAATTGACCGATGAAGAGTTTGTTATTATGCGTGAACATGTAGTGCATAGTCATAATATTCTGAAGGCTCAACCTGGCACCAGTAAAATTATGCTGGAGATTGCCAGTAACCATCATGAACGTTTAGATGGCCTCGGTTACCCGAATAAATTAATAGGCGAACAATTGTCGACGTATACTCGCATGGCTAATATTGTAGATTGCTACGATGCACTAACCGCAGACCGTGTCTATAAAAGTGGCATGCCGCCTACTACCGCTTTCCGTATATTATTAGAAGGGGTCGATAGACAATTTGATAAGGCCTTAGTCGAAAAATTTATTCGTTGTATGGGAGTATACCCGGTGGGTACTTTGGTGAAGTTAAAATCAGGGAAGCTAGGTGTTGTGGTTGAACGTAATGAACTTAAACCACTGCAGCCAGTGCTGAAACTGGTGTTTAATACAATTACCAATACCCATACCGAAGTGAAGCTATTAGACTTAAACAAATATAGCCAAGAAAAAATCGAGGGGGCTGTTTCTGCACGTGATTTTGGTATTTCTTTAGATCGTTATTTAGCCTAGTAAGGATTAACAAGCAGTGTTAATCCTTACTGAGTACCACTCAGTGTGAGTGCTTCATTTTATGCATAACTTTCTTCACGGCTACGTTAAATTGCTGGCTACTACCATCAGAAAAATTCAAGCTCAAGGCTAGTTGCTCTCCCTCGTTAAACGGTTGTTGTAAGTTAAACAACATGAGATGAAAGCCGCCTGGTTTTAATTCAACCATTTGCTTGGCGGGTACTTCTATCTTCTCTACTTGGCGCATTTTCATTATATCGCCGTCCATCAACATGGTGTGTAATTCTACTCTACCTGCAGCGGGGGTTTCCGCTGAAACCAAGCTAATCGCTTGCTCGCTGTGGTTGTGCATGGTGAGAAAGATTGCGCTAGTTGGAGCATTGGGAGGCGTTGCTCTAGCATAAACTTCACTGACCATGATAGCGTCGCTAGCAAAGGCCATGTGACTAGTAAATAGTAAGCTTATTAATAAGTAAAAAGCGCGCATTATACGTTCCTTATGTTATGGCAATAATTGTCTGATTTTTTCGATAATAGGTTGTGGGTCAAGGGTATGAGGCACTTTTGCCAGTAACTCACCTTTGGCGTTTAAAAAATAGAAAAACGAACTGTGGTCGACACTGTATTTAAGCTCGGAGTTTGGTGTCTCTACGTATTTATAGTAGACCCCTAAGGCTTGAGTTAAGCCTAATAACTGGCCTTCTTGTGGGCTTAGGCCGATGATATCTTGGTGAAAGTAACCAGCGTAGGTCGATACCGTTTTAGGATCATCGCGTTGCGGGTCAACACTCACAAATAAGCTTTGAAGCTGCTGACGTTGCGCCTCTGACACTTGTTGCAGAGCTACGCTTAAAACAGCTAAGGAAGTCGGGCAAACATCGGGACAGTGGGTAAATCCAAAGTAAGCGATGTAGAGCTTTTTATCGTCACTTAAATGGCTAAATCGACCATCGCTGCTTTCAATGTTAAACAGGCTAATAGGGACGTTCGTCTTTACTTGTACTTGGCTGGTTGCAGGGGGGGGCGTGGTTGGCGCAGACAACCACTGAAAGCTTATTACTCCAGCTAGTGCGCTGATCACGACTAAAGCTATCCATGCTAGGTATTTCATTGGCTATCTACCTCAAAACTAAGGGCTAGGGGGCGCTCTGAATCGAGAGAAATAATTTCAGCTCGCCAGCGCATTTTTCCAGTGTTACAAATAGGCAATAGTAGTTCAGCTTGGTAATGGCCATTCTCTTCGGGGCTTAAATTGACACTCACTTCGCCCATGTACATGTCCTTGCCTTGCAATGTTAATAATAAGGGGGGCGGGTTGCTCTCACTGCTGATTAGTTCTATGGTTTGCACCAACATAGCCGGAAGATTGTTACTCGGTAAGCTTAATTGCCACTGTTGTTTGGCAAGGTTCCAAGTACATTTACCTTCTTGAAGCTGCTCACAGTGCTCAAACTGTTGCTCATTTTGTGTGGTTTGCTGCCAGTAACTATAGCCAATGCCTAGTCCGAATGCTGCCGATATAACTGCTAATACCAGTAACAAATTTTTAATTAAACCAATCAATTATGCTTCCATTGCGAGGTTAGAGCCACGCCCTTATTGCTGGTATGGCTAATCTACTCTGCTTAAATCAATCTCTCAAGCCAAAATATTTAAATTGCGTCATAGTGAGAACTATTTATGATTATTTAGGTCTGCTAGTAAGAGGGGTGACTATGCGAAACAAGATTGGTCGTTGGGTAGGCGTGTTGTTACTGAGTGTATTGCTTAGCGCTTGCGGCATGCGTTTTGTTTATAACAATCTCAACTGGATGGCTTATTGGTATATCGATGATTACGTAGATATGAATAGCGATCAACGGGCGTTGTTCAAACCAATGCTGGCTCATTGGCTTAATTGGCATCGTAGTGAACAGTTACCGGTTTATTTAGCGCAATTACAATTGTTTCGAGCGCAAGTAGACAGTGGTATTAGCCAGCAGCAATTACTCGAGCAAGTGAATGCTTGGCGAGAGCATTATCGAGTATTGGCGAGTTATGTGTATTCAGATATCGCCCAGCTGGCGCAAACCGCATCACAACAACAATTGAATGACTTCATGAGTAAATTAGCCGAACAACGCAACAATGATGATCGCCAGCAAGCACACCTCGAGTATCGCCTTGAGCATTTATCAAAAAGCACTGAACGCTGGTTAGGGGAGCTTGAACCTAAGCAGCAGCAAATCATAGAGCAACTCGCCGAACGCTTGTTAGATACTCGGCCTGATTGGCATACTGTGCAAAGTAAATGGCAGCAGTACCTTGCTTATTCATTGGGGCAACAACGGCAATCGGACAATTTTGAACAACAGTTCTACGTGTTAATGGTTAATTCTCAACAGCTATGGCCACAAGGCTTAGCTGAGCGCTTTACCCAAAATCAGCAGTTGTGGGCTGGCGGCATGAGTGAAGTGTTAGCCCTTGCCAATAAAAAACAAAAGCGTCATATCTTAAAAAAGATAGACGCTTATATTGAGGATCTACAATCACTGATTGATGATACTCCTACTGCAGTAAAACCTGCCGTTGTCGCAGCTATGGGCGAAGTGCTCGGTCTTAAGCCGCCACTTTTAGTTGCGTACTGTTGTCTTGAAAGTTCATCGGACGACCTACCGGCAAAATAACACGCCCGTATTCGGCGTTAAGTACTTGAGCCATAGCAAAGTAAATGGCAGATAAGCCACAGAAGATGCCCTCAAAGCCTGCAATAGTGCCGATTAACTCGCTGCCAGTGAAATCACGCAGGGCTAATAGTGCGAACAAAATGGTTAAACTACCAAATACAACTTGCTTGGCAGTTGGGTAACGTAATGAGCCTACAAACATAAATGCGGTGAATAGACCCCATAAACTCAAGTACCAACCCATAAAGGCGTGTGGGCTTGGCTCAGCTAAGCCCATTTTAGGCATAATCAATAAACCGACTAGGGTTAGCCAGAACAATCCGTAAGAGGTGAAAGCCGTTGTACCAAAGGTATCGCCACGTTTAAAACACATAATACCAACAATCACTTGTGATAAACCGCCATAGAAAATGCCCATGGCTAAAATCATCGAGTCAATCGGAAAGAAGCCAGCATTGTGGATGTTTAATAATACGGTGGTCATACCGAAACCCATTAACCCTAGTGGTGCAGGATTAGCGGTAGTAGCATTGCTCATAGTGTGTAATTCCAAATAAAAGGATGAAAAAGCGCGCGGCTCAAACGGGTGAGCATTATCTGAGCGAGCTTGTTCTTCAGGTGTGATCTAGATCAACATTATATTGTATTTTTTCGAATTGTATTACTAAATGTTTATTTTTACCTTAAAGAATGATGTTTAAGCAGAGGGTTGGTCTAATTATGTCGCATTGCGTCGCAGAGTATTAAGCTTAATTTTTCGACAAAGTCGATATTAATAATACGTTGGCTAGCCTTTATGCAGTCTTAGATGGCTGCAGATAGTTTTCAGCTAGCACGATAAAATTACGAGCTGCTTGTCTATACAGATGTGTTCAGCGGACTTAATGAGCACCGTTTTATGCACCTGCGTTGACAGCTATTGTCAGGCAGAAGTCAGACGCATAAACTGGCTTTGAGCAAACTGATGGTCGGGAAGTTTTCACCTGAACTTACAAGGGTGAAAAGCCTAAGCGCTGAAGTCATGGATATTCAACGCGATAGTTATAGTCAGCGTGTCCTTTAGTGAGTCGAGCTATTTACATTTTATCTAATAGGGTTAAGCGCGTTAGCGCTAATTGGGTAGGCCCATTGGTTTGTTTAAGGAATCTTAAACAGCCTATTTCACAAAATAACATGTCTTTAGCAACGGGGTGAAGCATAAAGCTTAGTTCGTTATCTTGTAAGTCTTTACACAATAAACGTACCCCTTCGGTTTCACAAACGATAGTGACGTAATCTTGATGATTGCCATAATCCCCCACCAGTGAGCTAAAATCTTGCTCTGCTAGGGGGTGTGATGAGGCCTGAGCATTACGTTGTTCAAATAACCACTGCCAGAAGCTATCACTGCTATACAAGTCATCCCAGATATTATGTTGATGCTGAGGGTACCAAGTTGACTGTAAGCAGGCTTGGCGATCCATATTGGTGAGCTTTGCCGCTAGCTCTAACGAGAACTCGGCTGGAATCACCTCATCTTTAAGCCCGTGGGCCAACCAGATAGGCAGGTGATCTAAACGTTGGTAAAGCTCTTCACATACCGGGCGTGGAGGTAAGTTTAGTGACCATGGCGCTAAACGATTTGGATCACCAGCGGCGAGTATGCTTAAAGCGGCAAAACGATTCGGTTGTGCTAGGGCTAAATTTGTCACGCCAAAGCCCCCCATGCTCAAACCGCTTAAGTAGATCCGACTCTTATCAATATTAAATTGCTGCTCCAGTTGGTCTAGTAGGCTAATTAGCTCAGCGATCGCCCAGCCTTCTCGTCCTTCCGGAATATGCGGGCTTACGCATATAGCGTCTAAATGGCGCTGCTTTAGGTAAGCATTGGGGCCAAAATCGACTAGCTGTTGAATGTCTTGGCCTATTTCGCCTCGGCCATGTAAAAACAGCACTAAGGGATAGGCTTGCTCTGGTTTTATTTGGCGAGGTTGACTCACAAGGTACTGATAAGAAGGTCGCTGAAGATGAGTATGTTGTTGAACAGAGAGAGTATGAGAATGCGCTGAGTTCACGTTAAGCTCCTTATGCTTAATACCTAACGTGAACCATCATAGCGAGATAAAGCGATTAAAAATAGAGACGAACCACAGATTCAACCACACACGCAGGACGGCGGCAGCCTTCTATTTCTACGGTGATTTCTTTCACTAACTCTAAGCCACGTTTAATAGGGGCTACACGGGTTAAACGAGTGCGAGCGCGAATACGGTTATTTACCTTCACCGGATAGGGGAAGCGCACCTGATTTATACCATAATTAACCATCATTTTTGCGGAGGGGTAAAGCGGTTGGTCAGGGTCTACGCTCTCGGTTAACGCGGGTAATAACGAGAGGGTTAAAAAACCATGAGCAATGGTGGTTTTAAAGGGCGATTCTTCTGCGGCCCGTTGTGGATCCGTATGTAGCCATTGATGGTCTTTGGTAACATCAGCAAATTGGTTAATTCGCTCTTGAGTTACGTTGAGCCAGTCGCCAACATGAATTTCTTCCCCTAGCTGCATAGACAGTTCTTCTAAGAGAGCCTCTGCTTTTGGGTGAAGCTCGATGGTTTCTTTAAAACTGGCTTGTTGGTCGCCATTTGAGCTTAATTGATACTCTCTCACCCAGTTCACTAATTGACTGTCATGGGCTTTATTAAGAAACTCAATCCAATGGTCACGTATGGCTGGAGACAGCCAATCTTTTAGTTCAAAGGGGTTTTGAGCCAGCATCTCACGCTTTTTCTTAAGAAAATCAACAACCTTCATATTTACTTCCCAATGCTGCTAGGCCTTACAATCCGGCTATTCTAAGAGTTTCATCTAGTCAGTCAAATAAATCTGAGTGCTAATTGAAAATCCCTGTAATTAAATATAGGCAAGCGTCAATTATTCAGCAATTATATACGCTATACAAAATCGATTTTCCTTCCAGAATCCATGAGTTATCGTTGTTTTTGGCTTCTACTTTTAACGTAGCCATACCTGCAGGTCACGCACTATTCTATTACCACTAAAGATGGGATGCGGATCCTCAATGGGATCAAGGGCAAAGTAATCGCGTTGTTCTTCAGGTAAGGCATGATAGCTCCCCCACACTTGATACAACCAGGCTTCGGCATTCCAATCTAACTGGTGTTGTTGATAGTACTCTAGGGCCGTTTGTCCTTGGGCATTTTCAATTACGCCCAACAAGTAATGTTCAACGTCTTGTTTTATTCTTTGCTCTTGCAACGCAAACTCATCAACGCTCTCTAGCGACACTCCATGTTCGGATTCAACTCCGTGACGACTTGGCTGACGTTGCAAACGTATTTGACTCACCGCCGCCAATAAATCTTGTTCGTGTTCGGGGTTGTGAATGTCCAAGCTGGCGGTATTGAGCACGGTGGGTGCTTGGTTAAATAAGCTAGCCACCTCTAATTGTTGAGTGGGGTCTTGCGGTCGAAAGTCTGGGTGCTGGGCATGGAAAAGCTGTAAGCCTTTCAGTAAGCGAGATTTACCACGTAACTCGCGAAAACGTCCTAGCAAGGTGAGTAAACGGGTCTGCACTACAGCGAGTTCTTGGGTGCAGTCGTAAACCGCTTGGCTAAGGTTTAGCACTAATATGCGGCGTAATTCGCGTATATCACCTGCAATTTGACTTAAAGTATCAAAGTTGAGTAAGGATAGGCTGTCGAGTAGCTCACTAACTTGTTGTTGCGCTAATTCGTTCTCGCGGATTTTAGCGCTGAGATGCGGTACGTAACCAAACTCATTATTAATTCGGCTCCACAACACGCGAGAACTATGGCGCAAGCTTTCAGTTAAGCTATAGCTATGTTCACTTAAATCACTCAGGTATACGTCGGCAGCAGCCAAGTCACCAATGTGTAATGCTTCTTTGTAATGCGCAGCCAAGGTTTTAATGGCTTCTAAGCGCGAGCCCACGTTCGCGTCAATTTGTCGGTTGCGGGTATCGCTCAGCGCTTCTTCTAATAAAGATCGAAGATTGGAGCTTAAGTGTAAGCCTTCATCTGCCGAGGGGCGCCAAATAACGCCGGCTTTTAGCAGCGCGTCTATTTGCTTTGGGTCGAGCTTCGCTTCGTCTAGCTTACCGTTGACATAGGCATGCATTAGGCTTTCGCCATGACGAGCTAATAACTTAAATACCTTTAAGCCAGCTTGTTGCAGGTGTTGGTTCACAGTAAAGACTCCTGCTGGCCAATGGCGTCCATGGCTTGTTGCTCTAAATGCAAACCCTCGGCTTCATCGATAAAACTGATGACTTCAAAAATGTAATCGACTTTAGCAGTAGCGATGTAAATCTGTTTTTCTTGATTGGGGCGAATCAAATAACCTTGTTCGCACAAGCGTTTAAAGACTTGCTTTAACTGGCCATCGACTTGTGAACTGGTAGAGCCAAATAACTTATATTGCGAAATTTTGGCCAGTTGCTCACGCAGTGCTGGTGTATCTTCTACTACCGTCTGTAATTCACTTAAACGCAGCGCTGAACCTGCGCTGATGGGGCTATCTTGCCCCTGTGCTTCTTGACTCAATATGAGCCACTCGGTCAAGGGTAACAAGCTACCGGCAATATCATTAAATTGTTGGCTGATGACTCGGTGCTCGTTATCTCCGAGTTCACGGTAGGCACAAAAATATAGCTCGCCCTCACAGGCGCTGGCCAAGCGGCGGTTAAGGACATGCAGGTGGCTATCAATACGCTCGCGATTAGCGTCTTCTGCTAGAAAAGTAAAACCGTCTTCGTCACTAATTTGGCAAATGAATTGGCCACCCAATAGGGCTTCTAATATTCGGCCGGTTTCACTCATACCGGTAGCGCTAAATTTGCTCATAGTTCGGCCTCTGGCTGTTGTTGCTTGGTTTCTTTAGCGGCTTTGGCTGCACGTAGTTTTTGCTGCAACAAATTAACGCGAGGCTGTACGACTTGTAGCTGGCGTTTGTCGCGGTCAATAATGTAGCGGTGTGTAAATAAATCTAATACTTCAGACTCTGGGTTAGGAAAGGCGCCCAAAATACGGATTTGGTTATGGTCACAAGCATCAAAAATCTTTTTCACGTTGCTCTGGTGTAGGGTTCCCAATTCATCAATCGGCCAGTGAATATAGGTATCGGCATTACCGCGTAGTAGACGGGTAAAGGCGAGTAAGAACTTACATAAAATCAGGTAGGCCATACCGTGGCTGCTTGATTCATTGAGTTGGCGATCGGTGCGAATAACTAAATCACTATTGCCTTCTCGTAGAGTTAGCTCAATCAGCAATAGCCGTGATACACCTTCTTTAAGCGCGCTACGGCCTATGATGTCTAGGGCAATTCGCATGCTGTTGGCATAGTCTTCATTAGGCAATTGGTTAAAACCTTGCTGTTGCCATGCTTGGAAGTTCTCGACAAAGGCTTTCAGTTCGTCCCAAAATTCCAGTTCACTAATTTTTGAGCGTATTTTCACCGCTGAGTCTGACACCCCGTCTAGGCTTAAGTCTTCGCCAATTTCCCGGGTAATGCGACGGCTTTGACTGAGGATCCGTTGATCAATATCGCTGAGATTTTGGTAGAAGCTGCTAATGCTCATACCCAAGTTACGGCCATGGTCGATTAAACCCTGCACTTTTTGTGGTACTAAACCATTCAGTAGTTCAGATAAGTGCGGTACTAATTCGCGGTAGGCTAAGCTGGTTTCACCGTCTTCAGTTTGGCGACGACATGCAGCGCGTGAGCGCTCCCAAGTTTCACTGAGATCAGAACCGGCTTGTTGCGCTAATAAGCTGTCAAAGTGACGCACTGATTCATTCACTTGTTCCAGTTGCTGATTACGTTGCTGTATTTGCTGTTCTGCTTGGCGAGTCCGCTCGGCCGGTGAGCCGCCAATATCGTTTCCGCTCGTCTTGTGCTGTGGGCCATTAACTAATGCAAGCTGCTTAATTTTACGCAGTAAGTTTTGGCTTAAGGCATGCTGTTGCTCTAATTGCTCTACTTGCTGCTTCAGCTGAGTTAATTGGTTTTGCTGGTTATCTCGTTGTTGCTTAAACTGCGCTTGTTGCTCACCGAGCGCCTGTTTAGCACTGCTTTGTTGTTGGCGAGCATTGGCCAAAGCATCATTTAGCTGCGGCTTTTGCGACAACCACACCTGTTGGTGCCAAATTTTGTATTCACTGACTTGATCGCGATATTGTTCGGCGTCTTGAATTTGCTGGTTGAGTTGACGTTTCTGTTTGGCTAAGTCAATAATCAGTTGGTCGTCTAGGCCTTGCTCTTGTAGTTCGCCGCGGTACCATTGTTCTGATTGTTTTAGCGCTTGTTTAGCTTGAGTTTGGCGCTGAGTAATGGCGTCTTGTGCTTGGCTTAGTTGCAGTGCTAAGGCATCTACCTTCTCTTCCCACCAGGCCATTTTTTCCAATTTAGCTTCTTGGTGTTGCTCGTGCAGTTCCTCTAGGTAATTTTGATGCTGTGCTTGAGCGTTTTCTAAGTAGGACTTAAGTTTGCTTTGTTGCTGGCGAGCGATGCTCTGGCGTTGCTGCAGGGCACTTGAAAAATTTTCTTTAAGTAGCTGCTTTTCTTCATGCAAGCGTTTTAGCTGATCTTCGCTGTTATGATGCGCAGCGGTGCACTCAGCGACACTTAAATCTTGTGCTTGTACCGCTTTGTTGGCGTCGGCAAGGGCGGTTTCGGTTTGCTTTAACTGCTTTTGTGCCTCTTGGTAACGCTGTTGCACTTGATCAATTTGCAGCTTGATTTGTTGTTCGGTGGCGGCGCACTCAGGGGCATCAATGGCTTTTAAATCAAGCGCTAAGCCAAAAATATTATGCGTAGTTTCCTCACCGTGTGGCTTTAGGTCTCGGCGACTGAGTAACTCGGGGTTTATCAATTTACCGATGCTATGTTCCCATTGAGGGTGCTCACTGCGCAAATGTGCCAATAAGCTACCATCTTCGGGCTGTAAATTGCTTTTTAACTGACTCAGTTTTTGCTCAAGTTGGCGATTTTGCTGACTAATAGTGGCGAGTTGTTGATCGGCGTGCTGTCGCTGCTGTTTTAGCTGTTGTAGCTGCTCATTGTGCTGGCGCATTTGACTAGATAATAGCTGCTGCTGTTGGCTGGCTTCATCTAAGCGGTTGTCCATAATATTGAGCTGGCGGCTTTCATCTTCGGTGTAACCCATTTGTAGGGTGCCGGCTTCAAGTTGAGCTAATTCTAATTGGTGCTGATGTTGTTGCTGTTGGAATTTTTGTTCCACTTGGCTAATTTGTGTTTGCTGCCGTTGCTGCTCGTTATTTAGCTCAACTTGTTGCTGCTGACGTTCTTGATTGAGTTGTTGTTGTAGTTGATCTTTGGTTTTGTGCAGCTTAGTTAGGGCGTTATTCAGCTGTTCGTTAATTTCGCTCTTACGCTGATTAAAATGTGCTTCAATATCACTGTGCTGCTCTGTCAGTAACTGGTGGCGCTCGCTAACTTCACGGGCTTGTTCTCGCCATTGCGGCAATTGTTCTACTGCGCTCAGTGCGTCTTCAATCTGTTTGTCTTGCCAAGCTAGATAGTCGTCTTCGATTTGGTTGAGTTGCTTATCAAAGCTACTTACGTCTGCGTCAGCACGAGAAACCGTTTGATTGAGTAGATCGCGCTGCTTGGTCCATTGCTGCTCTAATTCGTTTAGCGCCTCTTTTAGTTGGTTTAACTGGCGCTGGTGGTGCTCGGTTTGGCTAAATAACTCTTGTTCGTCACTTTGTAAGCTTTTGTCCAGTTGTAGAAGTTGTGCTTCGCTAGACAATAGCTGCTGGTTTATTTGCTCTAGTTTGACAAATTTAGGGCGAATAGCCGCAAACTGCTGTATCAGTCGTGTTTCTCTAATCCACGCTTGGGCTTTGTTAGCATCTACCCAAGTAGGCTTTAATGTGACCCCTTCCTCTTCCAATATGGCGGCTATCATCGATTTGATAGTTTCCATTTTGCCTTCTTTAGAATGCACCGCTTTAGCTAGCTTTTCGATATGGCGTAAGCCGTGTTTGGGGTCACACATTGAAAACTGACGAGCAAAAGCTTTAAGATCACTGTCACCGGCGTTTTGTAAGCTGCGGTCATTTTGAATGATAGCGCGATACTCACGGGTATTTAAAAAGCGGGTGGTGGCTAATTGGCTGCCATTATGCTGCAATTTCTTCAGTTGCTGACCTAGTTTAGCAGGGGCGAGAAACCAAGTGCCTTGTTCGTCTTGGCGTTCAATAAAGTCTTCTAGTTCAAAGGGCTTACCAATAAAACGGTATTTTACCCCTTGCTCTTCACGGGCCGACGACAACACCACTTGCGCATGTTGACCATTGTATTGCTGGTATTCGTAGATGATGTAACTGGCTTCGCGTGGTAAATACCAGCGCTCGAAACTATCGCGGGTACTAGGCACCACTCGGCTTGGGTATTCACCGTAAAAAACCGGAATGAGACGTTGCAAAGTGGTTTTACCTGAGGCGTTAGTACCACAAATGTTGCTGTGTTGGTCAAGTTTTAGTTCTACTACACCGTTTAGGTGAGTGTCGATCAAGATGATCCGCAATAAGCCAGACAAAATACATCCTTTATATAAAACAAATGAGCCTTTGCTTAGTGAAACAGAGGCGCCGCCACTAGATTGGGCAATCACCCAGTGTAACCAAGATTGGAGGGTGAGCGAAGCTTTGCGGTGTGTGTTTGCTTAAAAACTGTTAGTTATCGCCAAAAAATATCTCGCGGTGTTTTTCTTAGCAAATAATTTTTATTGCAGATCGCTACCGCTTATGGAATACTCCCGCGCCCTTGGGTTCTCTCACCCCCAATTAACAAAAAGATAGGTTGTCTATTATGTGGTTTTTACAATTGACTGAGGCCGAGCGCCGCAGTGTTATGATCTTGGCCTTATTTCACATTGTGGCCATTGCCGCCAGCAATTATTTGGTTCAACTACCCTTCACCATATTTGGTTTCCACACCACGTGGGGAGCATTCACCTTTCCTTTTATCTTTTTGGCTACCGATTTAACGGTGCGTTTATTTGGCGCAAGTCGAGCCAGAAAGATTATTTTTACCGCAATGTTCCCGGCTTTGTTGGTCAGCTATATTGTTTCGGTAGTTTTTTATCAAGGGGAATACCAAGGCTTAAACGGTTTATTAGCTTGGAATGGCTTTGTGGCACGTATTGCTATAGCAAGTTTCTTGGCCTACTCGGTGGGTCAGCTATTAGATGTAAAAGTATTTGACCGATTACGTCAGTTCAAATATTGGTGGGCTGCACCTGCCGGTTCTAGCGTATTTGGCAATCTAGTCGATACCATTTTGTTCTTCTCTGTTGCGTTCTACGCCAGTAGTGATGCTTTCATGGCTGAACATTGGTTAGAGATTGCCTGGGTTGATTACGGCTTTAAGTTGGCGGTAAACCTCGCCTTATTTGTGCCTTTATACGGTATGTTGTTGCATTTCTTGCAAAGCCGTTTAACAGTCGGCCAAAGCGTAACTCGCTAATTTTGCCTATATTACCCTAACAACCTTAGCGTTGTTAGGGTCTGTTAATTACTCGCCGTAGTCTTAATTACTCGCCGTAGTCTTAATTACTCTGTTGAGCTTTGTTTTGATCTGCTGCTTGTTGCAGCATCTCTTCTAACTTTTTGTGGTGCCCTTTAGCGACTAAGGCACTCGCCAGTGCGGTTTCTCTAATTAAGGTGGCATTAAGCGCCTGACTTTTTTTCCCTACTGGCGTTTTATAGAAGGCGACTAGCTCTGCTAGCTCCTCATCAGTAAAGTGTTTTAGGTAGACTTCAGCAATCTTTGGCTTCATTTCTTCCCAAGTTAAGTAAGTATCGGCCCATTGATTCAATACGGGTTCAAAATTCTTTAACGGCGGGTTTTGGCGAATCAGTGCTTTGTTTAGATTGGTGCGAATGATCTGCATTTGCTGTTCGCTATTATTCAGTTCAAGCAGATCATTAATAGGGGTTGCTTGCGCAGAGCAGCTGGCAAGTACTATAGCGGCAGCAAGTAGCTTTTTCATGGTTCATCCTTGAGAGGCGCGATGTTGATAGATTTTAGTTTGAGTAGCAAGCCTACACCTTCTATAAAAGGGGGGGAAGGATTGTAATGGAAGATTCTCGATTGTTTGCGCTAAAATAGGCCTTTTACTCTCCCTAATTGCGAAGTTGATAAGTAATGGCGAAACCCAAGCCCCAAGTGAAATTGCATAGTTATGGTATCTACAATAAATGGGACAGTGATGACAAAGCACTGCCGCAGATTACTGAGTTTACCACCCAAGTAGAAGCGGCAATTGATGTAGAGTTTGGTCTGATTGTTAATATCAAAAAAGCTAAGGGGCAAAAAGTCCGATATTGCATCTACCATCCTAATATTCCTGATGAACAAGGCCAGATTATGTCGCCCTTTGATGGTGACGTGTATGTGGGAAGTAATGATTGGGATTTCTATTTAGGTGACACTATTTGGGCGCCGGTCAGTAATAAATTGGGCACTTGGCGAATGACCTTAGAACTGGCTGGTCAGCTAATAGCTGATAAGTCATTTGAGCTTTACCAGCTCACGCCAGGCGATCCTGCTCAGTTTTTTCGTAAGCGAGGCATGTAGTTTCCGTCATTAGTTACCTGTCTTGGTTATTAGCCTATTTAGCGATCTTGTCACTCACTAAGGGGCAATTTAGCATCCAATTTATGCCAAATTGGTCACACACGCGGCCAAAGCGCGCTTGCCAAAAAGTATCTTGTAGCGCCATGGTAACAGCGCCATTTTCACTCAGTTTTTCAAACACCCGCTGTTGGTCTGCCAAATCACTAAAGTTGAGATTGAGTTCAATATTTCCCGCGCTCTTTAATTGCTCACCTGGCATGCCATCTGAGCCCATGAACTCTAGCTGGTCCGCTTTAAAATGGCAGTGCATGATGTTGTTAAGTAACTCGTCAGGGATCGGCATATCTGTTTGCACATCCTTAAAGCGCATTAAGGCGATAACCTCACCAGCGAAGCAATCTTGGTAAAAAAGTAAGGCTTGCTCGCTTTTACCTGAAAAGTTTAAATAAGGAATAATGGCTTGCATCGGCTTACCTACAGATAGAGGTGAAATAGAAGGGGAGTTAATTCTCCCCTTAGTAGCTATTATTAACTAGTTATAGTCTTCATCAATATAACGCTCCAGCTGTTTACGCTCATTGTATTCATCGATACGTCTACGTGCTCGAGCCTTGTCTCTTTGGTTTTTATGACTTTTTGCGTTATGGTCTAGGTCTTCTTCATCCCATTCGTCCATATCATCAAAGCGTGATTGTTTCATAAGCCTGCTCCAAGCCTTTTTATTGGGATTTATTCGCCCAATTTTTCAATTTCTCGCGGTTGCGAGACACGCAAAATGTGCAGTAAAAAGTATAGTAGGTAAAATGAATATTTTGTTACCAAAATGTAACGTAGAGACTGGGTTCTCGTTGCCAAGTTTGTAGCCTGCAAAGGGGATTATGTCGTTGCTAGCTTCTACTTATTCTGCATTTTTATAATGAATCCGTAAGGTTAATGTCATACGCAGGGGCGAACCAGAGAGAAACCTCAAGGGATATAATATTGGTAATCGCGTGCTTTTTTGATTTCAAATGTCAATTTTCAGGCGAATTTCTTTCTAATTGTTCGAAAGTTTTTTCACATAAAATTCAATTTTATTACTTGGAGTTTTAAGTGATGCTAATACTTATTATTGAATATTTAATATTTGGGCAAAGGAGGGTCGGTGAGTATTCGCAACTCAGTACAAGGTTATGGGTGGTTATCTATAGCGCTACATTGGCTGGTGGCATTTAGCGTTTTTACGCTGTTTGGCCTAGGTTTGTTCATGGTTGATCTCAACTACTACTCTAGTTGGTATCAAACGGCACCAATGATCCATAAAAGTATCGGCATATTGCTATTTGCTACGATGTTATTTCGTCTGCTTTGGCGCAGCCTGAATCAAAAGCCCAATAGCCCAGAGGGCCATAAAAAATGGGAGAAGCAAGGGGCTAAGCTAGGGCACTTTTTGTTATACCTGGTGTTGTTTGTTTTGATGATTTCAGGTTACTTAATTTCTACCGCCGACGGACGCCCGATAAGTGTGTTTGATTGGTTTGACGTGCCAGCGACTATCACTAGTATTAACCAGCAGGAAGAGTTGGCTGGAGATATTCACGAGATTTTGGCTTGGACATTAATCGCGTTGGTTGCTGGTCATGCGCTGGCAGCTCTTAAACATCACTTTATTGACAAAGACAGCACCTTAGTTCGGATGTTGAAACCTACTAAGTAAATTTGAAGGGATAAATAATGAAAACACAGATCAAAGCGGCCTTACTACTAGCAAGTACCGTTGCAATAGCTTTACCTGCTAGCGCTGCAGACTACACTATTGATACTCGCGGCGCACATGCCTCTATTAATTTCAAAGTCAATCACTTGGGTTACAGCTTTGTGGTGGGGCGCTTTGATACTTTTAGCGGTGATTTTAGCTATGATCAACAAGAGCCAGAAACGACGAGCGTAAATGTGAAAATAGAGACTACTTCAGTTAATTCTAATCATGCTGAGCGTGATAAACATATTCGTAGTAAAGATTTCTTAGCGGTAGATCAGTTTCCAGATGCTAGCTTTAGCAGTACTAAGTATGAAGCTAGTGGTGATGAGGCTGGTAAACTATATGGCCAGTTAACGCTTCGTGGTGTTAGCAAAGAGATTATTATCGATGTGACTAAAGTGGGTGAAGGCGAAGACCCTTGGGGAGGCTACCGAGCTGGTTTTGTGGGGTCTACCGAGTTAGTGATGAAGGACTTTGGCATTCCCACTAACCTAGGACCTAAATCAACCACGGTGGTGATGGATTTAGTGATTGAAGGTATTAAAAAGTAGAGCTCATAAGCTGCCTTAGGGCAGCTTTTCTGATTGGTCCATTCAATTAGCTATTGGCACTAATTAACTCCCTCCTCTTTATTTGTTCTAGCTACTAATAAAACCATCTTTTGTTAAATTCATTGAAAATGCTTTCAGAGGTGACATTTGGCTAAAATTGTAGACCAACCCATCACAATTTATATAAATGCTTGATTGATCTCTTATTTCTGAAAAACATTCTGGTTATATTTGTGAACAAAGTTTACTCTTGTTGAGTTTATTAATTCCAGCTTATTTTGAGCTCGACGAGCAAGCTCAATGACCAGCTAAACACAGGGAGTGTGGGTTTGACTATTAGCATAGTGATCGGTTTGGTGGCCTTAGCGGTACTAATTTATCGTCTTCGCCATGTACATTATACGTTTGTTTGTGAGTTACGTTCAGGCAAAGTCAGTGTGCTGAAAGGCCATGTACCCAGTTCATTTATTCATGATTGCCGCCAAATGATGCGAGGCCGTAAAGTGACGGGCTTGGTTAAAGGGATTAACGCTAATGGTAAAATGCACTTACGCTTTTCACGCTCTCTGGCGCAATCAGATCAAGTGTATTTAGAGAAACAGTTTCCTCACAAGTTGTATAGCAGCAAACCTTCCGATATTGATGGCAGTGTGTCGCTAGATTAAAACTAATTGAATAAAAGGGCCCGGTTTTACCGGGCTTTTTTATTTGGCTTTAGAAAACATAGTTAAGGGCGCTGGTGAGGCTTTTTCTTCTACGCCTTTGATTGGATCCCATACTGGTCTAATAAATGAGCGTAGTTTTGCAGCAATCCTCACTGCCATATTTGCCCCGTTTACCGGTATATATAGCCAGCGAGCAAACAAAAATACTTTACGGCGAAATACCCATAAATACATGGCTTGCTCAGAGTAAAAGCGGTAACCCCAGCGCTGCTCAAATAATCTAGACGAAGCTTCGGTATATTTAGGGTGCCAACGGAAGAAGAAGAACTTCATGTCGTACCAAGCCATTCTTGTTCCTAAATTGTCGAAAATAACGATAGAGTCAGGCTGGGTAACTATTTTATAGCCTTGTTGTCTTAGCTGAATACCAATATCAATATGCTCGCGAATCACCATATTGGGTAACTCAATGTCATTTAGTGCCTTAGTACTAAATAAAACACCATGCAGTTCAAACATCTCGCTTTCTTGAATACCCTTAGGGAGTTCTTCAGGTAAAGCTCGGCGAAAAGATTTATGTTCAATTAAATAGTCTTCACCTTGGTAGTCAATGGTATGTACAGCGTTGGTGAATAGATGGCTACGCAGTTCTGCACCCTTATCAACCCCTTCTTTTTCCAGTGTTACCGGGTTAACCACGGCAATGCTTGAATCGGAGTTAGCGATATCTAATAAGGGCGGTAACCAGTTGGGCGTAACATTAGAATCATTATCTAGAAACATCACATAGGGGGTTTCAATTAAAGGGCGAACTTTTTGCATTGCCTGGATTGGAGAAATCAGCCCATAACTCAATAGTTCTGCATTATTGTGCTGCTCAAGCTCTTTGGTAATTTGTCGCTTTAGTGATTTCGGGTAATCTAAATCGATCACTTTCAGCTCGAAAGCATGCTTCGTGCAGAGGTATAAATTGCGAATGCAATTAATGATGCCTGAGTATCGGTCACGCGGGGTAATGACGACGGTGATCGCGCTATTGTCCATGTCGTTCTCGCTTATGCTTCCGTGAGTAGTTGATTAAAAGTAGTGAAGTATCTATCTATCATGTTTTGTTTGTCGAAATTCGATTTAATTCGTTGTTCAGCGGCTGCGCCAAACTGCTCTCTAAGTTGGCTTGATTCTATCAGTGAGCGGAGTGCTTCGACCAATGCATCAGGACTGGCTACAGGCACCAAATATCCAGTTTCACCACTAATGATGATGTCTGGAATCCCACCAACGTTGGTGGCAACGACAGGAGTATGATGCAAGCCGGCTTCGATGAATACTAAACCAAAGGCTTCTTCTCGTGATGGTTGCACAAATATATCCGCTGCGTCCATCCATAATGACGCATTACTAATTTGCCCTAAAAAATGGACCTGATCCTGCAAGTGCAATTTGTCCCTATAACGTTTTAACACTTTAGTTTCTTTATTTGAGCCGCTGCCTGCTATGTATAATTGGCAATCATATTGATCACTAATTTGCTTAAAAGCTTTAATGGTATCCTGATGACCTTTGATGCGACCAAGGTGACCAGCACTAAACAACACGACTTGCTGGTTAGGCAGTTTTAGTTGTTCTCGGGCTTCAGTTTTACCGACTACTTCGGCCTGAGTGTCAATGCCACCATGATTAGCGATGCAGCGTTGCTCGGTTAAACCTAAGTTATCAATCAGCAAGCGGCGCCGTTGTTCTGATACAGCAACAAAACGATTGGTTAAGCGCATTAATAGACGGTTAACCCGATTCTTTTGGTAATAGCTTAGAATAGAACGATGAAACGTTAATACAGTGGGTAAACGACAAATTTTAGCCGCAATACCAGCCCAAATCATGCTTCGGTCACAGTGACAATGAATCAAGTTAATCTGGTGCTTGCGAATTAACCTAACCAAGTTGTATAAAATACAGGGGCCATCAAAGGCTTTACTGTGCAGCACCACTAAACTTTTTGGCTGACAGGTTTTGAACTTAGGCGCTCTAAAGCTAACAGGCAGTACAAATGCCCCGTTTTCTCTTAAGCCTTCAACGGTAGTGATGAATCTCACTGAGCGACCACCTCGTTCGAGGCTTTGGACAACCTCCAAGACCCTCAGGTTTTCATCCATTTATTCAATCCTTTGATAAAAATTAACAATTTCTTTGAGTTGGTCAGTGTTCCTTCTTTCCCAACTGACTTATCATAAGCCCACTAAGGATAGTCAAATAAGTAATGGTATTGTGAATAAATCGTCAAATAGTAAGATATCTCATGTTGTTAGTAGTTTACAAGTGGGTGGGGCAGAGCGATTTGTTATCGATTTATGTATCGAACAGAGTCATCAAGGCATGGAGCCAGAGATTGTTTCTTTAGGACACCCTGACGATCCTTTGATTGCGGTCGCTGAAGATCTAGGCATAAAAGTCACTGTAGTAAGAGGTATGAAAGGCCTAGTACAGTGGCGCTTATGGAAAGCTTATAGAGGGCGTCCAATCATCCATATACACTCCCCGGCAGTGCTTATGGTTTCATTGCCTATCCTCCCCTTTTGTTTAGAGCGGAAAATTGTCTATACCCGTCATGGCGCGGCTAAATTGTCCACTAACCGTTGGCTCAAAGTGCATCAATTCGCTCGTCGCTACATTGACAGCATTTGTTTCGTATCTGAAGAAGGCCAGCAAATCTTTCATCAGGTTCATGGTTGGGAGCATGTGGACTCCTCGGTGATTGATAATGGCATTGCCATGCCTAAAGAAGAAGATATTGTGCCTCACCCTCTAGATGGTTGCTTACGTATCGGTTCTGTTGGCCGTATGGTTGGCCTTAAACACCAGATTAGTTTGTTAAAAGCGCTTGAGTTGCTTCCCGAGGATATCCAACCTAAAGTCGAGCTGCATTTCTTTGGGGTGGGAGACCAATTGACAAAGTTGCAACAGTTCAGCCAGCAAAAGTTAAGCCACTCTACAGTGGTATTTCATGGACTGGAGAGCGATAGAAGCAAAATATATAATAGCTTTGAGTTGTTAGCGGTCACGTCTGAAACAGAAGGTATGTCTCTGGCCATCATGGAAGCAATGGCTTATAAACGGGCGGTAGTGGCCAGTAAGGTTGGTGGTAACTCGGTATTGGTAAAAGAGCAGCTAAACGGTTGGCTATTTGATTTTGATGATAGCCAAAAGTTAGCTGATATTATCCAAGCAGCCTTGAGCCAACCAGAGCGTTTGATCGAGTATGGACAATCTGGGAGACAACGAGTATTGAGTGAGTTTTCATTACAGCGCACTCAAGGTCAGTACCAAAAAGTCTATCAGGATTTTGGTACGAGTATCTAAATGTCAAAATAGGCCCTTCTCGTATACGTCGGTAGCCATTGGCTAGATTATCTTTGACTGTTCCCCTGTAGGCGACTGCTAAACGCTAGGGGAACTGCCGATTACATTTTCTTAGATTGAACTTTGAACATCCGCTTGGCTTCGGTAATCACCAAATCTCGTAAGGGGTTTTCTGTGGTGTCATTACGCCATACAAAGGATAACGAACGTTCTATGTCTAACTCGGGGACATTCAATACCACCAACTCTTCACGTTCCAATGCCTTAATGACATCTAAGTAAGGTAAGCAGCTTAAATAGTTGCTATTGGCCACCATTGAACGCAATACCGGTACGTGTTCGTACTCTCGGTGTACTTTTAGGGTTTCAATTGTGCCTTGAATTGCACTGTCAAAAACTCTCCGTGTGCCGGCGCCTTGCTCTCGCAGTACCCAACTGGCTTGCTCTAGTTGAGAGACACTCACTTTATCGAGTTTAGCGTAAGGGTGGTGAGCGGCAGCCACAATCACCAAATGGTCGTTACACCATACCTGATGAGCAATTCTGTCGTCATCACAGCGCCCCTCTATGACCCCGAGTTGGTAATCATAGTTAATTAAACCATTAATTACCTCCGCTGTATTTTCTACCGAAAAGCTGATTCTCAATTGTGGGAAGTTGCTATCAACAATACTGATAAGGTCTGGTATAAGGTGCTCTGCGGCGGTTTGACTGGCACAGAGCTGCAATTCCCCACTAATTAGGTGTTGCTCGGCAAAGCCTTCCTCAATTTGTAGTGCATCAAGCAGTAGTTGCTTAGCTTTAGGCCGCAGCCATAGGCCCCATTGGCTTAGAACCATGCGTTTTCCCCGCCGTTCAAACAGCGGCTTACCAAGCAACTTTTCAAGTTGAGCTAGCGACATACTCGCCGCCGATTGAGTTAGCGCTAGGTGGTCGGCGGCTGAACTTACACTACCGTGAGTAGCCACAGCTTCGAAAACAGTGAGTTGTTTTAAAGAATAACGCATGAATCACTCCAAAAGTGTCAAATTACAACGTTGGAAAAGCTGTTAAGCATAGTAGCTGAAGGCACTATCAAAAGTATTGATAGTGGTCATGAAAATTATCCGCTTACCAGCAAAAATTATAACCGCTATGGTATTAGCACGTTTAGTCATTAGCGACTTAAGTTGCTTGTTAATACAGGTTTTAGTGTAAATGAATCATCCTCAAGTCGAGCGGATTTCCGCTCCTAAAATGGTCACCGGTGGTAGCGAAAGCTCACCACTAGCGGCATTAAGCCCAGACCAAATGACTCAATTTGCCGAACAGTATGCTTATAAGAAAGCAACCAGTAGCACACCGAAAATGCTCAGCTTAGCGTTAAGCGCTGGGGTATTTATTGGCTTGGCTTTTGTCTTCTATATCACCGTTACCACCGGATCATCAGCGATGGGTTGGGGGGTTAGCCGTTTATTAGGTGGTTTGGCCTTTAGCATGGGCCTGGTGCTGCTTGTGGTGTGTGGCGGTGAGTTATTTACCAGTAGCGTGTTATCGATTATTCCTCGTGCGAGTGGCCAGCTTAATACTCGCGCCATGATTGCCAATTGGAGCAAAGTTTATGTAGGCAATTTTGTGGGGGCCTTATTGCTAGTACTCATTGTAAGTGGTGCCAAGCTTTATCAATTAGACCACGGCCAATGGGGGCTAAACGCCTTATCTATAGCGCAACACAAGTTAGAGCATGGTTTTGTGCAAGCGGTGCTATTGGGCATGTTATGTAATTTATTGGTGTGTTTAGCCGTGTGGATGACCTTTAGCGCTAAAACCAGCTCGGCCAAAGCAGCACTCGTTATATTGCCGGTTGCCATGTTTGTTAGCACCGGGTTTGAACACGTAGTCGCAAATATGTTTATGGTGCCCTTAGGCATCGCGATTAAAAGCTGGGCTGAACCCGCATTTTGGGCACAAATTGGTACCCAAGCCAGTGCTTTTGAGCACCTAAATTGGGCGAGCTTCTTCTGGAATAATCTACTACCTGTAACTATCGGAAATATTATTGGTGGAGCGGTTATTGTTGGTCTGGGGTACTGGTCGGTGTATAGCCGTGGTACTTCAATTACAGCAAGCCGAGCTACTTTTTCAGTTTTATCAAATCAATCTTCTGGTCCTATTGGAGAACCTATTATGCAAAATCTAAAAACTATGACAGTGGCTGACATTATGTCACCTGCAAACAATACCCTAAATCCTGATATGACCATTGCCAGCGCATGTGATGCACTACTTAAGCAAGATCTGCCTGGAGCGGTAGTGGTTAATCAAGATAACGAACTACAAGGTTTCGTCTCTGAATTGGAGATTCTTAGAAAGCTGTGGTTAGAAGACTACCGTAAACCAAGCTCAACCACTGTGGAAAGTATCATGCAAAAGGACATAATGACCGTGGCTCCAAATCATAACTTATTAAAATTAGCTGAATACATGAGTGTTGATGTTGCTCAAGTTTACCCCGTGTCTGACTCTGGTGTTTTGTTGAGCTCAACTCATCAACCTTTAGAAGAACGTTTACGCAACAGCAGCGTATACCGCCCTAAAGTTTACCCGGTGGTCGATAATGGTAAATTAGTTGGTGTAGTGACACGCCATCAGGTGCTAAAAGCTTTACGCCCAGCCTTAGGTGCGCCAGTAAAGATGGAAGCAGAGTCAGAGCTGTTAGCTGAGTCTGTGGCTTAACTATTTTTGAAATTGGAGGCGCTGCTGTAAAAGTCGCAGCGCTTGCTGACTTGAAGGGGCAGTTACCGTATAGGTAGCTGCCTTTTTTAATGCTTGTTTAGCAGGTTGATATTGGGCTAGTTCTAAGTATAACAAGCCTTGATTCAGCCAGTTCTCAGCCGTGTTAGCATCGCTAAACAGATTGGCTTGCTGGTAACTATGGATGCTTTTAGCCAGCAAATTCTGTTGAGCTTGGCTGTAAGCCAGCCATTGATATGCTTGACCATTTGCTTGCTTATTCACTAGCTTCAATAAGCAGCGCTCTGCTTGTGCATACTCTTTGGCGCTGAGCCACAATTGGCACAAGCGAGTTTGTAAGTCAGGACGACTTTTGATCTTATTAGTTTGCATGGCTAACGTTAGTATCTTTGCGGCTCGATAAGGCTGTTGCTGTTGCTCGAGCAACTGAACCAATAATTGGTAATGTTGCTCGAGCCCAAACAAATCTTGCTGATAGGCTTGCTGCATATAAGCTAAAGCCTGCTGTGGTTGCTGGTTGTGCAGATATAAAGAAGCCAACTGGAACCAGCCTAGAATGTCTTTATCACTGAGCTGCAAAACCTCAAGCTGAGCCTTGATCGCTGCTGGCCATCGCTGTTGTTGACTATAGAGCGCAACGGCAAATCTCCACCAATCTATCTGCGGGTTCGCTTGGCGGTGCAGAGCCTCTTCGATGCTCTCACTCGCTTGATACCAATCTTGCTGATTAGCTAAGGCTTGGGCTTTTAAAAAAAACGACTCGGCTGAAAGGTATCGGTCGTCTTGTTGTGCCTGCCAAGCGTCGATACTTTCAATGGCTGCCGACCAATGGCTCAGCTGCAGCTGCAGCTGAGCAATACTATAAAGGCTTTGCTGTTGTTGTTCCTCTGATAGTCGTTTTAGCTTATAGGTCCGCTGTAAATAAGCTAACGCCCTAGAGTAATCTTGTTGCTGAATGGCGACTTGAGCTTGATATTGCCAAGAGACCGCTAAGGCATAGTGGCGTTGTTGTTGCTGATACTGTTGGCCGAGAGGCTTCAGGTATTGTTCCGCTCGTTCGAGCTGGCCTTGTTGAATGAAATTATGTGCTAGCTTCAGTTGTCGACTCTCTGCTTCACTTAAATCCTGTGCTGTAGCAGAGAGTGATATAAGAAATATTGATAGTAAAGCTAAATGTCTGATCATTGGTTAAGTTTGAATCCAATTTTCTGTCTACTAATGAAAGGTACAGCAGAACCTTGGTATTTTATGGGAAAGCGTGACTGGCTGACGCTGCGGATTGCTGCTTGTTCAAATATACCGGCGGGCTCGGCGGAAAGCACTTTGATGCTACTGGCGACGACTTTTCCTTTAGTATTCACGGTAAACTCTAGCTCAACGACTCCTTCGATACCACGACGGTGCGCTGACATCGGGTATTCGGGAGGGTGTTGGTATTGCGCCTGTATGCTTAAATCTAGCTGTGGCCCTTTAGCTAAGCCTAATGTGCGATGTGCTATAGGTGTAGATTGCTCGACAGTCACGAGCTGAGGTAAGGCTATTTCTTGGGGCGATAAAGAAGTCTGCAACAAATTTGATATTGAAGGTGCATCAGGGGGAGCAATACGATTATTTTGCTTGCTGCCCGATAACGGAAGTACTAAGGCGCTTTGCTGACTTGTCTCCGGTGCTGGTGGGTTTGGTAGTTCTCTTGACCTACGCTGGGTGTCGCTGTTACTGCGCAAAGTAAAGAGATGCACATTACTGAGCGGGTTAGCCGGGCGGGTTGCACGAGGGTTGATGCCTGACACTTCAGCCAGTAATACGAATAAACTAGCCGATAAGGCCAATCCACAAGGAAGCGCCAGTAATAGACGCCACATTAGGGTTGGCTCACTGTAGCCAAACTGTATGGGATTTGTGCTAGCCTAAGTTGATCAAGTACTTTGACTAATTGACCGGTGGTTGAGTTTTGATCTGCTTGTACCAATACGGCAAGCTGGCTTTGTTGAAGTTTCAATTGCCTGAGCTTGGCTTGTATCAATCGAATATCGCTAATTTGCCCATTTAACACTACGCTGCCATCCGCGGCTAAGCTAAGTAGGATCGCTGTGTTACTGGCGGGTTCTGAAGTGAGTGCGCTGGGTGTGTTTACCTCAATACTGCTAGGTCGAACAAAGCTGCTGGTAACGATAAAGAAAATTAACATGATAAACACAATGTCTAGCATCGGTGTGAGGTTTATCTCGGCATCTTCTTCTGGACGGTTTAACAAATCTCGACGCTTCATCTATCGCTCCACCATTAAATGTCTTGGGGCTATGTGCAACGACTGTTTGCATCGAGAGCTCCAGCGTTTTAAATAAGTAAAATTGATAATACCAATTAGGGCTATGCTCATACCTGTCATAGTGGGTAAGGTTGCCCTGGCTATCCCCGCAGACATAAGCTGAGGATCGTTACTGCCAGCTAGAGCCATCGTATCAAACACCTGAATCATGCCGGTTACCGTGCCTAATAGGCCCACCAGAGGGCATAAGCTAATTAAGCTTTTGATTAAACTTAAATGTTGGTTTAGGCGCAGCTCCATATCACAACGTAAGCTTAAGCAAAGGGCTTGCTGGCCGCTGGCAGTGATGCTGTGTTGAGATATATGTTGTTGATAGCATTGAAAATAAGCAGGAAAACTAACAAAACGAAACCAGTAACGTTCAATGAGCAAGCTGCTAAGCAATACTGTTATGCCAAGTAACAATGTTAGCACCCAACCTCCTAAGTGCAGCAATTGGCTCAAAGATAGCCAAGTTTGCTGCAGGCTGATACTCAGTGTGTTCACGCTTTGTTCTCACTATTTGTTGCGCTTTGCTTATGCTGGTTAGCGAGTAGGGCGAGGCTTTTTTGTTGTAAAAGTTGCAGCAACACTCGACTACGAGCGCTCATCAAACTGAAAAAAAACAGTAAGGGTATAGCGGCGATCAAGCCTAGCACTGTTGTCACTAAGGCTTGAGAAATACCTGCTGCCAATAATTTTGGGTCTCCATTTCCAAACAAACTAATGCTTTGAAAGGTAGCAATCATACCGGTTACGGTCCCCAGCAAGCCCAATAAAGGGGCTATGCCGGCAAATAACTTGACCAAACTCTGGCCGCGCTCAAGTTGGGGCAGCTCATTCAAAATTGCCTCGTCAACTCTTAGCTCTAACTCTTCCAATGATTGGTTTTTATCTTTCGCTGCCAGTAGTACGCGGCCTAATGGATTGTTGGCTGAAAAGCTCGGGCTAGCGAGTTGTTGCCGAATTCTATGCTCTACTTGAAATAGTCGAGCAATACGGTACAGGGCCACCGATATCCCCAGCAGCGCTATTATGATTATAATCACGGCCACCGAACCGCCTTGTTTAAGGCGCTGCTTGATGGAAGGCTGATGGTCTAACAAGCCCAACAAATGCCCGCGTGAGGGATCAATGGTTATTCGATGCTGTTGTCCAGCGAAGTAAGCTTGAGCGTCAGATTGATGTGAAGGTTGCGTGGCAAATACTTGCAATTGTAAGCTGTCAGCTAACCATTCTACATATTTGCCTTGTTCACTAATGATATTAAAGCTGCCTATTCGCAATAAAGGCAGGGTTTCGCGGTAACCTTCTTTATTTATTACCTCTCCATCAAAAAAACTTATAGTAGAGGTATGCCGCAAATGAGCGATTAAAGTTGCAGCTAGCTGATGGATATCTTTTGCTGACGGCAAGGCCTGTTGTTGAGCAAAATCGAGTAATCTAAGCGCTTCTGGGTGCTCGGCACTTATCAGTGAGTTGCTGATTGTTTGTTGGCTCTCTTGCGCTTTTAGCTTAACCACTTCAAATACGGGGCCTAGCTGACCACTGCGTTGTTGCAGTTGAAGATATTGCTGGCTTAATGCCAGTTCATTGTCTGCAAATTGTTGTTTTAATTGTTGCTGTTTAACCTGCGCCTCACTAAGGCGTTGGGCATTTAGCGCCATTAGTTGTTGTTGCTGGCTTAGCGCATCGGCAAAGCGTTGTTCACGTTGTTGATTAATAGCCGTATCGATTTCCGCTACATTTTTACTATTTGCCCAAGCGTATTGACCCGGCAAGATGGCAGTGATAATACCAAGAATGAGTAGACTAATTCGTTGCATTATTTACCTCTGGTAAGGCGAGGTTGAGCGGCAGGTGAATTAGGCTAGGAGCCTGTTGCTGCCAAGCGATCGCCATCGCATCACTTAAGGCTAAGTTTTCAGCTTGGCTAAGTACTTGCCATTGTTGCTTGATAGGATCCCAAAGAGCAGAGTTCTGGCCGTTTAACGTTTGATAATACCAAGCAGTGCGCCCAAGCCGAAAATAGTTAACTTGCTGTTGACCTAAAGGGGCGGAGTAGGCTTCGATCGTGTCACCGTATTCCATTTCTATTTGATAGGCCTCTAATACTTGCCGATATTTTTCAGCAAGTGTTACATCGGCTCGAGCTAGTAGCTGGTTTAAGCGATGTAGACGCTGTTGGCGTTCTTGCGCCAAAAACGGTAAATCTTTCGCTATAAAAGCGGATAATTTCTGAAGCATGTCGTGGACTAAAGGAAGCACTTGCTGCTCAGAGTCATCGATTGAGACCATATCTTTTTTGAGCTGAGATAATTCTTGTTGTTGCTGGCTAATCATTGCAGCAAGGTATTGATTATATTGCTCTATAATTTCAGCTTGTTGGCGGATACTACGACTTTTTTCGCTGACTATTTGGCGCTGAGCATCTAATTCATCAATGCGCAGCTGAGATTGTTGATTGATTTCTTGAGCATGTAATTGCTGTTCAATAACTCCATCTGCTAGGGCTGATTTGGCTGTCATCGCCAAGATAAGCAAAAGTATAAAGCGCCGCATTATGAGTAAGTTTCCTAGTGCTAGTGAAATAACAAAGCGATGTTCATCAGCGCCAATATGCGAATATCATCGCCATTTGACGTCTCAGTGAGCTATTTTAACTCAGCGTGATTATAAGCGAAAAGCAAAACAGTAAAGTGAATTCTATGCATGATTAGGCTCGCAAACTATGATTAGCTTCTGCCGGTTAGCTAATCGTTAATAATTGTTTATTAGTTATTACCAATAATTTGCAAAATTACAGTCAATAATAAGTCTGTTTGATGTAAAATCGGCCATCGATTTTATTTTTCTGGCACTCATGGATGACACGGCCGCTTTCTCTTCGATATATATTATTTGTTATTTGCATGTCTGCAGCGCTATTGCCCACTTTAATGGTGAGCTTTTGGGTGCAACATCAGGTGCAACAAAGTGAAACATCTATGGTGCAAGAAAAGCATCTCTTAATTGCTCGTAACTTGAGTATCACTTTGTCACGTTATGCCCTTGATACGGCGGCAGTATTTAGCAGTGCTAATCAACAAATCTTACAGCAAGGCCTTCACCAGGAACTTTACCCTTTGCTTCGAAGCGTGAATATGTACGCGTTATTGGAGTGGCAGCTAGGCCGCGGGCAACGTTTTTTCTACAACGATCAAAAAATTAGCTTGTTCACCTCTGTGCCTGCTCAGTTGCAAGTAGCGATGGGCCTAGCTCGCGCTAGCAAAGGCGAGGTGGTTTTTAGTGGAGTGGTGTCTGAGGGAGTAACATCCCCTTCGATTTTTATGGTTATTTATCAGGGGCATGAGCGCTTTTTGATGGCGGCTTTAAAAACCGATTATTTTGTACAACTGCAAACTGAAATCCGTTTTGGTGAGTTGGGGCACATGGCAATGTTTGACCAATACGGCAGAGTGCTTGCTCATCCCAACACGCAGTGGTGGCAACGGGCTAAAGACATCTCTAGTCTTGAACCGGTATTGGCCGTAAAACAGCACGCTTTTGGAGTGACAAGCTTTTATTCTCCCGCTTTGCAACAAGATATGATTGCTGGTTTTGCGAGAGTTGAGAATACCGGTTGGGGGGTAATGGTGCCTCAACCTATTGCTGAACTGCACTCTAACTCCCTACAACTTAAGCAATATACTTTTTGGGTATCCATGTTATGTGTATTTTTTGTCGGGGTGATAACATGGTATTTGTCGTGTGTCATTGTGCGGCCTATTCGCCAAGTTGTAGATACAGCTCAAGGGATAAGCTTAGGAGAGATGGGTAAGTTTGTTAATGCCAAGCGTTGGTTTATCCCGGTTGAAATTGCGGCGTTGATAGCCAAGTTTAATGCCATGGCTGGTGAGGTATATACTAGTCGGACACTGCTTGAGCAGCGCGTCAAGCAACGCACCGCGGCACTTAGTAAGGAAGTTGCCGTCCGCAAAAAAGCCGAAGAGCAAGTCTGGCAGCAAGCCAATTTTGATCCGCTTACGGGGCTGCCAAATCGTCGTATGTTAAACCGCATATTAAGTGATGCTTTAGCGACGCGTCATGACGAAGAGGTCGTTGGATTAATGCTACTGGATTTAGACCAGTTTAAGGGGATTAACGATACACTTGGCCATGATATGGGCGATATGCTGTTACAAATTGCCGCTCAACGTATTCAGCATTGTATTGCACACGATGAGCATGTCGCCAGATTGGGTGGCGATGAATTCATTATCTTGCTTAAAGAGAACAGCGACTTCAATAGAACAGCTGAAGTGGGAGATGCAGTACTTAAAACTCTCAGCACCCCTTTTCAATTAGGCATTGAGCGGGTCTATATATCAACCAGCATTGGGGTCGCGTTTTCGCCTCAAGATGGTACTAAGATCGAAGACTTACTTAAGCATGCCGACCAAGCGATGTACGTTGCTAAGCAGCAGGGGCGTAATCGACTGAGTTATTTCACTGCGTCTTTACAAGAACAAGCTCAAAATAGGCATTCCTTAGCCAATGATTTGCGTCAAGCGGTTAAAAAGCAGCAATTACACCTTCACTATCAACCTATTGTGGACTTGCTTACTGGTGAACTATTAAAAGCTGAGGTATTGGTCCGTTGGAAACACCCTGTTCGTGGGTGGATTAGCCCCAGTGATTTTATTCACGTTGCCGAAGAAACAGGGGTAGTGGTTGAGATTGGTAACTGGGTGTTTAGTTCGGCAGTTGCGCAGCTAAAACAATGGAAAGAACAAGGCTTACCTACTATTCAACTCAGTATTAATACTTCTCCCAAGCAGTATTATGAAGCTGAGTGTGATGTAAATCAGTGGCTAATAGAGCTAGAACAAGCGGGTTTATCTAGCGCCGATGTAGTAATGGAAATTACCGAAGGTTTATTGATGGACGCTAGCCCAATAGTGAACAATAAATTGTTAGCGTTTAGTGAAGCAGGGGTTGAAATAGCTTTAGATGATTTTGGTACTGGATATTCTTCTTTAGCGTATCTGCAAAAGTTTGATATTGATTACTTGAAGATCGATAGAATGTTTATTCACAACCTGGTCTTGGATGGTGATGACCTTATTGTATGTAAAGCGATTATTGTGATGGCGCATAAGTTGGGTATCAAGGTGATTGCTGAGGGAATCGAAACCGAACATCAGCGCAGTCTACTACGCGATGCAGGTTGTGATTTTGGTCAGGGTTTTTGGTTTTCAAAACCTTTGGCGGTAAACGACTTTGAGCAGATATTGAAAAATGAGCCTAAGGCTTTACCGCATAATGGTGTTGATAGTTAATTCGATAGCTTGAGTTTGTTATACTGTGAATCAATCTATTTCCCTGATGTGGCTGTAATAAATAATGCTGGAAATTTCCAATAGTGTAACCCTTGCTGAGTGGGAAATAGAATTAAGCGCTATTAGAGCCCAAGGGGCCGGCGGCCAGAACGTCAATAAAGTGTCCAGTGCGGTTCATTTGCGTTTTGATATCAAACGTTCCAGTTTGCCTGCTTTTTATAAGGAACGTTTGCTTAAGCTTAATGATCAACGGATTAGTAAAGACGGTGTCATTATACTTAAAGCGCAGAGCCATCGAACCCAAGAACGTAACAAAGAAGATGCCTTATTGCGTTTAAAAGAGCTGATAGTGAGCGCCGTGGTGGTGCAGAAAACTCGCCGTCCAACCAAAGCAACTTATGGGTCGCAACGACGTCGCATGGATAAGAAGACTCAGCGAGGCCAAACCAAACAACTACGCGGAAAGATTAATCAGTAGGATTCATTCCCATCAGCACGCTGTTTAGTTGTTAACGGGATGACCTATTAGGCTTTTCTGTGTAACGTTAACGCCAGTCTTTATAGCGAGCAATCTGCAGTGCAGATGGCTACCCGATGGTTGAGATCGCACTGTGTGTGGGGAACTAAGCGGGGCGCTGTGCGCCGTGTAAGGCGGCCCATTATTTGTTCTAAACAAGGAGTTGTTATGCTTCCGGTGTTTCGCAGTTCTCAGTTTCTTCAGCAACATGTTTTATCTCTTTGCGAGTTCTATCAACAGCATGCGGTTGATCCACAAGGTGGTTATTTTCAGGCTTTATTGCCCAATGGTGATGCGCAGCATCACTCCGTTAAACAATTAGTTAGCTCTACCCGCTTAGCGTATATATTTGCTCATGTGGGCTTACGTGAACAAAACACAGCCTTTCTTGATTTAGCCGAGCATGGTTTCAGCTATGTGGAGAGTCAACATTATGACCCCGAGCGGCATGCTTACAATTGGGTGATAGATGACAACAGCCCCATTGAGCAGACAAATTACTGTTATGGTTTAGCCTTTGTAGTGTTGATGTATTCGGCGGCAGTAAAAATGGGGCGAGTGGGTGCGAGGCAGCAGCTAGCAATGACTTATGAGCTCATGGAGCAACGCTTTTGGCAGGCTGAGTGGGGCTTATATGCTGATGAGGCGAGTGCCGATTGGCAAAGCCTCAATGACTATCGCGGACAGAACGCCAACATGCACGCCTGTGAAGCAATGATCGCTGCCTACGAAGCCACTCAAGAGTCTCGCTATTTAAATCGGGCGATTACTATTGCTCAAAATATCTGTTTACGGCAAAGCTTCACTACTGATGGTTTGATCTGGGAGCATTACGATACAGATTGGCGAGTAGATTGGGAGTTCAACCGAAATGATCCCAAAAATCTATATCGCCCCTGGGGTTTTCAACCTGGTCATCAGACCGAATGGAGTAAATTACTGGTGATGTTATCTCGACATCATAATGCAGATTGGTTGCTTCCTTGTGCTGAAAAGCTATTTAAATATGCGGTTGAAAAAGCTTGGGATCATCAACATGGAGGGCTTTATTATGGTTTGGCTCCAGACGGAACGGTATGTGATGACGATAAGTATTTTTGGGTTCAAGCTGAATCGTTTGCTGCAGCGGCATTATTAGCCACTGCCACGGGCAAGCAAGAGTATTGGAGTGCCTACGACAGTATATGGAAGTATAGCTGGCAACAATTTTGTGGTGCTAAGCACCAACCTTGGTGGCGAGTCTTGAATCGAGAAGGGGAGGTGATCGATCCCTTGGTCGCCAGTCCTGGCGCTAAAATTGACTATCACACCATGGGCGCTTGCTTAGAGGTGTTGCGAGCAATGCAAACCTAACCTGCGGCTCCAGCAGACACTTAAGGCCCTGCTATGTTGCGGGCCTTTTAAAATTAATCCTATTTGCTCTCCTATACTTGAACCTACATTGTCCTATACCTTCAGTTTATTTTGGGTATTCAACTTAGGAATTGATACTTGGAAACCTATTATAGCCTCTGTTACTTATCTGCCTTAGCGCTGTTGATTGCCTATGTGAATAGTCAAGTTGGCTCATTGCAATCAACGATTACCATTACAGCCGCATCAATGGTGCTGTCGTTGCTGGTGATATTGTTGGGTAAAACGGGTCTATTAGCAGACTATCCGCAGTTACTTGAACCGATACATAGCATCAACTTTCAAAATGTATTGTTGCACGGCATGTTAGGCTTTTTGCTGTTTGCGGGTGGCTTAGGCATTAACCTAAAACACTTAGCCGCCCAAGGGGCCGAAATCACCGTACTGGCCCTATTCTCTACAGTGTTATCGAGCTTTCTGGTTGCCGGGTTACTGTGGCTAGCATTACCCTGGATAGGGCTGCCCTTAGACTTCATTTACTGTTTGTTGTTTGGTGCGTTAATTTCGCCTACTGACCCTATCGCGGTATTAGCCATTGTAAAAAAAATGCAGGCTCCACAACAAATATCGATTCAAGTTGAAGGCGAATCACTATTTAATGATGGCTTTGGTTTGGTGATGTTTGTCTCAGTATTTGGCATCGCTTTTACTCATCAAGAGCTTAGTGGTTCAGCAGTGGCTTGGCTGTTCTTTCAGGACGCAGGGGGCGGTGTTATTTATGGACTTGCACTAGGGTTATTGGCCAATTATTTGATTAAATATACCGATGATGACTCACTAGAGTTACTGATTAGTTTAGCGATACCCACCGCCGGGTTTGTATTTGCAGAGCATATTAGCGTTTCGGGTCCGCTCGCGATGGTAGTTGCCGGCATATATATTGGTAATATTACTCGTGGAAAATATTTTACCGAAGCCAGTAAGCATAGTTTTGACCACCTATGGCATGTGCTGGAAGAGTTTCTAAATAACCTGCTGTTTTTATTAATTGGTTTAGTGCTAATTAGTTTCACATTTCATATTGAAGATGGCTGGTTGGCATTGATAGCGATCCCCTTAGTGTTGCTGAGCCGTTTGCTAAGTGTGGGCTTGCCTTATCTGGGATTTGTTCTGGTAAAATCCTACAATCCAATGTCTGTGCCTATTCTTACTTGGGGAGGATTACGTGGTGGCTTGGCGTTAGCTATGGCTTTGTCGGTGCCCGCTGGAGTGATGGTTCTTCCTGGTAAAAATATCGATGTACGCGAAATCATTGTAGTTATGACCTATGCGGTGGTCGTGTTTTCAATCTTGGTGCAAGGCTCCACCATCGTGCCCTTAATCAATAAAGCTAAACAATATGAGTAAGCATCGGCCAATCAATGGTTTAAGTGTTTGAGGTCGTGTAGGTCATTGGTTGATGCCACCTAAATAGCGCTGTTTAGTTTTCTCGACAAAACCTTCGTCGTGTAAGTGTTGAATGGTAAGAGCGAGAGCTTGCACTAATTCGGCGTCTGCTTTTTTAGATGCCGCTAAAAACAACGAATTAGACTCAACTGCATTACCGATAATCAAAGATTTTTTGGGGAATTGCTGATTCCAATACCAAATAGATTCGGGAGTACCATTGAACCAAGCATCAATTCTTCCTAGTTGGAGCATTTGTGCGGCAGCTGGCCCTATTTTTATTTCTACAATCTGACTTTTGGAAAAGCCTTTGCTACGTAGAATATTCGCTTGTGCAGAGCCTTGACCCACCCCTATTTTGGTTAACTGAGCATGGGCTTGTGGGTAGCTGTTAATGGCTAAATGGGTAGTTGCAAAACTACGTTCTAAGTCCATGATATAGGCAATCCAGGTAAAACTGGCCTCGCGACTTGGCAATAAGGCCAAGGGCATAATGAAGGTATTATCGCCTTGGCTGACGATTCGCTGGGCGCGCTTCCAAGGGAGTTCTTCAAGCTTCACTTGGTGCCCGAGGCGCTGAAATGCTTCAATGACAACATCACCCACGATTCCTGCTTTTTCAATGTTTAGCATGGTTAAAGGCGGAGCATTGATACTGTAAACAGTATACGTGTTGGCGTTGCTAAAAAAGCTAATTAACCCCATTAAAAGCAAACCCAACGTCGATTTTCTTAGCATTAGCTTGAGTCTCTGCTGCGTTATTTAACACTTAGTAAAAATAGCCTAGGCTTTTAAAAACAGCGAGTTAAAATCAATATTTCGCTATTGCCTGCTCACCATATAAAACAAGGGTTTAAATGTGAGTTAGTAAGATTAAGGTTTTGGGGTCAATATAAAGCGTTTATCACTACTAACAACGAAACCATGGCGTAAGTAATTTTTACCTAATATCATGCTGTAGCTGAAGTTTTCGCGGTTTTGCAAATTAACCTTTACTATTTCTGTTACCTCACCTAGCTTAACGGTCATTAAGACGACGGGGCGCGAATTAGCCTTTTCGCCAACTCGTGCTTTAATCACCATCTCATCGACCACTTCACGCGTGAATTGCTGCTTTAATCCTTCTGCGTTGCTGTAGGTGAATGTCACCATGGTGTTACCGTCTTGCTCGAAATATTGAAGGTTTTCGGCATGCATAGAGCTGACATCCGCACCAGTATCTAGTTTTACTGAAATGGCTAAATCTTCAACCTTAGCTTGTTCTACATAGCCAGCCTTTACGATATTCCGTTTGCTTAAAATGTGGCTAGTGCGGGTATTGATGAGTATTGAACCGGTAACAAATTTTTCGCCAATAGCTAGCATTTCAGGATCATCACTAGAAGCCTGCTCTAAGGCTATTTCAGTTTGGTGGTATTCTCCCGCATATTTAATCATCGGGCTGATCACTGGGCGGGTTACCTCGCCCACCACTATGTTTCGTTCAATGGCTTGCTCAAATAAGTAAACTTTACCTTGGCTATCTGTCGCCGAAAATGCGGCCAAAGTCTGTTTACTACTGCTTCTTTCAAGTGTTTTTAACGTTTTTACCCGCAGTAAAGAAGTGTTAACGGAAAAAGAAGGTTCAGCCGGTAGTTCCACATCATTGATTAATAGTGTTTCTTCAGGGGTTATCATTAACGGCGCTTGTTTCACCACATCCATGGCTGATTTTAAAGGCTGGTCTGTTAAGTACTCGGCGCTTAAATCAATAAGGAAATATTGGTTTAAGGCTTCTTTGCCTAAGCGTAATTGAGTACTACGCTGAGAACGATCTCGTAATACCACCTCTAGGTGTTTCAGTTCTTGGCCAAAACTAATAGGTATATTCACTAATGGGTGATGGTGTTCGCCAATTTTAAGCATGCGTAGTAGCGGTAAGCTATACATTTTGGTTTTTTGATTCTTACCTTCAGCTTCAAAGCTCACATGTTGCTTTTTATCATCTATTTTAATATTGCTCGCATGTAGGCTAGTTCGGCGATTTTTTAAGGACACGCTCACCGCCAATGGCAATTCATCTAAATAGGCTGTTTCTTTAGTGCCAATTATTCTGGCTAAGGGTTCTTGCTGTAAGTAATCGTAACTGGAATCTACCCACGCTTGCTCGCGTAGAAAGGTTTTACCGATCAAAATAGGATAAGAAAAGGCGCTACGGTCGGTCAGGTTAACAGCTGTGTTTACCGTTATGTCACCAGCAGACAATGCTAGTTCTACCACTGGGCGGTAAAGGATGCCGTGATCCCCTCGACCTTGAATTCCACTTAATCGCGCTAAAGGTCGTTCAAGCGGGATAAGCTCTCCAGTACGGGGGTGAACTAAGTCAAACTTTACGGTGGCTTTGATGTTCCGCTCGGGAGTGTCGAAACTGCTTAACCACCATTCGCTTGCAGGGTCGCCAAAAGTGTTGGCTATCGCTTCTAGTAACTCTTCACCTTGCAACTGGGAAAACGTTGGATGTTCGCTGTGAATGCTAATGTTAATGGCATGAATTGATGTGGTGTCTGCTCCGGTATCGATTTTAGCGGGCACGCCAACACCTTGTAGTTGTTCTACGCCTGAATAATAAATATTTTCAATTCGGCCCATGACTAATTTACTGTCTAAGTGGTAATAGGCACCGTTTACATAGAAGGGGCTTTGCTGAAGAGATGTTGCCAAAACAGGAGTTTGGATTGCCAACAGTGAAAATAGTATACACACAGAGCGAGAAATAAAATTCATCTTTAACCTTCAATTTAGACACGTACCCATTTGTTATAGCACTAAAATGTTGGCTATATCGAGCCAAGCGACTAATAAAGTTAACTATTAGCGAAAGAATAGCGCTTGATAAGAAGTGTAACCTTAATACTTTTGACAATCTGCTGATTTTGTCTCTGTCATAGATGGCTTATCGCCCTTGCTTACAGGCCAGTAATGTTGAACTTAGTTTTCAAAAAGATAGATATACTCTCAGTTAAACTGAGACTTAGGTAATGTCGTTACACCTGTTTAGTCACAATATGATGATTCTCTTAACTGTTTTAAATATTGCCGATTGATCCAGCAAATTAAGCATTGGTATAGTCGGACTAATGGATAGTTTTTTAGCTAGATATGTTAGTGCTCAAGCGAGATGTATGGGAGAGCTATACTTCTGCTGTGCTTGTATTGGGCGAGTAGTAAATAGACCATGGAATGATCGGTCTTTGGGACAAATACGATGGATGTTGAACAATTAGATACATTGGCCTGTCAGTTTATTCAGCAAGGAGCCAGCTTAGAAGAGCAGGCTTTTGCTGAGTACATAAAAGAACAAACTGGCGAGATTGTGCCAGCAGAGCAGCTCAATCAAGTTATTTGCAGTACTCAACAGCGCTTGGCAAAAATGTATGGGCAGCAACATGCTATTGCTGAATTACCAAATGGTTTTGCTGAGTCTCTCAACCAATGGTTCGTGCAATTAAATCAATCCACTGAAGCTAGAGTGGAACGTTTAACCAAAGAGAAACAAGAACTATGGGAAGAGGGGCGTTTGTCGCTGATCCACGATCATCAACATGCTCTTGCCGAGTCAGAGGCGCGTCACCATACGCTGCAAACGGAGTTAGTCGAACTTCAACAGCAATTGGATACCTCAACAGCTAACAATAGTGAACAACTCAAGCGATTAGATGAATCTAATCAACACTCAGTAGAGTTGCTGAATCAGCTTGAAACTGTTCGTATAGACCTTGAGCAAGCAAATGTAAATTCACAACAGCAACACCTTCAGCAGCAACAAATTGAAGCCGCTAATGCAGAGCTAATACAACAATTACAAGTTGCAGAGCAGGAGCTAGCTCAATATAAAGAGAGTGATGCGCTTGCAACGACAAGGCAATCTGAAACAGAACTTGCTTTACGCAAGCAGCTTGGTGAAATGAGTGAAGCCTTAGATCAAGAATTAGCCCATACTAAACAGTTGACCGAAGAACACTGTGATATTAGTGGCCGAGTGACCGAACTGGTTAAAGCTAATCAGTTTTTAGAGCAAGAAAATAAGCAATTACAAGAGGGAGACTCTGGTTTAACTCTCGAGCTAGCAGAGCTTAAGCAGAAAAATCAAGAGTTAGACCAGCAAGTGAAGCAAGCTAATGCCAATAACCAGCAATTGCATGAAAAATCAGAGCAGTTAAGCAAGTTAAATCAACAGTTGAGTGTGAGTTCTGAGCAGCAAACCCTAGAGGCAAGTCAGCAAACAGAAGAGTTAAGCCTACAATACCAGCAGTTGAAGCAAGAGAATACCCAACAAAAAGAGCAGCTTGAACAATTTGAGCAACAGCTTACCCAGTTAAATACTGAGTTGGAAAATTCAGTCATTGACCAAGCGGATAAAGACGCAATATTGGACCGAGAGGTAGCACTAAGGGAGCAAGTAAGTACTTTAGAGCAACGATGCCTTAGTGATGCACAGAGCATTGAAGCCTTATATCAACAGCAGCAAGAACTAACCGACAGCATTGCCGATTTAACCGGGAATAATCAGGCCTTAGAAACCTTAAATAACGGTGTTGAAGCCCAATTAGAACAAGTGCTACCAGAATTAGAGCAATACCAACAACGAGAAATTCAATTAGAAAGTAGGATTGAAAAAATCGAGTCTAATTACTTAGAGGCAACCGCTGAATTGACTCAGGCTCGTAGTCAGTTAGCCGCAGCAAACTCGCAATTACAATTGAATCATAGCTTGTCTGATGTTGACGGAAGATTATTAGATAAAGAACACCAAATTAATCAAATACAACAGCAACTAAAATCTTTAGAAATAAGCTTACGTAAAGAGCAAGATGGGCATATTTTGACTAAATTGGCGCTAAGTAAGCTTGACGAAGAGTTTCTTGATAGCAAGATCGATAATGGTTCATTGAAAGCTAGCCTTGATGAGCTCTCAGATAAGCTTAAGGCAAGTGAAACCTTTAATCGTCAGTTACAAAGACAAGTCAATGAAGCCAACCAGGATATTAGTAGTTTAAGCTTCGCAAATACCAAGTTGAGTAATCAATTGAGCAATGTAGAGTCACTAAAAGATAAAGATTTAGCGTAGTGCTGATTGCCCAGTAAAACTGCAGTGACGCTCTCTTTGTTGAGAGCGTTTTTTGGGACTGCAAATAAGTATCATCGACCTTTCTTTGTTCTCATTAGTTTCCAGATTCGCTTTGTGGCGGATTATCTCTCTAATAAAATACCTGTTTTATTAATAGTGTTACCTAGCTTAAGCAATCAGAGTGTTTCGCTTATTGGTGGAGCGAGTATCTGCAAATATGTTATTCGGACTCTCAACTTGCAGCAAGCATGGAATACTCAGGGGAGTAATGAGAGGAAGTGCCTTAGCTCTTAAGCGTAGAGGAGGGTTTTGAGAATGGGTGAAACAATAAAAAAGCCCATAATCATTGATTATAGGCTTTTAGCTACTCATGCAAAAATGGTTTAAAGGCCAGCTTCACTTTTTAATAGCTCGGCTTTATCTGTTTGCTCCCAAGGAAACTCTTCGCGACCGAAGTGACCATAGGCAGCAGTTGCTTGGTAGATTGGGCGCTCTAAATCTAACATCTTCAGAATACCGTACGGGCGTAAATCGAAGTGTTTGCGTACCAATGCAATCAGTTTTTCTTCGCTGAGTTTACCCGTGCCAAAGGTTTCGATACTGATAGATGTTGGCTCGGCTACGCCAATAGCGTAAGACACTTGAATCTCACAACGTTCAGCTAAACCGGCTGCTACTATGTTTTTGGCAACGTAGCGTCCCGCGTATGCAGCACTGCGATCGACTTTTGATGGATCTTTACCAGAGAAGGCTCCGCCGCCATGACGAGCCATGCCGCCGTAGGTGTCTACGATAATTTTACGACCGGTTAAACCACAGTCACCCATTGGCCCACCAATAACAAAACGACCGGTAGGATTAATGTGGAACTGAGTATTTTTATTTAGCCATTGCTCAGGCAGCACCGGCTTGATGATTTCTTCCATGACTGCTTCACGTAAATCAGCGGTTGAAATACTGTCACAGTGTTGAGTCGATAATACTACTGCGTCTACACCGGTAATAATGCCGTTTTCGTAAGCGAAGGTAACTTGTGACTTAGCATCCGGGCGTAACCAATCTAAAGTACCATTTTTACGTACTTCGGCTTGGCGTTTAACCAATAAGTGAGAGTAAGTAATAGGCGCTGGCATTAATACATCGGTTTCGTTGGTTGCGTAACCAAACATTAAACCTTGGTCGCCTGCACCTTGTTCCTCTGGGCGAGAGCGGTCTACGCCTTGGTTAATGTCGGGGCTTTGCTTACCCACAACATTAAGCACTGCACAAGAGTCGGCATCAAAACCCATATCAGAATGGGTGTAACCAATTTCACGAACTGTTGAGCGAGTGATTTCTTCAATATCAACCCAAGCAGAAGTGGTGATTTCACCGCCAACCATAACCATGCCGGTTTTTACGTAGGTTTCACAGGCTACACGTGCCTTAGAGTCTTGCTTTAAAATTGCATCAAGTACTGCATCAGAAATTTGATCAGCAATTTTGTCTGGATGCCCTTCAGAAACTGATTCTGAAGTAAATAAATGAGTAGCCATGCTTAAATCTCGTAAAATGAATTTTATACGTATGGATGTTTTACCATCTGGACGTCTATTCTAATTTAGGCAAACTACTTTTACTAGGTCTTATTAATGAAAATAATTCACCTTCAGTAATTAGTTGTGTTGATGACTCGCTGGTTCAAGGGTTTTGTTTTCTTCTTTGGCGATAACAGGGCTATTAATCAAACGTATTTGAGCATTAAGGAGCTGTTGTTCGATCAGGCTTGGAGAGCGAAAAATGTACTTCGCAATGGCGCTAGCGCAAAGGCATGCCACCATGGCTGGCAGCACTATTTCCAGCTGCATAGTTTGTTCGCTTATTAGTAAAAAGGCTGCCCAAGGGGTTCGAAAAACAGCCCCAAACATCGCCCCCATACCGACAATGACTAACATCAAATTAGGGGAGTTAGGGATCACTTCCCCAACGATACTGCCTACTATACCCCCTATAACCAGCATGGGACCAAGGCTTCCACCGGGTAAGGCAAAAGCGAGTGCGACGGTGGTTAGAACGATTCGAGCGAGCAACCACAAAGATTGCTGCTCAAGATCTAACTCCCAATAGAGTAGGCCATTAGGAGTAATTGGGTCTAAACCTAACCATTGCGGGTTTAGCATGCCGGCAAACGCGGTAACCGTGGCGGCTATCGTTATGGCATAGCTACGTTTGAGTTTAGGCATTGAACGAATCGCGTGTACTAGTAAGGTGGCAAATAAACCACATAACAGCCCTAGCAAGGCAAATAGCGGCAATGATTCAAATGCTAATTGCTGTGGTGGAAGCGCTATACTCAATACGCTTCCGCCGTGTAACTGGGATATTGCGCTGGCGGTATATGCGACCAGGGCAATCGTCATAATTGACCGCCAGTTAAAGCGCCGCATGATTAACTCATAAGCGATAACGGTGCCTGCTAATGGTGCACTAAATAACGCGGCGACAGCTGCTGCGGTGCCACACGCTACGCTTAATCTTACTTGTCCTGGGGTTAGACGGGCTGCATGTGAAAGATTACTCGCTACAACAGCGGTCAGATAACAAGCGGGTCCAACAACACCAACGGCATACCCTCCCCAAGTGAGTATTAAACCGACGGCAAATTGATAAAGCAAATTCCCCCAAAAGAGCCTTCCTTCATCAAAATGATAAGCTTTTACCACAAAAATTAAGCCGACTTGTTTGTAGGGGCTGAGTATCGCTTCAAACACTAAAATGCTCACAGCCGCCACAATGGGGAACATAAAGGGACTGATTTGTATGTTGAGTAGGTGATTGATATCGAGGTGAGCAAGGTCACTAAATAATAAGGTCAGCGCACTAGAGAAGAGTCCAATCAATAGGTAGACAAATAAACTACGACTACGGAAAGAAAAATCTAAGGTCATTTATTTGCTTTCCTTTATTAATACCTATCCTGTATCAGTACTTTATCATGAACAAAGCAATAAAAAATATGCGCTAAAATTGGCACTAACAACAATTTTTATAATAAATAGACAGATTCTTTTTAGATAAATATTGAGTAAGCTCGTTGACTTTGTGACAATACGCGCCTCTCGATACCCTAAAGCCTAAAATTTCAGGAGCAATTCATGTCTTCTCGTCGTCAATACGCCAACGCGATCCGTGCTTTAAGCATGGATGCAGTTCAGCAAGCTAACTCTGGTCACCCCGGTGCCCCAATGGGTATGGCGGATATCGCTGAAGTACTATGGCGTGACTTTTTGAAACACAACCCTACTGATCCAACTTGGGCTGACCGCGACCGCTTTATTTTGTCGAATGGTCACGGTTCAATGTTGTTGTACTCCTTGTTGCATCTTTCAGGGTATCAGTTACCAATTGAAGAATTGAAAAATTTCCGCCAGCTGCATTCTAAAACGCCTGGTCACCCAGAATATGGTTATGCCCCTGGTGTAGAAACCACTACAGGCCCATTAGGTCAAGGTGTCACTAATGCAGTGGGTATGGCTTTAGCTGAGAAAATCTTGGCTGCGCAGTTTAACCGTGAAGGTTTCCCTGTTGTTGATCACTACACCTACACTTTCTTAGGTGATGGCTGTTTGATGGAAGGTATTTCTCACGAAGCCTGTTCATTAGCGGGTACGCAAGGTTTAGGCAAGTTGATCGCATTTTGGGATGACAATGGCATTTCAATCGACGGTGACGTTGAAGGTTGGTTTACCGACGACACTCCTAAGCGCTTTGAGTCTTACGGGTGGCACGTGATTGCTGGCGTAGATGGCCATGATAGTGACGCAATTAGTGCCGCGATTAAAGAAGCACAAGCTGAAACGAGCAAGCCAACGATGATCTGCTGTAAAACAGTGATTGGTTTTGGTTCGCCAAATAAATCTGGTAGCCATGATTGTCATGGTGCTCCTTTAGGTGCTGAAGAAATTGCAGCTGCTCGCGAGTTCTTAAACTGGCCTTATGCTGCTTTTGAAATTCCACAGGATGTATACCAAGCCTGGGAAGCAAAAACAGCCGGCGAAAAAGCACAATCAGCATGGAACCAACTATTCGCTGGTTACGAAGCTGCTCACCCAGAACTAGCGGTTGAGTTTAAACGTCGTGTTACTGGTCAGATGCCAAGTGATTGGAAAGAGTTCGCTGATAACTACATCGCTGACTTACAAGCCAACCAAGCTAAAATTGCCACACGTCAATCATCGCAAAAAACCTTAGAAGCATTTGGCCCTAAATTACCAGAGTTGCTAGGTGGTAGTGCTGACTTGGCTCCATCTAACCTTACAATGTGGTCTGGTTCTGAAGCTGTAACAGCAGCCGATGCGTCTGGCAACTACATGCACTACGGTGTACGTGAGTTCGGTATGTCGGCCATCATGAATGGCATTACTTTACACGGTGGCCTAAAACCTTACGGCGCAACATTCCTGATGTTCATGGAGTACGCACGTAATGCGTTACGCATGGCTGCGTTAATGAAGCAACCGGCGATTTTTGTTTACACTCATGATTCAATTGGTCTGGGTGAAGATGGCCCGACTCACCAAGCGGTAGAGCAAACAGCTAGTTTACGTTTAACGCCTAACATGAGCACTTGGCGCCCCTGTGATTCAGTAGAGTCGGCAGTAGCGTGGCGTCATGCGGTAGAAAGTACCGACAGCCCAACGTCGCTTATCTTCTCTCGTCAAGGTTTGGCTCCTCAGCCTCGTGATGCGCAGCAGCTTGCTGATGTAGCCCGCGGTGGTTACGTATTAAAAGATAGCGAAGGCACGCCAGAGCTTATTTTAATAGCGACGGGGTCAGAGGTAGAGCTAGCGGTAGCTGCCTATGAAGAGCTCACTGCGGCAGGTAAAGCGGTACGTGTAGTATCAATGCCTGCTACCGACGTGTTTGATGCGCAATCAGCAGAGTACCGTGAATCGGTATTACCGATTTCAGTACGCAAGCGTATTGCAGTAGAAGCCGGTATTGCTGACTTCTGGTACAAGTATGTTGGTTTTGATGGCAAAGTACTTGGGATGACCACCTTTGGCGAATCAGCACCTGCTGGTGAGCTATTTAAGCTATTTGGTTTCACTAAAGAAAACTTGGTGAACATGGCTAACGAACTGCTGTAAGCATTATTGCTTGGTCGTTCAGTAAAAATAGAACCCTCTGCTAAGAGGGTTCTTTGTTTCAGCGTTACATAAAAGGCGAATATTATGCCTAACCCCCCCATAAGGGTCGCGATTAACGGCTTTGGTCGAATTGGTCGTAGTGTGCTTCGAGCTTTATTTGAGTCGCATCGCCAACATAAAATCAATATTGTCGCAATTAATGAACTAGCGAGCCCAGAAGCAATGGCGCATTTGCTTAAGTATGATTCCACCCACGGCACATTTGCTGCGGATGTTTTACTGCAAAATGACACCCTATTTGTAGAAGGCCAATCAATACAATTATTCAACCAAAGCGATCCTACAGCGCTGCCTTGGCAGGATTTAGGTATAGATATTGTGATGGAATGTACAGGGCGTTTTAGTTCAGTTGCCGATGCGCAAATGCATATTGACGCTGGCGCTAAGAAAGTTTTGTTTTCCCACCCTGCGGATCCTTGCGTAGACCACACAGTAGTCTATGGTGTAAATGAGCATCTGCTCACAGCGCAAGATACAGTTGTCTCAAATGGCTCATGTACCACCAACTGTATTGTGCCGGTGATTCAGGTCTTAGATGAAGCCTTTGGGGTCGAATGTGGTACTATTACTACAATTCACTCTGCTATGAATGACCAGCAAGTGATTGATGCCTACCACCCGGACCTACGCAGAACGCGTGCCGCTGGGCAATCAATTATTCCAGTTGATACTAAGCTGGCTAAAGGCGTAGAGCGGATCCTGCCAAAATTTGCAGGGAAGTTTGAGGCAATTGCTGTAAGGGTGCCAACGCAGAACGTTACTGCGATGGACTTAAGTGTAACATTGTGTAAAAAAGTTACAGTTTCTGATATAAATCAAGCCATACAGGCAGCACTTTGCGGTAAATTAAGCGGCATCTTGGGTTATACCGAAGAACCTTTGGTGTCTATCGATTTTAATCACGATAGTCATTCAAGCATTATTGATGGTTCTCAAACACGGGTTAGTGGCGAACATTTGGTTAAAGTGTTGGCTTGGTGTGACAACGAATGGGGCTTTGCCAATCGTATGTTAGACACCGCAGAATTAATGAGTAACACGGAATTGTAGGTTTAGCCACGCAGGCTAAACTGTAAGTTTAATTTGAAACTATAGAGGACTGATAATGTCAATTATCAAAATGACCGACCTAGATCTAGCCGGTAAACGCATATTTATCCGCGCTGATCTAAATGTTCCAGTAAAAAACGGTAAAGTAACTTCAGATGCGCGTATTTTGGCATCTCTACCGACTATCAAATTGTGTCTTGAAGCTGGCGCAAAAGTAATGGTTACTTCTCACCTTGGTCGTCCAACTGAAGGCGAATATAACGAAGAGTTTTCTCTTGCGCCTGTAGTTAACTACTTAAACGACGCGCTAGATTGTGACGTTAAACTAGCTAAAGATTACCTTGATGGCTTAGAGCTAAATACCGGTGAGTTAGTCGTTCTTGAAAATGTTCGCTTTAACAAAGGCGAAAAGAAGAACGAAGAAGCACTATCTAAGCAGTATGCTGCTCTTTGTGACATCTTTGTCATGGATGCATTTGGTACGGCTCACCGTGCTCAAGCGTCTACTCATGGCGTAGGAACATATGCACCTGTAGCTTGTGCTGGTCCTCTTCTTGCTGCAGAGCTAGAAGCATTAGGTAAAGCGATGGACAATCCTGCTCGCCCATTGGTTGCTATCGTTGGTGGCTCTAAAGTTTCTACCAAGTTAACAGTATTAGAGTCTCTATCTAAAATTGCTGATCAACTGGTTGTTGGTGGTGGTATCGCTAACACCTTTATCGCAGCAGAAGGTCATAACGTAGGTAAATCTTTATACGAAGCAGACCTCGTTGATACCGCTAAAAAATTGATGAAAGAGTGTGCAATTCCAGTGGCTACTGATGTTGCATGTGCTAAAGCATTCGATGAGAACGCTGAAGCTGAAATTAAGCACGTTTCAGAAGTTCAAGACGATGACATGATCTTCGACTTAGGCCCAGATTCAACGGCAGCACTTGCGGAAATCATCGGTAACGCTAAAACTATTCTATGGAATGGCCCTGTAGGCGTATTTGAGTTCAAGAACTTTGAAGCGGGTACCGCAGGTATTTCTAAAGCTATTGCTGACTCTGCTGGTTTCTCTGTAGCGGGTGGCGGCGATACTCTAGCGGCTATCGACAAGTTCGGTATCAAGGCTGACGTTTCTTACATCTCTACTGGCGGTGGTGCATTCCTTGAGTTCGTTGAAGGTAAAGTACTTCCAGCAGTGGCAATGTTAGAAGAACGCGCAAAAGCATAAGTTTTCTTTAGCGGGATTATTTCATTCCGCTTTTTCGTTTGCTGCATGCCGAGAATATCTTTGTTAGAATATGCGGCCTGTGAGCAAACGTAAGTAAGAATTTAAACTTAATAAGTTTTATTTTTAAAAATAGGATTATATCCATGTCTAAGATCTTCGATGCAGTAAAACCTGGTGTTATCTCTGGCGACGATTTGCAAAAAGTTTTTGCTATCGCTAAAGAAAACAAGTTCGCACTTCCAGCGGTTAACGTAGTTAACACTGACACCATCAACGGTGTTTTAGAAGCAGCAGCAAAAGCTAAAGCGCCTGTTGTTGTTCAATTCTCAAACGGCGGTGCTGGTTTCTTCACTGGTAAAGGCGTTAAATTAGAAGGCCAAGGCGCTGCGATTCAAGGTGCTGTAGCTGGTGCTAAGTACGTTCACGCTGTTGCTGAATCTTACGGTGTTCCTGTGATTCTTCACACTGACCACGCCGCTAAGAAATTGCTTCCTTGGATTGACGGTCTACTAGACGCGGGTGAAGAGTTCTTCGCTCAAACTGGTAAGCCTTTGTTCTCTTCTCACATGATTGACCTTTCTGAAGAGTCTTTAGAAGAAAACATCCAAATTTGTGGTGAGTACCTTGCTCGCATGGCTAAAATGAACATGACCCTTGAAATTGAATTGGGTTGTACTGGTGGTGAAGAAGACGGCGTAGACAACTCTGATATGGACGCGTCTGAGCTTTACACTTCTCCAGAAGACGTAGCTTACGCATACGAGAAACTAACGGCTATTAGCCCTCGTTTCACTATTGCTGCTTCGTTCGGTAACGTACACGGTGTTTACCAAGCGGGTAACGTAGTACTTACTCCTACTATTCTTCGTGATTCACAAGCTTACTGTGCAGAGAAATTTGGTATCGCTCCAAATGCACTTAACTTTGTATTCCACGGTGGTTCTGGTTCTTCTCAAGCTGAAATTCAAGAGTCTATCGGCTACGGTGTTATCAAAATGAACATCGATACTGATACTCAATGGGCTAGCTGGGACGGCGTACGTGCATACTACGTTGAAAACGAAGCTTACCTACAAGGCCAAATCGGCAACCCTAAAGGTGATGATCAGCCTAACAAAAAATTCTACGACCCACGCGTTTGGTTACGTAAAGGTCAAGAAAGCATGGTTGCTCGCTTAGAGCAGGCATTTGCTGACCTAAATGCAGTAGACGTACTGTAATTTAGTCGCAATACTGTGCTAAATAAGGCTCGCTTCGGCGAGCCTTATTTGTTTTTATAAGCTGTGTAAATACCTACCTGACATTTTTTATCTCTATTTTTCTGCTTTTTGTAAATTAATATTTACGGTTTGGCCTTGATTTTATTAGTGATTTTGTCGTTACATCGATTGTTACCGCTTTACTTCTTTTAGTTCATGATTGTTTTAGTTATCCTTTATAAGTTCATGAATTAATTCTATTTATTTGCTTGGTGTTTAACATTTATCTATGGAACTCAAAGCCTTAAATGTGTTTCAAAGCATAGTTTAGAAAAATTCATTCGTTTAATGGATATAAATTGGCTAAAATTTATACTTTAGCCATGTTGACGGTTTAATTCACTGGTTATTAGCAATTAGTGTATTGATTTAATAGCGGTAAAGGGATAATCAAATGGAACAAAGTATAGCGACCTCAAGTGCGACTATTGTATCTATTCAAGGGCAAGCGTTTGCTGTGGATGAACAAGGCAATATGAGGACCTTACAGCCAGGTGACGTTGTTGTCCCTGGAGAATTGATTATTACTTCTCAAGGCGCTCAGCTGGGTTTTTATTACGGAGATGACCAGTATTTACTGGGTGATAATAGTGCGACTCAATTACCCAATGTCCCACAAACCGCAGAGCAAGCTCCCCCTCAACTAACCGCAGTGAATGATTTTGATGTAGAGGCTTTACAACAAGCCATCCTAGAGGGCGTTGATCCCACAGAGCTATTTGAAGCGACTGCTGCTGGTGGTGCCGCACCTGCTGATGGCGGTGCGGAAGCAGGTAATGGCGGGTTTGTCAGTATTGATCGTATTGGCAGTGAAACTATTGCGCAAGCTGGCTTTGATACTCAGAGCCCACTAAGTCCAGTAGAGCAAGTAGAAGAAGACACTAATGCAGTAGAGCCCACCGCTGTAGCTAGTGTTTCTCAGCCAAGCCCTGATCAAGCACCTACCATTGAGGTAACAGCTCAAAGCATTACTGAAGGCTCGGTAGATGCAAACACCGTTATAGCCAATTTCATCTCAAATGATCCCGATGGTGATACGCTCACCCACAGTTTACTCAACGATACTCAAGGCTTCTTTGTTATCGATGGGAATCAAGTCAAATTGACTGCCGCCGGTATCGATGCTGTCAATAACGATGAATTAAATTTAACTGAGCTGACGATTACAGTGCAGGTTGAAGCAAATGGAATTGCTGTTAGTGATTCTACCACTGTTGGCATAGCACGAATTGATGAAGAGTCCTCCAATACAGTGGCTGATTCAGCCGCTACCGATGAAGAACAAAGCGTCACCATCGATGTATTAAGCAACGATGATTTGACCGATGGCGCCACATTAACCAGCGCTACCGATGGCGCCAACGGCAGCACCGAGATCGTTAACGGCCAAGTGGTATATACGCCCAATGCCGATTTTGAGGGTGAAGACAGCTTTAGCTACACCATCACCGATGAAGATGGCAGCACCTCAACCGCGACCGTGACAGTGACCGTCAATGATGAAGGTGTGCCTGTGGCTGCCGCCGATACCGCCACTACCACAGAAGAACAAAGCGTCACCATCGATGTATTAAGCAACGATGATTTGACCGATGGCGCGACTTTAACCAGCGCTACCGATGGCGCCAATGGCAGCATCGAGATCGTTAACGGCCAAGTGGTATATACGCCCAATGCCGATTTTGAGGGTGAAGACAGCTTTAGCTACATCATCACCGATGAAGACGGCAGCACCTCAACCGCGACCGTGACAGTGACGGTCAATGATGAAGGTGTGCCCGTGGCTGCCGCCGATACCGCCAGCACCACAGAAGAACAATCAGTGACCATCGATGTTACCGATAATGATGCGATGACCGATGGGGCGACCTTAACCAGCGCTACCGATGGAGCCAACGGCAGCACCGAGATCGTTAACGGCCAAGTGGTATATACGCCCAATGCCGATTTTGAGGGTGAAGACAGCTTTAGCTACACCATCACCGATGAAGATGGCAGTACTTCAACCGCGACCGTCACGGTGACCGTCAATGATGAAGGTGTGCCTGTGGCTGCCGCGGATACGGCGACAACCACAGAAGAACAAAGCGTCACCATCGATGTTACCGACAACGATGCGATGACCGATGGGGCCACCTTAACCAGCGCCACCAATGGCGCCAACGGCAGCACCGAGATCGTTAACGGCCAAGTGGTATATACGCCCAATGCCGATTTTGAGGGTGAAGACAGCTTTAGCTACATCATCACCGATGAAGATGGCAGTACTTCAACCGCGACGGTCACGGTGACCGTCAATGATGAAGGTGTGCCGAGCGCAGTGGCGGATACCGCCAGCACCACAGAAGAACAATCAGTGACCATCGATGTATTAAGTAACGATGATTTGACCGATGGCGCGACCTTAACCAGCGCCACCAATGGCGCCAACGGCAGCACCGAGATCGTCAACGGCCAAGTGGTGTATACGCCCAATGCCGATTTTGAGGGTGAAGACAGCTTTAGCTACATCATCACCGATGAAGACGGCAGCACCTCAACGGCGACGGTCACGGTAACGGTCAATGATGAAGGTGTGCCTGTGGCTGCCGCCGATACAGCCACAACCACAGAAGAACAAAGCGTCACCATCGATGTTACCGATAACGATGCGATGACCGATGGGGCCACCTTAACCAGCGCCACCAATGGCGCCAACGGCAGCACCGAGATCGTCAACGGCCAAGTGGTGTATACGCCCAATGCCGATTTTGAGGGTGAAGACAGCTTTAGCTACATCATCACCGATGAAGATGGCAGCACTTCAACAGCGACCGTCACGGTGACCGTCAATGATGAAGGTGTGCCTGTGGCTGCCGCCGATACCGCCAGCACCACAGAAGAACAATCAGTGACCATCGATGTTACCGATAATGATGCGATGACCGATGGGGCGACCTTAACTAGCGCTACCGATGGCGCCAATGGCAGCACCGAGATCGTTAACGGCCAAGTGGTATATACGCCCAATGCCGATTTTGAGGGTGAAGACAGCTTTAGCTACATCATCACCGATGAAGATGGCAGTACTTCAACCGCGACGGTGACGGTAACGGTGAATGATGAAGGTGTGCCTGTGGCTGCCGCCGATACGGCGATAACCACTGAAGAACAATCAGTGACCATCGATGTATTAAGCAACGATGATTTGACCGATGGCGCCACATTAACCAGCGCCACCAATGGCGCCAACGGCAGCACCGAGATCGTCAACGGCCAAGTGGTGTATACGCCCAATGCCGATTTTGAGGGTGAAGACAGCTTTAGCTACATCATCACCGATGAAGATGGCAGTACTTCAACCGCGACGGTGACGGTAACGGTGAATGATGAAGGTGTGCCTGTGGCTGCCGCCGATACGGCGATAACCACTGAAGAACAATCAGTGACCATCGATGTATTAAGCAACGATGATTTGACCGATGGCGCGACCTTAACCAGCGCCACCAATGGCGCCAACGGCAGCACCGAGATCGTCAACGGCCAAGTGGTGTATACGCCCAATGCCGATTTTGAGGGTGAAGACAGCTTTAGCTACATCATCACCGATGAAGACGGCAGCACCTCAACGGCGACGGTCACGGTAACGGTCAATGATGAAGGTGTGCCTGTGGCTGCCGCCGATACAGCCACAACCACAGAAGAACAAAGCGTCACCATCGATGTTACCGATAACGATGCGATGACCGATGGGGCCACCTTAACCAGCGCTACCGATGGAGCCAACGGCAGCACCGAGATCGTTAACGGCCAAGTGGTATATACGCCCAATGCCGATTTTGAGGGTGAAGACAGCTTTAGCTACACCATCACCGATGAAGATGGCAGCACCTCAACCGCGACCGTGACAGTGACCGTCAATGATGAAGGTGTGCCGAGCGCAGTGGCGGATACCGCCAGCACCACAGAAGAACAATCAGTGACCATCGATGTATTAAGTAACGATGATTTGACCGATGGCGCGACCTTAACCAGCGCCACCAATGGCGCCAACGGCAGCACCGAGATCGTCAACGGCCAAGTGGTGTATACGCCCAATGCCGATTTTGAGGGTGAAGACAGCTTTAGCTACATCATCACCGATGAAGACGGCAGCACCTCAACGGCGACGGTCACGGTAACGGTCAATGATGAAGGTGTGCCTGTGGCTGCCGCCGATACAGCCACAACCACAGAAGAACAAAGCGTCACCATCGATGTTACCGATAACGATGCGATGACCGATGGGGCCACCTTAACCAGCGCCACCAATGGCGCCAACGGCAGCACCGAGATCGTCAACGGCCAAGTGGTGTATACGCCCAATGCCGATTTTGAGGGTGAAGACAGCTTTAGCTACATCATCACCGATGAAGATGGCAGCACTTCAACAGCGACCGTCACGGTGACCGTCAATGATGAAGGTGTGCCTGTGGCTGCCGCCGATACCGCCAGCACCACAGAAGAACAATCAGTGACCATCGATGTTACCGATAATGATGCGATGACCGATGGGGCGACCTTAACTAGCGCTACCGATGGCGCCAATGGCAGCACCGAGATCGTTAACGGCCAAGTGGTATATACGCCCAATGCCGATTTTGAGGGTGAAGACAGCTTTAGCTACATCATCACCGATGAAGATGGCAGTACTTCAACCGCGACCGTGACGGTGACCGTCAATGATGAAGGTGTGCCCGTGGCTGCCGCGGATACGGCGACAACCACAGAAGAACAAAGCGTCACCATCGATGTTACCGACAACGATGCGATGACCGATGGGGCCACCTTAACCAGCGCCACCAATGGCGCCAACGGCAGCACCGAGATCGTTAACGGCCAAGTGGTATATACGCCCAATGCCGATTTTGAGGGTGAAGACAGCTTTAGCTACATCATCACCGATGAAGATGGCAGTACTTCAACCGCGACGGTCACGGTGACCGTCAATGATGAAGGTGTGCCGAGCGCAGTGGCGGATACCGCCAGCACCACAGAAGAACAATCAGTGACCATCGATGTATTAAGTAACGATGATTTGACCGATGGCGCCACCTTAACCAGCGCCACCAATGGCGCCAACGGCAGCACCGAGATCGTTAACGGCCAAGTGGTATATACGCCCAATGCCGATTTTGAGGGTGAAGACAGCTTTAGCTACATCATCACCGATGAAGACGGCAGTACTTCAACCGCGACCGTGACGGTGACCGTCAATGATGAAGGTGTGCCCGTGGCTGCCGCGGATACGGCGACAACCACAGAAGAACAAAGCGTCACCATCGATGTTACCGATAACGATGCGATGACCGATGGGGCCACCTTAACCAGCGCTACCGATGGCGCCAACGGCAGCACCGAGATCGTTAACGGCCAAGTGGTATATACGCCCAATGCCGATTTTGAGGGTGAAGACAGCTTTAGCTACATCATCACCGATGAAGATGGCAGCACCTCAACCGCGACCGTCACGGTGACCGTCAATGATGAAGGTGTGCCCGTGGCTGCCGCCGATACCGCCACTACCACAGAAGAACAAAGCGTCACCATCGATGTTACCGATAACGATGCGATGACCGATGGCGCGACCTTAACCAGCGCTACCGATGGCGCCAATGGCAGCACCGAGATCGTTAACGGCCAAGTGGTATATACGCCCAATGCCGATTTTGAGGGTGAAGACAGCTTTAGCTACATCATCACCGATGAAGATGGCAGTACCTCAACCGCGACCGTCACAGTGACCGTCAATGATGAAGGTGTGCCTGTGGCTGCCGCCGATACGGCGATAACCACTGAAGAACAATCAGTGACCATCGATGTATTAAGCAACGATGATTTGACCGATGGCGCGACCTTAACCAGCGCCACCAATGGCGCCAACGGCAGCACCGAGATCGTCAACGGCCAAGTGGTGTATACGCCCAATGCCGATTTTGAGGGTGAAGACAGCTTTAGCTACATCATCACCGATGAAGATGGCAGTACTTCAACCGCGACCGTGACGGTGACCGTCAATGATGAAGGTGTGCCCGTGGCTGCCGCGGATACGGCGACAACCACAGAAGAACAAAGCGTCACCATCGATGTTACCGACAACGATGCGATGACCGATGGGGCCACCTTAACCAGCGCCACCAATGGCGCCAACGGCAGCACCGAGATCGTCAACGGCCAAGTGGTGTATACGCCCAATGCCGATTTTGAGGGTGAAGACAGCTTTAGCTACATCATCACCGATGAAGATGGCAGCACTTCAACAGCGACCGTCACGGTGACCGTCAATGATGAAGGTGTGCCTGTGGCTGCCGCCGATACCGCCAGCACCACAGAAGAACAAAGCGTCACCATCGATGTCACCGATAACGATGCGATGACCGATGGGGCCACCTTAACCAGCGCCACCAATGGCGCCAACGGCAGCACCGAGATCGTCAACGGCCAAGTGGTGTATACGCCCAATGCCGATTTTGAGGGTGAAGACAGCTTTAGCTACATCATCACCGATGAAGACGGCAGCACCTCAACCGCGACCGTGACAGTGACGGTCAATGATGAAGGTGTGCCCGTGGCTGCCGCCGATACCGCCAGCACCACAGAAGAACAAAGCGTCACCATCGATGTATTAAGCAACGATGATTTGACCGATGGCGCGACTTTAACCAGCGCTACCGATGGCGCCAATGGCAGCACCGAGATCGTTAACGGCCAAGTGGTGTATACGCCCAATGCCGATTTTGAGGGTGAAGACAGCTTTAGCTACATCATCACCGATGAAGATGGCAGCACCTCAACCGCGACCGTGACAGTGACCGTCAATGATGAAGGTGTGCCGAGCGCAGTGGCGGATACCGCAACTACCACAGAAGAACAAAGCGTCACCATCGATGTTACCGACAACGATGCGATGATCGATGGTGCGACACTGACCAGCGCTACTAATGGCGCCAACGGCAGCACCGAGATCGTTAACGGCCAAGTGGTGTATACGCCCAATGCCGATTTTGAGGGTGAAGACAGCTTTAGCTACATCATCACCGATGAAGATGGCAGCACCTCAACCGCGACCGTCACGGTAACGGTTAATGATGAAGGTGTGCCTGTGGCTGCCGCCGATACGGCGACAACCACAGAAGAACAATCAGTCACCATCGATGTTACCGATAACGATGCGATGACAGATAGCGCCACATTAACCAGCGCTACTAATGGCGCCAACGGCAGCACCGAGATCGTCAACGGCCAAGTGGTGTATACGCCCAATGCCGATTTTGAGGGTGAAGACAGCTTTAGCTACATCATCACCGATGAAGATGGCAGCACCTCAACCGCGACCGTCACGGTAACGGTTAATGATGAAGGTGTGCCTGTGGCTGCCGCCGATACGGCGACAACCACAGAAGAACAATCAGTCACCATCGATGTTACCGACAATGATGCGATGACCGATGGGGCGACTTTAACCAGCGCTACCGATGGCGCCAACGGCAGCACCGAGATCGTCAACGGCCAAGTGGTGTATACGCCCAACGCCGATTTTGAGGGTGAAGACAGCTTTAGCTACACCATCACCGATGAAGATGGCAGTACTTCAACCGCGACCGTGACGGTAACGGTGAATGATGAAGGTGTGCCTGTGGCTGCCGCCGATACCGCCAGCACCACAGAAGAACAAAGCGTCACCATCGATGTTACCGACAATGATGCGATGACCGATGGGGCGACTTTAACCAGCGCCACCAATGGCGCCAACGGCAGCACCGAGATCGTTAACGGCCAAGTGGTATATACGCCCAATGCCGATTTTGAGGGTGAAGACAGCTTTAGCTACATCATCACCGATGAAGATGGCAGTACTTCAACCGCGACCGTCACGGTAACGGTAGACCCTGCACCTAGGGCGGTTGATGATACTGCCCAAGTATTTGAAGCTGGTTTAGCTTCCGGTAGCGAAGCAGGTATTGCCGCAACGACTACAAGTGGAAATTTACTCGAAAATGATCAAGCGATTAGCGATGGTTTAGCCATTTCTAGCATTGCTTATGATGGCTCGCCATATACTGCTGATGCCAATGGCGTGATTAGTATTGATACCGAACAGGGTCAACTAACGGTCTATACCGAAGCGTATAATGGCTTTGCTAAAGGTGACTATGAGTATCAACTCGAGTTGTCTAGCTCAGCGGGAGATAATGCCAGTGAAAGCTTTGGTTATGCCATCAGTGACCCCGCAGCGGGTGTTGTTACTCAAGGTACATTAGACGTCAACATTACCGATGATGCGCCGGTTGGTAGTGATGTTTCACATAACTTAGAATCTAGCCCGCTCGCGATTACCACCAACTTAGTGCTGGTACTCGATACTTCGGCAAGTATGACGAACGGTGAACATGGTGATGGTCTTAATTACCTAAATATAGCGGTTGAGGCACTATCAAATCTGATAAACCAAGCAGATGATAGCGGCAATGTGAATGTGCAAATAATCGGCTTTTCTGACTCAGTAGTAAGTAGCGGTTGGCTTAGCGATAACGTTGCCGATGCTTTAAGTTACCTGCAAGACCTAAGCTCTGGTGGGGGAACCCATTATGATGCTGCGTTGAATGAAGTGATTGTTAGCAGTGGTACTGACGTGCAGCCGCCAGCAGATAATACTTTGTTGTACTTTATCTCTGATGGAGAGCCCAACTATGGTTTTGGTATCGATGATACGGTGGCATACAACGGGCTAAATGGCCTAGAAGCTTGGGACTCTTTTGTTGAAAATAATATCGATACTAGTTATGGCATTGGTATTGGGAATGCCGATTTAGAGGTACTTAAAGATGTTGCTTCGGAATCAGCCAGTGACGAGTTTGCCTTTATTGTAGAAGATCCCTCAGACCTTTCAGCTACTATTGTTGAGAGTTATTTGGAAGCAGAAGTCAGTGCATCTTTAGGCCTTTTAGAAACCGCTTCAACCGATGGCTTCATCGTCGGCGCTGATGGTGGTTATGTGAGTGCGATTACTATCGAAGGAACAACTTACACCTATGATCCTAACGCTATTCCTGAAGAACAAAAAACGCTGACAGTCACCACCGCCTTAGGTGGATTACTGCTGCTTAATTTTGTTACAGGCGCCTATTCTTACGAGCTGGATGTTGCTGGCGATGGCTGGGGACAGCAAGAAAATTGGGCGGTAACGGTTACCGATTTTGATGGCGACTCTAGTTCCATTAATATTGAAATTAACACCGTGTTTGAAGCTGTTGTTGATGCTAACCGCGATGTAATTATAACCAACCAAGACGGCACCAGCACCATTAGCGTGCCAAGTTTGGCCTTGCTTTGGAACGATACAGGGGCCGCTATTAGTTTTGACGGGGTTGATAGCCCAGTTGGCGGCTCAGTTAGTGGCAGTGATGAAATACTGTTTGATTCTAATGACGGTGTTGGCTTAGGTATTCATGATAGTAATTTTGAAACGGAAGAACTATCGATTATTGGTACTGAAGCCGATGTGAACTTTGTCGATTTCAATGGCAATAGTGCAGTGGACCTAAGTGACCGCTCATTGTTTAGTTTGAACGACGGAAATATTCCACAAATTGTCAGTGGTGGTTATTCTTATACTTATCAAAGTGAGTTAATTAACGACAACTCACCCGCAACTGCGGCCGATGAAGACTGGCTTAAAGTTACCCTAGCAGAAGGTGAAACTCTGTGGGCTAATATGGCGACTATTTCTGGCCAAGAAAGAGTTAAGGTTGATGCTTATATTTATGATTCAGAGGGTAATCTTTTAACTACCGACAATGGCACCACTAAGTTTACTGAAGATTGGCAAGGTCCTCGTGGCAGCTTTACTGCAGATACTGAGGGTGAGTATTATTTACATATAGTGGCCGACACCGATGAAGACAGTGGTTTCTACCAAATGCACTTAACCATTGACGCTAGCAATGCCATTTACCAAAAATCTGCTGGTACTGACGTAGCAGAACAGTTTGAGTACAGCATTATTGGTGATGGAGTCATAGACTCAACCACTGCGGAATTAATTGGTGTTCATAGTGATTCTATTGATGGTGGTGACGGCGATGAAGTATTGGTTGGTAATTCTGCTGCCAACACCCTTAGTGGAGAAGGTGGTGATGACGCCTTAGTTGGCTATCAAGGCGATGACCAGCTAGCGGGTGGGGAAGGTTCTGATCTACTGATTGGTGGCCAAGGTAATGACATCCTCACTGGGGGGGATGATAGTGACATGTTCGCTTGGTTAGATGGCGATGATCAAGGCACTACCAACGACACTGTCACCGATTTCACTTTAAAGGCGGATGGCGCAGATGCCGATGTTCTTGATTTGAGTGACTTGCTACAAGGTGAAACCGAGGCAAGTTTAGAGTCTTATTTGTCCTTTGAAACGGTGAGTACTGGCAGTGGTGTTGAAACCATTATTTCCATTGATAAAGATGGCGGTAGCAACGGTGAGAGTGTTCATCAAACTATTACCCTGAAAGATGTCGATTTTAGTGGCATGAGTGATAGTGAAATCTTGACTCAATTAATTGAAGATCAACAGCTTAATGTAGATAACTAAGCTATTTGCTTATTGTTTTTATTTTGGTAATGGGCAATACAAGAGTAAGCTAAGGCTTACTCTTGATGTTTTATATTTTGGAAAGGACGCTAGGTGCAAGACGCAAAATCACGGCAGCAATACGCTGATTTAGATATTACCGCAGAGCACATAGACCCACTACTTAACAGTTTGGTGTTTCTATCTAAGTATTACGGAAAACCGTTTTCTGCTCGCGCATTATCGGTGGGATTGCCATTGGAAGACGGGCTGCTCTCTCCTGCCTTGTTACCTCGAGCGGCTTTACGGGCCGGTATGGATGCATCTATTGTTAAAAAGCCGATAGATAACATTCCTACACTGTTGCTCCCGTGTATTCTGCTACTTAAAGACGGCCGCAGCTGCGTTCTAGTATCTCGAGATAAAGATACTATTGAAGTGGCTTGGCCTGAACTGCCTGACAGTCATGAGCATATCCCGCTAGCGCAACTAAGCCCTGATTACACCGGCTTTTGCTGTTATGTGCGCAAACGCTATCGCTTTGATGCGCGCTCCCCTGAATCGTTAAGTAACAAACAAGGCCATTGGTTTTGGAATACATTGCGCCGTTCAGCCCCTATTTATCGAGATGCTTTAGTGGCGTCATTATTTTTGAATTTGTTTGCCATTGCCTCCCCTTTATTTGTGATGAATGTCTACGACCGAGTGGTGCCTAATTCCGCGATTGATACTTTGTGGGTGCTCACTGTGGGCATGGCTTTGGTACTGGTTTTTGACTTTGCCCTAAAACAGATGCGTGGTTATACCCTCGATTTAGCCGCTAAAAAGTCTGATATTTTATTGTCGGCTCGAATTTTCGAAAAACTACTGAATATTAAGGCTGAAGTGAGGCCGCCGTCGGTAGGGGCATTTGCTAAAAATGTACAAGAGTTTGATTCTATTCGTGAATTTATTACCTCTTCTACTATTGCCGCATTAGTGGATGTACCGTTCTCCTTATTATTCTTGGCGGTGATTGCGATGGTGGCAGGGCCTTTAGCCTTGGTGCCTGCCGGCGCTGCGGTATTGATGTTGTTATATTCGTTTTACATCAAACGTAAAATGCACCAAGAAGTTGAGCTAGGCAGTCGCTTCGCCAGCCAAAAAAATGCTCACCTGATTGAGAGTCTTAATGGTATTGAATCACTGAAATTAGCCGGTGCTGAAAGTCAGTTTCAGCATAAGTGGGAAGAGTTAGTAGGCAACATAGCTACTTGGAACATGGCCATTCGCAAGTTGGCTACCTCGGTGGGTAATGTCAACGCTTTTGTCTCGCAAAGCACCACCGTGTTGTTGGTGGTGGTGGGAGTATTCCAGATTTCACAAGGTAATTTGTCCATGGGTGGGTTGGTGGCGGCAGTAATGCTTACTGGCCGAGCTTTAGTGCCTTTCTCTCAAGTGTCTTTACTAGCAACTCGGTATAACCAAGCGCAATCAGCACTTGAGAATTTAGAAGATATCATGCAATTGCCTGACGAAAACTTAGAGCGTTATATGCACCGTTCTCACTTTGACGGCGCAATTAGTTTTAGTGATGTGACGTTTAGCTATCCCGGCAGTGACCAACAAGTGCTTAAGCAAGTTAGCTTTTCGATTAAGGCTAAAGAAAAGGTCGCCATTATTGGTAAAATTGGCGCCGGTAAAACCAGCGTAGAAAAGCTACTGCTCAGTTTTTATGTACCTCAAGAAGGAGCTATTCGCTTAGATGGTGTAGATTTAAAGCAAATTAGCCCTGCCGACGTGCGACAAAAGCTTGGTTGTTTACCGCAAGATATCAATCTGTTTTTTGGCTCAATCCGCGACAACATTACGCTGGGTGTGCCGCATATCGAAGACGAGTTAATATTCCGAGCCGCCGAGCTAGCGGGCGTGACTCAATTTACCGACCTTGACCCTGAAGGTTTAGACCGTCAAGTAGGCGAGCGAGGTCAGTATTTATCTGGTGGGCAGCGTCAAGCTGTGGCTTTAGCTCGGGCGCTGTTGTTCAACCCCCCAGTACTAGTGTTAGATGAGCCTACCAGTAGCATGGATGCTTTCTCTGAAAACTTGGTGAAGACCCGGCTTAAGCAAGTGGCTGAAGATAAAACCTTTATCTTAATTACCCACAAAATGTCGATGTTAGATTTGGTCGACAGAATCATCGTATTAGAGCGTGGCCGAGTAGTGGCAGATGGGACCAAAGCGGATGTATTAGAATTGCTACGCACTGGCAAAGTGAGAGCCACCAATGAGTAAGCAATCACAAGATATCTCAGAGGAAGAACTAAAGTTTGTCGATGACATCAACGCCGCCATTTTGATGAAGACTCCGCGTCGTTCGCGTCGTTTGTTATGGCTTATTTTTGTGTTGATGGCCTGTGCGTTGTATTGGGCGCATTGGGCTCAGGTTGATGAAGTCACTATTGGCTCAGGAAAAGTAATTCCATCACGGCAGATCCAAACTATTCAAAACCTTGAAGGTGGCATTCTTAAACAGATTTTAGTTACCGAAGGTGAGAAAGTAGAACCCGGTCAGCCACTGTTACTTATTGACGATACCCGTTTTCGTTCTGATTTTAGAGAGCAGCAGCAGCGAGTGATCAACTTAGAGGCTGATGTAGCGCGCTTAAAAAGTGAAATAGCCAGTATTCAATTAAAGCCTCAACTTGGTCTCGAGCAATGGCAAGACCAAGTGAAAATTATTGATGTTGATATCGAGTTTAGCGATACACTTGAGCAGAACTACCCTTCAGAGGTCACCGGTCAGCAACTTCAAAAAAATGCCCGGTTACGCGCTTTGCAAAACCAACTCTCTATTACTGCTGGGCAAATTGATCAAAAGCAGCAAGAGTTACTAGAGCTGAAGTCTAAAGTGCTGCATGTAAATAACAGTTATAAATTGCTTTTAGAAGAATTAAAGATAACCAAGCCTTTAGCGGAAGAAGGTATTGTTTCACAAGTCGAAATTCTTAAGCTACGCCGTCAAGCCAATGACTTAAACGGCGAACTACAAAGTAGTAAACTACTGGAACCTAAAATTCGTAGCGCGATTGCCGAAACTATTTACAAGCGACGTGATATCGCTTTAGCTTTTTTGAGTGAGGCTCGAAAGGAGTTAAACCAGATTGAAGCTGAACTACAGCCTTTAAGTGAAGGGCAGGTTGGTCTTCGAGATAGGGTTGATAGAACTTCGGTAATGTCACCAGTTAAAGGTACAGTGAAGAAAATCTACATTAATACTGTAGGAGGAGTGGTTCAACCAGGCATGAGTATCATGGAAATTGTGCCTATGGAAGACAACTTATTAGTTGAAGCAAAAATTCAACCAAAAGACATTGCTTTTCTTCGCCCAGGGCTTAAAACTGTTGTTAAATTCAGTGCTTATGATTTTTCTATCTATGGCGGTTTAGACGGGCAGCTAGAGCACATCAGTGCCGATACCATCTTAGATGAAGAAGGTAATAGTTACTATTTAGTGCGGGTTCGAACCGACAAAAACTATCTCGGTAGTGATAGCGCACCATTGCCAATTATTCCGGGTATGCTATCCAGTGTGGATATTATTACGGGTAAGAAAAGCATTTTAGATTATCTGCTAAAACCGATTATTAAAGCGCAGCAATCTGCGCTTCGAGAACGATAAGTGAGTTTGTTCGCTGCCCTTTTGGTTGGCGACAACAAGGAGTGTTAATGAATAAGTTGACCTTGGCCATAGTGTCTGGGCTGTTGATCAGTAGTAGCTGTGTTTCGGCGCAATCGCTTGAGCAAGCGGTTGCTAAGGTATTGACTGAGCATCCACAGTTACAATCTTCATTCAACCAATTCAAAGCCAGTAGCGAACAATATCAAGGCGCTAAAGGTGGCTATTATCCCACGGTTGATTTAACTGCTGGGGCCGGTTGGGGGCAGCGAGAAACTGAAACCTTGGGGGTAAATAGTGCTAACCCCACAGAAGTAGGCATTAGTATTCGGCAGCTACTATTTAGTGGTTTTGCTACTTCGGGCGAAGTATCTCGAACAGAAAACGAAGCTCGGGCTGATCAGTGGCTGCTATACAACGATTCAGAAAATATTGCGCTGCGGGTGGTGGATGTCTATCTGGAAGTGCTAAAGCAGCAGCAACTGTCTGACTTAGCGGAGAGTAATCTGCAAACCCATTTAGCGATTCAAAAAGATATTAAGAAACGCACTGATTCAGGTGTCGGGTCCAGTGCCGATTTAACCCAAGTAAATGGACGGGTTGCACGCGCTACCACTAACGCTTTGTCATCTCAAAATAACTTAATGGACGCGCAAACCCAGTTTTTACGGGTCGTTAATACTTTGCCGCAAGACTTGGTGTTACCGGGCGCTGATTTGGATCTGCTGCCAGCTGATCTAGATGCTGCCTTAGCTGCGGCGGTTGATGTTCACCCTACGTTAAAAGCTGCTCAATATGACGTAGCCGCAGCCAATGCTCAAAATACCGTTGCTAAAGCCAACAACTATCCAGAATTGGCTTTAGAATTGGACGGAAACTGGGACCGAAATCAAAATGGTTTAGACGATACCAAAGATTACGAATTGGCCGCTATGCTGCGCGTGCGTTACAACTTATTTAACGGTGGCAGCGATGCGGCTGAAATCCGTCGTACCGCCTATGATGTTAATCGGGCCAAAGCGGTGGGTGACGACGCATACCGTCAAGTGACCGAGGGGACTCGCTTAGCATGGAATGCTTGGGATGTGTTGGTTCGCCAAAAATCGTTTTTGCAGCAGCATGTAGAGGCCAGCTATCAAACAGTAGAAGCATATAAAAAACAATTTAATTTGGGTAAACGTAGTTTACTTGATGTGTTAAACACTGAGAATGAACTGTTTGAAGCACAGAATGAATATATTGGCGCCGATATTGACGAACTACGCGCTAAGTACCGTTTGTTAAATGCCACCGGTTTATTGCTTGAAGCACTGCGAGTGGATCGACCTGAGAACTGGAATTTTTGATGAATAACCACGGGTTGCTTGTGCTTGTTGCCGTATTAGCTTTAACGGCTTGCAGTCAATCTGCTGAACCTTATACAGCAGAGCCTGCCAATTATGATCGTCAAGATGAAGATAGCGATGGTGTTATTAATCAACGCGATCTTTGCCCAAACACTGTGTTGGGCGCCGAGGTTGATAATTATGGTTGTGGTGAGTTTCAAAATATCGATGACGGCTATGAGCTGATGGTGTTTTTCGAACATGACTCTAGTCAGCTTAGCCCTAAATTTTCTCCACAACTGCAGCAAGTGGCTGACTTTATGCAGCGGTACCCAGAGGTGAAAATAAGCGTAGAAGGTTTTGCCAGTGCAAGCGGCAGCAAGCCTTACAATCTTGCATTATCCAAGCGCCGAGCTGTAAGTGTTCGCCAACAACTTATTGAACAGTTTGGTATTGCTGCTGAGCGCGTTGATTTAGAAGCCAACGGCGAGGAACAATTATTGGTTGCAGGTGATAGCGAACAATCAGAAACCGCCAATCGCCGCGCTCGAATCTTTGTTCAAGAGCAATATCGCAAAGCGATTCCTCGGTGGTCAATTTATACTCCGCATTTAAAGCCGTAGCCTAAGCATGCGACGCCTTCTCGCTTATTGGTGGATAATATTACTGGCTTGGCCGGTATTCATTCTTGCCAGTGCTTACCAGCTTGAAGAACTCGCCGCTACGGTTCGTTCTTTTTATGGTGAAAAAGCTGAGCTAAGAGTTCGCGCTTGGCGTCAGTTAATTGCCGATAGTCATCAGCTAGAAGAGCCAGAGCAGCTTCGCTCAATCAATGACTTTTTCAATCAAATGCAGTTTGTTGATGATATTGAAGTGTGGGGCCAAAAAGATTACTGGGCTACTCCGGTAGAGTTTTTGGGGGCGGCTGCGGGCGATTGCGATGATTTCAGTATCGCTAAGTATTTCTCCTTAATAGAGTTAGGGGTTAGCGATGAGAAAATGCGCTTAGTGTATGTGAAATCGCTCACTTACAACCAATTCCATATGGTGGTGGCTTACTACCAAACACCTTCATCGGTGCCCATTATTCTCGACAACATTAACCCGACTATTTTACCGGCTACCCAGCGAGGTGATTTGGTGCCCATTTATAGCTTTAATGGTCAGCATCTTTGGTTGATGAAAGAAAAAGGGCGGGGCCAATTAGCGGGAAAATCCAGCCGCCTAAAGCTTTGGACTGATCTCCAGCAACGCTGGCGGCTCAATAAACTGAAAAAACCGGTAAAGAATTTCGATGCTTAGGGAAACATTATGACCTTATATCGCCAGTTGTTGATTGTAGTACTGCTTATCTATGGTGGCTTATTAGCTGTGGTATTTAGTATTGAAATCGGCAATACCCGCAGTTATTTATCTGAGCAACAATTATCAGATGTAAACAACACCACGACGTCTTTAGGTTTGTCCTTAAGCCCGTATTTACAGGCTGATGATAAGGTTGGCGCTGAATCGGTGATCAATGCGATGTTTGATAGTGGCTACTATCAGCAGATTAGTTTGCAGTTGTTTAGCGATGATAGTCTGATTGATCGACATAACACTAGTTCTATCGATGGTGTTCCAGAGTGGTTTACTTCGTTTGAGTTGTTCCAGCCAAGTTCACAGCAACAAGTGCTCACGAGTGGCTGGATGCAGCTTGGCCAATTAACCGTAGTTGGCCACTCAGGTTTTGCTTATTTGCAGTTGTGGAATGCCATGGTGGATCTAGCCAAACTGTTCTTAGTAGGCTATTTAGCAACAGTGTTACTGTTGATGCGTGCTTTGCGTTACCTATTAAAACCGCTGGAGCAAATTCAGCAACAAGCTCAGTTAATTGAGCAACGCAGTTTTGGTCAAACTATTCCACTGCCGCATACCCAAGAGTTACGCAGTGTGGTGAGTGCAATTAACCACATGTCTGACAATATTGCTCAGCAATTTGAAAGCCAAGTGCAAGAAGCTAGCGTGTTACGCCAACAAGCTTTTCAAGATGCAGTCTCGGGCTTAGGCAACCGCGCTTATTTCATTAATCAGAGTAAGTCTTGGTTAGCTGAGTCAGGGGTAGGCGGGGTGGCTTTACTCTCTTTTGATATTATTGATGCCATTCATGTTCAAGATGGTTTTAGTGCCAGAGATGAGTTTATCCATTCTATTGGTGAGTTATTTAGTGCCTACACACAGCAACAGCAACAGTTAGTGTTTGCTCGAATTAGCAAGCTAGAGTTCGCGGTATTGGCTGAAGGTTACGATCAGCAGCAGTTGTTAGAGTTAGCGCAACAAATTCACCAAGATGTGCTAGGTCGCTTAGCGACCTGGAAGCAATACATGCCGCGGCCGATGGTGATGGGGTTGGTATTACGCCAAAAAGACGAAAACATTGGTGAACTGTTAACTGCTGCAGATAACGCTTTGCAGGCTGCACGTGAGCTGCGAGAGGGCTTTTATACTTTAGCTGACGTAGAACATACGCATATTCCGCGTAGCCAGTGGAAGTTATTGTTAGAAGCGACCATTAGTCGTCAGAGCCTGGCTTATAAAACTCAAATAGTTAACTTTATTCACAGTGATAAGGTGTTACACCATGAGCTGTTTACGACGATTGAAGTCGATGCTCAGCACTACGCGGCAGGTCAATTTATGCCGGCAGTGGAGCAGTTTAGGTTGGGCGCTAAGTTTGATCAAATGGTGGTTGAACAAGCCGCTAAATCGTTAGTTGAAAACAGCCAACTCAGTTTAGCCATTAACTTAACCTTGTCGGCAATTAGTGAACTTAGCTTTTTAACTTGGCTAAGTGAGGCGGCGCAGCAGTTTAAAGCGGTAGCTAATCGTATGGCCTTTGAGATACCTGAAACGGCATTTCTCCAAGAAAATAAAGAACTAGATGCAGCCTTAGCGGTATTGCGTGATCTCGGTTTTCAAATTGGTGTGGATCAATACGGTCGTAATCTACATTCATTAAGCTATCTAAGCCGCGTGAAACCCAATTACGTTAAAATCGACTATGGTTATACGGCACAGGCTTTAGCGGAAGATGGCGATGCCCATTTCTTAAGTGCAATATGCCGTGCAGCGAGAAATCTACAAATTGTTACGGTGGCGCAGCGGGTAGAGAATCAACAACAGGTGGAACGATTAGCGGCCTTGCCAGTAGATGCTTATCAAGGTTATATCGCCCCCCCTCAACGCTTTAAACTACTTGAATAGTTGGTCAATAACTTAGAAGAGGTATAGATGAATAAGCTTTTATTACCTGCCTTGTTAGCTGGTAGCTTGGCAGCTGCCCCGGCATTGTCGGCTATGTTGCATACCAGTGGTGAAGCAAAACTAATGGTGGCAGCTGATCAGGTTCAACTAGACTTACATGCTGCTAGTTTGTCTAAAACTGCCAGCGACGCTAAGCAGCAAGTGGATAAAATAGTTACAGTGACCCAATCAAACTTGGCCAATTTACTGAGTGAGTCAGACCGTTTTGAAGCCAGTCAATTACAAATTCAAGCTGAATATAAGTATCAAGATCGTGAGCGAATCTTTGTTGGTTACCGTGCTCAACGAAGTATTATAGTTGAATTGGCCGATAGCGATAAACTGACCCAAGTGCTTGATGCGGCAATGCTTAGTGGTGTAAATGAAGTTCGCCAACTGCAGTACAAAAGCTCGCAAGAAGAACAGTACAAACAACAAGTTCGCGCTATGGCAGTCGCCGATTCGTATGCTAAGGCTAGGCAGTTAGCTAGCGCTTATAATGGTCAATTAGGCCCAGTGGTAGAGATTAACTATCGCAATCAATCTGCGGTACCAATGATGAAGATTGAGCGAGTGAATATGGCGGCGGCAGATACCGGAGGCAGCTCTTACCAAGCCGCGCAACTCACTTACCACGACAGTGTTGATGTTAGCTTTGAGCTGCTAACAGAAGAGTAAATGCCTTGCGATACTCACGGTGTTTCATCAATCAGTGAGCTATTACTCAGTTGCTGCATAGCAATGGGGTAAAGTGACGGCGAAAGGCTGAAAAAACTAAAATTATCTACTAGGATGATTTTAGTTTTTGCCATGGATTGCACTATGAATAACCAAACACTCGATCAATACTCCTGCTATAGCGAATTGACTCATCCTCAGCAATTTGAACCGCAATTAGTTAACCTGCCTGATTCAGTGGCTGACATTGTTAACTTGGTTCAGCACAACCTAGTACATGCTTACTGGCTCGATAAATACCAAATTAACCAGCCTTTCCAAAGCAAGTTTACTGAAATGCAAGCCCGCAGCATAAGTGAAATGCTGACCATTCTAGATGCTAGAAGTGGTACCAGCCTACTAGAGAATAAAGCCCCTGATCAGCGATTAGTGGGGGTGTGCCGCGACTTTTCCATCATGGCGTGTATGTTGCTGCAAACCCAAGGTATCGCCGCGCGTTTGCGTTGTGGTTTTGCTACATACTTAGGTTTGCGAGAATATGAAGACCACTGGGTTTGTGAGTACTGGCATCAACATCAACAGCGTTGGGTAATGGTAGATGCACAGCTAGATCAGGTACATAAAGAGATACTAGATATAGATTTTGACCCTTTAGATGTGCCGCATAATCGATTTATTTACGCCGGAAGCGCTTGGCAAATGTGCCGTGCTAATCTGGCGGAGTCGAGTAGCTTTGGCATTTTTAACTTTACTGGATGGCCAATAATTAAAGGTAACCTTATTAGGGATGTTTTCGCCCTCAATCAAATAGAGTTACTGGCCTGGGATTGTGGTTGGGGTATTTTACCTAGCTACTTAGTCGATATCGCCGATGACAAAGAATGGCTGCTACTGGATGAATTAGCCAACATTAGTCATGGCTCAGATTTTAGCAAAGCCCAACAAGCGTGCGATAAACAAGCCGCTATTGCTTTACCGAGTGACTGGCGTTGGTCTCAAGCGCCAAGCATTGCTGAATTGCTGCGTCACTACCAATAATAAAAGCCAGTTCTTTTTAGCATTTGAGCATTGTTAGAGGTTAAATTGGTTATGTCCAAAGAAAAGGCTCACAGCCTAATGTGTGAGCCTCAAGTTTAACATTGGCTATTCTTTAGTAAGCAGCACCGGTTACCACAAAATCTTTGGCGTTATTGGTATCAACTAACTCAGCGGCCAAAATTACGCGTGATGGGGCGCTATGGTACATTTTCCCCAGCATTTCGTGGCGAGCACCAGTAATAGCTAAAGCGATACCCGACGCTACCATGCTAGGTGGGTAAGTAACGGTAGCACGCACCACAGGGTTACCGTCCACAACCATGTTAATAATGTCTTGTGCACCCGCGCCACCTAAAACGGTTTTAATGTCGGTTCTACCTGACTCTTTAATAGCCTGCATTACTCCTTTTAACATATCATCGTCTTGGCACCATACCGCATCAATTTTAGGGTGTTTTTGCAAGTAATTCTCCATTACGGCGAGGGCTTTTTGGGTAGACCAATCAGCAGGTTGGCTATCCAGAATCGTCATGCCTTTGTGTTTAGCAATCACCTCATTAAAGGCATCTACCCGTTGTTTGTTAATTGGAATAGACATGCCTTCAATCACCACCACTTTGCCTTTGCCATTCATTTCTTTGGCTAACCATTCACCACTAACACTGCCAAGCCCTGCATTATCACCGGCAATAAACACGTTTTGTGCTGGTGTTTCTAGTTCTCGGTCTACCACTACTGTGTAAATACCGCTGCCGTAGGCTTCTTCAATCACTTTTTGTAAAGTGGCTGGGTTGTGCGGCAAGATAACCAAGGCATCAATGCCTTTAATCATTAAATCTTCCACATCGCCAACTTGCTTAGATCCGGAGCTGGCAGCCACTACGTAAAATTCAATATCGTCTTCACTTTTCTTAAAGTCAGCTGCAGCTTTTTCTGCCCACCACAATAACCCGGCGGTCCAACCATGGTCTGCTGAGGGAACGGATACACCCACTTTTAAGGTATCTGCTAATGCTGCATTGATGCCAACTGAACTGAACAGTGTAGCGGCAAGTAGTAGTTTTCCTATGTGTTGCAATAAACGCATGAGTTACTCTCCTTTGTTTTTAATAGTCGGTGCAGGTTTAACGATCACGTTTGAATTGCATTAATACCGCAATCAAAATCACCAAGCCTTTTACCGTTCCTTGTAAATAGGGTGAAACCCCCATTAAGTTCAGCATGTTATTAATAATGCCTAAAATGATGGCGCCGATAACGGTGCCCCATAGTGTGCCTTTGCCGCCTGCTAACGAGGTTCCGCCAATCACAACCGCGGCAATGGCGTCCAGTTCGTAAAACAAGCCCGCGTCACCCGGGCTCACCGAATTAAGTCGTGATGACAGCATTACCGCAGACAAGCCCACGGTGAATCCGACAATCACAAAAGTTAGAAAGTAAACTTGCTGCACGTTAATCGCAGAATAAGCGGCTACCTTAGGGTTAGAGCCTACAGCGCAAACATGCCGGCCAAAGGCGGTGTGGCGCAAAATGATATGCCCCAAAAATGCCAAGCCGAGGAATATCCATACCGGGATCGGAATCCCCATAAAGTAACCGCCCCCAATATCGGGGTAGTGACTGTTTTGTGAAACCATCTCGCCAGCATCACTGATATAGAGTGTAAGCGAGCGAAAGATAGACATTGTGGCTAACGTTGCCACAAAGGCGGTAATCTTTCCTTTGGTGGTGAGCAATCCGTTTACTGCTCCAAAGGCAGCACCCATTGCCATTGCTGCTGCAATTGACACGGTCACGGCCATCCAGCCATCGCCAAGGTAATTGAGCAGCATAATCACCAAAACACCGACCAAGGCAACCATTGAGCCTACCGACAAATCAATACCGCCAGCAATAATGACAAAGGTCATGCCTAAGGCGATGATGCCAGTGTAAGACACTTGTCTAAGCACGTTGGTAAGGTTTCGTGGAATTAAGAAGTGCTCACTGGCCATTGCTGACAGAATAACCAGAATCAGCAGTGCAATCAGTGGCGCCCAATTAGATAGGGTAAATTTCGGTAGCTTGGCCAACCAGCTAGTAGAAGGTGATGAGCTAGATTTTTGTTCCATTTTTACAACCTCACTCATGGGTGGCTATCCTGTGACGACGCAGATAGCGGCGCTGCCTGGTTTTGTAAACCTGCCGCCAAAAACATGATTTGTTCTTCATTAATGTCTTGGTCATGTAACTCTCCCTGAATGCGACCTTCACGCATCACCAATACTCGGTGAGCGAGCCCAATTAACTCTTCCATGTCTGAAGAAATAACTACCACCGCCAAACCTTGCTCGGTCATGCTTTGAACAAAGTGGTAAATTTCTTTTTTAGTGTTCACATCTACCCCGCGGGTGGGCTCGTCCAAAATCAGAATTTGTGGTTGAGTATCCATCCATTTGGACAGGTAAACTTTTTGTTGATTACCTCCGCTTAGGTAAAGTAATTCGGTATCTAATGAGGCGGCTTTAATGTCGAATTTACGTACATATTGCTCTGCCTTTTCACGGGTTTTAGCGTGATTTATCAAGCCATTGCTATAGTTTTTAAGTGAAATTAAGCTAATGTTTTCGGGTAAGTTAAAGCTCATAGTAAGGCCGCAGCCTTGACGGTCTTCGCTTAAATAGGCCAAGCCATGTCTTACGGCGTCTTTAATGTTGTGGATTTGTACCGCTTGTTGCTGAACATAAATGTCTCCGTGTTGGCGGCGGCGTAAACCCATAATGGCTTCAGCGGTTTCGGTGCGGCCGCTGCCAATTAAGCCTGCAAAACCTAATACTTCGCCTTGGCGCACTTCAAAGCTAATATCACTGAGCAAGTTTTTCACAGCGAGGTTTTCAACTTTTAATGCCACTTTGCTTTGTACAATAGAGCGGGGCGGGAATACCTGATTCAGCTCTCTCCCTACCATTTTTCGCGCCATGTCTTGCTCGTCAATCTCGCTAACTTGGTCTATTGATATAAGCGCACCATCGCGCAAGATCATCAGGCGATCGCACAGTTTTTTCACCTCTTTAAGTTTGTGAGAGATAAACAAAATGGTTACGCCTTGGGCTTTAAGTTTGTCGATAAGTGTAAATAGCACGGTGACTTCTTGGCTGGTTAATACCGTAGTGGGCTCGTCCATAATCAGAATGCGGGCGTCATTCACCAAGGCCTTAGCTATCTCTACCATTTGTTTTTCAGCCACGCTGAGTTCTTCAATAAGTGCATCAGGCGAAAGGCTGGTTTCCAATAAGCTCAACAGTTGATTAGTGCGCAGGCGCATTGCTTTTTTGTTTAACAGCACCTTGCCTTTAAGCTCTTGGCCAAGAAAGATATTCTCAAATACGCTTAAGCTAGCGATGAGGTTAAATTCTTGGGGGATCATCGCAATGCCCAACGCTTTGGCATCTGCTGGGCTAGTGATGTCAACCGCTTTACCCGCCACCGAGACTTGGCCTTCGCTACGCTGATAAATCCCAGAGATAATTTTCAGTAGGGTTGATTTACCCGCACCATTTTCGCCGAGAATGCCCATTACCTCACCTGGCAGCACCTGCACACTTATGCCATGCAGTACTTGCACGCCAGAGAAGCTTTTGGATATTTTCTCTAGGCTAAGGATGGGTTCTTCAGGCAAGTTCATGCACGTTCTCCAAACGAGTCCATTTACCGTCATTTTGCGAGGAATGGATCATCGCATTGATAAATTGCAAACCCTCCACGCCTTGTTTTACACCGGGTAATAAATTGTTTGCCAAAATGTCAGCAGGTGACGATCCCTTGCGTACCGCTCGAATGGCTTGCGCGGTTTCGGTGTAAAGGTTGGCAAACCCTTCTAGATAACCTTCAGGGTGCCCCGCAGGGGTACGAACGAGGTGTTCAGCCTCCGATTGATAACCATATCCGCCGCGACTTAGCATTCGGCTAGGTTGTGAGAAGGGGCTATACAACAGCTGATTAGGGTGCTCTTGTGACCACTCGATACCACCGTCTTTGCCATAAATGCGGATCCGTAAGCCGTTTTCATTGCCAGGTGCGACTTGTGAGCTCCACAACATGCCACGCACGCCTTGTTCAAAGCGCAACATGGCATGCACGTTGTCATCTAATACTCGACCATCTACAAAGGTGCTAAGTTCGGCGCTTACCTGCTCTAACTGTAAGCCACTAATGAACGCGGCTAGGTTAAAGGCATGGGTGCCAATATCCCCCAAGCAACCTGCTGGGCCAGAACGTTTTGGGTCGGTGCGCCATTCGGCTTGTTTGTTACCGGTATTTTCGGCTGCTGTGGTTAGCCAGTCTTGGGCGTATTCCACTTGTACCAAACGCAGCTGGCCCAATAAACCATCGCTCACCATTTGCTGAGCTTGACGAACCATAGGGTAGGCGCTGTAATTGTGGGTAAGCACAAATAACTTACCGCTATTATTGGCCAGCTCTTTTAGCTCTAGTGCTTCGTGCAATGAGCAGGTCATGGGTTTATCGCAAATAACATGAATGCCAGCGGCTAAAAATGCTTTAGCGATGGGAAAGTGCAAATGGTTAGGAGTCACAATGCTCACTGCCTCAATTCCATCTTTACGGGCGGCTTCATGTTGTGCCATTTGCGCGTAATCGCTGTAACTGCGCTCACTCGTAATGCCTAAATCTTTGGCCGATTGCAGAGCGCGAGCTGGGTCGGCGCTCAGCGCGCCTGCCACTAATTCAAACTGGTTATCTAAGCGCGCGGCAATACGGTGAATCGCGCCAATAAATGCACCGCTACCCCCACCCACCATGCCAAGTTTAATTCTGTCCATGATGCTCTCCTTATAGCCCTAAGATGCGCTGGTTGGCGGCTTGGTCTACCGCACTATCGGCAAAATCATCAAACGCTTTGTCGGTCACTTCAATAATGTGTTGCTCAACAAATGTGGCCCCTTCGGCTGCACCTGCTTCAGGGTGTTTGAGACAACACTCCCATTCCACCACTGCCCAGCCACTAAAGTCGTATTGGGCTAGCTTGGAAAAAATCCCCACAAAATCTACTTGGCCGTCACCTAGAGAGCGAAAGCGGCCTGCGCGTTCGGTCCAGCTTTGGTAGCCGCCATACACACCTTGTTGGCCAGTGGGGTTGAACTCGGCATCTTTAACGTGAAACATTTTTATCCGCGAGTGGTAGCGGTCAATGAAATCTAAATAATCGAGCTGTTGTAGAACAAAATGGCTAGGGTCATACAAGATATTGCAACGCGGATGCTGCTTAACTGCATCCAAAAACATTTCGAAACTAACGCCATCATGTAAATCTTCCCCTGGGTGGATTTCGTAACACACATCTACGCCGGCTTCATCAAAGGCGTCTAATATCGGTAGCCAGCGTTTGGCTAGCTCGGCAAAGCCAGTTTCAACTAGGCCCTGTGGGCGCTGTGGCCAGGGGTACATGTAAGGCCAAAGTAGCGCACCAGAAAACGTAGCGTGGGCAGTAAGGCCAAGGTTTTTAGAGGCCTTAGCGGCTAACATCATTTGATTTACCGCCCATTGTTGGCGTAATTGGGGCTTGCCTCGCACTGAATCAGGCGCAAAGCCATCAAACATTTCATCGTAAGCGGGATGCACTGCAACCAGCTGGCCTTGTAAGTGAGTAGATAATTCGGTGAGGGTAAGGCCATTGCCTTGCAGTAAGGCTAATACTTGTTGGCAATAATCGAGGTCTTCGGCAGCGCGCTCTAGGTCAAATAAGCGTTTATCCCAACTGGGCATTTGCACACCTTTATAACCGACGCTGGCAGCCCAAGCGGCGATAGATGCTAGAGAATTAAATGGCGCTTCATCGCTGGCAAACTGAGCCAGAAATAAGGCAGGTCCTTGAAGAGTTTTCATCAGCAATCCCTTTTTATCGATGTATAAAGCCACATTTGTCTTCGATACACAGAATAAATGTAATCGATTACATTGAGGTGTATAAAAAAACCATGCACTCATCGTGAGCTGGAGGCATTTTAAGCCGCACTGCATGGCATTTATTTGGTAGCTGAATAAAACTTATACAATGTTTTGCCTTTTATCTAGCGCATGTTACAAAAATGTGATCACTGTAAAAGTTTATTTTTTGCGCACTTTGCCAAAAGGTGAATTAAGTGTTTTAAAATAAAGTACTTTACAAAATTTGATGTAATCCGTTACATTTCGTTTAGAGTTTAAGCCGTTCTTGCTAAGCTTGAGTGAGTAAAAAGGATTCACTATGCCCACCATAAAAGACGTTGCCAAGCTGGCTGGCGTGTCTACCGCGACGGTGTCGCGTGCTATGATGAACCCTGAAAAGGTGTCGGAAAAAACGCGGCTAAAGGTAGAGCTAGCGGTGGCTGAGTCGGGTTTTTCTCCCAATGTTATCGCCCGTAATTTACGTCGTAGTGAGTCAAAAACCATCGTGGTTATTGTGCCCGATATTGCCAATATGTTTTTTGCTAGCATTGTTCGTGGTATTCAACAGGTGGCCTTACAAAATGGCTACAAAGTATTGCTAGGGGATTCAATTCATACTGTTGAGCAAGCCAAAGCCTATATGGATTTGGTACGCAGCAAACAAGCGGATGGGATTATCTCGCTGACTGCTGAGCTGCCAATGGAAATTCGTCAAGGCACCGAAATCCCAATGGTGATGGCTTGTGAATATTTTTCGGGCTTTCCGATCCCGACAGTACGTATCGACAATCGCAACTCAGCCAAGCGAGCGGTAGATTACCTATTAGACATTGGCCACACTAAAATAGGCTGTATTACCGGCCCCATGGAAAACCCCATATGTGTTGATCGTAAAGCGGGGGTGGAAGACGGCTTAAACCAAGTCAATATTGAGCTCGATGAAGCCGCTTTTGAAGATGGCGATTTTAGTTTTCAATCGGGCTACAGCGCCTTTATGCGCTTGCATCAGCATTATGCAATGACCGCACTATTTTGCTTTAACGATATGATGGCATTAGGCGCCATGAAAGCAGCAACTCAGCGAGGTATTCAGGTGCCTAAGCAGTTATCTATTGTCGGTTTTGATGACTTATTATTTGCTGAATATACCAATCCAGAGCTCACCACTATTCGTCAACCACAAGAAGACATTGGTATCGCGGCCGCCAGCACTTTAATGAAAATTTTAAATGGCGGGAAGGTTAATCAAGATACCATTGTGCCTACCCAATTATTAGTGCGTGCTAGCTGTACTTCTCCGGGTAAGTAATGAACGTTTAGCTCAATAAACAGGATAAACCGCCATTATCTGGATTTAATTATTGGCTTTGGAGAAACGCATTTTTCATTCAACTGCTATCAGCAGTATAATCGGACATTCATTCTCAATACGAAGTTAAACAGTGAAGCATCGTTTCTTTTCAAAGCAAGCTCTTCCCTTTGTTTTATCACTTTTTTTTATCGGCTTAGCGAGCTATATCGCCGCTGTTTATAGTCAGCACCATTTTGTGATTGATTCGGATTTAGATGGCCTGGTGCAACAAGATGCTCCATGGAAAGACAACTTAACAAAAACGGCAGCAGAGTTTGGTGAGTCAGAGAATGCTTTAGTCGTGGTTGTTTCCGGTACTCACCGTCGCCAAGTGCAGGAGGTCACAGAGAAACTACAAGATGATTTCTCAGCAGATCCTCTGTTTAAAGATGTATTTTCTCCCAGCACCTTGCCGTGGCTAAAACAACAGGCTTTATGGTTTTTATCAGCCCAAGACTTTCAGACGTTTAATGAAAACTTACGCAGCGTAATGCCTAAGTTAAAGGGAGCTATGTCAGCAGAGCCGGATCGGGCTGCCATGCAGTTACTGGCGCAACTTAATCATGCTATTGAGACTGACGATCAGCGTGCGTCTACATTGCTGATTAAAGTGTTAAATCAATTGGCTAGCACACCGCAAAAGGTGGATTGGTTTGAGGTATTACTCCCTGACAGCAGCGGCATTCACTATCAGATTATTAGCTTAAATGCCGAGCCCCAACATGATCATAAAGAACCTAATAGGTTTATCATTGAAACGGCTCATAAAATTATCCAGCCATATAGTGATGACTCAGAGCTACAAATACGCATTACAGGACAAACCGCATTAGATTTTGACGAAATAAACGATGCCAACCACAGTGTAAAATTGGCTGGAGTTATGTCATTTATTGGGTTAGTGGTCGTGCTGGGCTTTGGTATTCGCTCGCTGCGAATTATTGTGGCGAGTTACCTTGCTGTGATTATTGGCTTAAGCTGGACTCTAGCTCTTGGGCTCTGGTTGGTGGGCTCGTATAACACTATATCGATTGTATTTTTGGTGATGTTTATTGGTTTAGGGGTCGATTTTGCTATCCACTTTTGCCTGCGGCTGCGCGAAGAACAAGTACTGCACGATAACAATATGGACTGTCTCATTGCCTCTATTCGCGGCACGATTAGCCCGCTAAGTTTATGTGCGTTAACCTCGGCAATCGGTTTTTTGGGTTTCTATCCTACCGCATATACCGGGTTAGCAGAGTTAGGCGTGATCTCTGCGGCGGGAATGCTGATGGGGTTACTGGCCACCTTTAGCGTAATACCAACTTTTTTCTTTATTTTTGGTTACCCGAGGCGTAAAGCCGTTCGCCAATCTAATGATCTTGGCGATAGTGCCTTTTGGCTGCCTAAGCACTACAAACTGGTGGTCGGTTTAGCGGCACTGGTTTTAGTTGTTTCTGGCATTGGGGCGAGCAAAATGATGTTTGATTTTTCCACCTTAGTACTGAAATCAGAAAAGGCAGAGTCCGTTCAAACACTCGAAGAAATTCAAACACAAGGCTTAACATCGAGTTACCAAATGATGATGTTGGCCACATCGCTGCCACAAGCTGAGTCTTGGCAGGCTCAACTAACAGGCTTACCTGAAGTAAGTAATGTCATTTCAATTAGCGCATTTTTACCTAAAAATAGAGAGCAAAAAATGGCGGCGTTGTCGCAAAGCATGAACACGCCTCCAGCTGCAAATTTATCGATGAATAGCTTATCTGTTTTAGAGAGTAACCTCGCGGCCTCTAGCGTTGCTCAATCCGCACTAGCGGCAAATACCTTGCCTTGGCTGCAAGGCAATGATGAATTAACTATCTATAGCCGTATCAATACAGCAGCACTTGCCCCCTTACAGCAGATGCAAGCAAGCTTGAGTGGGTTAATGCAAGCACCAACGCCTAGCTACGCAGATATTCCAGCGGAGCTTAGCCAACGTTATCAAAATGACAGCTACCTGTTAGTGGTGGCTTATCCCTCTGGTGATATGCGTAATGTTCAGCAATTAGACAGCTTTATCAAGGTGGTTAAACAGGTGGCGCCAAATGCCACCGGCAGGCCCGTAGCAGAACAGCAAGTGGGTAAAATAATCATTAAGTCATTTATTCAGGCAGTGAGTTACTCACTACTATTGATCGCGGTAATTTTGTTGCTGGCTCTGAAACACAAACGCGACGTTATTCTTACATTTATTCCGTTATTGTTGACGACCTTATCGACAATGGCCGTAGCCCACTGGAGTGGACTCGCCTTAAACATGGCCAACATTATTGTTATCCCCTTAATTTTTGGATTGGGTGTTGATAATGGTATTCACATTGTGGAGCGCTTTCGCTCGGTGGGATCGGCGAGAGCCTTTTATCAATCATCGACTCCGAGAGCGGCAGTTTTGAGTTCATTAACCACCATGGCGACTTTTGGTTCTTTGTTATTGGCGGATCATCGAGGCATGTATAGCATTGGCTTCTTGCTAACCATCGCCATTGGCTTTTTGCTTTTTTACAGTTTAACTGTTTTACCGGCATTGCTGTTTAGCGTGAAAAAGATGGATACCGCGGCGGTGACCGATACAAAATCAAAGACCTAGTTGCACGGTTGTAGGCAGCGGTGATTAACGCTAAGTGCCAACACTAAAGGTTGGCACGATAAGCAAACGTTTAGTTATCGACAAACATATGATTTGCCGCTGTTACGCCACGGTCATAGGTACAGAATGTATCGGTGGCGGCTTCAGTTTTACTATGTATTTTGATGTTAGTAATCACCTCTAACGCGCCTGCGTCATAACAGGCTTGCTGAGCGGCTTTTACTATTTCCAATAAGTGATTAAGCTCGCCCTTCATGGTTGTCTCCATCGCACCGACTTGGTAAGGCACATTGGCCGCTTTTACCACTGCGATAGCCTTATCAACCACTTCAAAATTATTACCTTCTTTCAGCCTTGGTATAATTTGAAAAGCAACAAATACGTCTTTAATTACCGGATTATCTGTAGTCATCGTAGTATGTTCTTATGAATTATCTTATGAATTATCTTATGAATGTTTCTGGCCGACGATATTAGCATTTATTGCCGCTAAGTAGACCACATCACTAAGCCCTAAACTCAACTCAACACACTTTCATCCACTATGCCTTTCTCTACCAACTGGCGGAGTATTTGGCTGGTTTGTTCGCGAAAACTATCGCGTAGTAAGCGCACCGTAGGGGTAATTGATTGGCGGCTAGGGCAAATTAACCACAGCTCGGTAGGAGTGGGCTTAAACTCTGGCATAACGCTTACTAAGCTACCGCTAAGTAAGTCGGCCGACATGTCCAGGCAAGATTTAACCGCCAGCCCTTTCCCCGCAACACACCAGCGCCTGACTAAGTCACCATCGTTCGCGGCGCGATTGCTGCTCATCTTGATTTTGTGTTCGGTGTTGTCATCGCTAAAGCGCCACACGTTATGCACTACGTCATGGAGTTGGTAAAGCAAGCCATTGTGTAAGGGCAGATCATGCGGGTGTTTTGGAGTGCCGTTTGCTTCTAGGTATTCAGGGGTGGCACACAATAAGCGAGGGGCATTACAAATTTTGAAGCCATATACATTAGCATCGGTAGGAGAGCCATAACGCAGCGCCATGTCTACCGAGTCGCGGTAAAAATCAATGTTACTGTCGCTAATGCTAGAGCGTAAGCTCACCAATGGGTAGCTGTCCATGAAGGCATCTAACCAAGGAGTAATGACGTTTCTGCCTAAGTCAGAGGAGAGTGCAATGCGTACCTCGCCATCAATAACGTCTAAATCGTGTTTCATATTTTGCTTGGCTTGCTCAAGCATTAGCAGTGCCTGTTCGCATTGCGGAATATAACGTTCGCCAGCACTCGATAATCGTAAGTGGCGAGTGGTGCGCACAAACAGCTCGGCACCTAAGGCGCTTTCAACCCGCTTTACCGCGGCACTGGCGGTGGCGGTACGCATATCTAAATTAGCCGCTGCTGCGGTAATGCTGCGAAACTCAGCCACCTTAAGGATCACTTGAAGATCTTCTAATAGCATAAGTTTGCCACCTTACTATCTAATATATTTTGATAATCTTTCAAATTTTACACTGTTTTTAGCAAGGTGACGATGTAGTAGGGTAAAACATGATTTTAGCGTTTGGCATGCCGTCATAGAGAAAGTTATTACGATGAAGCTATTACTAATCGATATCCTTGAGCCTTAAGCTTATGAAAGTGAATTTATATTTCCATATTGCCTCGTATGTCATCAGCTAAAGCGTTATCTGCGATAACGTGAAGGCATAGTAAGACCATTTTTACTGTGCATCGGTCCGCAAGTCATTCTAGATAAACTAAGCTGGTAGCGTAATGGTTTTTTAGGCGAGTTATTCAACTCGATGCATCGAAGCCAAAAAGGTAATAGCGACTTAACAGAGGTTTAGACAAGTTCAGTATTGCAGCTTTGTGACTGTGAGCTGAGGTAATTTGCTTCAAGAAGGAAACACAATGTTACTCGATACGCCAATTTGCGATTTTGGCTGGAAAGCGCCAAATTTCACCCTACAAGATCCCGCTGGCAATAGCTTTACCATGAGCGAGCAATTGGGGGAGAACGGTCTATTGATTATGTTCATTTGTAATCATTGCCCTTATGTTCAGCGCATTGCCGACCGCCTAGCTGAAGATACTAAACAACTGATGGACGAGGGGATTAACGTGCTGGCAGTAATGTCGAACGATTATCGGCTGGTGGCGCAAGATTCACCTGAAAATATGCAGCGCTTTGCTCTGCAACATGGCTTTGCTTTCCCTTATTTGGTGGATGAAGACCAAAGTGTTGGTAAGCAATATAAAGCCATTTGTACGCCTGATTTTTTTGGTTTTAATAACCAAGGTGAGCTGCAGTATCGCGGCCGTTTAGACGACGCGCGTATGGGCGACTCGGCTTTGCGAGTACCAGAATTGCTTCACGCGATGCGCCAAATCGCGACGACAGGGCAAGGGCCCAAAGAACAATCCCCAAGTATGGGCTGTTCTATTAAGTGGCGAGATTAAGATTTAACAAACTAAGTTCAGGGCTATCGATTAGCCTTTAAATAATCAATGGAGTTTAGAATGACACACCCTATTATTGCCGATTTAACCGATCGTTATACTGCTAAACGTTACGATGCGTCAAAGCGCGTACCACAACAAGATTTAGATGTGATTTACCAAGCCATGACCTTGTCTGCTTCGTCAATTAACTCTCAGCCTTGGAAGTTTATCGTGATAGAAAGCGACGCTGCAAAGCAGCGTATGCACGATACTTTTGCCAATAAATTTCAGTTTAATCAACCGCACATTAAAGCTTGTTCGCATATTATTTTGTTTGCCCATAACCCCAAATATAGCCGCGAAGATTACGCCAAGGTGGTCGATAAAGGCATTGCCGATGGACGCACTAAACCAGAAGATCGCGAGCAAGCTTTTGGGGCTTATGCTTTTGTTGATTTAAATACCGACGAAAATGGTAATAATGCCAAATGGACGCAATCACAAACCTACTTAGCCTTAGGTAATACCTTGCATGTATTGGCCCGTTTAGGCATTGATTCCACTACCATGGAAGGCGTAGACAGTGCTTTGATAAGTGAGATCTTTGCAGATGAACTTGGAGGTTACGAGTGCGAGGTAGCCCTAGCCATTGGTTATCACCACCCGCAAGAAGACTACAACGCCAGTTTGCCTAAATCACGCTTGCCTCTCAAAGAAGTCGTTAAGGTACTTTAGTCATCCGCTTTGTTGTAATAATCATTCCTTCTTGGCTTAGAGGGGATGATTTTTTGTTTCTAGCTTCATATTTCCTATTTATAGCTTCTGCTTCTCTATTGTTCGTGTCGCCGGATTCAGTTCGTTACCCTCTACATGATTATCAATTTATATTTGATAATCATTCAAACATTGGGCTGTTTAAAGCGAGATAACTAAAGGCTACTATTTCTCCCGTCAACGCAAACAAGCAATTCATTCATATTAGAGGAACAGCACATGACTACATTAACTATTGTTGCAAACATCAAAGCAAATGCAGACAAAATCGACCTAGTAAAAGCCGAACTATTAAAGTTAATTGAAGTGACCCGCGCCGAAGAAGGCTGTATCAACTACGATTTGCATCAAGATAACAGCAACCCTGCGCATTTCATGTTTTACGAGAACTGGCAGTCACGCGAGCTTTGGCAAACCCATATGGCCAATACTCACCTCGCTGAGTACATGGCGGCCACTGATGGCGCAGTAGCGGAGTTTGTATTAAACGAAATGACTCAAATTGCCTAATTACCCTGCTGTATCAGTTAACGCTTTGCGCCCATTAGCTCTATTTAGTGGGCGCGGCTCTCGTTTTATAATGTGAGTAAGCTAAAAACGCCTTGGTGTTCGTTTAACAAACAAATAGTAAGCACTACAAAATCACCGCTTTATGTAACAAGGGTGGGACCCGAAAACCCATACGATCAACTTTGGTTATCGATTTTTGAGCCTAAGTTTAGTATTGCTTATAGGCGGATTCGATAGGTTAACATACTGTTTAACTTATCTTGCCCTTATTGGCGCAGTTAGTTTCGCTTCATTGGGTCTCTATAATGGTTTATTGGCATCTCACCAAAGATGAATCAGGGGCTTTACAGTGGCGCTTCGGCGAGCAGTTGTCCTATTCAGAGCCTAACTATAGTAAGCGGTCAACTTTCCCCAATTGGATATTTAGAAAACTAGATATCGAGCACGAGTTATAGCTGTTGTCGTAGGTATTTGTGTTATGCAAAAGCAATTTTGACAATATTTATATACGGAATCCTATAAGCATCACTGAAATATCAAGAGTTACCTTGATATGTTTAATATCGGGATTGGTTTATGATGATTATTCAAAATAACAGGTTTGTGCGTTATTTATCAATAAGTGTGGGGGGCTCTCTTCGCTGTTGGCGCATTTTCAGCCATCTAGACAATTATAACAATGAGTTCATCACATTCACGTTTAAATTTTAGGGATATTCGATGCTATTTTTGGTATGTTCACATCAATATTGATACATAGAGCTTATTAAACTCCAGTTGTGGGCCAAAAACGGAATCTCTCAAAGTATTTGCTTCGACAAGAAAGCACGCTTTTAAAACATACGCTTATTAAACCTATCCCTGTAGATATTGCTAAATTTCAGTTACGGGAGTTTTATGATTCGTGTTTGGTCGACTGTATTAAGGATTGTTTTGCTATTGATGTTTCGATAGCAGATGTGCAACGGAATCAATATGGGCAACCTTGCTTGGTTCAACAAAGAAGTATAGGCGCCTTCTTGAGTTTAAGTCATAGCGGGGACTATGTGGCGGCAGTGGCTAGTTCACGCCCTTGCGGTATAGACATAGAGAGAATAAAAAAAAGAAGTATTAACGCTATCTGGCAAGAGATAAGGCATCCTACAGAACCTGATGCTCCAGATAATGCGGAACAGTTTTATCAATGGTGGACACGAAAAGAGGCGGCTTGGAAGGTCTTTGCCTGCCAGCAACCGAAAAGTATGAAAGCTTTGTCGGTGGCGGGCTCTAAAGATACTAATTATAAGGGGCTTGTGTTGGAAAACATCCTTGCCCCAACAGGATATGCTGCAACTGTCGCATTCTTATAATTCTTTCAACTAAAAAATGATGATTTACACCTTTTTTAACGATAGAATCATCCATAAGGTTGAGTTTGTATATTCTTAATCTATTAATTAAAAAGTCGACACTAAGCTCATATGGGATGATCTTGTGTTTGGATAAGCTGAATTTTCAAGTTGTAATATGGACGTTGTTTTTAAGATAGAAAAATGGACTAGCTGGGATGCTGTCTGTGTAAATGGGATATATGAGCCTCCTAAACTACCTGAAATTGCGGCAATGCAACGAAGACGTTTTAGCTTTTTAAGTAAAATGGCGATGAGAGTAGTATTAGATTTGTTACCCGAACCTAAAACTATTCGAAGTGTTTTTTCATCTCGCCATGGAGAACTTCATCGTACCTTAGAACTGTTGCTTGAACTTAATCAGCAATCGGCTCTTTCTCCAACTAAATTCAGCCAATCTGTTTACAACACCGCCAGTGGTCTTTATTCAATTAGCCAACAGAATGCAGCGCCGTCTACGGTCGTTACCAGTGGCCGTAATTCATTAGCGATGGCTTTTGTGGAAGCCTATGGCCAAAGTGTTCGTTATCAAGAGCCTGTTTTACTCGTTTATGTCGACGAACCCCTGCCAAAAATTTATAAGCGCTATGCAGACGAGCTGCAAGGTATGACTGCTTTTGCATGTATATTAGAGGCCTCAAAAACAGGCTGGAATATACAATTTAAATCAGACGATAATGCCAATAAAAATCCAGCTAGAAATTTGCTTAGTCAATTGCTTCCGGCGCTTTCTTCCTCGGTGCCTCATTTTTCCTGTCAGATGGATGCGCAGAAATGGATATGGAGGCAAGTCGATGAGTCAGAGAATTAACTACTTCTGGCGCTTAGCTATGACCGCCGTGTGTTTTTTTTGCTTTGGTGGGCTGGGGCTGATGTTGTCACTTACGCTGTTTCCTTTACTGAAAATTATACCCGCCTCAGATAAGCAGGCGCGTAGTCAGTTCTATGTACATATAATCTTCAAGTGTTTTGTAACGATGATGCAATACTTGGGGGTGTTAAGTGTGTCTGTATCTAAAGGGTACAAGCTTCAGCAGTCTCCAGGTTCATTAGTTATCGCCAATCACCCGTCACTGATCGATGTTGTATTATTAATTGCCCTCCTGCCAAAAACGAGTTGTATAGTAAAGCAAAGCTTATGGCGAAACCCATGCATGTCTTTGATTATTTCTGCGGCAGGGTACATTAAAAACGGTGCTGATCCTGAAACTGTGTTGTCAGAGTGTCAAAACAGTTTCAATAAAGGTGCAAGCTTGATTGTTTTCCCTGAAGGGACTCGAACCACTCCCGGCCAGCAATTACAGATGCAAAGAGGTGCCGCTAATATTGCTTTACGTTGCGCTGTTGATGTTTTACCTGTGACCATACGCGTAACCCCCTCTACTTTGACCAAATCCGAACCTTGGTATTCTATACCGGCAAGCAAACCACATTTTTCATTGGATATCGGCGATTTAATCAATACTGGTGATATTTGTGTCGCAACAGAGGGTGATTCGCGAAACGCACGTACGATTACCCGATATTTACAACAACATTTTTACAAGGAACTTAACTGCCAATGAACATATTAGAGCAGGAAATAAAACAACTAATTATCGAAGCACTAGAACTTGAAGATATCGAAGCAAGCGATATTGAAACCGAAGCCCCATTATTTGTTGAAGGACTGGGATTAGATTCCATCGACGCTTTGGAGCTCGGTTTAGCGATTAAGAAGAAATACCAGATTAAACTTGATGCTAACTCTGAAGACACCAAGCTACATTTCGCGAGCGTGAAAGCTTTGGCTACCTTCATTGAATCTGAAAATAAAGCGGCTTAATGATTATGACTAGAGATGAAATATACCAAGTATTGCGAGATATCTTAGTACAAGAATTTGAAGTACCCGAGGATGATATTTCTTTGGACGCAAACATGTACCAAGACTTAGACTTAGACAGTATTGATGCCGTCGATTTGGTCGTTAAGCTACAGCAGATCACCGGTAAAAAAATCCAACCTAACGAATTCAAGTCGGCAAGAACTGTTGCCGATGTTATTGATGCCTTAGAGCGATTAGTTAGCGATGCCGCGTAACTGTAAATGAAGAGTAAACTGTTAAAAGCGCTGGTGATTGCAGCGCTTGGCGTATACCCATTTATTATTTTTTTCGGATTAACTACTTATTCGAGCAATGTAATCGCTTTGCTAGTATTAGTGTTGTTTTCGCTGCGTTTATTATTAGGCTGGAAAGGTTCAAAGTCCTTAAAACATCAAAAATATTTGGGCCTGTTGGGTATCGTTTTGGCCTTATTGGTGTTAATGCGCCAAGAGCCTCGCTGGTTTATGTATTATCCATTACTGGTTAATCTCAGTTTGTTTGCTGCTTTTTTTGCGAGCCTTTGGGATAAACAGCCGATAGTCGAAACATTTGCTCGCATGGGTCAGCGCCATTTACCATTAACTGCTCGGCCTTATTTCATTGGCCTTACTAAAATTTGGTGCGCTTTCTTTGTGGTTAATACTTTAATTAGTGCTTGGACAATTTTTTTTGCCGACCTGAAAACATGGACTATATATAACGGCTTGATTAGCTATTTGCTCATCGCGGCTTTGCTAAGTGGAGAATGGATTTTTAGAAAGTGCACTAAATTGGAGGAGAAGTATGAATCCGATAACGCTTCCTTCTAAAGATGGCCTAACTCATATCGCTGTTCGCGGTGACACCTTATTAAGCAATCAACAGTGGTGGCAGCGGCTATATTCTGTTTACCAACAGGTGAATGAGACTCCCCATCAAAAATGGCTGTTATTTGCTGATGACAGCTTTGATTTTTCTTGTTGCCTATTTGCATTATTACTGGCTGGACGGACGCCAATATTGCCGCCTAATCAACAATATGAAACCCTCGTTAGTTTTCAAACAAGGGTGGATGCAGTATGCTCGGATAAGAATATTGGTAAACAAGCCCCTGATGTATATATTGGTAAAAGCTACGCTAATCACCAGCAAAATTCGAATGCTATCGCTGTTGCAGTGAACCATGACACTGAGCTGCATCTATATACATCTGGTAGCACTGGCGAACCTAAGTGTGTGGTGAAAAAATGGCGACAATTATTAGCTGAAGTTGAAACGTTAGAGACTTACTTTAGTAAATACGTCGCTGATTCTTTAATTTGTTCCAGCGTTTCCCATCAACATATTTATGGTTTGTTATTCACTGTATTATGGCCCTTACTTAGCCAAAAGAAATGGCAGGTTAAATCTGTCAAATACCCTGAAGATTACTCCTCGTTAACTGAGGGGCAAGCAATCAGCTTTATCTCAAGTCCCTCATTTTTAGAGTATGTGCTGGCTCAACCTAACTTGACTAGCTGTGCGCCTCAGTTTTGCGTGAGCTCTGGTGGCTTATTAAAAACAGTTACAGCTGAAGGCTTAGCAGATCTATGGGGACAGGCGCCTACCGAAGTATTTGGTAGTAGTGAAACTGGGGGGGTGGCCTATAGAAATCAGCAGCAACACCGCCACTGGCGAGTATTTAGCTGTATTGAATGGACTGTTTCGGCTAATCAGGCCTTGCAAATCCGCTCCCCTTACTTAGTGAACAGCCATGATTGGTATGTGATGGATGATGCGGTTGAAGTTCGAAATGATGGCTTCGCGCTTGTTGGCCGCTTAGATAGAGTGGTTAAAGTAGCAGAGAAGCGTGTTTGTTTGGAACAAATGGCCAACCAGCTTTTGCAGCACCACTGGGTGAAAAGCTGTGATCTAATCACCCTTTCGTTGAAACGAGAGCATATTGCTGCAGTTGTGGTGTTAAACCACGAAGGACGGCAAGCGCTTAGCCTCGGAAAGCGTTCTCTTAACAATCAATTAAGACAGCATCTAACGGCGTATTTTGAAGCGGTTACTGTGCCTAGAAAATGGCGCTATGTGGATTCTTTACCTGTGAACCTTCAAGGTAAACGCCAATTAAATCAAATGAGAGCATTGTTTTTATGAAAGAGTTTGGCATACCAGTATGCAAGTCATCTCAATTAGACGGTTCTTCGTTGGAGCTAGAGCTAGATATTTCCGCGGATCTGCCTTGTTTACAGGGACACTTCCCACATTTGCCGGTGGTACCCGGCTTAGCGCAGTTGCATTGGGCGCTTGAGTTGGCCAATACAAATCTAAATACCTCCAAGCAGGTGTTAGCTATAGAGGCGCTTAAATTTCAACATATTATGCAACCTGACCAGCGAGTTTGCTTGCAGCTTAGATTTGATGCCGTAAAAAGCAAACTGCATTTTAGTTTTAGTGACGAGCAGCATAAATACAGCAGTGGTCGGGTACTATTAAAGGCTAATAATGTTTAAGCCTTGTGTAGTTATCCCCAATTATAATCACACTAACGCCATTGAAAGTACTGTCGCTCAGCTAAATTTGCCCGTTATTTTGGTGGATGATTGCAGTTCTCCATCAGTGGCAGATTACTTGATTGAACTGGCCGATAAATATCAACATGTTCAGTTGATCCAGCATGCTGAAAATCAAGGTAAAGGCGGAGCTGTAATGAGTGGCTTACGCGAAGCGAATAAACAAGGGTATAGCCATGCGCTGCAAGTTGATGCTGATGGTCAACATAATTTAGCCGATGTAAGTCGCTTTTTGGATTCAGCTAAGGCCTCACCAACCGCTTTAGTCGCGGGCGTCCCAAGCTATGACGAAAGCATTCCTACTGTTCGTTATTACGCGAGATACATTACGCACGTTTGGGTATGGATCGAAACCTTAAGTATTGAGCTAAAGGATAGTATGTGTGGTTTTAGGGTTTATCCCTTAGCCTCTACTATTGCTTTGCTTGATAGTTCGAAGTTGGGTAAGCGTATGGATTTTGATATTGAAATCTTAGTCAAGCATTACTGGTTAGGCACACCGATAATACAAGCTCCTACTAAGGTTATCTACCCTAAAGAAGGGCTTAGCCATTTTCGGGCCTGGGAGGACAACTGGCTAATCAGCAAAATGCATAGCCGACTATTTTTTGGCATGTTATGGCGGTTTCCTAAACTTCTTTGGCGTAAGCGCAGGCAAACTCATTGGTCATCTATGGCCGAGCGAGGCAGTTTGTGGGGCTTAAAGGTGACCCTATTGGCTTATCGCTTGGGTGGACGCTATTTGGCCAAAGCATTGTTATACCCTGCAATCGGCTACTTTTATATTAGCGGGAACAGCAGCAGAAAGGCATCACACACTTTTTTAAATAAAGTGGCTAGACAACCAAATAGCCCACTTACAGCGCCAATTAGCGGCTTAGACGGCCTTCGTCATTTTTTAAGTTTTGGCACCGCATCACTGAACCGTCTTGATGCATGGACTAACAAAATAACCCGTGCTGCGGTTGATTTTCCAAATAAGAAGCTATTGACCGAAACCCTAAAAAGTAAGCAAGGTGCAGTGCTTATTACTTCTCATTTAGGTCATATAGAAATGTGTCGTGCTTTAGCTGAAACAGAGTATCGGACGCGTATCAATGTGGTGGTGCTAACGGCTAATGCGAACAAGTTTAATACAGTGTTGGCAGAACTCAATCCAGACTCACAGCTTAACTTGATACACATTTCTGAATTTACCGCTGATTTAGGCATTCGATTAGCTCAGTTTATCGAAGATGGAGAGCTGGTTGCGATAGCCGCCGATAGAACTGCTGCTGATAGTTATGGTCGCGTTAACTATCACTCTTTTTTGGGAGAGTTAGCGCCTTTTCCTCAAGGGCCGTTCTTAATTGCTGCCTTGTTACGCTGCCCTGTATTTAGCTTGTTTTGTATGCAGCAGCAAGATAACCGGTATCACATCTATTTTGAAAAACTGAGTGATAATTTAGGCGTATCGAGAAAAGAGCGTCAATCACGTATTGAACACGCAAGCCAAGCCTATGCCAAACAGCTAGAAACACTAGCAACTCGTTATCCTATGCAATGGTTTAATTTTTTTGATTTTTGGTGTCCAGATAAACAGGACACAGTAACTAAAGGACAAATACGATGACTCAAGCAGAAATCACGTCGTCGAAAACAGCGGACACTGACAATTCAGTTTCTTCATGTATGCAAGTTGTGTTTGGGCAGCAGCCTATCAGCATTGAGCAAGTGGACTTATTAAGTGAAAGCCCACAATTAGCTTGTATTAACACTGATCCTGAATATGTAGCCAGCGTTGAACGGGGGGCTGAATTCTTAGATAAGTTACTGGAAGAAGATGGTGCTATCTATGGTGTGACCACGGGATATGGTGACAGTTGTACAGTTGTCGTGCCTCTGGATTTGGTGGAAGAACTACCGCTTCATTTAACTCGGTTTCATGGCTGTGGCATGGGCAAGGAACTAAGCCCTAAAGAGGCTAGGGCGGTAGTGAGTAGCCGTTTAAATTCATTGTCTTTGGCAAAATCTGGGGTGAGCTATCGCTTACTTCAGCAACTCGAAATGTTGATGAAAAATGACATTATGCCGGTCATACCCTCGGAAGGCTCAGTTGGGGCCTCTGGCGACCTTACTCCGCTTTCCTATGTTGCTGCAGTGCTAATGGGGGAGCGTGAGGTGTATTACAAAAAGCGCCGCAGGCCCACTTATGAAGTATTCGCTGAGTTAGGCGTAGAAGCGATTAAGTTGAGGCCCAAAGAAGGCTTAGCCATAATGAATGGTACCGCAGTGATGACCGGCTTAGCGTGTTTAGCGTATCGCCGAGCGGAATACTTAACTCAAGTATGTAGCCGTATTACTGCGCTGGCTTCTCTGGCGCTAAAAGGAAACTCCAACCATTTTGACGAATTGTTGTTTGCGGTTAAGCCTCACCCAGGGCAAAACCAAATAGCTGAATGGATCCGTAACGATTTAAACCACCATGAGCATCCGCGTAACTCAGATCGTTTACAAGACCGGTATTCCATTCGCTGTGCGCCCCATATTATTGGTGTATTAAAAGATGCTTTACCATTTATGCGGCAGTTCATTGAAACTGAGCTAAATAGTGCTAACGACAACCCCATCATTGATGGTGACGGTGAGCACGTATTACATGGCGGTCACTTTTATGGTGGGCATATAGCGTTTGCAATGGATAGTATGAAAAACGCGGTGGCTAACTTGGCTGACTTAGTAGACCGGCAAATGGCCTTGTTGATGGACGTAAAATTTAATAATGGTTTGCCACGCAACCTCAGTGCTGCTTCTGGTGAGCGCGCTTGTATTAACCATGGTTTTAAAGCGGTACAAATAGGGGCCTCAGCGTGGACCGCTGAAGCCTTGAAGCAAACCATGCCTGCTAGTGTGTTTTCTCGCTCAACCGAATGTCATAACCAAGACAAAGTGAGTATGGGTACTATTTCCGCACGAGATTGCTTACGTGTTTTAGAGTTAACGGAACAGGTCGTTGCGGCTGGCTGGTTGTCGGTTCACCAAGCCCTTACCTTACGCATTCAGCAAGGCGAGTTGCGAGAAGAGACTTTAAATCGCGAGTTAAAAGCGACCTATAAGCAAGTGATGGCCGAGTTTAAATTGGTTGAGGAAGATCGCCCATTAGAAGCTGAATTACGTCAAGTTGTCGAGCAACTAAAACAGCGTAAATGGGAGTTGTATTCATAATGAAGGCTTTACTTAGCGCTGAAGTAGAAGTCACAGTTCCGTTCCATGACGCTGACCCCATGGGGGTTACATGGCATGGAAATTACCTGCGCTATTTTGAGGTGGCTCGTTGTGCATTGCTGGTTAAACTGGATTTCAGTTATCGTCAGATGGAACAGTCTGGCTATCTATGGCCGATAGTCGACGCCCGCGTCAAGTATGTTAAGACCTCTACCTATGAACAGCGCTTGACGGTTCAAGCTCATTTAGTTGAATTTGAAAACCGTCTTAAAATTGAATACAACATTTTGGAGCAAGAAAACGGTGATGTAGTGACTAAAGGCTTTACTATTCAGGTTGCGGTCGACAGCAACAAAGGAGAAATGTGTTTTGTTTCTCCACCCGCGTTAATAGAGCGATTAGCCAAGTTGGGCATATGCGCGCAAGATTAACTCAACAATTACCTTGCTGGGTGCTCATGCTATTGCTTAACTGTACTAGCAGTGTTGCGGCAACGCTTCATAATTGGTTGCCTTTGGCTCCCAATGCGAGTTTGTTACAACAGTTACCCACCAAGGTTGCTGATCAATACCGCGCGAGTTACGTCCAACGTCGTCAATTACAAATAATGGCGAAGCCTTTAGTGAGTGAAGGTTATATCTTGCTCACCCCGCAACAGGGCTTGATGTGGCAACAACAGTTACCAATAAAGCAAACCTTGGTGGTTACTGAAAAAGAAGTTAGTCAGTTTGATAGCCAAGACTTGCCAATGCCAATCCCTATGGCCGCTCAACAAATGATTAAAGCTTGGGCGCCAATGATGAAGCAGGTTATTCAAGGGCAATGGCAACTGCTAGCACAACAATTCCATCTATCTGCAACAGAGCAATCAACCCCCCTGCAGTGGCAGCTATTAATGCTGCCTCTAGATAGCAGTATTCAGCAAGCGCTAACCCGCATTGAGTTAAGTGGCTCTGAAGGAATAGAACTAATTAGCATGCACCAAGTTAATGGTGATGTACTCACCGTTGAGCTAAGTGCTATGGCTGCGCAAGCGCTTAGTGACCGAGAGCTAAGTTGGCTAAATGAATAACAAACGTTTTGCTGCTTGGTTACTGTTATTGCTGGTTCCGCTACTGATACTGGCTTTTCAGGGGCGAAATCTACAGTTTAATAGTGATATTCGCTCTATGTTACCGCACTCAATGGCCGATGAATTAGGGTTAGCAGCGAGAGAGCAACTTGCAGCCAAACTAGAAGGCGTAAACTTCTTAGCTCTTGGCCACGTTGATAAAAACGTAGCCATTGCCGCCTCACTAAAACTGGCTGATTTATTGGCGCACACAGCGGCTTTTGATTCTATCGTGTTACAGCGGCGTCATCAGGGGGAGTTGTTAGTACGAAGCCTGTTTCCTTATCGTTTTGTGCGTTTAAGTAAGCAACAACAGCATGATTTGGGGCAGCAAAATTATCAGGCCATAGTGGCGAATGCTCAAGCTCAGCTTTGGTCGCCCGCCAGCGCAGTGAGTTCCGACGGCATTATTGCGGATCCGCTGTTTTTGTTCAGCCAACAATTAGAGGGCTTTTCCGCGCTAGGAGAGGCATCGCTCGATCCCCACGGTTACGTAATTCGTTATCAGCACGACAGATACTGGGTGTTGTTAGAGCTGCAAGTAAAGGCCAATGTATTTTCGCCTAGCGAGCAGACTATTTTACTTAATGCTATCGACAGCAGTTTGCGCACTCTGGCACAGCCCTACCCAGAGTTGGAAGCTCTTAAGGCTGGTTTACTGTTTCATGCTGATGCTGCGACTAAGCAGGCAAAAAGTGAAATGAGCACTATAGGCTTGGCATCAGTGCTACTTATCTGCATGCTTATTATGTTTTTCTTTCGTTCTTTGCGCCCTTTATTCCTAGCCATTGCAGCCCTTTTTACTGGCTTAGTGTTAGCCTTAGCGGTAGTAAGCTTGTGTTTTGAAGAGCTGCACTTACTCACGTTGGTATTCGGAGCAAGTCTGATTGGCATTGCCATTGATTATGCATTTCATTTTTGTGCAGAACATGCTGGAGCGACCAAATCAGCCACTTATACTCTCAAACAGATCACTCCAGCTCTGCTGTTAAGCGCCAGTAGCACGATTGTGGCTTATTTAGCCATGTTGTTTGTACCTATGCCGGGGATCAGGCAAATGGCATTATTTTGTGCCCTTGGTTTATTGGGGTCTGCGTTGGCGCTATATCTGCTTGCACCCGTGCTAGCGCAGCAGATCCCTGCTGCTAGATGGCCGCAACGCAGTGTTCATCTAAGGCTGCAGAAACGCTGGATATTGCTAACCGTTGCCTTGTTATCCATAGGCTTACTACAGTTGAACACTGTAGATGATGTAAGGCAATTAAGGGGGCATTTCCCAATACTTGAGAACCAGCAACAGCAAATGGCTGAATTGTTTCAAAATGGTCAAGCCAATCAATTCTTTTTAGTTCGAGGAAGTAGCGCCGAGCAAATATTAAGTCGTGAGCAAGCCTTACTTGAGCACCTCAAAAATGCTGCAGGTGCGGGTATAATAGCAAGAGCTTGGGGTCTCAGTGAAGTTATTCCAACGCTCGAAGAGCAGCAGTTAAACCAAATATTAGTGAATCAACTTTACCTTAAGTTACCAGTGTTATTGGAGCAAATGGGCTTGGCTGGCGATGTTGGTGAACAAGCCAAGTACAGCTTTGCTGCTTTACAGGGTAAAACGTTGACTCCTGAAAGCTTTTTGTTATTACCCTCAAGTAAACTGTTTAGCGATTTCTGGATCACTCATGGAGAACAACAAGGCGCTATTGTTAGCTTGTTTGGGGTTAAAGATTTGGCTGCCTTACAGCAATTAGCCGCTAGCACCAGCGGTGTTGATTTTGTTGACCCTGTAGCCGAAATTTCAGATGCATTAAGTTTCATGAGAGGTTTAACTAGTCGGCTGTTAATCGGCGTGTTACTGGTGGTTAGTCTAGTTCTTTGTTGGCGCCTGGGAGTGGTGAATACCGCGCGCTGCTTAATGACACCTTTATTGTCGGTGCTGGTAGCCTTGGCTGCAGTGGCATGGACAGGGCAAGGCTTAAGCCTGTTTCACATCTTGGCCCTATTATTGGTGTTCGGAGTGGGCTTAGACTATGCCTTGTTTTACCAATTTAATCACGGAAATTTCCATCGCTTAGAGATGGCGACCTCGTTAGCTGCGCTATCTACTTTATTGGCCTTTGGTTTACTGGCTTTAAGTGCCACACCTGCGTTAGCTGGGTTCGGTTTAGTGGTGCTGTGCGGTATTGCTTGTAGTTATTTTTTAGCTCCACAGTTTAATCGCTCAGATTTCAGGAGAAAACCATGAGAGGCATAGTAGTAATACTATTACTCGCTTTTGTCAGTGCTTGCTCGCAGCTTGTTCCCGAGCCAGTTGCTCAGGCTCGAGCCTTACTTATCCCTTCAGATTTGGGCTATTCGGTTAATGCTCAGCAAGTGGCTCGATTTCAGACGGATGTGCAGAATCAGCAATTCATTTTTGACTTGAAGGTGAGCTCTCAATTAATCGAGCTGATTGCTTTAGATGGCTTCTCCACTCCTCTTTTTAAAATAAGCTTTGATGGCCAAAAGTTGCTAGAGCACACGTTCGTACCTTCTATTGACGCTGGCATGGCACAGTTTATTTTGGCTGATTTGCAGTTAGCTTATTGGCCAGTCAAAGTTTTAAACCAACAGCTCAAGGCTGATGGTTGGCGGGTGGAAGAATTTAGTTGTGAGCAAGCGGTACGTTGTCGACAGGTTTATTGGCAAGAGAAGCCGGTTAGCCAAGTTGTATTTGAAACTGACGACCCTTGGAAAGGGAACGTAACCTTGATCAATCGTTTAGCTAATTATCAAATAGACATATCAACTCTCGAGGTATTGCAGCAATGACAGAACAATATGGCTTGTCAGCGATGGGCATTATCTGCGCTCTTGGCAGCAATAAGCAGCAAGTGTGGAACACTTGGTTAGCCGGTAATAACCAATCGATGCAAGCTCGGGCTGATTTGGTTCCAGAGACAACAGTGATGGTCGGTGCGGTTAATGATTGTTTGCCGGCCTGTGATAGTCGCTGGCCTCATTTACACAGTCGCAATATTCAGTTGCTTGAAGCGGCAATATTACAAATAGAAGATGACCTACAACTCATACTTCGACAGCATTCGCCTTCGCGCATAGCGATTGTTTTGGGAACGAGCACCTCAGGCGTTGCCGACGGTGAGCGGGCTCTGGCAAACCAAATAGATGGTGAGTTTGATGCGGAATTTAACTACGCCCAGCAAGAGATGGGAACACCTGCCGTTTATTTACAGAAGAAATTGGGTTTAAGTGGACCCGCTTATTGTATTTCAACGGCGTGTTCTTCAAGTGCCAAGGTATTTGCATCAGCCCGCAACCTGTTGGCTTGCGGCTTAGCTGATGCAGTCATTTTAGGCGGCGTAGATAGTCTATGTAAGCTAACCCTAAATGGCTTTAAGGCTTTAGAGTCAGTGGCCAAGGAGCATGCGAAACCTTTTGGCTTATCGAGAGATGGCATAAATATTGGTGAAGGCGCAGCGGTATTCATCATGCAAAAGGCGCCAGCAATGATTAATTTATTAGGGGTTGGGGAAAGTGCTGATGCTTATCATATGTCAGCGCCTCAACCTGAAGGTACAGGCGCTGAAGCTGCAATTCTAGCTGCTTTGAATGACGCTAAGTTATGCCCCGCGCAGATAGACTACATCAACTTACATGGCACAGCTACGCAGCTTAATGACCAAATGGAAGCGCAAGCGGTTAAGCGTGTGTTTTCATCTGATACTTACAGCTCTTCGACTAAACACCAAACAGGGCATACCTTAGGCGCTGCTGGCGCTATCGAAAATGCTCTATGCTGGCTGCTGTTACATCCAAATTATAATGTTGATATGCAACTACCTGGCATGGCAGTTAACTACTCCATTGATAATACGCTGGCTGAGATTAACTTGGCTGTAGAAAATGCCATCAAATTAAGCGCTGAGTCGCTACAAACAACATTAAGTCACTCCTTTGCTTTTGGTGGTAGTAATGCGGTTGTATGTTTAGGCAGAGGGAAGGTAAATGAGTAAAATATTTCCAAACATGGCCGAGATTTTGCCACATTCTGCACCGATGATCCTTATTGATAAGGTCGTAGAATGGCTACCCGGCAAAATAATATGCTCCCTTGAGATTTCAGAAAACAGTCATCTTTTCAATGATGTAGAACAAGCAGTTCCGACTTATGCTGCGATAGAGTATATGGCACAAGCGGTTGCTGCATTAGCTGGTCTTGAGGCTAAAGAGCAGCAGCGGCCAATAGAAGTAGGTTTTTTAATTGGAACGCGTAAATGTCTGTTTCAAGAAACGATGTTGCCGCTGGGCTGTCAATTGTTAATTAGTGCTGAAAGAATTTACGCAGAAGAAGATGGCTTAGCGGTATGTGCATGTGAGGTTACTAATCAGCAAGGGGTAACGCTAACTAGCGCTCATTTAAATGTTTATCAACCAAAAGATGCGGTTGAGTTTGTAAAGGGAAGTTGATGTGAACCAACAACCACGAGTATTAGTCACTGGTGCTAGCCGGGGTATAGGCAAAGCAATTGCCATTCGTTTAGCGAACGAAGGCTATCAAGTTGTTATGAATTACCGCGGCAACCATGAGGCTGCGCAACAAGCTTTAGCTATTGTTAATCAACAAGCTGAACAAGGCTATTTGCTCCCATTTGATATTAGCCAACGTGAACAAGCAAAAGCATCGATCGAAAAAGATATTGCTGAAAATGGCGCTTATTTTGGCGTGGTGCTAAATGCCGGTATTGCTAAAGACAATGCCTTTCCAGCAATGACCGAACAAGATTGGGATGGTGTTATCCATACTAACTTAGATGGTTTATATAATGTGCTTCACCCCTTAATTATGCCAATGATTCAAACTCGAAAAGGAGGGCGAATTATTACGCTATCTTCTCTTTCTGGTGAGGTAGGTAATCGCGGCCAAGTTAACTATAGCGCCGCCAAAGCAGGCATTATTGGTGCCACCAAAGCGTTAGCATTAGAGGTGGCAAAACGAAAAATAACAGTTAACTGTGTGGCGCCGGGTCTTATTGATACCGAGATGATGGCAGGTTTACCCCTAGACCAAATTAAGCAACAGATCCCTTTACGCCGCTTAGGTGATGTAGAGGAAGTGGCTGGTACTGTGGCCTTCTTGATGTCGAAAGACGCGGCCTATATTACTCGCCAAGTTATTTCTGTTAATGGAGGAATAGCATGAGCCAAAGGGTGGTAGTGACAGGAATGGGCGGGATCACCGCTTTTGGCGATAACTGGCATGATATACAAGCCAAATTGAAACTGGGCGAAAATGCGGTGCGCTATATGCCAGAATGGGAGCGTTTCACTGATATGCATACCAGACTAGCAGCGCCTATTGATGAATTAGAATTACCTAAGTACCCGCGAAAAAAAATACGCAGCATGGGACGAGTGTCGCTGCTGGCGACTCGTGCTACAGAGTTGGCCTTAGCACAGGCAGGCTTAAGTAATAATGAGGATATTCAAGACGGCCGAATGGGGGTGTCTTACGGCTCCTCTATTGGCAGTACTGCTCCAATCATGCATTTTGGCGACATGCTTAAACATGGTGATAGTAAAGCGATCACCTCAACGACTTACATCCAAATGATGAGCCATACAACACCGGTAAACCTAGGTGTATTTTTTGGACTTAAAGGTCGTGTGATTACTAGTTCTAGTGCTTGTACTTCGGGTAGTCAGGGCATCGGTTACGCCTATGAAGCGATTAAGTCTGGCGCACAACAACTAATGGTTGCTGGCGGAGCAGAAGAGCTATGTCCATCTGAAGCGGTCGTGTTTGATACTTTGTTTGCGACGAGCACCCGTAACCAAGCACCTAAAACCACGCCAAGGCCTTTTGAGAAAGACAGGGATGGCTTAGTGATCGGTGAAGGTGCTGGCACCCTCATTTTGGAAAGCTTAGAGCATGCGCAAGCCCGAGGAGCCACTATTTATGCTGAGTTGGTGGGTTTTGGCACCAATTCAGATGGTACTCATGTTACGCAACCTCAGAGTAGTACTATGCAAGCCGCCATGGCGTTAGCCCTTAAAGATGCCAACATTAGCGGAGATCAAATTGGTTACGTCAGTGCGCACGGCACGGCCACCGACAAAGGAGACATCGCTGAAACCGCGGCCACCTATCAAGCGTTGGGCAAAGCAGTGCCGATTAGCTCGATGAAGAGCTATTTAGGACACACTTTAGGCGCTTGTGGAGCCCTAGAAGCTTGGTTCTCTATTGAAATGATGAATAAGGGGTGGTTTGCTCCAACCTTAAATTTAGACATGCTCGATCCCGAATGTGCCCTGCTTGATTACATTGGCGGCGCTGGCCGCGAGATCACTACCGATTACGTAATGAGTAATAATTTTGCCTTTGGTGGCATCAATACCTCTCTCATATTTAAGCGTTGGACGCGTTAAGTTAAAACACTAGGAAGTTGTACGTGGAATTTTATACAAAAGATAATTTAAAAGCGGTGGAAGCGATTGAACAAGCTCAGCGTTTAGCCTTTGCCCCCGTTGCATTTCAAACTGCGCGTAGTTTGCGTGACTTAGGAATATTAGAAGCCTTAGATGAAGCTGGTGAAGTTGGTTTAACCACAGACGCCATTTGTCTCGCTTCGGGAGTCAGTGATTACGGGGTAAAAGTATTACTCGATATGGGGCTTAGCGCCGGCTTAGTGACATGGTGTGAGACAGAACAAAGTTATGAGTTAACGCGGTTAGGCTACTTTATACAACACGACGGAATGACACGCGCAAACATGGATTTTACTGCCGATGTTTGTTATTCCGGTTTGCAGCACCTTACAGAAGCTATTACAGAGGGTACACCAGCAGGACTCAAAGAGTTAGGCAGCTGGGACACCATCTATGAGGGCTTATCAACGCTTCCTGAGCCGGCCAAACAAAGTTGGTTTAATTTTGACCACTTCTATTCAGATAAAGCCTTTCCTAAGCTGCTGGAAATAGTATTTGGTGATAGCCCATCCACAATTGTTGATATTGGCGGCAATACGGGTAAATGGGCGATGAAATGCTGTGAACATAACGCTGATGTATCGATGACTATTGTTGATTTACCGCAGCAGTTAGCGATGGCAAAAGTTAATGCCGAGCGGGCAGGTTATGCTGATCGCATTAATGGCGTAGCGTGCAACATGTTAGATCCGAAAGGGGAGCTACCCGCCAACGCCAACGTATATTGGATGAGCCAGTTCTTAGATTGCTTCTCACCAAAAGAAATCGTATCTATTTTGACACGAGTAAAAGCTGCCATGAGCGAGCACAGTAGTGTTTACATTCTAGAGCTATTCCCAGATAGGCAAAGCCACGAAGCAGGTGCTCATAGTTTAAATGCTACGTCGTTATATTTTACCTGCTTAGCAAATGGTAATAGCCGTTTTTATCGTGCAAAAGATTTCATTGAACTGATCGCTGAGGCAGGTTTAGAGATTGAGCAAGAAATTGACAATATTGGTTGGGGCCATAGCTTAATTAAGTGCCGCCTACCTAAAGTTTCTAATTAACATAGTAAAATTAACTCAAAGGAAGAGCAATGAAACGATTAGTCTGGATATTTAGTTTAGTAGTCGCTGTTTTAGTATTACCTCAGACAGCGCTAGCAGCAAAAATAAAACCTTTGTTGGACCAGCCCATTCCCAGTCAACTGAGTGCAGACGAAGCAAGGTATGCCATAGTGGATGCTGGTTTGGTACGTAATTGGGTTGTGGCTGAGGAGGGTGAACAGCTAATGAAGGCTGAAATTCATGTGCGTAAGCATTACGTAGCAGTAGATATCAAATTGCATGATGGTCAATACGACATTTTGTATCGTGACAGCGAAAATATGAAATATAGTGAAGACGGCACTATTCACCGCAAATATAACGGATGGGTTAAAAACCTAAACAGCGATATCCAAAAAGAGCTGAATCGTGTAGCTCGACTAAAAAAATAGCGTGAATAAAGGCTAAAGCTTCGGCTTTAGCCTGGTTGTTTACCAGGGAAATCGAAACGCATGTATAAACGGTTTATTATCATGATGACTACGCTTAGTTTGTCGTTATGCGCGGTCGCAAAACAAGACAATGCTTTAATACTTAATCTAGGGTATGGGCCGCAGCCCAGTGCCGAGGTATCACAGCGTAATCACACTGTGGGGTTTGATTATGAGTTTTACCGCTACCAACGAAGCGAGCGGCAACGTTTGAGTTTGGGTGTTAGCTACACTTACCTGGCCACGGATCACCAAGACAATAGCTCACTGCATGCCATATCCATTTACCCTCAGTTAACCTTGTTAGCCAAGAAACACCTGCAATGGCAACCTTGGTTTTTTGTACGAGCGCTTGGTCCTACTTACTTAAGTGAGAAAACGTTAGGAACACGTCATCAAGCCAAACATTTTGCGTTTCAGGCTCAGGTTGGCTTGGGAGTAGACCACTTGGATAGCAATTGGATGTTTGCGCTATCTTATAAGCACTTTTCCAATGCCAATCTTTATCAGCCTAATGATGGTTTTGATGTTCCATTAGTTATCAATGTAGGAAAGCGCTTCTAGCTGAGAACTTTGCGCCGAGAGTTGATTAAAATAACCTAATAATAAAGGCCTGTTAGCGGTGGATTCAGGGGTAAATGTTCTTGCATGCTCGCATCCTTGTAGCAATTCAAAAGACTTATCTACGTCGCTCATTTGATACATTTTTTCACTAAATTGCCAAGGAATTAATGCATCGCTCTGGCAGTGAACAAACAGTAGCTGAGTATCATCGAATTGAGGTAGTCGTGGCAGTGGGTCGTGGCTTTTATCAATAACCAGTGGGATTAACCAAGCACCAAGAAAGCCAAAGCGGCTTTTGTTCACCACATGTTGGGCTACCTCAGAAAAACTGTGGAAAGAAGAATCTACCACCACCAAATCAAACATTTCTTTTTGATCAGAGTCAACCAATCCATCTAACATTACTGCTCCGCCCAGTGATGTACCAACACTAATCAGTTGGTAATCTTTAAGGCCAGAAAACTGCTGGTCAACAAAACGAAAAATGGTTTGGGCATCAGCGTATAAGTTATCGAAGTTTGGGCTTCCTGTAGAATTGCCATAACCGGAGTAATCAAACAACAGTAAATCGTAACTTTGCTCGGTAACCCACAAGTATTTCTCTATGGTTTCGCTAATATTTCCTGAGTTACCGTGGAAGTGAACCACTAAACCCTTGCTGGTGAGGTTTTGTGATGAAATAAGAACACTGTGTAATTGATTACCTGAATCAGACAGTAAAAAAAAGCTGTCGTAATCGTGTTGAGCCAGCGACATTTCACCGCCAGATTTCGGGTTGTAATAAGGTGAATGGCTGCAGCCAATTAGGCTGAAAGTACAAACCAAAAGTAGAACAAACTTTTTCATCTTTTCACCAGCGATAATCTAAATTGAATAACTTTATTACTCTAGATTTGGTTCAAAGGATCAGTGGTTCCAAAATTTGAGTGTGTAATTGGGCTCGATGTATATTTTAATCTTAGTCTATTTGAGGCATATCGCCATCACGTCTTTCGAAATAAGCTGTGATGAAAAGACTTGAAACAACATGATATTCGAGTGCCGAACTAGTACTAAATGGTTGGTATTAGTTATCGACCCTTAACACCATTCCATTAGTGTTGAGGGCTAATGAGCAACTAATATATCGGCTAGTCTACTTGACGGTTGATGTAATGAAAGCGAACGGTAACAGGCAGCCCTTCTACCTTATATTTTAGGTCACTGGGTACACTAAGGCTTATTCTTAAGGCTGGCTTGGCACCCTCAAAAGGGCCCGACAGAATCTCAGGAATGCGCCGAGTGATTTCACTCGATTTTGATACCTTTGCTAGGTAACTATCGCCATTAGGCAGGGTAACGGTGGCGGTCCTGCCGATTTGTCCGTATTCAATATACTTGGGGGCTAAGTAGACTTGAGTTTCGGCCTGCTCTTTACCTGCGATGATAAAAAGAGGTGTTCCTTTTTCGACAAACTGACCCGGTTGAACCAGCATTTCTGCTATTTTCGATGGGTAAGGGCTAGTGAGAGTGTGCTGTTCTATTTGTTCTTTTATCTCAAGTAATTGGAGTTGTAATTGATTCCGCCATTGCTTTGCTGAGCCTGCAAGTAAGCGCTCTTGCTCTTGAGACAATTGCTGCTGTGCATTGAACACCCCTTGCCTAGCCGAAAAGTGTTGATTTTGTAGGGTGGCTATTTCGTCTAGCGACATTAAGCCCTGCTTTTGAAATTCTAAGTATTCTTGTTTAAGTTGTTGCTGCATCTCTTGGTTTTCACGTGCCGCATTCAGGCTATTCATCAGGTTGTTTTTTACGCTCCCTTGCAGCACTTGCATATCTTCTTCTAACTGAGTGATTTCACGGCTTAGTAAGGCTTTTTGAGCTTCTAAACCTGCTGATGAAAAGCGTAATATGGCTTGGCCAGCAGTTAAGCCTTGCTCATCTTTTACCCATACTTCTTCGATTTTTCCATCAATGGGGGAGTTGATAGTGAGCGGTGCCATGGTTAAAACGCCTTCGGCTCGCACCACGGCGAGATCTTTGCCAAAGAACCAAGAAACCAAGATAAGAGGGCTAAGCACCAGTGCAACCACCAAGTACCAGCGGAGGCGATAACCGCCGCGCTTTGCTTTGGCATAGTTAGTTTTAAACCCAGACTGATTGGTTTGGTTCTCTTGTTGAGCGCGAGTAAAGCTAACTTTCATTAAAATTTCTTTCCTTTTTTTAGTACCCACCAAGGAGCCATGCTGGTTTCTTCATGACCTCGGCGCAGTATTTCATTGAACACCGCTGCACTGGTAAAAAATCGCATTAGTAAGCCATAACCCGGGTATATGAGGAGCCATGGCAGCATTTTATAGTCTTGTTTGCGGCGTTCAGATACGAACAACAGAAAGAACGAAAAGTACAATAAGGCGAGCAATAAATAGAATGTGTAAAGTAAGCTTAAACTCGCCATCACATAACTGAGGGGATAAAACAGCAATAGATACACGTTATACAAAACAACAATCAGCGGCAACACCGTATTTTGCATCAAGCCATAGACAAAATTGAAAGTGAACGTTTTAAGCCCGGTCAGCTTGGGTGACATCGATGCGCGGTGTTTACGCATAAATAAGAATATTAAGTCACCATCCCAACGAAGTCGCTGATTAAACAGTTGAGACCATGTTTCAGGGGCGTCGGTATGGCCAATGGCTTTACTTGCAAAAGGGAGCCGTATGTTTGGGTGGCGTTTAAAATACTGTTTAATACGTAACGTGAGGTCTAAATCTTCAGCTGTGTGGGTATCCCAAGCACCAATTTGCTTCAGGAAATCTCGCCTAAATGCACCAAACGCACCTGAAATATTGTTCAGAAGATTCCAGTGAGCCATCCCCGTTTTGCCCGCTTGAATTGAGATCATATACTCTAAGGCTTGCATCCTGGTGGCTACACTTAAGGACTTATTACGCACTCTTAGCGCGCCCCCCACTGCCGGAACATTGGGGTCTTCAAACTCTTTAACTATCTGCAAAATCATGTCGTTATCAAAAGAAGTGTCGCCATCTAAGGCCAAAATTATTTCACCACGGGCAAGCGATAAGCCAGCGTTCAGTGAGGATACGCGACCACCGCGCTGCCATTTAGGCAGAATTAATAAGGTGCGATTTTTGTAACGAGACATCATGGCTTGTGCTTGTTTGGCTGCAAGTAGGGTTGAGGCATTTTGATTTGCGCCGTCAATGACCGGGATGATTTCAATTTCACCTGAGTAAATTTGTTCGCATAGGGTTTGTATAGTCGAAATAATCGCTTCCCCCTCACTGTAGCAAGTCACAATACAAGACACTCGAGGAGTAGCCCGCAGCCTTGGCGGTGCTTGCTTGTGGCGCCAGAAAATAATACCCAGTAGTACCATCCAGGCTAGGGGAAGTTCTAGCAACAGAAATACCGGCAGTTGGTACAGTAATAAAGCATGGTTTTCTGCGATCAGAGCAAGCTGTGCATGCAGCAAGTAGCTAATATTTTGAATCAGCTCAGTCATTACGTAGCGCTTCAACCAAGCTTTGTAGCCATTGCTCTGGATGGTTACTCAGCGTTTCTTCAGGAAGTTTTTTAACGCTTACCGCTAGCTCTAAGGGGTTGTTGGTTTGGATTTTAGCTAACTTGAGTAACTTATCTTCTAATACTTCTATATGTGACTCTTCGAAGTGGGGAAGAAAGAACAGCAACATATCATTGTTCCACCTAGTGACCACATCGGTTTGTCTAATCAAGCTTTGAAAACGAATAAAAAACTCATCTAAACGTGCAAATACTTCAGTGCTAGAGAGTTCGGAGTAGAGAGTATTAAGATTTTTAAAGTGTAATGCCAACATAAGATGCTGATGAGAGTGCCGCAACGCAAGTTGGTTTTGCCATTGTAGTAGCCAGCGAAAATGTTCAGTACTTAAGGGTTCGCCCAAGCTATCGGGTAATAAAGACACTTGCTTGCCAGATTGTGCCCATAGCTCTCCTCTTTCAGCTAGTTGGTAATTATACCAACGTTGTTCCTTAAGCTCGTCAAGCTTATTGCTATTGCCACAGCTGAGGCAGTTCGCTTTGACTTCTCCGTCGATAAAGTGGTCGCCACAGGTATGGCACTGGTGGTTTTCAATTGGGCGATCATAATCTACACCAATATGGCGAAGCTGCGAGTGGCAGTTAGGGCAAACCAGAGAATGACTTTGCTGAAAGGCTTCTTGTTGGTCTACATGGCCGCAAGCAAAGCAATGCAGCGCAGTAAAGTTGTCGATATCAATGCTATGGCAACTAGGGCAGGTTTCTACATAGTTTAACGTACTTGAGCTGCAGCTTCGGCATTGCCTAACTCGGTCTATCAATTGCGCTTTTGCTATTACCTGTTCTTTCTCAAGCGAGTTTAACCAAGCTTGCTCTGCTTGCTCTTGCCAGCAGTCTAATAGCGGGTAATGAAAATGCCATTGCTCTGTTTGGTAGTTAGGTTTAAGTAAGCGAGAGGGCAATAACCACAAATAGCTAATCAAACGGCTGTGGGGAGAGGTTAAAGTATCGCTATGTAATTTGGCTAAACGTTCTAAATATTGCTGTTGGAGTTGGTTTTGCTGCAGGTCATCGACAAAACCATCAGAAATTTTTTGGCTTAAAGCGCTAGAGCCTTGTGGTATAAACGCTAGCACTAAAGCGCCAACCGCGTCAGCTCGCAGTATCATTAGCGTTTGTGAGAGTTGTGGTTCATCAAGATTTAAGTGTACGCATTGGTTTATTTCCAAGGCTGCAAGTAGCTGCTCGATACTGTCAAACTCATAGTGTTGAGAACTTAGCGGTGGGTTTGGCTTACCAAGCAGGTTTATTTTCATATTTGCTTATATTTAGAAAGGCTTAAACAATTATCCTACGCAAACCTGAAATGTGCAAATAATCTTCATGAGGTAAAAAATACATAAAACTTAAGTGAAGAGTATCGTTATTTTAAGTTTTAAAATATTTAAATCTGTTTTTCTGGCGCCTTTAATGCACGGTTACTCGTTAAAAGTGGCTTTGGTGGAGTGGAGCATCGGTGTTCACAAAGTACAAAAAAGCCGCTCAAAGGTTTGAGCGGCAAACTATTTAAAGTAAAGGCTGTTGGATTATAAAGCTTCGAGTAATATCAACCCTTCGCTACCGGCAGAGAAGCTTACGCGTCCGCCTGCAACGGTAGTAATAGAACCATCGTAAGCGTTGCGTACGCTGGTGCCATCGTCAAAGTAGCTATCAACATTAATGTCTACGGTGCCTGAACCGTCTACGACCACGACTACGTTGTTGATTGCGCCTGATATTGGGTTAGTCCAAGTACGGGCAAAGGCCTTACCGCTAGATTGACCACTTAGGTTAAAGTGCTGGCCAGCACCAACCGCTGGGTTATCACGACGGAATTGACCCACTTTTTGCCAGTGTTGATGAACACCGTTACCAGCTTTGCTCCAATCAACACTAGAGCGGCTGCCTTGGTCTGCATCTGAGCCACCATCGCCATTCACACGACCTAGCTCGTCACCGTAAAATACTTGCACGCCACCAGGTAGTAGCAATAAAGCAGTACCAGCACGTTTTTGACGAGTATCATCACCGTTGTAGAACACGGCACCGGTATCGTGGCTTGAAATGTAGCTTAGAACGTTCCAATCGCTGCTGCCATTAACTTGGTCAGCGTAGCTGGAAAATTGGCTTAGCATCGTATCGGTGCTGTCTATCATGCCGTTGATCGCACTTTTAAAGCTAAAGTTAATCACCGAATCAAACTTAGCCGTTGTATGGATGTCTGATTGGCCTACACCATGGCCCCATACTTCAGCGGTTGCCCAGAACTCATCACTCCACTCTGCACCTGGGGCGCTAGGGTTATTTTGACGCCATTCATTTAAGGCTAGGCTGGCTTGGTCTTTTAAGTTCGCCCAGTTGTCGTAGGTGACGTGTTTAGCGGTATCTACACGGAAGCCGTCAATGCCGTAGTCTTTTACGTATTGCACTAGCCATTCAGTGATCCAATCACGCACTCGTTTGTTACCTTGTGCTTGGTAATCACTTAAGTAACCTTGACCAAAGGTGGCTTTGTTCGCCAAGAAAGGAGGAATACCCACCGCTTGAGTAGACTCAGTTTTAAAGTCTGGTAAGTAAGCTAAACACTTAGTTAAGTCGTCACCGCCACAGGCATCGTAACCGGGTAAACCTACTCGTATCCATTCTTTACCCCACCATTTCAACCATAGGTTTTCATCGCCATCGTAGTTAATAAAGTCATGGTAGCCGAACCAGTTGCCGCCATTGCTTGGTGTCCAATTTGGACCCGCAGTGTCTGAGCCATAGTTAAACTCATCCATGTCTTTTAGGGTGTTGTAACCGGCGTGGTTCATTACCACGTCCATTACCACGCGAATACCTTGGCTGTGGGCTTTATCTACAAAGGCTTTAAACTCTGCTGGTGTACCCATGTTCGCGTCAAGGTTGGTGTAATCTTGCACGTAGTAACCGTGGTAAGCGTAATGTGCAAAGTCACCGTCGTCACCACCACCAACAAAGCCGTGGGCTTGTTCGTAAGGGGCGGTTAACCAAATGGCGTTAATCCCTAAATCAGTAAAGTAACCTTCATTTAATTTTTGGGTTAAGCCTGCAATATCACCACCATGGAAGGTACCAATATCTTTGCCTGTCGCATCATAGCGTGGGCGGTCATAAGAGTTGTTATTGCTTGAGTTACCATCGTGAAAACGGTCGGTAATCACGAAGTAAACGTTGGCGTTGTCCCAAGTGAAATCTGAGGCTGTAGGTGGTGCTACTTTAGTCAGTACGAAGCACTGATTAGCACTGCTAGATTCATTAGCGGCGTATAAACAGACCTCTAGAGATTCATCTACGGCTAAGTTACTGCCCACATCAATGCTATCACCACTGGTAAAGGCAATACCATTTACCGGGTCGCTGCCATCGGTAGTGTAAAGTCCGCCATTTACCTCATCCCCTGTGGCTTGCAAGGTAATGCTTACTTGGTCAGTCCAGAAGGTACTTAGTGCTGGGCTAATACTGACTTCAGCATCATGGCTTGGTAAGTCACAACTATCGGTCCAGCTTTGCGTGCTAATTGTGTAACAACCGTCTTTGTCGCGGAACAAATCATCGGTTTGGCTATTGCCTTGGTTGCTAAAGATAAGCTTGCTTGAGTCACTATTGTTGAAAGAATAAGCCCACCAGTTTTCACCTAGGCCATCCATATTATCGCCAGGCCAAGCTGAATCGGCGGTAGAGCCGGCAGGAAGTGCGTCCCAATGGTGAATAGACGGCGCCCAGTCACTCGGTGCGTTTAACCAAACGGTGAAGCCTGTTTCAGGCGCATCAATTTTGTTGTAGGTGTAGGTTTGCGTTACCGAGCCTTTATTGTTGGCAACATACACTTGCAGCTCAACCGACTCGCCAATGGCTAATTCACCACCAATATTAATCACATCACCGTTATTAAAGCTGATGCCTTGAGTACCGCCGGTGGTGCTAAGTAAGTAGCTACTGTCGGTGATATTGTCGCCTTTGTAGCTTAAGGTTACCGCTAGGGTATCGGTGCTAAAATCACTGCTTCCTGGGTTAATCGCTAACTCAGGTTTGGTTTCAAGCACGATAACTTCAGCGTTCACTGCTTTGCTTGAAGCATCAAAACTAATGCTGTAGTGAGTATTATCTTCAACTGTGAAATCTTGGTCTGGGTAGTTTTCTCCCCAGCTTCCATTGTCTGAACACGCCGCTACTTTAAAGCGTGCTGGGCTTTCTTCACCGGCAAAAGCTTGCGTTAAGGTATATAAGCCGCTCACCGCATCCAAGGCCATTGGGGTTTGTCCCCAACCGTTTGCCGTACCGCGGAAACACCATACAGCGGGCTGTTCGCCAGTAACGGTGATGTCTACGCTAGCCAGTTCACTAACAGCACCTAAGTTATCGGTGACTTGCAGGCTTAGGGTTTGGCTTTGTTCAACGGTTAGGCTGATGGACTCGCTGGTCTCTCCTGTGCTCCAAGCATAACTGGCGATGCTGCCGTCTGGGTCACTAGAGCTAGCCGCTGAGAAGCTCAGGCTAGTACCGGGGTCAACCGTTTGCGCATTAGCGGGTGAGATAACCGCTGTTGGCGCTTGGTTGGTATCACAGCTCGCGACTGAAACTGCATCGATATCTTTGCTGTCGCTGTAAAAGGTAATTTGATAGCTACCGGCCGATACGCGGTAGTCTGCGCTAGGGTAGGCTTCTTGCCAGTCTCCCCAGCGGTCAATTTTGAAACGAGGATCATTGTTACCGAAAGTTTGGCAGGTTTGAAACTGAGTGCTAGCCACCTGTTCCATTGCTGTGGTTTGCCAGCCATTTGGTGTGCCACGAAACTCCCATTCTGCTTGCGCAGACAGAGAGGCCGTTAACAGACCAAGTAATACTACCTTGTTCATGTCATTTCCTTATTCGAATGTTTGTTTGCGATAGCCTGAAGCTATGCGCGTGTTAGCCAACATAAAATGACTCTGCGGTCATTTCTTGCGCGACCTTAATCCAGTCCAATCAAAAATAGTCGAAAAAACGAGCAAACTGAGTGTTGTGTCAAATATTTATCTTGGTTTTGTGATTGAAAAGGATTTCATTTTTATTGTCATATAATTCATTGGCTTATATATGGGAAATGGAAGGTTTTTAGCGCTACCGTAATATAAATGGCTGTTTATTTTAATTTACCAGAAGAATTAAATAGTCGACTGTAGAGGCGGCTTGATGTTTTTGCCGAAAAGTTAAGCCTGTGACGTTACTCTGTTTAATAACGTGGTTTATAAACAAAGTTTTTGATAAACGGGCTCACAATAACTAAATGGCATTTAGCTTAACGGTTATTGACTGCTTTGTTAATTGCGTTTACCTTATAGCAATCATTACCCTAATTTTTGATTTTGCAGTAAAAGGAACCAACTGTGAGTGAGCCTGCCGAGATTTTTCTAAGTACCAAAAACCGTCAGTTAAAATCTAGAGACTTTTCAAATGAAGCCGAATTCAATGCCTTTTTAAGTGATAACTCGCTGCAAGCTGGCAGTATTCTTCATGCTGGTGCACCTTACATTGTTCGATCAAGCCAAAGCAGTAAACCGACGAATTTAATGCAGCAGTGTAGGCAGCTGCAAACTATCCCTTCTTGCCATCGCCGTTCGTTAGCCAATGTTAATGCACAGCTAGGCAGCGACATAACACTTGGTTTGGCCGAGTTATTTGACCAGCAAATTGCTCCTGCGGCTAGCCAACTCAACCAATGGGTGAACAAAGAAAAGTTCAATTTTTCTAGTGCAGGAGTGGGGCTGCTGGAAAGTCGGGGAGGGGCATTGGAAAAGAGCCTTAAAGCTTACGAAAAGAGCTTAATGGCTGTTAGGGCTGGGCATCAAGCCAAACTACCTAAAATGCAGATGATGAAATTAGAATCTAGTGCTCGCGCCGCATTTAAATCACTTAATCAGTTGTTTAGTACTGAGCTATCTAAAGCCACGGCTGTTGTTAAAGCGCGCAAGGGCACGGCGCTTAACAACGCTACGCGAGGTATTAACAAAGCTAAAAGTGCACGTACCGATGCACCAATTAGAGTGACAAACGTTAAAGAGCTACAAAGCCTCAAAAGAATGTCTCTTGGCCTAAAAGCGGGAGGGAATATTCTTCTAGGTTACGACGTTTATGCTCGTGGAAAAATGGTTCAGGCTGATTTTGAGCAAGGTAAAGATTGGGGGAAAACTGCAGTGGTTCAAACCTCAGGCTTGGCGGCAGGAATTATTGCTGGAACTATCACAGCTAACGCGATGACTACAGCAGCTATCACTATTGGCTTAACGGCCACGCCCGTAGGTTGGGTAATTGCTATTTGCATAGGTATCGGTGCTACTTACCTAGCAACAAAAACGTTCGATGGTATTGGGCAGAAAATGGCTACGCAAGTGTATGAGCGCGAAGGCATGTTTAACCGAATTCCAAGGACATTATGATGGAGCAAATAACGATATCGGATAAACTTTTGTTCATATGCAGCTTATTTTGGCTATCAACAATGGTTGCTTGGCTGTGTTTTTCTCGAATCTCAATGAGAAGGTTCGAGAAGCAATTTAAAGTACTAGGTGTTGAAAGGATAGATTGGGATGGCCCTGGCTTTCGAGTGCTGAGCTATGCAACTGTAGTTTTGTTTAAAACTGATAGGTTAAATGATAATAATTATCAATTTGTTCCTGTTAGTGAAACAAGAAAACTAGCGACCAAAAAAGACTGGTATTTGGCCTTATGGCTATGGGGCTCTGGCATCGGAATGTTGGTTGTGGGTTTCACTTATGCATTTTTCTTTATGGCCTAGCGCATTTTGGGTTTATCGCGCGTGCAACACCTGAAGTTATGAGCAAGCCAGCTATCAAAAATTTTGAGCAAGGTAAAGATTGGCAGAAAACAGCGGTAGTGCAAACAACGGGTGTATCAGTGGGCTTTTTAGCTGGTGTGGCAACTGCAAAAGTCGTAACTTCGGCTGCTATTACTATTGGTCTAACAGCCACACCTATAGGTTGGGTAATTGCCATTGGCTTAGGCATCGGTGCAACTTATTTAGCAGCAACGCAAGCGGATAAATGGGCTCAATATGTAACCTCGAAACTTTATGATAGGGAAGGCGTGTTTAATTATGTGCCGAGGTCGCTCTGATGATAGCTGTATCTGATTGGCTACTTTTAGTTTTTTTTATTTTTGCTATTTCGATGATGATAGCGTGGTTAGTTTTCTCAAATATGACTATGAAAAGGATAGAACGAGAATTTAATCAATTAGGTATTGAAAGGGTTGACTGGGATGGGCCTGGATTCCGCGTGCTGAGTTATGCCACGATTATTTTTTTTAAAACAGAAAGAATGAATGATCAAAACTATCAATTTGTCCCAGTAAGCGCTACACGTAAATTAGCCACAAAAAGAGATTGGTACTTGGCTTTATGGCTTTGGGGATCTGCAATAGCAATGTTAGGTATATTATTAGTTCTATCCATTTTTTTCTCTGAGTTAGTGGCTGACATATAACACTTTGGTATAGCGGATGATTTACTTATTGGGTGTTTCTTCATTTATTGGATGTGGTGTGTTTATGCTTTCAGTCATGTTGGCGTGGTTATGCTTTGCGCGAATCAGTATGCCTAGAATAGAGAATAGTTTAAAAGATCAAGGTATTGACAGAGTTGATTGGGATGGACCTGGTTTTCGTGTTCTTAGCTACACCATAATTATTTTGTTTAAAACAAAGCGACTTAATGATGAAAATTACCCATTTGTTCCCGTTACAGCTTCTCGACAGCTAGCGACCAAAACCGATTGGTGGTTTTCTCTTTGGCTATGGGGATCGTTTGGTATAGCGATGGTTTGTATGATTATTCTGTCAGTATTCTTTCCTGAACTTCTACAAGAATAGTTAGCAGTCAGCTGGGTTTAGAATAACGGTTGCTGCTTTAGCAGGCGATGATTTCGGAAAAATTGAGCTAAAGACGTTTATGAGCGAAATGGAACTTTTAACCGTATTCCAAGGTCATTGTAATGGAACATACCGCGTTAACTTTAGTTGATTGGGTTCAATTAATTGGAGGCCTATATTGGATATCAACAATGATTGCTTGGTTGGCTTTTTCTAGAAAGTGCATGGTGAGGCTTGAGCGGGAGTTTAAAGCTCAAGGCATAAGTAGGGTAGATTGGGATGGACCTGGTTTTAGAGTGCTTAGCTACGCAACAGTTATTCTGTTCAAAACAGAAAGGATGAATGACTCTAATTATCAGTTTGTTCCTGTTAGCGAAACTAGAAGGTTAGCAACAAGGCTAGATTGGTACTTGGCTTTGTGGTTATGGTCTTCTGGTGCTGGTTTGCTTCTATCTATTGCTGCATGGTCGATATGGAGTTAGAGCCCCTAACTTTTACAGATTGGCTACAGTTCTTTTTTCTGATACTCGGTGTATCGGCAATGGTAGCTTGGCTCTTGAGCGCAAAGTTCACCATGAGAAGAATTGAGCCAGAGCTAATAAAGCAGGGATTTAATTGTGGAAGTTGGGACGGCCCGGGTTTTCGGGTATTGAGTTATTCAATGATTATTTTGTTTAAAACTAAGTTGCTTAATGACAGTAATTACCCTTTTGTTCCGGTGAGTGCAACTCGTAAGCTAGCGACAAAAAGAGACTGGTACTTATCACTGTGGCTTTGGTGCTCATTAGTAGGAATGATATTCCTAGCATTTATCTATTGACCTTATGTTTACTTTACCCCACAAGCAAATAAATCGGCTTAAACGCGATGTCAAAAACCTTTACGAGCGTAATGGTATCTTTAACCGTACACCAAGGTCATTGTAATGGAGCATCCACCTTTAAGTTATGAGGACTGGCGTTCACTTTTTTTTATGATTACTTTTGTGTCGTCAATGGTAGCTTGGCTATTAAGTGCAAAGTTCACCATGCGACGAATAGAGCCAGAGCTAATAAAGCAGGGATTTAATTGTGGAAGTTGGGACGGCCCTGGTTTTCGAGTATTGAGCTATGCAACGATTATTTTGTTTCAAACAAAGTTGCTTAATGACAGTAATTATCCTTTTGTTCCAGTGGATGCTACCCGTAAGCTAGCTACGAAAAAAGACTGGTACATATCACTGTGGCTGTGGTGCTCCTTAGTAGGAATGGTATTCCTAGTGTTCCTTTATTGATCTTATGATTACTCTGTCCAAAAAAATAAATAAAGTTCTAGGGGGGCTCTCGGTGATTTTTAGGCAATAAAAAGCCTTGCAACCGATGTGGTGCAAGGCTTTGTATATGGTGGCCCTTCACAGACTTGAACTGTGGACCTAACGATTATGAGTCGTGTGCTCTAACCAGCTGAGCTAAAGGGCCAAATTTGGGTGTGATAAGCGCTTGGCTAATCAACGAGGCAGAAGTATAAAAAATACTTTCCGCCTTGTCTATGCGTTTAAATCTAAGCGCTTATTTATTCACCTATTTATTGGCTATTCGTCTAAGAAACTACGTAATTGCTCAGAGCGAGAAGGGTGGCGCAGCTTACGCAAGGCCTTGGCTTCGATTTGACGAATACGCTCACGGGTTACGTCAAACTGTTTGCCCACTTCTTCTAGCGTGTGGTCGGTGTTCATGCCAATACCAAAACGCATACGCAGTACTTTAGCTTCACGCGGGGTGAGGCCTGCAAGTACTTCTTGAGTAGCAAATTTAAGGTTTTCGCCGGTCGCTGCATCTACAGGCATAGACAGGGTAGTATCCTCAATAAAATCACCTAAATGCGAATCTTCATCGTCACCAATTGGGGTTTCCATGGAAATAGGCTCTTTAGCGATTTTAAGTACCTTACGGATCTTGTCTTCAGGCATTAACATGCGCTCTGCCAATTCTTCAGGAGTAGGTTCGCGGCCCATCTCTTGAAGCATCTGACGGCTAATACGGTTTAGCTTGTTAATGGTTTCGATCATATGCACCGGGATACGAATAGTTCGTGCCTGGTCAGCAATAGAGCGAGTAATCGCCTGACGGATCCACCAAGTTGCGTAAGTAGAGAATTTGTAACCACGGCGGTATTCAAATTTATCTACGGCCTTCATTAGGCCAATGTTACCTTCTTGAATAAGATCTAAGAACTGTAAACCACGGTTGGTGTATTTCTTCGCAATAGAAATTACCAAACGTAAGTTAGCTTCAACCATTTCTTTCTTAGCGCGGCGAGCTTTGGCTTCACCAATGCTCATACGGCGGTTGATGTCTTTGATGTTATTAATGGTTAAGCCAGTTTCTTCTTCAACTGATTTAAGCTTAAAGATACAACGGCGAACTTCTTCATCCACTTCCATTAATGCCGGGGCATAATCTTTAGCCGATGTTTTGTGTTCGTTAAACCATTCGTCGCTGGTTTCATCTTTAGAGAATGCTTTAACAAAAATGCCTTTTGGCATTTTGCCTTGCTCAACACATAACTTAAGAATTAAACGTTCTTGAGTACGTACACGTTCCATCATGCGACGCATGCTTGCTACAAGCTTGTCGAATAATTTTGGTATTAAGCGGAAGGTGTGAAAAATTTCACTTAGCTCAAAGATTTCAGCCTTAGCTTCTTTAGACATACGACCATGTGATGCAATAATTGCATGCGTTTTGTCGTATTGAGCGCGCAGTGTATCAAAGCGCTCTTTAACTAACTCTGGGTCTAGGCCGGTGTCTTCTTCTTCTTCGTCATCTTCGTCTTCATCTTCGTCTTCGAGGTCTTTTTCCTCTAGTTCCGAACCAATGTGAGTAGCGGTAGGGGCTGCTTCTGCTACTTCATTTTCATCGATGAAGCTATTAACGATGTCGCTAATTTTAAGCTCTTCTGCTTGGTACTTGTCGTACATCTCAAGCAAAATAGAGATAGTTTCTGGATATTCTGAAACGCTACGCTGAACTTCGTTGATGCCTTCTTCGATACGCTTAGCAATGTCGATTTCGCCTTCGCGAGTCAACAGCTCAACGGTACCCATTTCACGCATGTACATACGTACTGGGTCGGTCGTTCGGCCTAGTTCAGATTCTACCGTGGCTAAAGCCTGCGCTGCCGCTTCGGCTGCGTCTTCGTCGGTAGTATTTTCCGCCAACAATAAGTCATCAGCATCGGGTGCATTTTCATGTACCTGAATACCCATGTCGTTGATCATTTGAATGATATCTTCAACTTGATCGGAATCTACGATATCAGCAGGTAAATGGTCATTTACTTCTGCGTAAGTTAAGTAGCCTTGCTCTTTACCTTTTGCGAGAAGGAGTTTGAGTTGAGACTGTGGGGTTTGTTCCATAGATGTCATCCGAAGTAGATTAAGCTAGCAAAACCATAAACGTAAGCGCCGCTGGCGCAAACGAAGAAGTATATCAAGTATGGGTTAAAATTTCTATATCAAGGGCATTTATATAAAATCTTTTTGTTTATTGTATATACCGCCCAATTAAGGCTTAAGTTCAATCATTAATTGATGCATTTCACGTTTTTCATCTACGGTGATTATGCCGCTAATAGATTTTACGTTGAGCTGCTCGTAGCGTTGCAATAGCAACTGATCAACAAAACTGGCGATAATATCTTGTAACTCGTCTTGGTAACCAGACTCGTCAATTTCTAAATTATAGCCTGCCAAAATATTTAAGTGTTTTTGTTCTGGTTGTCCGCGCCAACGTTCAAGTAATTGGCCAGTGGTGATATCGGGCTTTTTATGCACTTCGCCAATCAGCTGTAATAATAAGCCCATGCCTTTTATGTTTACTTGGCTTAATTGCGCCGACGGCGGTAAGTCAGTGGCTATAGCAGGCAGCTGCAAAATCATAGCAATGGCTTTTCGCATTGGCGTTAGGCTGAGTTGCGCTTGGGTATTGGGGCGCGAGCGTTCGGCTTGTTTTAAGCGGGCTAACTCTTTTTCTAGCTGGCTACGGATCATTCTATTCTGAGTGGCCAGTTCGGTAAGCAGGGTTTCTTTGTAAAACGCCGCACTCACCTGCGAGATAAGCTCGTAAGCTTTAGACGCCAAGTGGCTTTTGCCAGCATCGGTCGTGATGTCTATTTCTTGGCTAAGCCGTTCAAACAAAAAACGCGATAGCGGCATAGCTTCACGCATGCGTTTTTCAAAACCGTCTTTACCTTCTTGGCGAACCAGGGTGTCTGGGTCTTCACCATCAGGTAAAAACATAAACTTAAGCTCTACATTGTCGCGTAAGTGCGGCAAGGCGTTTTCTAAGGCCCGCCATGCCGCGTCGCGACCGGCGCGGTCACCGTCGTAGCAGCAGATGATTTGATTGCTGGCTCTAAACAGCGTTTGTAGGTGCTCTGGGGTGGTTGAGGTGCCCAAAGACGCTACCGCATAATCAATATCAAATTGCGCCAGTGACACCACATCCATGTAGCCTTCAACGACCAGAATTTGCGGCACTTGTTTATGGGCTTGGCGTACTTCGTATAAACCGTATAGTTCGCGGCCTTTATGAAAAACGCTGGTCTCGGGAGAGTTAAGGTATTTTGGCGTGCCATCGCCAAATACGCGCCCACCAAAGCCGATATAACGGCCACGTTTATCACGAATCGGAAACATAACCCGATCGCGGAAGCGATCGTAGCGGCGGCCTTTATCGTTTTCGATAGATAATCCGGCATCAACCAGCTGCTGGCTGGCTTGCTGTGAACCACCTAAAGCCTTGCCTAGTGCGTCCCATTCGTCGGGGGCATAGCCAATAGAAAAACGCTGTACTACTTCACCACTTAGCCCACGGCCTTTTAGGTAGTCAATAACCTGTTGCTTGTTAGGGTTTACTCTAAGTTGCTGCTGAAAAAAGCGGCTGGCGTGGCCGATTAATTCGTATAAATCTTTGCTTAGCTGCCGTTGCTGCTGGCTTTTAGCTTGGTCAAACTTGCTGTTGTTACTGTTTTCACGCTCTACTTCTACGCCCATTTGGCTGGCTAAATCTTCAACGGCGTCAACAAACTCAAGTTTGTCATATTCCATTAAGAAGCTAATGGCATTGCCATGCGCGCCACAACCAAAACAGTGATAAAACTGCTTGTCTTGGCTCACCGTAAAAGAGGGCGATTTTTCGTTATGAAACGGGCAGCAAGCGGAGTAATTTTTACCGGCTTTTTTCAAGCGCACACGCTGATCAATCAAGCCAACGATATCGGCTCGAGCTAGTAGATCATCGATAAATTGTTGTGGAATTCTTCCAGCCATTTAGTGCGTCGCTAGCCTTTTTAAAAACAAACAAGCCGTGAACTCATAGAGTGCACGGCTTATTCTAGTATCTAAGAGATGGATTTAAGCGAGCTTATTGCGGACAGCGGTGCTTATAGCTCCCATGTCTGCTCGACCCTGCACCTGAGGTTTCAGGATACCCATCACTTTACCCATATCTTGCATTCCAGCCGCGCCCGACTTAGCGATTGCATCATCAATTAACGATGTAATCTCTTGTTCGCTGAGCGCTTGAGGAAGGAACGTCTCCAAGATAGTTATTTCAGCGAGCTCTTTATCAGCTAGATCTTGACGTTCTGCAGCTAAAAATTGTTCAGCTGCGTCTTTACGCTGTTTTACTTGTTTTACAACGATGCTCAATATCTGGTCATCGTCTAAAGTAATGCGCTCGTCAATTTCTACTTGTTTAACAGCCGCAAGCAACATGCGAAGTGTGCCTAGACGTAATTTGTCTTTGGCACGCATGGCTGCTTTTTGTTCTTCTTGTAGCGTTTCTCTTAATGACATAGGTCTTAACAGCGCTTAGTACAAGCGAACGCGACGTGCGTTTTCACGCGCTAATTTCTTAGCGTGACGTTTAACAGCAGAAGCTTTAGCACGTTTACGAGCTGTAGTTGGTTTTTCATAAAACTCGCGACGGCGAACTTCTGAAAGAATACCTGCTTTCTCGCAAGAGCGCTTGAAACGACGTAGAGCTACGTCAAATGGTTCGTTTTCACGTACTTTAACGATTGGCATATGCCTATCACCTTCCGGTTTATTAACGGCCGAACAAAAATCAGCCTGAGTGTTTAAAAATGGTGCGGAATTTTAAGCCTAACTAGGGGGCAATGTAAAGCCTATTTGTATAGCTCTGGTGAAATAAGCGGTGAACAAGTAAGATAGGCGCGATTTTAGGCGAGCCTTTGGGCCAGATTATACGTTACTGACACCAGTAACCAAGCAGGAAGAGCAAGATTATGCGTGTACTAGGTATTGAAACGTCGTGTGATGAAACCGGAATTGCAATTTACGATGACCAGCAAGGTTTAATGGCAGATGTTTTGTACAGTCAGGTTAAATTACATGCAGATTATGGTGGTGTGGTGCCCGAGTTAGCGTCGCGCGATCACATACGTAAAACCATTCCGCTGATCAAAGAAGCGATGGCCGCTGCCAATTGCACGAGCGATGATATTGATGCCGTGGCCTATACCGCCGGCCCAGGTTTAGTGGGGGCATTATTGGTGGGGTCGCTGACTGCGCGTAGTATTGCCATGGCATGGGATAAACCCGCCGTCGCAGTGCATCACATGGAAGGGCATTTACTGGCGCCGATGTTAGAAGACAACCCACCAGCGTTTCCTTTTTTGGCCTTGCTAGTCTCTGGCGGGCATACCCTGATGGTAGAAGTTGACGGTATTGGTGAATACACCATCTTGGGCGAGTCGATCGACGATGCCGCCGGTGAGGCGTTTGATAAAACCGCCAAGTTACTGGGTTTAGATTACCCAGGCGGGCCTGCGTTAAGCCGTATGGCCGAAAAAGGCACGCCAGGCCGATTTAAATTCCCGCGGCCAATGACCGATAGGCCAGGCTTAGATATGAGCTTTTCGGGCTTAAAAACCTTTGCTAAAAATACCATCGATTCAGAAGGTAAAGACGAGCAAACTCAAGCTGATATCGCGCTGGCCTTTCAGCAAGCAGTGGTAGAAACGCTGATCATTAAATGTCGACGCGCCTTAAAACAAACCGGCTTAACACGGTTAGTGATTGCCGGCGGAGTTAGCGCAAACAAAGCCTTACGCGAGCAGCTGGGCGAGTTGTTAGCGTCGCGTGGTGGTAAGGTGTTTTATCCTCGGGCAGAGTTTTGTACCGACAACGGCGCGATGATTGCCTATGCTGGCATGCAACGCTTTAAAGCGGGGCAAACTCATGGCTTGTCAGTTAAGGCCATGCCGCGTTGGCCATTAGATGAGCTACCTGCGGCTAAACCGCTATAAGGTGTTGTGTTGTTTATTACGCTTGCTTAGCGGCGAGTTGTGTTAACAGCGAATAGAGTTGAGGCTAACTTAGCGTGCTGAGTTAGTCTTTTTTTACTATTTTGCTTTCGGTGTGATTACGCAAACGTGAAATATTGCTTTGGTGGCGAATAATAATCAGGCACGACAGCATGGCAACCGGCAGAGTATATTCGGGCTTAATTAACCAGGTGTAGAGTGGTGCAAGGCTCACGCTAATAATCGCCGCTAATGAAGAGTAACCACGCAGCTTTAGGGTAATCATCCACGTTATTACCAATAAGGCGGCTAAATCTAAGCCGATGGGTAATACGCCCCCCAGTGCAGTGGCCACACCTTTGCCCCCTTCAAAATGAAAGAATATTGGGTACATGTGCCCGAGACACGCGGCGATACCCACAAATCCGAGTACTAAAGGGGCTAGCCCTGCGTAATAGCCTAACCACACCGGAATGGTGCCCTTGAGTAAGTCGCAAATTAACACTAATGCGGCTGGCATTTTACCGCCTAAGCGATAAACATTGGTGGCGCCAGGGTTGTTAGAGCCGTGCTGGCGGGGGTCGGGGAGGCGATAAATTCGGCAAATGAGTACGGCGCTGGATATCGAACCCAGTAAATACGCTGCCGTTATAAATAATAAACCGAGTAAACCCATTAGCTTAGAAGCATTCCACCTATTGCTGAATTGCGGTATTATCGCGCTCTTTCAAAGGCCAAATCATACGCTGTTTTTTTAGCTAAGGCTAATAAGCGCGTTTGCAACAAAGCAGCAAAGCATCATGGATAAAGTATTTATTAAAGAACTCACGGTATTAGCCACTATTGGTGCCTATGAGTGGGAAAAACAAATCAAACAAAAACTGGTGATTGATTTGGAAATGGCATGGGATAACCGCCCGTCGGCCTTAACCGATGACCTAAGCTTAGCCTTGGATTACGCAGCTGTAAGCCAAGCGGTGAGTGACCTAGTGACAGGGCAAGCCCATGAATTGGTCGAAACCGTTGCCGAGAAGGTGGCCGCTTTAGTGTTAACTCAGTTTTCGGTGCCTTGGCTTAAGGTGACCATTAATAAACCCGGAGCCGTTCCTTTTGCCACTAGTGTTGGTGTGCAAATTGAACGTAGCCAAGCCGATAGCGCTTTGTAATGGCGGATATTTTTGTTGGCATCGGCAGTAACATTGAGCGTGAGCGCTATATTCGCCAAGGTGTTGAAGCCTTAGAGGCGCGCTTTGGTAGGTTAACACTTAGCCCGGTATACGAAAGCCCCGCCTTAGGATTTGACGGCCCGGCGTTCTACAATTTAGTCGCGAAATTCTCTAGCCCCTTGTCTTTACAAGCGGTGTTTGATGCCATCAAAGGCATTGAATTTGAACACGGCAGAGCAATGGATGCGCAAAAGTACTCGTCACGCACCCTAGATATCGATATTCTTTTATATAACCACTTAGTGGTAGATATACCATGTACGCTGCCCAGAGCAGAAATAACCAAAAGTGCGTTTGTGTTAAAACCGCTTGCAGATATTGCGGGTTCGATGATTCATCCAACAATAAATAAAAGTTACATGCAATTGTGGCAAGATTTTGATCACCCTAGTCAGGTGTTGACCTTGGTTGACTCTCTCGATTTTTAGATTAGTTACAGGATTATTTAATGGGTACTTTTGAAACGATATTTTTAGCTTTGATTCAAGGACTCACCGAGTTCTTGCCTATTTCAAGCTCGGCGCATCTTATTCTGCCTTCACAGATCTTTGGTTGGGATGATCAAGGGATCACATTTGACGTAGCGGTACACGTAGGCAGCTTGTTTGCTGTATTGGGTTACTTTCGTAAAGAAGTTTGGACGATGTTAACGGCTTGGCTTGGGTCTTTTACCGGTAAACGTAGCCCCGAGGCATTGCTTGCTTGGTTGATTATTTTGGCCACTATTCCTGCGGTATTATTTGGTGGTTTGTTTAAGTCGCTGATTGAAGAGCACTTGCGTTCGGCCTATGTTATTGCCAGTACCACCTTAATATTTGGTGCGCTACTCTGGTGGGCTGACTCGCAAGCCAAGTTAGAGAAAACCGAGCATCAAATAGGCTGGAAACAAGCCTTATTTGTTGGTGTTGCTCAAGCTATTGCGATTATCCCTGGCACCTCGCGCAGCGGTATAACCATTACTGCAGGCTTAATGTTGGGGCTAACCCGCGAAGCAGCGGCGCGCTTTTCTTTCTTAATGTCTATTCCGGTAATTGTTGGCGCGTGTGTATTAATGGCGAAAGACATTGCTGATGCACCAGTAGTGATTGACTGGTCGGCGATGGCTTTAGGTATCTTGGTGTCGTTTGTCAGTGCTTACTCATGCATACACTTGTTTATTAAGTGGGTAAATAAAGTAGGGATGAAGCCGTTTGTCATTTACCGCATGTTGTTGGGCGTAGGTTTGTTTGCGTTTTTAGCCCTAGCGTAAGGATTGTTATATGGGCTATCGCTAAGATAGCCCATATTCGCTAGTTTGAGTTAGCGTGTTCTGCTAAGTAGGTTTGTTTGGCTTGGCTGATTAAGGCTAAGCGTTGTTGGTGTAATTGCTCACGAATATCCGAGCCTTGGTAACCTTCTTGTACTATCGCTTGTACATTAACACTGTTAGCCACTTCAAGTTGGCTTAGCAAGTAGTCATAAGCGGGGTAGGGCTGTTCAGCAAAACCCAAGCGGCCTCTAATATCGGCGACTCCAGCCTCTAATATTTGTTTAAATCGTACTGGCTTGCGCCAAGCATCACAGCGGTCAAACAGCTTTAAAACCGTTTCAGGGCGCAGTTCTAATGCGCTATGAATAGTGATGTGGTGTTCCGCCACCAGCAGCGCTAAATCACGATAATGATTGGGTACTTTGAGCCGTTGGCAAAATGCTTTGATCAGCTTTACGCCTTTTGGCCCATGCCCTGGGTGAGATGGTAATTTCTCTTGAGGGGTGAGGGTTTTACCAAAATCATGGCATAAGGCGGCAAATCGAACTTCGTTACTGTAGTGATGCTTAGCGCTTTGTTCTATCACCATCAAGGTGTGAATGCCGCTATCAATCTCTGGGTGCCACTTGGGGCTAGCCGGCACGCCAAATAGATTGTCTAACTCGGGAAATAACACGGTTAAGGCATCGGCCTCTTTCAGTACTTCAAAAAACACTTGCGGTGAGTCACAGCTTAAGGCTTTTTCTAGTTCTTTCCAGATCCGTTCAGGCGTTAAGCTGCTTAACTCGCCCGAATGCGCGATGTCTTTCATTAGCTGCTTGGTGTTATCAGCAATTGTAAAACCGAGATGATGAAAACGCGCCGCAAAGCGTGCTACTCGCAGCACCCTTAAAGGATCTTCAACAAACGCTGGAGATACATGCCGTAATAGTTTTGCTTGCAGATCGGCTTGGCCGCCGTAGGGGTCTATTAACTCGCCCGTTTCGGCTTTGGCAATGGCATTGATGGTGAGGTCGCGACGGAGTAAATCATCTTCAAGGGTGACATCTTTGGCGAAGTAACAAGTAAAGCCAGTATAGCCACTGCCCTGTTTTCGTTCGGTGCGTGCTAAGGCATACTCTTCTTGAGAATGAGGATGAATAAATACTGGGAAGTCTTTACCCACACGGTGATAACCCAAGGCTAACATTTGCTTAGGCGATGCACCTACTACTACGTGGTCACGGTCTAAAACCTTTAAACCCAGCAGCATATCTCTAACCGCTCCTCCCACTAAATAGGTTTCCACTTATCACTCCTCACTAATCTCTATGCACAAAAGGCTTGTGTGGGGGTATTATACACCTATCAATGCGCAATAGCGCTTCGATTACTGGTAGTGAGCAAACTACCGCTGAGTGATTAAGGCTTAAGGATAGTGGTTTAATGTATTTGGATTATTTTGGCTTAAAGGAAAATCCTTTTTCGATAGCGCCAAACCCAGACTTTTTGTTTATGAGCGAGCGGCATAAAGAAGCGCTGGCTCACCTCACTTTTGGCTTGGGCGAAACCGGTGGTTTTGTTCTGTTAACGGGTGAAGTCGGAACTGGGAAAACTACCGTCTCGCGTGCTTTGTTAAAGCAATTGCCAGAGCAAACAGAAGTGGCTTTGGTGCTTAACCCCAGCTTAACGGAAGTGGAGTTATTAGCGACGGTATGTGATGAGTTAAATATTAGCTATGACAGCGCTCATCTTACCGTGAAAAGCCTCGGCGATATTATTCGTCAGCGCCTGCTTGAAAACCACTGGGCGGGTGGCAATACCATGTTGCTCATCGACGAAGCGCAACATCTGTCGGTAGAAGTGTTAGAGCAGCTGCGTTTGCTGACCAATTTTGAAACCGATACCCGCAAACTATTAAGAGTGGTGCTGATTGGTCAACCTGAGTTGCAGCAAAAACTAAAACAACCTATTTTGCGTCAGTTAGCCCAGCGGATCACCGCGCGTTATCACTTACTGCCGTTAAATGTGTTTGAAGTTGAATCGTATGTTGCACACCGATTGAAGGTGGCGGGCTGTGAGCGGCCATTGTTCCCTCGTGCCGTCATTAAGCAACTTTTCAAAGCGGCTGAAGGCATCCCAAGGGTGATTAATTTACTCTGTGATAGGGCGCTGCTGGCTAGTTATGGCCGACATCTCATGCACGTTGATAAACGCGCACTGCAGCAAGCCATTGAAGAGGTGGCGTTAACAGAGCCTAAGTCTGAACTGAGCGTTAACCATGTATTAGCGGGTGCATTGCTGGGCGGCTTTATTTTGGCTGGTGGCTATTTGTATCAGCAAAGTACGACTAATATAGCCCCTGAACATCCCCCTAAAACGCTCGCTGCTGCGGCGCAACCAACACCGCCGAATTTACCTCAAGCGCCGCTAGCTGCGTTGGCGCCTAGCCAAGCCTTAAGTGATACAGCCAAAGAATGGCAAGTGCTGACAAGCAGCAATGGATTTTCTGACGGTGCTTGGCAGTTACTGCTGCGGTTGTGGGGTTACGATGTACCTAGTGTGCAAGCTCGCTGCGATTTAATCAGTAACTTGGATCTGCATTGTTTATCTCTCAGTGGCGGCATGCGAGCATTACGCGATGTAAACTCTCCCGCGGTGATTAAACTGGAAGAAGACGGGGTTCAATTTTATGCCGTGGTTAGGCATTGGGGGGCGAAAGTAGAACTATGGCTAGGCGATCGTTCTTTTAAAGTGAGTGAACGCTGGTTAGGGCAACGTTGGAATGGAGAGTTTCAAGTGTTATGGCAGCCGCCTTCAGGTTTTAATGACCTCTTGAAACAGGGCAGCCAAGGTGAGGCTGTATATTGGCTAGAGCAAAGTTTGTCACTGTTGCAGGGTAAAAGGCCGCGCCAGATTTATCAGTTTGACCGCCAATTAGCCGAACAAGTTGAGCAATTTCAACACCGTCATCGTTTAACCGCCGACGGTATTGCCGGTGTCTTTACTTTACTGCGTTTAAACCAGCAAATTTATGTTGATCAACCGCGTCTTCAGGAGCTGAACTAATGTCTAGTATTTTAACGGCGCAGCGCCGTCATCAACCAGATGAAGCTGTCAGCTTGGTGGCTCCTTCTAGGGTTAATCCTTTAGTGTTAGCCTTAATCAGCTCGGGGTTAACCTTGGCTTTAGGAGCGTTGGCGCTATGGTGGTGGATGGGGCATCAACAGCCTGAGAACCAAGTTACTACGCCTGCAGTGACTGTTGCGCCGGTTAACCCGCCGGTGCTTAAAGTCTCGACTATCGAGCCCAATCCCTTAGCCTTTGAACTGATGCCCTTGCCCGAATTTAACGATTTAAAGAAGGTAGATTTACTGACTTTACGCCAACAACGATTTGACCAGCTATTGGCACAACAAACAAACCAAACAAACCAAACAGAGATTGTCGAGGGTTCGCCTAACGCACCTGCAAGTAATGCTGTTGCTGAGCGTACGGTTCAACAAGCACCTATTGTTACGCCGCAAAAAAGTCAGCCCTTAGCGCCTGCCGATGATGCCAACTTAGCAGAGCGTTTTGCAGCAGCCGTAGAGGCTACCCAAGTATTAGAGTGGCAGGAAGAAACCGATACCGTCGCTTACGATGAAGCGCCCATGCTAGGGGCATTGTCTCCTGAGATGCAAAAACTGGTACCGGCTATTACCTTTAACTCGCATGTCTTTTCTTCTGATCCTGCCCGTCGATACGTTACGTTTAACAATAAGCAGTTACTAGAAGGGGACTTACTTAATAACAACATTGAGATCGTTGCTATTCGTTTAGACGATGTCGTGCTGAGGGTGGCTGGCCATTTGTGCCGCCTAAAGGCGCTATCAGACTGGGGTTAAATGCTATCAATAGCCACTGCTAAAGGTATTGCGAGAGAATCTAGCTTGTTACCAGTAGTGGTTATTTTTTGCGGTCCCTAGCTCCCATATTGAGTAATTTCGGTAGTTGATATCTTAAAAAATTATTGGATGGCTTTTCAAAATACAAAAAAGTCAAAATAGAGATAAATACTAACGATATTAGGTATGTTAGAAAGTTTATTAGTGGCGATGTGATAAAAAATTTAGAGGAAAGCATCGTATATAGTTTATGTACTGGAACTTGAAGAATATAAAGTGAAAAACTCGCCTCACCAAGTAACACCAAAGGTTTTCTGCTGAAAAAGCTGGCTAGCGTTGACTGACAAAGTGATAATGAAATAATAAAGATCAAAAATAAAGGTGCTAAAAAGCTCGAGCTAAACGGCACTGCAAACCCAATAACGTCTACCAAGTGTTCCTTATTATCTAGCACCAATACGATGGTCACGGCTGATGCGATAGGAAGGCGCGTAGATCCGATTGTATCGTTCGATTTGTTAGATCTGTTGTGAAGTAGCCATATTCCACCTGAAATGCCAATTAAAAAGCTGCATAGATGAGAAGCAGGGAAGTAGTAAATTAAATCATTTAATAGTGAGGAATAAGCGCTGTTTGTCTCTTTGGATAAAGCATAAGTTAATATGGTTTGGGTTATCAGCCAATAAACGGCTGAGCATATAGCTAAGGACTTTACAGAGCACTTATTCTTCTTGATATACAGTAAAATGAACGGAAAGCTTAAATAGAAAAACGCCTCTACTGATAGTGACCATCCAGGGTAATTAATAGAGAGTGGATATGGCGAAACCCACGATTGTAGAAAAGTAACATTTAACAATAATGCTGACCACCATATAGGTGTATTGTGGTAGAAATCCAAGCCTATTACTAAAAGTATCCCCACCATGTAAATAGGCACTATTCGCGATACCCTTGCCCATAAATAAGAGCGGGTCTTAATATCTCGTTCAAAATGCGATATGGACATGACGAAGCCAGATAGAACAAAGAAAAACGTGACCATTTCCGGTCCCGCTATTAATGCCCCTTCAAACCCCGTGGCATCACCAAAGTGGAATATAACCACTATTAATGCAGCAATAAATCTAAAAAAGGTGAGTGATTCAACCCGCATGACACATCCTTGTGCTTACTTTTTCTAAATCAATTAAAACTATAACACGCTTTACCTAGACTCGATGTCTTACGCGCGGGGAGGTAATGGTTCGGCCAGTGGCTACGATTTACGCGATGAACAGTATTTAGCGTCAGTTTAGCGAAATGGGAGAGGTGTATTTAGTTGTAGAGTCAGCGGCTTTGCTAAAGGACAGTTAAATTTTCATTAAAATAAAAAGGGCGCCTGATTAGGCGCCCTTTTTAAATGATTGAGATTACATCCACTGCTGATCGCGTTTTTTACGACGAGGAATCATTGGCAGTAATACACCAAGTAGTAAGCCTATACCAGCCACGGCCCCGCCACGCATGAACCATTGCATTTGCACTGCTTCATCTTTGGTGTCTAGCTCGTGCTGTAAGCTACTGTTTTGCTCACTGATTTGGTTTAACTGTTCGTTAAGCTGGTCGTTAGTGACTTGTAGCTGTTCAATTTGTACAGCTTGCGCTTCAATCTGTGCGCTTTGCTCTGCTGTGGCGTTGCCACTGTCTTCAAGCTGCTGCTTTCTTTGGTTCTCACTGGTTTCCAATTGCGTTTTCACTTGTTGCAATTGAGCGGCAAGACCCGGTGTGCGATTTAAGTATTTAGCCTCTACCCAGCCTTCTCGGCCGTTCTCTAAGACCACTTTGGCGTATTTGTTTTCCGCGTTGTAGTCAACTTGGTTGATTTTGGTGCCAGCGTTAACACTGCCTAAAATACGAAATTGATTACTAGGACCAGAGTGGAGAAAAATAAATAAGTCATCGGAAATATATCGAGTTTGGGCGATGACAGGAAAGGCGAGGGCAAGCGATAAAACAGCAGCAGATAAGTTTCTGACGATCACGGCGTATCTCTTCGAATTGGTGGGTAGTCGCGCTTAGTGTACGAAACAACGTTGCTAGTCTCAACCAGCAACGTTGTTATTGTGAGTAAAGTTAGGCTGTTTTTATCAAACTAGCCAAAAATACCCAGCATGATGTAGTAAAACACGATAGAAAGAGCCGCACCTGCAGGCAGAGTAACAACCCAAGAAACCACGATACTACGTACTACGCCTAAGTTTAGCGCAGCAATACCACGAGCCATACCTACACCTAATACCGCACCGACTAAGGTTTGGGTGGTTGAAATAGGTAAACCGGTACCTGATGCAACGACCACTGTGGTGGCTGCTGCTAATTCAGCTGCAAAGCCACGACTAGGCGTTAGGTGAGTAATACCTTTACCAATAGTGGCGATCACTCGATGACCAAATAGTGCTAAACCCGCAACGATACCTAAGCCACCTAGAGGTAATATCCACCAAGCTAGGGCTGCTTTAGCACCAATTTCACCATCGTTACTGACTACGCTGACTACTGCTGCTAATGGACCGATAGCGTTAGCTACGTCATTAGAGCCGTGGGCAAACGCCATACAACAGGCGGTAATAACCATTAATACCGCAAACACTTTCTCTACGTTGGTGTAGTGCATTTGACGGTCAGCTTTAGGGTCGATTTTTAAGCGACTAATGATGATTTTACCCACCACCGCGACCAATAGACCAATAATTATTGCCCAAATGTATCCCTCTGCACCGCTCATTTCTAAGCCGACGTGCTTAAGGCCCTTCTTGATGGTTACAAGTGCCATCATAAAGCCAGCTAAGAACATGTACACAGGCACATAACGCTTGGCTGCGGCTAAGGGGTTGTCATGGTCAAAAATCAGTTTTTGAGCGCTGACAAAGATAAGATAAGCAAATACCCCTGAGATGGCAGGAGTAATAATCCAGCTACCTACAATGCCCCCTACTTTGGCCCATTCAACCGCTTCTGTACCTACGCCTACGGCTGCGAAGCCAACAATAGCGCCGATGATAGAGTGAGTGGTTGATACTGGCCAACCATTATACGAAGCAATCAATAGCCAAGTACCTGCTGCCAATAAGGCTGCGATCATACCAAATACCAGTAATTCAGGTGTTTGAGTGAACGCGCTTGAATCAATGATCCCCTTACGCACAGTATTAGTTACTGCACCGCCAGCCAAATAAGCACCAGCAAATTCAAAGATCATAGCGATAAAAATCGCTTGTTTAATAGTGATAGCGTTTGAGCCTACAGACGTACCCATAGCATTGGCTACATCATTAGCACCAATACCCCAAGCCATCACAAAGCCAAAAACGGCCGCAATAATAATCAGCGTAGTGCCGTAAGTTGCAAGAATTTCCATTGGAGTTACCTAAGTAATTTTCTTTTATTGTTTAGCGATAAATCATCAATTCTAAACGTGCACCAACACGCTGAGCTTGGTCAGCGAGTTCGCCGATAGCTTCAATGATGAAATATAGGAACATTGCGTCGATAGGGTCTAGTTTTTTCTCTAGCTTCTGTAACTTACGACGAATCTTGATTTGCTGGGCATCGGTTTCATCTTCGATTAGATCGAGTTCTTGAACCAATTGTTTAACAATGTCTACTTCACGGCCTTTAAAGCCGGTCTCAAGCAGATCTTCTAGCTCGTTGATCACTTCTTTTGCTTTGCCTGTTGCATCTAAGCAACGGGCTAAGTAAGCCATGAACATCTCTGCTAGTTTTGGTGGTAACTCCATTTTACGACCAAGCATTCTGCCCGAAATATCTTTTGCTTTATTGGCAATTCTATCTTGATGGGTTAGCAGCTCTAGCACGTCTGAACGTTCAACGGGCATGAAAATCCCACCCGGCAGGTTTAAACGGATTTCACGCTTCATGCGATCGGCTTCTTTCTCTAAGTTAGAGATGTCTCTACGGCGCTTAGCTGCCGCTTTCCAATCTTTATTTAACACAGCATCGAAAAAAGGTACTAAACCTTCACAACATTCGTGCACTACATTGATATGTTCTTCTAAAGGTTTAATTGGCGATTTTGCAAACAAACCTAGAATTGTATTTCCGGACATAATCTCTGTTCCAATTAGCTATGCAAACGATATATTTTTTGCGAGGCGCATGGTAACGTAGCCAAGCATAGTTGCAAGCTTTTATGTGTCTAATTCACGAGTTTTACTAGAGCTGAATCAAAAGTTTTGATTGAAAACTGAACAGGAGGGCTGGTCACTGTGTCAGCAAACATGGATAAACCATGAACAATGAAATTGAAATCAAGCTCTTAGCTAACCCTCAATGTGCGTCGGTTTTGCTAGAACGGCTTGCACAGTATAGTGTGCTACAGACAGAAATAAAAACCTTAACCAGTGTTTATTTTGATACACCTGACCATCAATTAATGCGCTGGGGCATGGGTTTACGTATTCGCAGTGGTGATGGCGATGATGTTCAAACCTTAAAAACCAACGGTGTGGTGGTTGGGGGCCTTCATCAGCGGCCTGAATATAACACGGTTGTTAAGTCTAACCAGCCGCAACTGTATTTGTTTGACCAGCTAGAATGGCCAGCCGACGCGAATCTTAATCAGCTAAATAATTTGCTTGCCCCCTTATTTACGACTACCTTTTCCCGTCAAACGTGGTTACTTGATCTCGATAACGACACTTTAATCGAGGTGGCCTTTGATCAAGGTTCGCTCACGGCCAATACCGATCAAGAAGCAATATGTGAAATAGAGTTAGAGTTAGTGAAAGGTGATGTTGCCCAGCTCTTTGAGTTAGCTAAAGACATTGCAACCATAGAAGGCCTGCGTTTAGCTAACATAAGCAAAGCAAAACGCGGTTATTTATTGGCGACTACGCATAGCGAAAGTGTCAAGCCACTGGTGGCGGTGCCTCTAAATGACGCAAACAACACTGCTGAATCGCTGACCCTGATCTTTTTAACCGCGCTGGAGCATTGGCAATATCATGAACAGCTTTTTGTTGAGCGCCCCAGCTTAGCCGCCTTAGAGCAGTTATCGCTAGCAGTACAAATGTTGTGTCAAGCGTGTAAGATGTTTAGTGAGTTAAACTTGGTAGAGTGCCCTTGGTTAGCCGAGCTGCGTTGGCTACGCCAGCAGTTCAGTTGGATTAATCAGGCCAATAGCTTATCTCGTTTAACGGCCGAGCGCGGGGCTCTAATAAAAAAACTCCCTCAGCAACGTTCCTTATTAAAATCTCTTCAGCAACAGCAGTTGGCCTTGCCGCAATCTGAGCAAGTAATTCAGCTGTTACATAGCACCCGCTACTGCAATTTAATGTTAAAAATCACCCGTTGGTTATATGAAAGCCAATGGCAAAAAAATCAGCAGCTGCAATCGCAGAATATTCGTCAGGTGGCAACAGAAGTATTAGATACCAGTTGGTCTAAGCTACGTAAGTCAGAGTTAGCCGCGCCTGAAGTCAATGCCGATACCTATATAAAGCAAGCCATTAAGCTTAGGCGTAACCTATTAGTAGGTATTTGTGTGGGTGAACTGTTTGAAGCCGACTCTCGGCAAGAGTTTAGATTGCCATGGGTTGATATACTGTCTGGTATTGATGAACTTAGTTTGTTCAAGCCCTTGCGCGATATATTGCCCAATTTAGACCAAGAGCAACAAAAGCCGATAGAAAAATGGATGCGTAGAAAAGAACAGTCTTTACTTGAGGCTATCGAGTTTTCTCGACAACAAGCTCTACAACAAGCGGTATATTGGTAGTGCTAAGCGCATTTGCTCTTAAAAAAATCCTGATTACTCTGATTATGCCTAGCACGGCTTTAGTCATATTGCTGTTATTGGGCTTGCTCTTTATGCTGGTCGGGCGGCGCTTTCTAGGGCGAAGCTTAATTGGCTTTTCCTTAGTCACTACCTTGTTGTTAAGTTTGTATCCGATTAGCGGTGCAATGCTGCATTACTGGGAAAGGCAGTATTCAGGCTTAACCCGCTTGCCCGCTGATAGCGACTTAATCGTGGTCTTAGGCTGCTTACACTATCAAGATGATAACCAACCGCTATCTAGTCAAATTTTGCCCTGTGGGGTGGTGAAGGTGGTTGAAGCTGTGCGCCTATGGCGACAAAACCCTTCGGTAAGTATATTACTCTCTGGCGGCGACATAGAAGGCAGTGGCGTACAACATGCCGATATGCTGGCCGCATTGGCGGAGTCTTTAGGCGTACCAAAATCCCAATTAATCCGCAGCTATCATAATCAGGATACCGCTACCGAAGTGACTCGGCTGGCTAATACTTATACTGATCAATCGATGGTGCTGGTGACCCAAGCTTCACATATGCCTAGAGCGATGTCTTGGTTTGCAAGGTATGATTTACAGGTTGTCGCCGCGCCGACTTACTATCAAGTTAGAAATTGGCAAAAGCCATTCACCTGGCGCTCCTTTGTTCCTCGTTTAAGTCACATCGCTAAAGCCGATACCGCTGTTTATGAGACTTTAGCAAATTTTTGGCTGCGGCTGAAAAGCTGAATCTACCCTTAATCTTTATCTCGCTGCTGCATTTTTTTGAGTTGCTTCTGGATCAAACTTAATTGCTCTCGCAGCATTTTTTGTTCGGCTTGGTGTTGTTGAATTAAGCGCTCTAGCCTCGTTTCTTTAGTGGCGTCATCACGAAGTAATAGCGCCGACATTAAGCCTGATATCGCGCCAAAAAAGCCAACGCCGGTGAAAATCATGATACTGGCGAGAATCCGCCCTGCATCGGTGACGGGCACAAAGTCGCCATAACCGACGGTGGAGACCGTGACTATCGCCCACCAAAGTGCTTCTCCTGAGTTTTGTATCTGTCCGCCTTCTCCCCCTTCGGCCAATAAAATCCCCACCGAACCCGCTAAAACGATTAAAAAGATAATCAGTAGAATCATCGCCAAGGTGGATTCAATTCTTCGGCTAAGTAATTTTTTAAACAGCTGCCGTTGCTTTGAGATAGCACTTATTAACTTGTAGGCGTGAATGAAACGCAGAAAGCGCAAAGGTTCAACCATAGGGATACTGGCTAATAAATCTATCCAATGATGCTGAAAATAACGTTTAGGGTTATTACTACGTAGCATTTTGCTAAAGAAATGGGCAATGAAAACACAGCAAATTAGGGTATCCAAGGTGACCAGTAAAGAACGTAATTCGGAGTCAGTGGGGTAGAAAAATAGGCAGCTGACAATACCAATAGCGATGATTGATAGCAGCATGATCGCCAAGTCGAAGGCATTTACGTTGGTTTTCATTTATTTGTCCTATCGCCAAGGTGTTCGAACCATCCAAACTATACCTTATTAAGGATCTCACATAAGCCGCTACTAAGTCACCCATATCAAATGATTTGAGTGACTTAGTAGCGACTTATGTTTGCTCATTTAAGTTTGCAATAAGCAGACATCGGACGCTTGTACTCGCCAAGCTTTCATGTTCAGATTAATTCATTCTTTGTCTTGTGGTCTTTTCAGGTTATGTCAAATAATTCACCCCTTCAACCCGAACTAGAAGCCTTGGCGCTTAAGTCTTGGGAGCGCCTTGTAGAGTTACAACCGAGCTTGCTAACTACGCTTAGTCAGCAACAACAGCGGCAAACCCAGGCAGTGTTTGCCATTAGTGACTTTATTGCTCGCAGTTGTATAAGCCAGCCCTCTATGCTGGTGGATATTTGGCAGAATAACTTGTTGGATGAGATTCTAAATGAAACTCAAATGCGTCAACAGCTTAGCCAAAACTTGGCGGAGCAAATAAATGATGACGGCGCTAAAAAAGTCTTACGTCAATTCCGCCGTTTACAGATGGTTCTGATCGCGTGGCGTGATTTGATGCTCGGGCAAGCGGCCAGTGACAGTTTTGTTCAAGTGTCGGCGGTGGCTGACAGTAGTGTTGATTGTGCAAACCAGTGGTTATATCAGCGCTGTTGTTCTGAATCTGGTACCCCCATGGACGCCGAGGGCAATGCCCAACCTTTGGTGGTGATAGGTATGGGCAAGTTAGGGGGGCGCGAGCTTAACTTCTCTTCTGATATAGACCTTATTTTTTGTTTCCCCGAAAACGGCGAGACCCAAGGCGGTCGCCGCAGTATTGCTAATCAGCAATTTTTTATTCGCATGGGACAGCGCTTAATTCAGTTGATTGATCAACCAACGGCAGATGGCTTTGTATTTAGGGTTGATATGCGCTTGCGACCGTTTGGTGACTCCGGCCCTTTGGCGGTGAGTTACGCTGCATTTGAAGACTACTATCAGCACCATGGCCGTGATTGGGAACGTTATGCCATGGTAAAAGCGCGGGTCATTAATCAAGATTTACGCTATGACCAAGATATACAAGCCATGCTAAAGCCTTACGTTTATCGGCGGTATATTGATTTCAGTGCGATACAAGCCTTGCGTTCGATGAAGGCGATGATCAATTCAGAGATCCGCCGCAAAGGCTTACGCGACAATATTAAACTGGGCTCGGGTGGGATCCGCGAAATTGAGTTTATTGCGCAAACTTTCCAGTTAATTCGAGGCGGTAGAGAGCCGGTGCTGCAAACTCGCTCGTTGTTAATGGCTTTGTCACAGTTAAGTGAACATGGCGAGTTAACGCTAGAGCAAACTAAGTTGTTGCGTGAACACTATCTTTACTTACGTCAGGTTGAAAACATTCTGCAGCAAATCGACGACCAACAAACCCAAACTTTACCCAGTTCGTCGATTGATCAGCAGCGTATTGCTTGGGTCATGGGCGCCGTCAGTTGGGATGATTTTTATCAGCAGCTACAAGTGCGTCTCGCTGAGGTTAACTTGTGTTTCCAAAGTGCGATTGGTGAAGAAGAGCAAAACGAGCAGCCAGCGGGTCAAGAATACGATGATTTGTGGCACTGTGGTGCCGATCGTGAGGCCTTGGCCAGCCTGATGGATAGACATGTATGTAGTGCTGAAGAGCAGCTGCGGCGTGTAGAAACTATGTATCACTTCATGCATGCGGTTGAGCATAGACACATTGGTCAGCGGGGCCGGCAAACCCTAGAAAGACTGATGCCAAGTTTGCTTCAGCAGTTGTTTGAACATCCCAAAACCAGTCTGGTGCTACCGCGCGTTATGGTATTGCTAGAGCGTATTTTGTCGCGCACCGCATACTTGGAGTTATTGGCCGAAAACCCAGCATCATTACAGCAGTTATTAAGGCTGTGTGCGGGTAGCGCTATGTTGGCTGAAAAGCTCGCCAGTTTCCCTATCTTATTAGATGAATTGCTCGACCCTAAATTGTTGTATAACCCCGCTAGTCCAGACAGTTATGCCCAACAGTTACGTGAATTTATGCTGCGCATACCCCCAGATGATATGGAACAACAGATGGAGGCATTACGTCAGTTTAAGCAAATTCAACAGTTAAGGATAACCGCGGCCGATATCGCGGGGGCCTTGCCATTGATGAAGGTGAGCGATCACTTAACCGCAGTGGCTGAAGTAATTGTCGATGCAGTTGTAGAGCAGGCGTGGTCACAAATGGTAGAGCGTCATGGTTACCCCGAGCACTTGAGTGAGCAGCAGCGCGGATTTGCGGTAGTAGGTTATGGCAAAATTGGCGGCATCGAAACGGGTTATAGTTCTGACTTAGATTTGGTGTTTTTACACAATAGCGACAGCAGTACTTATACCAATGGCGCTAAACAAATTGATAGTAAACAGTTTTATTTAAAGCTGGCACAGCGGATTATGCATTTGTTTAATACGCGCACCGCCTCTGGCGTGTTGTATGAATTGGATATGCGCTTACGCCCCTCTGGTGCGTCTGGCTTGTTGGTATCGGCTATCGAGGCATTTGAGCAGTACCAACTTAAAGAAGCGTGGACTTGGGAGCATCAAGCCCTAGTGCGGGCTAGAGTGATTTATGGTGACAAAGACTTGGCACAGCGTTTTGAGCAGGTACGCCATGGGATTTTGTCGATAGCCCGTCAACCTGCTGAGTTAGCCGCACAGGTAACCCAAATGCGCACTAAAATGCGTGACCATCTAAGCCGTGAAACTCACGAGGTGATTGATCTAAAACAGTCAGCGGGTGGCATGGTAGATATCGAGTTTATTGCTCAGTATTTGGTTTTGCTTAATACTCAGCAGTTTCCAGAATTGAGCCAGTGGACTGACAATGTTCGTATATTCGAGAGTTGTGCGCGGGTCGGGTTGCTTGATGAAGGTCAAGCTAAAGGTTTGTCTCAGTGTTATTTAGACATTCGCGATGAGTGTCATCGCTGTGGCTTGCAAGGCTTGCCTCGTTTGGCGAATAAACAAGATTTTGCTTTAGACTTGAGTGTAGTAGTGGCTACTTGGCAGCAACTAATCGTTCATTAAGCGTGTCGCTTAGGCGCTGAGTTTGCCTCAGCGCCTACTTGTTAATAGAGGCCTTTTTCACCGGCAGGGCGGGATTTAAAGCGCCGGTGGATCCACATGTATTGCTCGGGGGCTTTTAAAATGGCCTGTTCGATGATCTGGTTGATGGTGCGAGCGTCGGCTTCATCGTCTCCACAAGGGTAATTCTCCACCGCGGGTTCTATCATCAGGGTAAAGCCTGAGCCATCAGCATTACGCAGTGCATAGGTAGGGAGTATTTGCACGTTTTTTACCTTGGCGAGAGTGGCTGTGCCAGTAATTGTAGCGGCTTTGGGCTGGGCAAAAAATGGCACAAACACCGCTGCGTGTGTCCCATAGTCATGGTCTGGTGCATACCAAACTGCATTTTCGTTTCTTAGTGCTTTAATCATCCCGCGTACATCGGTACGGTCCACTAAGTATTTATTTGATCGGGTGCGCCCATGGTATTGAAAATACTCATACACTGAATTTTTGTTGGGGCGATAAATTCCCACGCCTGGGTCAATAGTGCCATAGGCTCTGGCGTGGCTCTCTAATGTCCAAAAGTGAGCACTTACTAATAAAATCCCACCGGGTTGTTTTCTGGCTTGTTCTAAATGCGCTAAACCTTCAATTGTAAAGTGTTTGGCAAAGCGCCATTGCGGCCAAAACCAAGCATTTGAAGTATCGAGTACCGAGTGTCCCAAATGTTGAAAACATTGGTCTACAATTTGTTGGCGCTGCGCGGTCGTTTTTTCCGGGAAACAAATTTCTAAATTTCTACGGGCGATATGCACCCGTGATTTTAACAAGCGTTTGGCTAAATGACCGATACCTATCGCTAAATAGTGTTGTACTCGGTAGGGCAATAAACTGATTGTGAACATAAACCCAATCAGCAGCCAAGCTCCCCAGTTTTTAGGGTGAAACGATGAGGCCGAGAGTTTAGGAGGAGATATTTTCGCCATATTTAACTTGTTGTTCCGAGTAATGATAAAAGTCTACCGCATTTTCAACAATTATGCCGCAGACCGAATATTTAACTATGATAAACTGCTATTAATTAATTTTCGATGAGAGTGAACAATGCGAATTACCCTCCCTGAGTTTTCCCAAGCTAAGGTGTTAGTTGTTGGTGACGTAATGTTAGACCGATACTGGCATGGACCCACTGGACGAATTTCTCCAGAGGCTCCTGTTCCAGTGGTTAAAGTAGAGCAAATTGAAGAACGCCCTGGTGGCGCGGCTAACGTAGCCTTAAATGCCGTTGCCTTAGGGGCTAGTTCTACACTGTTGGGTATGAGTGGTGAAGATGAAGCGGGTATTGCTTTAGAAAACCAATTGGCAACGGTTGGGGTTGCTTGCCAATTTACCAAGTTTGCTGATTACCCCACTATCACTAAGCTTCGGGTATTAAGCCGCCATCAGCAGCTGATTCGCTTAGACTTCGAAGAAAGCTTTCAAGATGTTGATAGTAAAGACTTAACAGCAAGTTTTGCTCAGCATATTAAACAGCATCAAGTGGTAATATTATCTGACTACAACAAAGGTGCGCTTAACCAAGTTGGTGATTTAATCGCATTGGCGCGCGAAGCGGGCGTACCAGTGTTGGTTGACCCAAAAGGTAGTGCTTTTGATAAATACCGCGGAGCCACTTTGCTTACGCCAAACTTCTCCGAGTTTGAAGCGGTGGTGGGCCACTGTAAAGATGATGACGAAATTATCTCTAAAGGCCTCGCGCTGATTGAACAGTTAGACCTTGAAGCCTTGCTAGTGACACGCAGTGAACACGGTATGACCTTAATACGTAAGGGCCAGCCCGAGTTACATTTGGCGGCACTTGCCCAAGAAGTTTACGACGTAACCGGAGCCGGTGACACGGTTATTTCTACGCTTGCAAGCTCGCTAGCCGCAGGCGCAAGCCTAGACGATGCGTGTGCTTTAGCTAATGCAGCGGCCGGTATTGTGGTGGGTAAACTGGGCACCTCTACCGTGTCTACTATTGAGTTGGCTAATGCGGTATATGGTCACCAAGAAACGGGCTTTGGGGTATTGAGCGAACAACAGCTTAAATATGCTTTAGAAGCCGCCAAGCGACGCGGTGAAACGGTGGTGTTAACTAACGGTTGTTTTGATATTTTACATGCAGGGCATGTATCTTATCTTAACCATGCAGGCACCTTAGGCGATCGCTTAATTGTTGCGGTTAACAGTGATGACTCGGTTAAGCGTCTTAAAGGCGAAGGCCGCCCTGTGAACAGTGTCGATAGGCGTATGGCAGTATTAGCCGGCTTAGGCGCAGTAGATTGGGTGGTTGATTTTAGTGAAGATACGCCGCAGCGTTTAATTGCTAATTTATTGCCTGACTTGTTGGTAAAAGGCGGTGATTATAAACCTGAAGACATCGCCGGTGGTGCAGAGGTTATTGCCAACGGTGGTGAAGTGCGGGTGCTTAACTTTGAAGATGGTTGTTCGACCTCTGAAATTATTAGGTCTATTCGTCAAAACCAGATTGACTAACTCATACTATTTGCAATAAAAAAGGCGCCAAAAGGCGCCTTTTTACTATCTGATATTTACTATTGGGCTGGCATTAAACCAGAATTCACCAATGCCACATCTTCTTCAGTTAAGGTGCCTGCGGCTTGTTTAAGCGCTAGCATGTTAAGAATGTAATCGTAACGCGCATTGGATAAATCACTTTTAGCGGAGTACAAGTTACGGGTAGCATCTTGTACATCAACGATAGTACGAGTTCCCACTTCAAAACCTGCTTCAGTGGCTTCTAATGCACTTTGCGATGAAACGACGGTTTGTTCAAACGCTTTTACTGAGCCAATGCTAGCACTCACGTTGTTTACCACTGAGTTAACGGTACTTTGTACCGAGCGATAAGTTTGCTCTAGCGCTTCAGAAGAGGCGATGTAGCTAAATTGAGCTTGTCTTACTTGCGAGTCAATGCTGCCGCCCAAGTAGATAGGCCAGTTGAACTCAAGGCCAATATTACCGGCGTTAGAAGCGCCGCCTTGAAGTGAATCATAGGCGCTATTGCCGTATTTATTGTTGTCATAACCAATACCGGCTGTTAAATCTAAAGTTGGTAGATGGCCAGATTGTGCCAACTCAATTTGCTCTTGCGAGATTTCTTTAGATATACGTTGGGCATTTAATTCTAGGTTACGGTCGGTAGCGGTCGCTAACCAGAAGTCTGAGCCATCAGTCAGTTCGGCTGGCTCAAAACGCTCGGTATTTAATACGTTTAGTTGGCGGTGCTCTATACCCGTTAACTCACGTAGGTCTTCATAACTGTTAGACAAGTCGTTACGCGCTTGAATTTCTTGGGCCAAGGTTCGGTCATATTCAGCCTGAGCTTCGTGCACATCTGTAATGGCGGTTAAGCCTACATTAAAGCGTTGTTTGGTTTGTTCTAACTGTCGGCCAACCGCGGTTTTGTTGGCTTCAACAAACGATACGTTATCAATGGCTCGTAGTACATTAAAGTAAGCATTACTGACGCGAATAATCAGGCTTTGAACATCGTTGCCGTACAAAGCATCAATGCGAGTAGCATTTTTTTCAGAAATGCTTAAGCTGGTCCAATTGGTCTTTGAATAAATTGATTGGCTAAGTCCTACCGACGCATTGGTATTAGTAATGCTGTCAATAGAGCTGTTGTCGGTAGCAGTATATTCAGCGCCTGCAGCGAAGCCAATTTGTGGCAGTAGCGATGCTCTGGTTTCGGTGATCTGTTCAAAGGCAATGTCGCGCTGGGCTTTACTTTGCAAAATAACAGGATCTTTTTCTTGGGCTAATTGATAAATTTGCAACAAATCATCGGCTTGAGCTTGAAGGGCGATTGAACCCATACCGCAAGCCAGTATTAACGATTTTATTTTAAGCTTCATTACGCCTTTCCTTTGAACGCTAGTTTTAACTGCGAGATTATATATGAAGTGAGTTAAGTTAGTTGCGAGAGTCTTAATTCTCTAGTCTAGTGTTTAATCTCACTATTATTCATTGATGCTAGTCTATAACAGCTTTAATTGTAGAGTAAGAGCAAGATAACAAAGAAAAACTACTAATCTAAGTTAATTCGGTGTTTGATTTATCGCTCATGACAAAATTATACACTAAGCAGCAAAAAAACGGAGATCCAGTTTGTATGTCGACAATGCATGAAAACAGCCAATTTTCTCATCAAGACCTAGAAATTAAAGAGGTAGAAGACGTATATCAAGGTTTCTTTAAGCTTCAACGTTATACTCTGCGCCACCGCTTATACCAAGGCGGTTGGAGTAACTGGATCCAACGAGAAATGATGGACCGCGGGCATGCGGCGGGCATTTTGTTATTTGACCCCAAATTAGACCAAGTGGTATTAGTTGAGCAGTTCAGAATTGGCGCAGTAGAAACGGGCAGTAGCCCGTGGTTACTCGAAATTGTGGCGGGGATGCTAGATAGTAATCAGGCGCCGTTGGACGTTGCAGTGCGTGAAGCCCAAGAAGAAGCCGGTTTAAGCGTAAAGCGGGTGATACCCTGTAATAGTTTTTTGCCAGGCGCGGGTGGCTTGAGCGAGCGGATTCATTTATTTATTGGTGAAGTTGATGCAAGCTCAGCGGGTGGTGTGCATGGCCTAGATAATGAAAATGAAGATATTTTAGTCAAAGTACTTAGTAGAGAGCAGGCTTTTCAAGCAGTGCAAGCTGGTATTATAGACAATGCAGCAGCGGTAATTACCATTCAGTGGTTACAGCTTAATTTGCAGAAAGTGTTACTGCAATGGCAGAATAGTGGCCGCGGTGATGAACGCTAAGGGTGTTTCGTCAAAATATCGAGTTAATCTTGATGAGCTGATGCAATTGTATGCGGCTAATTACACCTTTATGATGCGGTTATTTCCGCCTGCTTTAGAGTTGGGCCAGTGTTTACGCCTTACGCCACAAGTGGGGGATGACTACTTACTTGAATGTAAAGAGCGAACGCGTTATACCTCTTTGTATGAGATCACTCAGGCGAGTGAAATACCGCGTAATTATTTGCAGCCGCAATTGCTGGTGCGCTTATACCACGACGCGAGGTTGGCGGAAGTGTGTGCTAGTCAGCAGATTTATAAGCTGAAACCAAGGTATGATTACCCAAATAAAAAGATGCATCATCGAGATGAAAAGCATCAAACAAATCAGTTTCTTAACGACTGGTTAGCATTTTGTTTTAAACAGCGGATTAAAGTTGAGTTTGAATAGTCGAACTCCAAGAAAACATTGTGGCATTTACTAAATTAAATATAACTACAGCCGACGACGGCAACGTGCATTTACTGCAAGTCACTGACACTCACCTGTTTGCAAATCAGAAAACCGGTTTGTTAGGGGTGAACACTTATGACAGCTTTAGTGCGGTGACCCAAAATATTCAAGACGACAATATCGCTTTTGATTACATTTTGGCGACGGGTGATTTGTCTCAAGATCATACCAAAGCTTCCTATCAACGTTTTGCTGAAAAAATTGCAGAGCTAGACCGCCCTTGTTTCTGGTTACCGGGCAACCATGATTTGCAGCACAATATGCGCACCCTTGAGCAACATGGGGTGATGGCTGCCAAACAATTGATTAGCGAGCATTGGCAAATCATCATGCTGGACACTCAGGTGGAAGGTGAGCCTCACGGTACGATGAGTCAACGGCAACTTGATGATCTGGAACACGCCTTAGCTGAGTATCCGGATAAACATGTGTTGATAGCCATGCATCATCAGGCCATACCGGTTGGTAGTAAGTGGTTAGATCAGCACAATTTAAAAAATGCCGATGAGTTTTTCGCGGTTATTGCTAATTACCCAAATGTTCGCGGGGTGATATTCGGCCATGTTCATCAAAACTACGAATTTCAGTTTGATGGCGTCGCGTTTATTGCAACGCCGAGTACCTGTATTCAGTTTTTACCGTTATCGGCTAACTTCGCCTTGGACCATCAGCAACCCGGGTGGCGTTTTTTACAACTGACCCCTGAAGGGCGTATTGCTACTCGTTTGCGTCGCTTATCAGAGCAAAGTTTTCTTCCTGATCCAAAATCCAAGGGTTATTGAGTGGAGCAAGCATCAGTATTATTGTATTTGCACGGATTTAATAGTTCACCGAACTCGGCTAAAGCACAAGCAATGGCCAGCTACCTCAAGACACATCAACCGCACATTCAATTTGTATGTCCTCAACTGGCTTGTTATCCAATGGCTGCTTGGCAACAAATTGAACAGCTGCTTGAGCTACACAAAACAGCTAATTTAGGGGTGGTGGGCAGTTCATTAGGTGGTTTCTTAGCCACCCGAGTCGCCCAATTAACTCAGGCTCCAGCTGTACTGGTTAATCCAGCGGTTAAGCCTTATAACTTGCTTAAAGATTTTTTGGGCGAACAAACCAATCCTTATACTCAACAAGTTTACCGTTTAGAACAACAGCATATTGAGCACTTGAAACAGTTAGAAGTCTCAAACTTAAGCTGCCAACAACGGCTTTGGGTGCTGTTGCAAACCGCAGACGAAGTGCTGGACTTTAACTTGGCGGTCACAGAGTATAAAGGCGCGACATTCACTATCGAAGAGGGCGGCGACCATAGTTTTCAAGGCTTTGAAAACCACTGCGCGGCGATTCTTGACTTTTTGGCACTTAGGTAACGATTTCTATCATGGCTGATCAATATAATTCAGACTCTATTGAGGTATTAAGCGGCTTAGACCCGGTAAAACGTAGACCGGGTATGTATACCGATACCACTCGCCCAAACCATTTAGCCCAAGAAGTTATCGATAACAGTGTCGATGAAGCTTTGGCCGGACATGCGCGCTCTATTAGCGTGACCTTGTTTGCTGACCAATCAATCGAGGTGATTGATGATGGTCGAGGTATGCCTACAGATATTCACCCGGAAGAGAAGGTGAGTGGCGTAGAGCTTATTTTTACGCGTTTACACGCTGGCGGAAAGTTTACCAATGATAATTACCAGTTTTCTGGTGGTTTACATGGCGTGGGTATCTCGGTGGTTAATGCCTTGTCTTCTCGGGTGGAAGTACAAGTAAAACGAGATAGCCAAGTTTTTGAAATGGCTTTTGAAAGTGGTGACAAAGTAGAAGAACTGCATGTCACGGGTACTGTGGGTAAGCGCAACACGGGCACTCGCGTAAGATTTTGGCCTATTGGTAGCTATTTTGATAGCCCTAAGTTTTCGGTTTCGCGCTTACGCCATTTGCTGCGGGCCAAAGCGGTGCTTTGTCCTGGCCTTACCATTAAGTTTATTGACAAGGTCAATAACGAAACAGAAGAATGGTATTACGAAGACGGCTTAAAAGACTATCTAAGCCAATCATTTAAAGATTTTATTAGTCTACCTGAAGACCCGTTTACTGGGGCGTTTTCCAGTAAAGATGAAGCGGTAGATTGGGCAGTAAGTTGGTTGCCAGAGGGTGGTGATAGCATCACCGAAAGTTATGTTAATTTAATCCCTACTGCGCAAGGCGGTACTCACGTTAATGGATTACGCCAAGGCTTATTGGATGCCATGCGCGAATTCTGTGAGTTTCGAAATTTACTACCCCGTGGCTTAAAGCTGACTCCCGATGATATTTGGGATCGCTGTTGTTACGTGTTGTCAGTAAAAATGCAAGATCCCCAATTTGCGGGGCAAACTAAAGAGCGCTTATCTTCGCGGCAATCAGCGGCGTTTGTATCGGGAATTGTCAAAGACGCCTTTAGTTTGTGGCTTAATACCAATACTGATCAAGCTGAGCTGTTGGCTGAAGTGTTCATTAACAATGCCCAGCGACGGATGCGCTCAAGCAAGAAAATTGCCCGTAAAAAAGTCACCTCAGGACCGGCACTGCCGGGTAAGCTCACCGACTGTACTAGCCAAGACCCGCTAAAAGGTGAACTGTTTTTAGTTGAAGGGGACTCTGCGGGGGGGAGTGCTAAGCAGGCGCGAGATCGCGAGATTCAAGCGGTTATGCCCTTGCGCGGTAAAATTCTTAATACTTGGGAAGTTGATGCCAGTGAAGTATTAGCCTCACAAGAGGTTCATGATATCTCGGTAGCCATAGGCATTGACCCCGATAGTAGTGACTTAAGCGGTTTACGTTACGGTAAAATTTGTATTTTGGCAGATGCTGACTCCGATGGTTTACACATTGCTACCTTGTTGTGTGCACTGTTTATGATGCACTTTAGAACCTTGGTTGAGCAAGGCCACATTTATGTAGCCATGCCACCTTTATACCGAATAGATGTAGGTAAAGAGGTTTTTTATGCATTGGATGAAGACGAAAAACAAGGCATTCTCGATCGTATTGAAGCAGAGAAAAAGCGCGGCAAAGTGAACGTACAACGCTTTAAAGGTTTGGGTGAAATGAACCCTCTACAGCTTCGCGAAACAACAATGGATCCCAATACTCGACGTTTAGTGCAACTCACCGTGGACGATCAACAAGGTACACTTAGTTTGATGGACATGTTGTTAGCCAAAAAGCGCTCAGGCGATCGTAAGGAATGGTTAGAAGCTAAAGGGAATATGGCATCTGACTTAGTTTAAGCACAGGGAACATTAATAACATGCGCGATTTACGACTGGGTTTAGCTACCAAGGCATTATTACTGCTGTGTGGTGTATTGCTAATCACCTTAGTAGGGTTGATTAGTTTTAATCACGATAACTTGAAAACTTTTTTTCGAGTGGGTCGCGCTCAAATCATCGAAAATCAGCAATATCAGTTACATAATTATTATCGTGAGGTATTTGCTCGCCTTCAAAATATAAATGACAGCCAAAGTTATCGCTTCGATTATTATCAGCCGCAGCAACTCCCCACGATTTTTGACTCGTTTTGGCAAGACTTGCGCAGCAACTCTGAGTTACCAGTGCGCAGCCTGAGCATTATCGACCCCCAAGATGGCTTAAAGTTTGAATATGGCTATCTGGTGCATAGCGAAAAAGCCTTAGAGTGGATGCTCAATCCGCCAGACCCAGCGGGCCCAAATTGGATTTTAGATTGTCCTTTAAGCTGCCGAATCATTATTGCAACTGAGTTTGATAACGTCGTAGGTAATGAAGACTATCGTGCGTTTTATAGCTTAGATTCGTTACGTTTATTAGAGTTATTTCCATCCAGCCAAGGCAGCCACCATTTTTTGGTTGAGCTACATCAAGATAGTTCGTTAACGCTATTGTATGCCGAGTCTGATTATCGAAACGCCATAGAAGACATTATTCAAGGTTTGACTAGCCAAGATATTGTAGACGGCATCGAACAGTTCAACACCGAGATGGGACTGACCGAATTGCATGCCTTTGAGGTCAATAGTACCAGTAAGCAAAACCCTGTTTATTACGCCATTGTTAACGATGTAAGTACTCAGCTAGAGCAGCTGAAAAATGCTGATTATAATAATTTCCTGTTTGGTATTAGCGCGTGGATTTTTGCCGGCGCTATTGTGATATTTGCGCTTAGCCCCTCGCTACGCAGAGTGCGCCGCACGATTGATAACCTACCTTTGCTGGCACGTTCATCTCATAATTTGTTTAGGCGTAATTTAGAAGGCACCAGCAAGCGACTATTGCAAGATGAGTCTGATGAACTTAACCACGCACTAATCAGATTATCTTATCAATTAGAAGCACTAGAGCAGCAGCTAAAAAGCCGCGCAGAAGAGTTAGAATGGGTGGCAAATTATGACAATTTGACCGATCTACCTAATCGCCGAAAATTTGAACGCGTGATCAACCAAATGGTACATGAGCAGCGCTCTGGTTGTTTGTTGATGGTCGATTTAGATAACTTTAAGTACGTCAATGACATCAGTGGTCATGGCGCTGGTGATGAAATGCTACGCCAAGTCTCTAGCAGTTTAGAGCGACTACTACCTAGCGATACCATTTTGGCGCGTATCAGTGGTGATGAGTTTGCCGTGTATCTTGAAGGCACCAGTTTAGCCTACGCAGAGGTGGTAGCTCAGCGTATTATTAGTATGTTGGCTCAAGTCAGTGTACCAGGGCATGAAATTATCCATACCGCCTCAGCCTGTGTGGGGATTGTGGCTTTCCCTGAGCATGGTAATAGTTGCGAAGACTTAATGGCGAAAGCTGATATATGTAACAACCAAGCTAAAGAACGGGGCAAAAATTGTGTTGTCAGTTTTCAAAGTGAAGACGCCGATACTGAGTTAGTTAAACAACACTACTGGTTAGATCTAGCACAAAACGCCATTGAGCGAGATCGCTTAGAGTTGTTCTATCAGCCCATCATGAACAATAAGCTGAATAAAGTTGAACACTATGAAGTGTTACTGCGTGTTCGTGATGACAATAATCAACTGCATTCGCCTTATCAATTGATCTTGGCGGCAGAGAAAAACGGCCAAATCGACAAAATTGATTTGTGGGTAGTGCAACAGGCCTTACAGCAAATGGAAACCAACTTAAGAAATGGTTACCAAGACAAGCTAGCGATTAACTTGTCGGCCCGTTCGTTCTGCAGTGAGAAAGTCATTGCCCGCATTGCGCGTGAGTTTGTCAGCAGAAATATTGCCGGTGATATGATTATTTTTGAGATTACTGAAACCGCTGCGTTACCAAATATGAAACAAGCTGAAGAACATATAAGAAGGCTTAAAGCGTTGGGTTGTGCGATCGCACTTGATGACTTTGGCGTAGGTTATTCTTCGTTCCACTCTTTAAAACAGCTGCCTTTTGATTTTCTAAAAATTGATGGCTCGTTTGTTAGAGAAATTCTTAACCAGCCAGAAGACAAAGTGTTTATTCAAGCTTTGGTGGGAATAGCCAACAAGTTGGGCCATAAAACGGTGGCTGAATTTGTAGAGTCTGAGGCTCTAAACGAAGAACTAATCAGCTTGGGAGTGGATTACTCACAAGGCTATTACATTGGAAAACCAGCTAGCGCACGCTATTTCTGGCAATTTGACAAAGCATCTGCAGTGCTAGCTTTGCAAGGTACATAAAAAGGGTTATAGAGCATGACTGATGCTAATGATCTCAGTTTAGAAGGCGTAGAACGCCTCTCAATGAGTCAATTTACAGAGCAGGCGTATTTAAATTACTCCATGTACGTGATCATGGATAGGGCTTTGCCACATATTGGTGACGGCCTCAAGCCAGTACAGCGACGCATTATCTATGCGATGTCTGAATTAGGCTTATCGGCTAACGCTAAGTATAAGAAATCAGCACGTACCGTGGGTGACGTATTGGGTAAGTACCACCCCCATGGCGATTCGGCCTGTTATGAAGCCATGGTGTTAATGGCTCAGCCGTTCTCTTATCGTCATCCTTTGGTGGATGGACAAGGCAACTGGGGGGCGCCCGATGATCCTAAATCGTTTGCGGCTATGCGTTATACCGAAGCGAAGCTCTCTAAATTTTCGGAAGTGTTACTCAGTGAGCTAGGTCAGGGGACTTGTGATTGGACGCCGAACTTTGATGGCACCATGAACGAACCCAAGGTATTACCGGCACGTTTACCACACATTTTATTAAATGGTGTGACCGGCATCGCGGTGGGTATGGCGACTGATATTCCACCACATAACGTCAAAGAAGTAGCCAGTGCTTGTGTGCATCTATTAGATAACCCCAAAGCGCAGCTGGATGATTTGTTACAGCATGTGCAAGGGCCTGATTACCCCACTGAAGCAGAGATAATTACCCCTGCTAAAGATATTCGTAAAATCTATGAAAGCGGTCGTGGCTCAATAAAAATGCGTGCGGTATTTCATACCGAAGATGGCGAAGTCGTGATTACCGCCTTGCCGCACCAAGTGTCTGGCTCTAAAGTACTCGAGCAAGTTGCGGCGCAGATGCAAGCTAAAAAGTTGCCTATGGTGGTGGATTTACGTGATGAATCTGATCATGAAAACCCAACCCGCATTGTCGTCGTGCCTCGTTCTAACCGAGTGGATATTGATCAGTTAATGAACCACTTGTTTGCCTCTACTGATCTTGAACGAAACTACCGAGTAAATATCAACATGCTGGGGCTAGATAATCGCCCGCAAGTGAAAGGTTTAGTTCAGATATTGGGCGAGTGGCTGCGTTTTCGTCGTGATGTGGTACGTCGCCGCTTGCAATATCGTTTGGATAAAGTACTGGCGCGTTTACATATTTTGGATGGCTTATTAATTGCGTTCCTCAATATTGACGAAGTGATTGATATCATTCGCACCGAAGATGATCCTAAAGCGGCCTTAATGGAACGTTTTGGTTTATCGAATAAACAAGCTGAAGCGATCCTTGAAATTAAATTGCGCCAATTGGCCAAATTAGAAGAAATCAAGATCCGTGGTGAGCAAGCCGAGTTAGCTGAAGAGCGCGACAAGCTAGAAAAGCTGCTAGGCAGCGAACGTCGTATGAGCACCTTGCTTAAGAAAGAACTATTAGCCGACGCTGAAACTTATGGCAATGCGCGTCGTTCACCCTTAATGGTTCGTGCAGAAGCCAAAGCCTTAAGCGAAAAAGAGCTAATGCCAAATGAAGCCTTAACCGTGGTGCTATCAGAGAAAGGCTGGGCGCGTGCCGCTAAAGGCCATGAAGTGGATGCGCATGGGCTAAGTTATAAAGCCGGTGATACCTTCCTCGCTAGCGCTATTGGGCGCAGCAACCAGCAAGCGGCGTTTCTTGATACAGCCGGGCGAAGTTATGCTTTAGATTCGCATACACTTCCGTCTGCGCGTAGCCAAGGTGAGCCCTTAACGGGAAGATTTAATTTAGCCCCTGGGGAGTTGTTCTGTAATGTCGTAATGGCTAATGATGAGCAACGCTATTTGGTGGCTTCAGACGCGGGTTATGGGTTTATCGGTAAGTTTGTCGATATGCTCAGTAAAAATAAAAACGGTAAAGCCTTTTTGAACCTACCCGCTGGGAGCAAAGTGATTGCACCCATTGAAGTGCATAACTACGAAAAAGATAGTTGCTTGGCTATTTCTAACGAAGGCCGCATGCTGGTATTTCCGTTAACTAGCTTGCCTGAGTTAGCTAAAGGCAAGGGGAATAAACTGATTAGTATCCCTTCTGCTAGGGTTAAAAACCGCGAAGAGTTTGTGACCTTGCTAAGTGTCGTACCCGATGATGCTTCGGTGACGCTATTTGCAGGCAAACGTAAGTTAACCTTAAAACCGAGTGATTTAGACCACTATCGAGGAGAGCGTGGCCGCCGAGGTAACAAGCTGCCGCGTGGCCTGCAACGGGTTGACGCCATTGAGGTTGAAACAACCGCAATAGATACCGAAGAGCTTAATCAAGATGATGCTTAGCTTAAGTTTTTCAGCTTACACTTGTTCACCGAAAAATCAGCAAGTATACTGCTGGCTGTTTTAATGGGGGTGCTATGTTAGCTGTTATTCGAATTATATTTATTGCCGTAGTGATGTTAACGGCATTTCCGTTTGTGATCTTGTATTGCTTAACTCGACCACGACATCCAGATTTGGTCCATCAGATTGGTGTATTGATCGCCAAGTGTGGGCGTTTCGTTGGGATTAAGGTAGAGGTGCGATTTGTTACTCAAGACTTGCCTGAGAAAGGCGTGTGGGTAGCTAACCACCAAAATAGTTACGATATGTTTACCCTACCATTTGCGCTGCGTAAAGGGGTGGTATCCATCGGTAAAAAGAGTTTGGCGAAGATCCCGTTTTTTGGTCAAATTTACTGGATTACCGGTAATATTTTGATCGACCGAGATCGCCGTAGTAAAGCTGCGGATACGATTAAGCAAGCCGCTGAGGCCATTGATAAACGCCACTTGTCGGTATGGATGTTCCCAGAAGGTACACGAAGCTATGGGCGTGGTTTGCAAGCGTTTAAAACCGGTGCGTTTCATTTAGCGATGCAAGCTAAAGTGCCCATGCTGCCTATTTGCTGTTCGTCTACTCACGGCCAAGTAAAACTTAACCGTTGGAATAACGGCAAAGTGATTGTAGAAGTAGGCCGCCCAATTGACGTGAGCGATTGGAAGAGTAATTTACGTGCTGAAATCGCTAGCTTGCATCAGCAAATGGAACAGCGTATTTATGAACTCACCATGGAAGCACGCGGTGAAGCCGCCGACTATGCAGAGATTCATCAACGTAATATCACCGACACTAGCAAAGCGATGGCAGGAGAGAATTAATGAGTACCAAACAACTTATTGCTGATTGGCAAACTGAAACCGATTTAATTATTCAAGAATTGTTGGCTGACGGCAGTGATCCTGATGCTGAATACACCATTGAGCACCACATCGCCTGTAAAGACTTTAAGATCCTTGAGAAAGCGGCAGTAGACGTATTTAAAGCTGGCTATGAAGTCAGTGACGCCGAAGAAGCAGAGTGGGAAGATGGCGATAAGGTATGGTGTTTCGATGTGATTGTTGAAGCGCCCTTAGACGCTGCTGGAATTAAGCAAGATATTGAAAGCCTCGCCAACATCGCCGAAAAGAATAAGGTGACTTATGATGGCTGGGGTACCTACTTTGAGTCGGATGAAGACGAAGAGCAGGAAGACTAGTAGTTGATGATTTGTCAAAAAGCGACGCTATAGCGTCGTTTTTTTTTGCTACACTGATTAGTACTAGACATGATGACTACAGGCTAAAGAAATAGCAGTGATTCAACGATTCGTGGTGTTGGGGTGTTTACTCTGTTGGCCGGTGCTGGCCCAGCAAACGCTGACAACCGCCAACGCCCATTGGCCCCCTTGGCGAGAGCTTGAACCTGATGGACGTTTATCGGGCATTGAAATCGACATTCTCACAGAGCTGAGCCAGCGTTTAGGCTTGCAGTTAGAGACTAAGGGCTGTGGCTGGAAGCGTTGCCTGAAACACATGGTACTGGGCGAAAGCGATGTTATGACAGGGCTGCTCAAAACTGCAGAACGCGAGCAATACATGGCGTTTATCGACCCGCCGTATCGTAGCAAGCAAAGCCATTGCTTTTATCTACATAGAGGAACTGATGTAGAGCTTAACAGCTACCAAGACCTATCCAGTATCACCGTGGGTTTGCAAAGCAAAGTAGCCTATTTTGAACGGTTTGATAATGACGATAGTATATCAAAACATGAAGCCATTGATGATGTGAGTTTGTTTCGTTTACTCAAAGGGGATCGCGTCGATACGGTCATTATGTCATGTATTGAAGGGGACAACTTCCTCAAGCAACAGGGGCTGAGCCAGTGGTTTAAACATGCCCATTACGTTGAGTATAGTGAGCGAAATGTTTATTTGGCAGTGTCTAAGCAGTCACCGCTGTTGCAACGTAGGCAAGAGATCTCTACTGCTATACAAAGCATGTTAGATAGCGGTGAAATAAGCGCCATACTCAATCAGCACAAATTAGAAGCGCGCGACTAGCGCGCTCTTTAGGTTTTATACTAAGCCGTTAACCAGTCCAAATAAGCCACCAAATACGCCGCCCCAAACCACTAACCAGCCAAGGTGCTTACGGATCATTTCTTGAATAATTTGCTTAACCAATTTTGGGGTGAGTTCAGCTAAACGTTGCTCAATGATTACCGTTATTTTTTGTTGTACATCACCCAGGTGTTCTGGTTGCTCAAGCTCTTCGCGTAGCGCTTCACAAAATTGTTCGTCTTCGCTAATTTCAATCACGGCGTTTTTCAGCTTTTCGACAAACGGTTGCTCTAGGGGGGTCAGCGCATCTTTACCGCCAACCATGGCTAACATTCCTGCAAAAGATGAGCTTTCAATGGTGTCAACTAAAGCATGGTAGGCCGGGCTAAAGTCGGTTTTATCTATCACTGGGCGCAAATTGAGCTGCACCGCTTTGCCGCTTGCGTCAGATAGAAATCGGTCGATGTTTTCAGCAGTAAAAAACTGATTAAGCATCAATTGCTTGATACCAGCCTTAAAGTCGTCAAATCGGGCAGGAATAACCCCCGAGCCATATAAACCAGGCACCTTTTCAAACAGCATATGAATAGCTATCCAGTTGGTTGCCGCGCCAGATAAAGCAAATAAACCAATGGAGAACACCAGCGGCTGATTCGCAAAATGCCCATAGCTCACTAAGGCCAAAGTTATCAGATTAGTGATTAAGCTTTTATTCATATTTGCTCCTTTCTACAAAAACAAAAAAGTCCTCCATGGGGAGGACTTTTTTATAGGCGGTGTTTTACAGTGCCGCGATAGTCTCTTGCTGAGCCACAAGCTTAGCTTTAGCGCTTTCCATTTCTTCTAGCTTGGCACGTTCTTTAGCAATCACTTGCTCAGGTGCGTTCGCCACAAACTTTTGGTTAGACAGCTTACCAGACACTTTAGCTAGCTCTTTTTCTAGTTTTTCAAGTTGTTTGCCAATCCGTGCTAACTCGGCGTCTTTGTCGATTAAGCCAGCCATTGGGATCAATATTTCCATATCACCCAAAATAGCGGTTGCTGAGGCCGGAGCTTGTTCGCCTTCGGCCAATGCGGTGGTATTTTCTAGTTTGGCCAGTGACGCTAAGAACGGAGCATTGTCGTTCAAGCGACGTAAGTCTTCAGCAGAGGCATTTTTCAGCAATACGCTAAGTGGTTTGTTGGGGCTAATGTCCATCTCACCACGAATATTACGGATCGCTAGAATGAACTGTTTCAGCCACTCTAAATCGGCTACCGCTGCTTGGTCAATGCGTGATGCGTCAAACTCAGGAAAGGCTTGCAGCATAATGCTATCGCTAGCTTGCGCTTTACCGGCTAACGGTGCCACTTGGCGCCAAATGGTTTCGGTGATGTATGGCGTAATCGGGTGCATTAGGCGTAACAGACTTTCTAATACATTTAGCAGGGTATAGCGGGTACCGCGTTGCTGTGCTTGGTTACCTTTGAACAATACCGGTTTGGTTAACTCTAAGTACCAACCACAGAACTGGTTCCAGGTAAATTCGTAAATTAGCTGAGCGGCAATGTCGAAGCGGTAAGTATCTAGGGCTTCGCGGTAAGCTTTAATGGTTTCTTGATACTGGCCTTCGATCCAGCGATCAGCCAGTGAAAATTCCATTTCGCCGCCGTCTTTCCCGCAGTCTTGCTCTTCGGTATTCATTAATACATAGCGGCTGGCGTTCCATAACTTGTTACAGAAGTTACGGTAGCCCTCAAGGCGGTTCATGTCCCAGTTAATGTCACGACCAGTGGTCGCCATTGCTGCTAGGGTGAAACGCAGAGCATCGGTGCCATGGGCTTCAATGCCACCTTCAAAGGTTTTACGGGTATCTTTCTCAATCTTTTTGGCAAGCTGTGGCTGCATCATGTTGCCACAACGCTTAGTGACTAAGCTTTCTAAATCGATGCCGTCTATCATATCTAAAGGATCAAGCACGTTGCCCTTTGATTTAGACATTTTATCGCCGTTCTCATCGCGAATAAGCCCTGTGACATACACGGTGTTAAACGGCACTTGGGGTTTGTTGTTTTCGTCTTTGATGAAGTACATAGTCATCATGATCATTCTGGCAACCCAGAAGAAGATAATGTCAAAACCCGTTACCAATACGTCACTCGGGTGGAAGGTAGCAAGGTTTGGGGTTTTCTCTGGCCAGCCCTGGGTGGCAAAGGTCCATAAACCTGAAGAGAACCAGGTATCAAGGACATCTTCGTCTTGGCGAAGGCTTATGTCGTCGCTTAATCCATGATTGCTGCGTACTTCGGCTTCATCTCGGCCTACGTACACTTTGCCTGCCTCGTCGTACCAAGCTGGGATGCGGTGTCCCCACCAAAGTTGGCGAGAGATACACCAATCTTGAATATCACGCATCCACGAGAAGTACATGTTCTCGTATTGCTGTGGAACAAATTTAATATCGCCATTTTCTACCGCTTCGGTTGCTGTTTTAGCTAGCGGGGCAGCACGTACATACCATTGGTCAGTAAGCATTGGCTCAATCACTACGCCACCACGGTCTCCATAAGGAACGGTGTTGTTATGCTCTGCCACTTCTTCTAGTAAACCGAGTTCATCAAACTTGGCAACAATGGCTTTACGGGCCGCAAAGCGCTCAAGGCCTTGGTACTCGGCTGGAATGTCGGTTGAGTAGGCTTTTGATGGCTCACCCTTTGTATTAAATACTTCTGCTTCGTCACGAATGTCAGCATTCAAGGTAAGAATGTTGATCATTGGTAATTGGTGGCGCTTACCGACTTCGCAGTCATTGAAGTCGTGGGCTGGGGTGATTTTCACACAACCAGTCCCTTTTTCCATATCGGCGTGTTCGTCACCCACAATAGGAATGCGACGGCCAACCAAAGGCAATTCGATAAATTTACCAATTAAGCCGTTATAACGGGGATCGTCTGGGTTAACCGCAACACCCGTATCACCAAGCATTGTTTCTGGGCGAGTGGTGGCTACCACGAGGTAGTTAAGGCCTTCACTGGTGGTTTCACCATCGGCCAGCGGGTAGCGCAGGTGCCACATGTGGCCCTTTTGCTCTTTATTTTCAACTTCTAAGTCTGAAATAGCGGTGTGTAGCTTTGGATCCCAGTTTACTAGGCGTTTGCCACGGTAAATGAGGTCGTCTTCGTACAAACGTACAAAGGCTTCTTCTACCGCTTTAGACATGCCTTTATCCATGGTAAAGCGCTCACGCTCCCAATCCACAGAGGCACCTAATCGACGTAACTGTTTGGTAATGGTACCGCCAGATTCTGCTTTCCAATCCCAGATTTTGTCGATGAAGGCTTCACGACCATAATCGTGTTTAGTTTTGTCTTCTTCAGCAGCAATTTTACGCTCTACGACCATTTGGGTCGCAATACCTGCATGGTCGGTACCCACTTGCCACAAGGTATTTTTGCCCTGCATGCGTTGATAACGGATCAGCGTATCCATAATGGTGTCTTGAAAAGCATGTCCCATATGCAAGCTGCCAGTGACGTTTGGCGGTGGGATCATGATGCTAAACGCCTCTTTAGAGGTGTCGCCATGCGGCTTAAAATGGCCTTGTTGTTCCCATTCTTGATAAAGCGCCTGTTCAATAGCGCTAGGGTTGTAGGTCTTTTCCATTGGATGTACTGACTCTATGTAATGTCTGGGTTTGTGTATGCGGCAGTGTCTAATTGTAGACCCTGCTGGCGATACACTCGATAACGTTCTCTAGCCGCAGCCTTGCCGGTTTCATCTGCTGGCACAAAATCGATAATATGTTGAAAATTCCTGGCAAACTCGGGCGCGGTATCTGTGAGGTTCACTAAACACTGGCGGCGTTGCCTAGGTGCTTGCCAAGATATCTCGACAGGCGCCCCACCTTGGGGGCCCTCACCACTGAGGTTATGCGGGACAAACTGCTCTGGCTCAAATTTCCACAGCTGTTCATCAAGCCGCTCGGCGTGTTGTTGCGATGAGGTATAAACAAAAATGCGTTCACCATTTCTGTAATACTGCGCAACTATTTGGCACACTATTTTATCGAGCGCTTCGCTGTCAGTGGTGACAGAATCGGGCATGATATAAAATTTCGCTTGCATACGCTAGAGACTACTTGTTTGAAATAAGCTCGGCAACGATAACCGCGGCCACTAAACATTAAAAGGCAAAGCCCGTTAAAAACCAAAACAGGGAGCTAAGCTCCCTGTAGGTAGCAAATAACTTAGTGCTTATTCTTCGACTTCTTGTCCTGTTTTACTCAGTAAAAACTGAGTAAGCAGCGGCACTGGTCGACCGGTTGCACCTTTCTCTCCACCGGTTTTCCATGCGGTACCGGCAATATCTAGGTGAGCCCAGTTGTACTTTTTAGTGAAGCGCGATAAGAAACAGGCTGCGGTAATTGAACCGGCAGTTTTGCCTCCAATATTAGCCATGTCAGCAAAGTTGCTGGCTAACTGCTCTTGGTATTCTTCACCTAATGGTAGTCGCCACGTTTTGTCGCCACTTTGCTCTGCACAGTTTAGCAAATCATGGGCTAGTGGGTTATGTGGAGTCATTAAGCCACTAGTGTGATGACCTAAAGCCACCACACATGCACCGGTTAAGGTGGCAACATCAATGACTAACTCTGGGTCGTAACGCTCTACGTAGGTAAGAACATCACACAATACCATGCGCCCTTCAGCGTCGGTATTAAGCACTTCAACGGTGATACCAGACATCGTAGTAATCACATCACCTGGGCGGTAGGCATTGCCATTTGGCATGTTTTCACAGCCAGCCAAGATGCCGGTTACTTTTAGCGGCAGTTGTAACTCTGCAAGAGCTTTCATTGTGCCGTATACACCCGCAGCACCACCCATGTCATATTTCATTTCATCCATGCCTGCGCCTGGTTTTAGTGAAATACCACCTGAATCAAAAGTAAGGCCTTTACCTACTAATACAATCGGTTTTTGGTCTTCGCAGCCAGGGGCACAATATTCAATGATGCTCATGATTGATTCATTCTCTGAACCGCGGCCTACCGCTAAGTAAGAATCCATTTTTAACTCGGCCATGTCAGCTTCGCCAAGGGTACTTACTGTAACGTTGTCGTATTTTTCAGCCAGCTCTTTAGCTTGCTCGGCTAAGTAAGCGGGGTTACAAATGTTAGGCGGGAGATTGGCTAAATCTTTAGCATGTTTCACCCCACGGGCTACCGCCAAACCATGCTGCACGGCGTTTTCACCAATGGTTAATTCACGGCGAGTAGGCACATTGAACACAATCTTGCGTAGTGGACGACGGGTTTCTTCACGATTACTTTTAAGCATATCAAAGCTATATAAGCTCTCTTGGGTGGTTTCAACCGCTTGACGAACCTTCCAATAAGTATTGCGTGATTTAACGTGTAGCTCGGGTAAGAAGCATACCGCTTCCATAGAACCTGTGTCGTTTAAGGTATTAATGGTTTTGGTAATGATTTGGCGGTATTGACGCTCGTTTAACTCGCGCTCTTTACCACAACCTACCAACAATACCCGTTCACTTAATACGTTAGGTACATGATGCAGTAACAATACTTGTCCGGCTTTACCTTCTAGGTCACCGCGGCGCAATAAGGCGCTGATGTAGCCATCACTGATTTTATCTAGTTGCTCGGCTACTGGTGATAAACGGCGTGGTTCATACACTCCAACAACAATACACGCGCTTCGTTGTTTTTCCGGGCTGCCGCTTTTTACGCTAAACTCCATGAATACTCCTACAATCACCAAAACTGGGTTAAGATAGCCGACTGACTAGGATCTGATTACTGATCTTGTCTGCTGATTAAACAAATATGGGTTATACAGGCGCATATTGCTATGCGAAACTGTAAAAAATAGAAAGTTTATCTGAAAATTTTGCTATTACCAGCAAAGTTCTATGTTTGAAGTGAATGACTGAGTGCTAATATTCCGCTATCTGTTTAAAGAAACTGCAAAAACGCAACTGGCAGTGTTGGCCGTTTTGCTGTTGATTTTTACCTCACAAAAATTTGTCCGAGTCTTGGGGCAAGCGGCAGAAGGCAATGTGGCCGGCGAAATCATCGCTAAGGTTATGTTGTTAAATATGCCGGCCTTTTTGATTCTTATCTTGCCAATAAGCATGTTCCTTGGTGTTTTGGTGGCTCACGGCCGTTTATACGCTGATAGTGAAATGGTGGTATTGCAAGCCTGCGGCTACAGTACTGCCCAGCTGTTGCGAGACACCTTGATTTTGGCACTGTTCTCAACAGCTGCTGCTGGCTTTAATACCCTATACCTCAGCCCCTATACCAATGAACTCGAACAAAAGCTATTTGATCAAATGGACGCCGAAGCGGGGATCTCGGTATTAGTTCAGGGGCGCTTTGAATCTTTAGGTGGTGGGGTTGTTACTTTTGTTGAACAAATTGAAAATAAAGGCCAACACTTAGAAAAAGTGTTTGTTGCCCATACGCCTTCAGGTGATTCCGATACTCGCCCCTCGGTTGTCATGGCCGCAGAAGGCGGTATTGAACGACGCACTGACGGTTCGCAATGGATGGTGCTAACGAACGGTAAACGTTATGAGAAAGCGCCCGAACAACTAGACTATAGCGTGCTGCATTTTGAGCGCTATAGGGTTTACTTACGCCAACAGGAAGGTAACCAATCACAAAGGCGCTTATGGTCTTTGCCTACTCGTGATTTATGGGGGGCTACCGAGTTAACGCACATTGCTGAATTGCAGTGGCGAATATCGTTGCCCTTAACCATTCCCATTTTGACCTTTATGGTGGTACCACTCGCAGCGGTAAACCCTCGACAAGGCCGTTATGCTAAATTGCTACCGGCGATACTACTTTACCTCAGTTATTACCTGATGCTAAGTGCTGCACGCAGCGGTGTGGAAGATGGCAGCTTAGCGCCTCATATTGGTTTATGGTCGGTGCATTTATTGATGCTGGTTATAGCCTTGGCGTACCTGTTTATTCGCAGTGAATACTACTTAAAAATGCGTGGAAAGATTAAAGGAAAAGCCTGTGTTTCGAATTCTTGATTGGTACATTGGGCGCACCATTATTATGTCTTGCCTGCTGGTACTGGTTACCTTACAAAGCCTGAGCATGATCGTTAAGTTTGTGGAGCAGCTTGGCAGTGTTGGCCAAGGTGATTATCAAGTGGTTGATGCGCTTTGGTATGTACTACTTAGTGTGCCGCGAGAGCTGGAAGTATTTTTTCCTATGGCGGCCTTATTAGGCTCATTAATTGGCTTAGGTTCGTTGGCTAGCACCAGTGAGCTAGTGGTGATGCAAAGCGCCGGTTTATCAAGGTTGAATATTGCCACCGCGGTGGTAAAAACCGCTGTGCCAATGATGATTGCGATGATGTTATTAGGCGAGTATGTGGCTCCGCGTACCGATTTAGCCGCTAAAGAGCTGCGCTCAAGCAAAATATCGGGTGGGGCATTAGTTGCCGTGCAGCGCGGTGTATGGGCTAAAGATGGTGACAGCTTTGTAAATATTGGAGAAGTTCAAGAGAGCAAAGAGCTGTTTAATATTACCATTTATCGCTTCAATGATGACGCCGAGCTTTATCAACAAGTGGAAGGTAACCAAGCCTTTTATGATTCAAACCGCTGGATCATTCGCCAAGCAAAAGTGACAGACTTCAGTGATGACGGAGTGATTAGGCAGGTGTATGACGACTACCCTTGGAGCAGCACACTAACACCAGATAAATTGAGTGTGGTAACCATTAAGCCGCACGATTTATCGATATCTGGCATGTACTCATATATCGGTTATTTAAAGCAAAACAAGCAAGACCCAGCGCGCTACGAGCTGGCCCTAGCACGCAAATTAATGATGCCGATATTAACCGGTATTATGATGTTGCTGGCCTTGTCGTTTGTGTTTGGCCCATTGCGGAGTTCCAGCATGGGGGCCAAAATTATGTTAGGTGTGGTAGCAGGCTTTAGTTACTATATTTTGGATCAGGTACTTGGCTCAATGAGCCTAGTTTATGGGGTGCCACCTTATTTTAGTGCCGCTATACCTAGTGTATTAGTGCTAGCGATTGCTTTTTATCTTATTAATCGCCGCGCATAAGCGAGGCGATTAATCTTCGCTGGGGGGCTAGAGGGCTTACTTTTTAGGTAAAGTTACCACCTTGCATTGGCCCCACATATCTTGAAAAGCAGTATTGTCTTTGGTGACAATAACCATCAAATTGCCTAAGCCCAGTGCAGAGGTAAATAAGCGAATTAAAGCCTGCGAATAGCTAATGTTAGAGCCGTCTTTATTTTGCACCCGTAGTCGCCAAGCGCGCATACCAATGGTTTGCCCCGAGTTATGCCAAAACCAAATATAGAACAAAATAATACTGCCCCACATCAATCCCTGAAACCAAATTTGCGATACTAAGTAGTTCGCGTGCTCTATGCCCTCGGGTAAAATGGTCCAGCCCATGCTGGTGGACAGCGCAACCATCGCTAGGCCAATCATGGTGGCAACCATTGCAATGGCAATTGCCATTACAGCATCGTATATGTAAGCACCGAGTCGGCGAAAAAAGCCGGCTGATGGAAGCTGTGCAAAAGAAGAAACTTGGCTCATCTATGTTAACCCTCAGAAATTTTGCGCATTTTAGCAAAACTAGCGGGCACAGAGTAATTAATCGTCATTTTTTGCCGCTTAGGCCGAATAAGCATAGCGCTAGCGCAATTCTTAAACACTTAGCGCCTTATTGGTTAAAAAGCGCTTGCCAATCTTAAAACGCAGCTTATAATGCCAATCACTCGCTAAGGCGAGTAAAACAAATGCCAGAGTGATGAAATTGGTAGACATAGGGGATTCAAAATCCCCCGTTAGAAATAACGTGCCGGTTCAAGTCCGGCCTCTGGTACCAAATTAGAAAAAGCCGTCCTAGTGACGGCTTTTTTGTGTCTTAAATTTCCTTAATGCCTCTCAACCTTAATAACCCATTAGGCCCATGCTCCCGTTGTTATTGGGCTTTATTGGTTTAACTCGCGCAGCAACCTTTGTTAGTGGGGTTTTGTTGTATTGGGGGGCAAGGCACCGTGCCGTAGGAGCAATACACACAACAGTCCCCGGCTTTAGGTGTTAATAGCTGTTGGCATTGTTCACATGGGTAATACCACTGGCAGGCGTTTGTGGGCATCATGTCTACTTTTTTATGGCCACAGTTTGGGCACGTTATCTCAGATTCTAAGACAATATCCTTCATGACCGTTTCCTCGATTTGTTTGGCGGGGGCAGTTGAGTAGTAAGCTTAACCAAGTGCTGATTGTTCGGGATATCTTTGCCAACACTTCTGGGTATGAGCGAAACTTTAACCCGCCACACTACAGATTCTGTTTTAATCCATTACACTCGTTAATAGGGCTTACCCGCTACGCCAAATATTGCCCATTAGATGATAAGTGATAATACCATGTCTGATATATGTGATTCGTTAACAGTGCCATGCCTTCTAGATACGTGGCATTTAACCGAGTCTGAACTTTATTACTGGTTACTTAAACAATCGGCCAATCAAGAGATTGCTTTTGATTTGCTGCAAGAAACCTTTCTACGGGCCTTGCAGCAAAAAAAAGCCTTTTGTGATATCAAAAACCAACGTTCGTGGCTATTTCGGGTTGCCCGAAATTTGTATGTAGATATGTTGAGGCAATCTAAGCGACTTAGCTATGATGATGGCTTATTGCTTTCTGCTTACGCAGACACTACGGAGGAGCAGCCCGTTGTTGATAGCCTTGCTCAGTGTTTACCTATCGCCCTAAAGCAGTTAAGCCCGGCCGATCAAAACATCATTGAAGCTTGTGATCTGAAAGGCATGGCGCAGCAACAGTTCGCAAACCAACATGGCTTAAGCTTAAGTGCCACCAAGTCGCGCATTCAACGCGCCCGTAATAAGCTTAAACTCACCCTAAAAAAGCAGTGTCTAATTCGGCTAGATGAGCAGCAGCGGGTTTGTTGCTATGTACCAAAAACCTCGAGTTAAGCCCTCTTTCACATCTCTTTATATTCTCAGCCAAGATTAATGTGCATCTTTTAGGGCGTGCATGCGTCTTATTAGAAAGCATCGGCTAAACATCGCTAAGCCTTGCTTGTAGGAATATAGGAGCCGATATGTTTGAAATTTTTGCCCTGCTGGCCGACTGGTTAACTTATCAGGTATTGGCTTTGCCTCGCGCTTCGAAGTTGGCGGGAGCGGTACATTTTTTTATCGAAGATACCAGCAAAATCATGCTGCTATTAGTGGTAATGATTTATGTCATCGCCCTGTTTCGTGCGTCGCTCAATGTGGAGAAGGTTCGTTACTATCTGGCGGGTAAAAAGCGGGTTTTTGGTTATTTGAGCGGCAGTTTTTTTGGGGCCATTACACCTTTTTGTTCTTGTTCTAGTATTCCGGTGTTTTTAGGGTTTACGTCGGCAGGCATTCCGCTGGGCATTACTATGGCATTTTTGATCACCTCTCCATTGATTAATGAAATTGCCATTCTGTTGCTATTTAGCTTGCTGGGTTGGAAGTTTACCTTGCTGTATGTGGGTGTAGGGATGTTGATTGGGGTATTAAGTGGCCTTTTTTGGGATGTGATAGGGGCAGAGCGTTGGTTGCAACCGTTTGCGACCAAAGCGATGAAAGCCGCTAAGGCGCAACGGCAATCTCCTTTAGGCGATCAGCCATCGAGCAGGCTCTCATTAAGTGCTAGGCATACTTTCGCCAAACAAGAGATGGCTGAGATAGTGGGGCGGGTTTGGAAGTGGGTATTTATTGGTGTGGGCATTGGTGCCGGTTTGCATGGCTTTGTTCCAGAGGGCTGGATAGAAGCGCATTTGGGGGCAGGGCAATGGTGGTCTGTACCTGCCGCTGTATTGGTGGGCATTCCGCTTTATTCAAATGCTACTGGCGTGATTCCGATTATGGAAAGTTTGCTCAGAAATGGATTACCAATAGGTACTACTTTGGCGTTTTGCATGAGTACGGTTGCGGCCAGTATCCCTGAGTTTGTGATGCTAAAACAAGTCATGCAATGGCGCCTATTAGGGTTACTGTTTGCCTTGCTACTTACGGCATTTACCGTAATGGGTTGGGTATTTAATTTATCTATATGGGGTTTTTAGGAGAGAAAAATGAAAACATTTAAAGTGCTAGGCTCGGGTTGTGCCAACTGTGTAAACACGGCCAAACGGATTGAACAAACGGCCAATGAGCTACATATCAAGGTGGTAGTCGAAAAGGTCACGGATCTTGAAACCATCATGAATTATCAGGTGATGTCTACACCCGCTGTGGTGCTCAATGAACAGTTAGTGCATTCTGGCGGCGTACCCAATAAGGAGGTGATTACCGCTTGGTTGAAAGAATAACTCACCGCCTCAAAAGCCATAGCATGAGTTAAAGGCTGCGAACGGAGCGTTGCAGATGAGCTACCGCTGGTGGATGGTTTCGCCAACGTTTGGGTAACCGTGGGCTTGCTGGGTGTGTTCTTGTCGAGTAATGATTAAGGCGTGGGCTGCGGAAGAAAGTGCTAATGGCTAAATGTAAGCCCGCCCGCGGTAAATAATGAGAACTAAACTCCTCGAGCAGGCCTTACATTTTATCGTCAAAGATTAGTTAGACGTTTTCAAAACAAATTTCAATGGTGGCGTGCCCATGAATGGAAGTGAAAGGGATCAACACCTTAGGGCCTTCGGTTTTATGGGTAATAGTATGAGATGGGCCAGACACAACAACCGGTGTAGCCATGTCAAAGTCATAACCACTGTCGGCTAATAAGCGCTTGGCTCCACCGGTTACCATGTTGGTGATTTCGCCCACCATGTCGGTCACTTCTTCATTTATAGAGTCGGGCGCTTCGCCTAGCATACGGCGCATGATCTCTATGGCTAAGCCCTTATCAAAGCTAATTGAAAGTGAGCCCTTGGTTTGCGGTCCAACCATACCGATCAGCCCTGATACGTCACCGCGAGCCAATTCATCTCGTTTTAAACCAGGTTTACCTGGTTTCAGCTCTAACTGAGCCATCGTTTCCAGAACATTGAGAAGAGATTTAAGAAAAGGGTTTACAAAATTTACGTCCATAGTTTCAGATAACTTCCTAGTCTGAATGAATTTAGCATTGCTGCAAATAAGGTATTCTACAGCCAAATAGCGTTGCTTTGGCTTAAGCATCGCATGAGATCCGATGTGCTGCAACTTTTACAAATAAAACTACGAGCTCACTCACTGATTACTATAGTCCTGATTGCCTCCAGTGGCAGCATTAAAGCAGGCTTTATTATTTCTTTTGTTAGTTGTTCATTGCGTTTAGGCCAAGTGGTTTTAGGCTTAGTTGCTTATTCTCATTAGCTAGTCGCTTCTATTTGCTCATCGCATAGGCTTATGTCAAAGGCATCTTGGTGGCCTACAGCGGTCGCTATAGGCCAGTTGCTGCTCTAGTTATGTTGTTACTTACCCTTATAGTTTTGGGGCAGGCCAATAGATACTAGCCTGAATAGGTAATGCCTAAGCCCGTGAGCTCGCCAACTGGCTAACTCAAAAGTGCGTTGTAAGTTGTTACTAAGCGCCCATAATCCGCCTTCTTTATATAGATCTTTCCAATGTTTTTTGAATACCTTGAGTCGTCCATAATAAATGTATTGCCAGCGCGCTGATTCATTGCCTTGATTAGATCGTCTAAACCACACCAGTGCTTGGTTAATAAACTTGTATTGATGACCCTGACTTAGCAGGGTAAGAAACAAGTCGTAATCTTCGGCAACGACGTTGGGATCAAAGCCGCCAGCTTGAATAAAATGCTCTCGTTTAACTAGCCAGCTAGATGGAACAATATGAGAATCTACCAGGCTGTCTTTTAAGGCTAAATATTCGGGTTTATTGATACAGGTTTCATTGGCGCTGCCTTCTTCACTAAAAATGCGGGTTCCGCAGTGACAGCCCGACAGCTCTGCTTCGTCTTGCATTAGCTGTTGTTGCAGCGCTAACTTGTTGCTTTCCCAATAATCATCAGCGTCTAGAAAAGCCAAAAACTCCCCTTTAGCCTGTTTAGCGCCGGTATTTCTGGCTTCAGCAATACCCCGGTTCATGGGGTGGTCAATAATGGTAACTTGCTGAGCATATTTTTCTAGAAATGAGCGGGAGTCTTCTTTAGAGCCATCATTGACAACTAGGATTTCTAAGGCGGGTGCCGTTTGCTGAAACACTGATTGTAAGGCTTTATCAATATACTGATCATTATTGTAATAGGGGATAATGACAGAGGTTTTTGCGTCCATGCTAAATCCTTCGTTAATTAGGCAAAAATTACCAAGTTTTCTCTCTCGGTAGTATACTATCCGGCTAGCGATTCGTTAGCCTAGCATGTTGCTATTGATGTTTGTTTGACCATACTCAAAGGGGTAGGGTCATAAACGTAAAGTACCTACTTAATTTTTCTTTTTATGTGTTGAGCCCCATGACTGAAGTTTCCCTGTTCCAACCCCATCGTTTTTCGGTAGCCCCGATGCTCGATTAATAGGATTATAAAAACTAATCCTATTTTAATCAGAACATTACAAGTCAGTTTTTCTTTGAGGGGGCAATTTGGAGACGAAATGCTTCTTCAATGACCTTTCTATCGTCAAAAAATTCACTGCAATAGCATCATCTCACTTCTGAAACACATTCAATCTTGGTTGGGATGATTGTAAATCTTAACGCCAATAACATTTTCTCTAATTCTTTCTTTAGTAACAGTGGCTGACTCTAAGTTACCAGAATCACTCTATCTATTGCGCTCGCAAACGCTTTGAGAAACAATAACTCCAAGGTGTAATCAAGCCAATTGATTACAATTTGGAGAAAAAATGATCCCCAATTTCAAAAAACTTGATGCTCGGATGATGTTGTTCATTATGTTGGTATGTTCCCGGTGATTCCTGAACGAGATATTGCTGTGGAGTATCTAGGAATGTCTCCCAATACAGCTTTGAAAAAAGCGAGAGAGCAAGCGCAGCCACTACCCACTTTTCGTTTGGGTGATAGTGAGAAGGCTGACAGGGTTGTCAGTATTCACCATAGGTCGCGTGTTTCATAATGGTATCAAAATGAGAGGGAAATAAGGAAAAAGCCCTGCGATGCAGGGCTTTGTATTACGTGTAATGTAGTTAGCTACTGTGATTATTTAGTTTGTGCAACGTTAGGTTGAATACTGTATTTAACAGACTCTTGATACTTGTTGTTTGAAGTACCAATGATGCTATATAAAGTAGCACTTTCACCTTTGGTGCCATATACCGTTCTAGGGATAGTAACCGAAGCACTACCTTGAGCTTTATTACTACATGTCGAGTTGTAATCAGCCTTATCGCCAGAGCTTAACCAAAACGATTCGAAGTAATCAGAAATAAGCGAACAAGTCACGTCATCACCATCAACGGCTTTCTCAAAGGTTATTGTGGCGTTTGACTCGGTCAAGCTAAGAGTAACTTGACCGAATTGAGAGTAGCCATCTCGGTTGGTAGGCAGGTAGAAACCCAAGCTATTATCACCTGCATTCGAACTCGCATTTAATCGCGCTTCGACAGCAGCTTTATCAGTAAAGTGCTCTTTTCGCTCGCCATATGAAACAACCGATAAGGCACCCTGCGATAGCTCACTAGCATCGCCAATCACGGTGTATGTGGTCGAATAGAAACCAGCATTAACCTTAATGTTTGCACTTGCTGCATCGATAGTGTAACTGCCTTCTACAACCAGATCGGCATCTGTAGGGCAGGTCGTATTATTCGAAGCATTACGTTGGTTAACGTAGTACTCGCCATTTTCAAACTTGAATGCATCACACCATACAACTTGATGCGTTAAGTCGACTTCTCCATTAGAAGAGCCATGCTCAGTCAAGAAAAATGTTTTCCCTTCGAGCAAGTTAGGATCTAGAGGTGAAGGTAGCGTTGACTTGGGATCCCATACAGTATTGATACTTCGCAATAGAGCATCATCGGTAGACTCTAATACGATATCAACTTTTTGACCGATCTCATCTCCGTGTTGACCAACAACAATACGTAACTCACCTTGATTAAATTGGCGCATGTAATGTTGTTCGTAGTCGGCAGAATTCAGTGAGTTGTAACTCAACAGCTCTTTACCATCACCCGAAGTTGAAATTTCCCAAGTACCAGTCCAATGCATAGGTAGTGAACTGCCGTAACCATCTAGTTCGCGAGCTTTGAAGGTGCCTGATTTTGTCACCTCTGATGAGTAGATACTCTGCTGATTAACAGTAAAGTCCGCGCTGAGAAAACGCACTTCATCAGCACCGGAGCTGTCATCCCAGTCCATGCTTTGATAAACGGTGTTATCCATCGCAGGGACAGGTAGCATCGCGTTGAATGGCAAGTTTTCAGTCGAGTCTAACCAAAACAAGTCGTTTTCAATTTTGAATACAACCTGATAGTCGCCATTGTTTTCTGATGTATAAACAGGTGTATAAACTTCTCCGTCACCTAGTAATGTGCCATCCGGTTGGATTTCAACAGGCCAGCAATCATCACTGTTCGGGCTGATAATAAGTGTTTTATTTTCGGGTAACTCTAGTTGAGCGAGTTGTTGCGGTGTCGCAATATCAATACTTTTCTTCCAACAGAAGTAGTGCTGATCTTGGCTTTTCATCAATGAAGCCCAACCCATCTCTAGGTCAAATTCATCTTCACCAATCTCACCCATACGCCACTCACCGCCAATAAAGTGTCTCTCTTCAAAGCGTGCGGCTGGAGCGGGTACTACAGGGTCTGTAGGTTCTGAAGAGTCCTGTTCTGCTACAGGTACAGTAAACAATGCCAATTCAGGAGGGTTCACACCATCATCTGCATAGAGCTTGAGATTGGCATCACCTGAAGATTCAGGTGTGCCTGTTAGCGTAAGAGTTGAACCATGAATGGTTGTATTGACCCCTTCGATCGTATGTTGCGCTGTTAGCGTCAACACATCGTCATCTATAAACAGTTGGTCAAGATTAATATCGCTATTAACAACATTACCAACCTGCAAATTAAGCGCTGTTAGCTCATCGGCTATACGCTGTTGCACTTCGGTGTTGAGTTCTGGTGCTGCATTCGGTGCTTCTGCAACATTTAGCTTTAGGAGGGCGCTTACTGAAGGGTGATGGTCATCATTCGCTGTCACGTGAAATGTAAATACACCTTCTTGCTCTGGTGTTCCTATAATATGCAGCTCAGCGCTTTCGTTATCAGCATTGATGCTTAAGCCATTCCCTGTGACGTCTGTTACGTCGTAAGTCAAGACGTCGTTGTCTGCATCGATAAATAAGTTGTTAATCGATACACGTTCATCAACACTTTGGGTTGCCGTTAGATTTAAAGCATCAAGGTCGGACTGTACGGTATTTTGCTCATTCAATACTGGCGCAGTATTGGGTGTAAATATTTCAACTTCAATGACCAAGGGGTAAGAGCGAGAAACACCGTCAGAGGCATAGGCCAATACATTGTGAACACCCGTTTCCGTTGGCGTGATAGTGAGAGTTGAGCCCTCAATGAGTGCTCCAGCTTTGTCTTGTGCATCAACTGAATAAGTCAGAACATCGCTAGTATCTTGATCAGAAAATAGTGCGGAGAGATCGTAACTAACTGATTCGCCAAGTTCAAACGCTTCTGGCTGCGAGAACTCTAGATTAACGCTCGGGCGATGGTTTGTCTCAATACCTTGATAGCCATTTTCATCAGTATGAACAATTGGAGCATAATCATCACTTAGCTCTTGGGTTTCATCGGCAATAATGTCTGATGTTTCTTGTGAAATAGCTGAAATAACGCTTAGCTGATCTTCAACGTCAACAAGTACATCATCATTATCTACTAACGTTTCACCAACAACGTTGACCGCTTTAGCTTTTTCTGCTTCTTCACCTTCTCCCTCTGCTACTGCAACGTAATCGCCAAAAATGTCTTCAGCGGTATAAACCACATTGTCATTGATATTGAAGGACTCAACAACCGCTTGTTCGGCCTCTTCTTGTGTCATTTTAGTGCCATTTTCTTCGGCATACTCTATCTGTTCGACAACAAGGTTAGTCATTGGACTGACAATGACTGGCTCGTCAGCGCTTTCTGGTACAGAAGGGGCCGCAAGGGTAAACTCATCAACAACAACCCCGCGGGTGATATCAATCGTTTCGCTTGGGATGGCTGTAATGCACACCTTTTGATCAATAATGTCATCTGTAAGGTCAAGCGTTAGTTGACCATTTTGATCGGTGGAGCCTTTGTAAATGTCACAGTTATCACCGATATAGACTTTAGCTTTATACAGGTAACCGTCAATTGCTGTTATCGTGATTTGTTCTGGCGTTGGAGTAGGATTAGATTGGTTTGAGTCATCGCTACCACAACCGGACAGCGCTAGTGTCATCGCCGTTGCTAAGAAGCTTATTTTTTTCATTGTGTACATCCTTCGTACATTGATTTATAGGTATTGCTTTATTTGAATTTTTCTGGAATGTAACAATCCAGTAATGTCCGATGAGTTTAATTTTTCTAGATAAAAAACTGATACTATTAGATATAATTATTTTTATATCTAATTGGTAAGCTATAAGTATGAAGTCGAGTGAGTATCATTTGTTAGCTGTTTTTGCGGCAGTAGTTGAAGAGCGAAAGTACACGAAGGTAGCTAAGAGATTAGGCATTACTCAGCCGTCAGTCAGTCAAAGTGTCACTAAACTGAGAGATATCTATAATGACCCACTTTTCATAAGGGAAAAGTTAGGCGTTAGACCGACAGAGTTTGCGTTAGAAATATACCCCGATATTGCGGATGCAATTTCAAGATTAGACGCACTATCTGCTACAAGGACTCAATTTGACCCTAAGTCGAGCAAGCGTGTATTTAGAATTTCTACTATAAGTCTTTTTGAGCACACTTTAATTCCAAATCTTTTTAGGAGAGTAGAGGAAGAGGCTCCGCATGTAACGCTTCTGGTTGAAAATCACAGCACCAAAGAGACTAAAGATATGTTACGAGGAGGCAGTATTGATATTGCGATCGAAGGGGTTGTCAAAACACCACCTTTTATTAAGTCTCAAACATTTTACGATGATGAGTTGGTAGTGGTCTGTGGTAAGAACCATCCATTGTTTTCGAAAGGAACTATTTCAGAGGAGGAGTTTTTAAACAATCAACATATCACTCTTTCAAGTCTCTCTGACAACGCGAATTTTTTCGAGAGTTTTTCTCCCCATAGTGTAGAACTATTAAAGAAACGAAGAGTTAAACGGCAGGTCGCAAGTTATTGGGGGTTGTTATCTTCAGTTAAAAATAGTGATAGTTTGGCTATTTTCTCTCGTAAAATGGCGGTTTCGAATATTGATTTGTTCAACTTAAAAATATTGGATAATGACTTTATCGACCAAAAAGTCGAAGCATCGATTTATTGGTCAAAATCGAGAAATGTTGATCCCTCGATAGTCTGGCTGATTAATAAGGTCAAAGAAGCTTCTATTTGTTCTTTATAGTCGCAGGGCTAGATATCTTCTGCGGCATCAACCTAACCTCCGCGTGTGACAACTAGCGCCGCCTAAAGGGAGACGCGTAGTGTCACAGGTTAGTGGATGGTCGAAATAAAATCAGTATGGGTGCTGTTCTTGCCTGCTTTTTCGATTGTTGCTTTTGTCATTTCGAATCTCTTAGTCATTGTGAAAGTTTCAAAGTGAGAGATCAAATAAACACCTTTGCAGTTGCAATTGAAGCAACCCCATTACGGCTGTATAATCCTCCGCCTTATGTTCGTAAGGGGGACGACGTTGTCCCCTAAAATGACTACTATTTGTCCCTCAGTGCTAAACAAAGCTAGAATCGGACAAAATATAGAACAATACAAAGCGGCAGGATGTGCGCTGTGTTTTTGAATTTAAAAGAGGTTCTTGATATGCACTCATCATCCCGTTTTTCGGTAGCCCCCATGCTCGATTGGACCGATAGACATTGCCGTTTTTTTCATCGTTTGATGAGTAAGCAGACTTTGTTATATACCGAAATGGTTACAACAGGGGCGATACTTCATGGTAAAGGTGATTATTTAGGGTTTTCTGAGCAAGAACACCCAGTGGCCTTGCAGTTAGGGGGCTCTAACCCTAGTGAGTTAGCTGAGTGTGCAAAGCGCGCTGAAGACCTAGGCTATGATGAAGTTAACCTGAATGTAGGCTGCCCATCTGATCGGGTGCAAAACGGCCGGTTTGGCGCTTGCTTAATGGCTGAGCCTAGCTTGGTGGCAGAGTGTATTAGCACTATGCAGCAGCAAGTGAATATTCCGGTTACCGTGAAAACGCGAATTGGCATCGACGAGCAAGACAGTTACTCGTTCCTACGTACGTTTATCGATCAGGTTGCCGCGGCGGGCTGCGAAACCTTTATTATTCATGCGCGCAAAGCGTGGCTATCGGGCTTAAGCCCTAAGCAAAATAGAGATATCCCCCCTTTAGACTACTCTCGGGCTTATCAAGTGAAGCAAGATTACCCGCAGCTAACTATTAGTGTAAATGGTGGTATTACTAGCTTAGCGCAATCGCTAGAACATTTAGAGCACTTAGATGGCGTAATGATGGGGCGTGAGGCTTATCATAACCCTTACTTATTGGCGGCGGTTGACCAGCAAATTTTTGCCAGTAAAGAAGCCAGCTTAACCCGTCACCAAGTGGCCGAATTAATGCTCCCTTATATTGAGCAGCACCTAGCGGCTGGTGGCCGTTTACAGCATATAAGCCGTCATATATTAGGTTTATTTCAAGGCTGTGTGGGGGCTAGAGCGTGGCGTAGACATTTAAGTGAAAACGCTCACAAAAGCGGTGCCGGTATCGACGTGATGCATGCCGCTTTAGCCTTAGTGCCCGAGGGGGTAAGCGCTTAAACCTTGTGTTTAATTTCATTGAGGTTTTAGCGTAGCGCTCTCACTGTCAATTTACTCTTTGGCACAAGCCTTGCTATTACTACCTGCAAGCGTCAGCATTTTGGCAGGAGAGTGAAGCAATGGAATTTTTGAGTAGGTTAATTGCCCGTTGGGGGGTATTAGACGTTTTAATGGCGTGGTTGGTGGTAGCCAGTGGCTTACTACTGGTTATTCCTAAGCAATGGCTACCAGAGGCTGGATTAAATCCTCAGTTAAGTTTGGTATTAACCATTAGCTGTGTAGCAGGTTTGGCTTATTTTATCAGTCGCAGTTTGTTGTTGTTGGTAGCGAGTTTAAGCCGCAGTATGCAGCATCGCCGAGAGTTACATCGTTTGTCGTCGATGGTCGCGTGTCTTGACCATTCAGAGCGAGCGGTGTTACGTGAGTTTGTGATAACTCGTCGCACGGTGTTAAGCCTGCCTTTGGCTGAACCCGCGGTGATGAATTTGATGGAAAACGGCGTATTAAAACCGATGAACATGCAGCATGTTCAAGAGCAACGAACCAACGTTGACATGATGATCAATTTGGCCGCTCGGCCATTGTTAAGCTATAAAGCCTTAGGGTTGCCAGTGGGTAAATTGAACGAGGAACAAATAGAGCATTTAAAGTCTATCCGTCCCCGTTTTTTACAAGCCGACTACAAAGCTAACAGAACTCACTCTGGTAAGTTATTTCGGATCCGCGCTGGTGATGAAGAGAGCAGAACCGCTGCTTAAACTACTTTGGCTCGGTTCTTTGTTTCAAATATCCTGCGTAATCAGGAACGTCCACTGAGAACTCTTGATTAAAATGGCGGCTGGCTAAGATAAAGTCAGCCGTTGCTTGATTGGTAGCCATAGGAATGTTCCATACCGCCGCTAAGCGTAATAAGGCTTTAACGTCTGGGTCGTGCGGTACCGCATCGAGTGGGTCCCAGAAGAAAATCATTAGATCGACTTTTCCTTCTGCAATCATGGCGCCTAATTGTTGGTCGCCACCCATGGGGCCACTCAGCAAAGCTTCTACCTCAAAACCTTGTTGGCTTAACAGCGTACCGGTGGTGCCAGTGCCAAATAATTGGTGCTTAACTAATTCGTCGCGATGCCTATTTGCCCATTTAATTAATGCGCCTTTCTTATGGTCGTGAGCCACAAGCGCGATACGCTTGCTAACCTGCATCTTGCGGGTAGTGGTGTCCATGTTACCTCTTTTTTTCCAGTAGTTTGAAAGCGTTTACTAGGGTTTATGGTACTGTTTGTATTAATGATTAGCTAGCAGCTGAACTGGGTTTATTTCTGGCGTGAGGTAAAACTGTGTGTGGTAGTGTAATGATTGGCGGCGAGTACCAAATAAGACAAGCCGTTGGTGTAGATTCGTTATTTTTAGAGTTTGGTGATAACCAACAATATCGACCAGGTCAGCGGTTACCGGCCTTGTCTCTCAGCGGGCAGCAATTGCTGTGTGAACGTTATTCCTGGGGAGTGAAGTCGACTTATCACCCTCAACGATTAATTAACGCCCGTATTGAGTCGGCGGCGCATAAAACCACTTTTAAAAATGCTTGGCTAAAGCAGCGCTGCTTAGTGCCTATTAAAGCTTGGCATGAGTGGCGTAACCAGCAACGCTTCGAGTTTTCTACCCAGCAAGTCTCCCCCCTGTTTATTGCGGGGCTGTATTTTTCTGAGCCCCAAGATGACAGCCAGTCGATGGTGGTTTTGACCCAAACGGCAGTGGCTAGCTTAAGTGAATATCATCACCGAATGCCCGTGTTGTTTACTTTGGAACAAGGTTTACAATGGCTAAATGGCGCAGCAGTAAACAATGATTGTTCACAGTTTGATTTCTCAGTGGGCAGTGACAGCCAGCAATTAGCACTGTTTTAAGCAGGGAGAATAAATGGTTTATATTTTTGGGTATGGCAGCTTAATTGATGCCGACTGTCGGCAATGCACGTTTCCGGCACAGCACGCCTATGCCGCTAGGTTAAAGGGCTTTCAACGTTACTGGAGCGGTTTGAAAAGTGGTGACGATCGCTCAGCGGTGGTCATTGCCCCCGATGAAAAAGCCAGTGTGAACGGGGTTTTGATCCCCTTTGATGAAGCATTTTTGCCGGAGTTAGACGAACGGGAACGAGATTATCAGCGTATCTGTATACAGCTACCACAAATAGAGGTTTTATCTGAGTTACCAGAGCAAGCGGCCAAAATTTATACCTACGTGGCTAATGATTATTGGCACCCCCAAGCGACTAGCCCTATTTTGCAATCTTACTTAGATGTGTGTTTGCGAGGGTGTTTAGCAATTAGTGAGCAATACGCTCGAGAGTTTTTATTATCTACCAACTACTGGGTCCATCACTGGGTGGATGACCGCCATCAACCTCTTTATCCTAGGGCTGCCAATATTGATGGTTTGGCGTTACAGCAGATTGATTCGATATTAACGGAGATGGAGCACCTCAGTGCCTATCATCCCTTGAATAACAAGCAATAAAAAAGGCGCCTAAGGCGCCTTTTTAAACGTCAGTAAACGTTGCTATTAAAGTACGTGTACAGAAGAAGTGTTAGTAGTACCTGATGGTACTAGCGCACCAGAAACCATAACAATGATGTCGCCTTTCTTAGCTAGGCCAGAAGCAATCGCTAATTCTTTGCCTGATACGTAGAACGCGTCAGTACTTTCAATGCTGTCTACTACGTGAGGAACAACACCTTTAGTCAAACAAAGTTGAGCTGCAGTTTTGATGTTGGTAGTAATAGCTAGGATGTTAGCTTTAGGGAAGTACTTACGTACAGACTTAGCTGACTTACCGCCTTCAGTAGCAACAACAATTAGAGGAGCGCTTAGCTTCTCAGATGCTTCTACTGCGCCTTTACATACCGCTTCAGTGATACGTAATTTACCGCTATCACGAGCTGGATCAAGGTTAGAAGGCATTACTGCATCAGTACGCTCACAAATAGTTGCCATGATAGATACCGCTTCAACAGGGTATTTACCTTTAGCAGACTCACCTGAAAGCATTACAGCGTCAGTACCGTCTAAGATTGCGTTAGCAACGTCGCCAGCTTCTGCGCGAGTTGGGCGTGGGTTTTTGATCATTGAGTCAAGCATTTGAGTTGCAGTAATAACCAACTTACGTGCACGGTTACATTTCTCAATCATCATTTTTTGCGCGAAGATTACTTCTTCAACTGGGATTTCAACACCTAAATCACCACGAGCAACCATGATACCGTCAGACACTTCTAGAATTTCGTCGAAGTTATCTACACCTTCTTGGTTTTCGATTTTAGAGATGATTTGGATTTTTTCGCCACCATTTTCGCTAAGTAGTTGACGAATTTCTAAAACGTCTTCTTTTTTACGAATGAAAGATGCAGCGATGAAATCAACGCCTTGCTCACAACCAAATACTAAGTCGCCTTTGTCTTTAGCAGAAAGAGCAGGAAGTTGAACGATTACACCAGGAAGGTTAACACCTTTGTTTTCGCCTAGGTCACCGTTATTAAGAACAGTACACTTAACTTCGTCGTCAGAAACGGCAATAACTTCCATTTCAATTAGACCGTCGTCTACTAAAATGATGTTGCCTACTTTCAAGTCTGCAGCAAAACCTGTGTAAGTTACGGCTACGCGAGTGGCATCACCAATCACTGTTTGGTCAGTAGTGAAAGTGAACTCTTGACCCGCTACTAAGCTAACATCGTCGCCGCCAGCTAATTTAATAGTACGGATTTCAGGGCCTTTAGTGTCTAGTAAAACAGCGGCTGACTTGCCAGTGTTTTTCACTACTTCGCGAAGGTTGTTGATGCGAACGCCGTGTTCTGCAAAGTCGCCGTGCGAGAAGTTAAGGCGCATAACGTTCATGCCTGATTCAACTAACTTAGTTAGCATTTCTACCGATTCAGTTTTTGGACCAATGGTACAAACTATTTTGGTTTTCTTCATTGAAGTGACTCTCCGTTAAGGATACTAGTAAAAAAATCTGCGCACATTATACAAGATTGATCACAAAAGGATATGTAGAAAAATAACTACAAATCAGCATGTCGATCAAAATAATGTCGATTTATAATTCACAAATGTGGCTTTTTAATTGTTCAATTTTGTAAAAGCTTGCTGGGCTGCTCATAATTTGAGCATCTTGCAAGTATAAAAAAACCTCGCGAAACTGCGAGGTTTTGGTGTTTATTTATTACTTATTCGATTTCACCACAAAAACGATAGCCTTCACCGTGAATCGTCGCGATGATTTCAGGCGTTTCAGGTATCGATTCAAAGTGCTTTCTAATGCGACGAATCGTTACATCTACAGTACGATCATGCGGCTTTAGCTCGCGGCCTGTCATTTTTTTCAATAAGTCTGCGCGAGTTTGTATTTGTCCTGGGTTCTCAACAAAGTGCAACATGGCACGAAACTCACTACGTGGCAGTTTGTAAGTTTCTTGGTTAGGACTAATTAGCGAGCGACTATTGATATCTAGGGCCCATCCGTTGAAGCGATATTCTTCAACTGTGCCTTTGTCTTCACTGGCTGCTTGACCGTTTACGGTGCGGTTTAGCAAGTTGCGAGCGCGAATGGTAAGTTCACGAGGATTAAATGGCTTAGTAATGTAATCGTCGGCGCCTATTTCTAAGCCCAAGATTTTATCTACTTCATTGTCTCGGCCAGTTAAAAACATTAAGGCTATTTGTTCGCGGTCGCGAAGTTCACGGGCCAGCAACAAACCATTTTTACCAGGAAGATTGATATCCATGATAATTAGGTGAACCGAATGTGCTTCCAGAATGCTATTCATTTCATTGCCGTCGATAGCTTCAAACACATTGTAGCCTTCGGCTTCAAAAGTGCTTTTTAGCGTATTCCGAGTGACCAATTCGTCCTCGACAATTAAAATATTTGGTGTCATGGTCTTCCCCAATGCTGTTTAGAATAAAGTGGCTTGCGAACAAGTAGCTATATAGAAGGTAAAGCAAACGCTACAAATTCTTCCATGTTGAGTTTGTGTTAAAACTCGTTGAATGGCAAAAAAATAGGCAATAAGTTTGTTCAAAACGCGTGATAAATCAGCGAGAGACACCTTCTAAATGCATTGTTCGTTACAAGCAATAAACATATTCTATTGGCTTAACAGTGATATAACAACTTGAGTCTGAAAAAAGCTTACGTTTTCTGCGATGGATTTGATTCAAATCAATCGGAATTAGTCATTATTGTCATTTTCAGCAAACATTACTGAAAATAAACTACATCTTGTTTTCTGTCGTTAAGCGCTAGCTTTCAGCAAGTCTAGCCTTAGATATCAAAAGCTTGCCGCTACCTTTTCTTGTCGTTGGTACTTAATGCTTATAAATCGCATTGTTAACCTGCGCTTAAGTTGTCATTAACTTACATGTTTAAAGGGCGCTAATGCCTTGAAGCAAAACAGCTTTGTAAGGTAACTTTAGGGAAAGTTTTAATAATTTGCTGTGATTGTTGTATGTTCGTTAATTAATCAACAAGGCTGTGGCGTATCTGGGCTTATTGACGAGTTATGCCAAGTGGCCAGTGAAAGTCGAGTATAGAAGTATTTGCTACTTGGCCTTAGACCTTCACAGTGCTTTAATTATGACAGGCTCATGCTTACTGCTATCAAGGAATGATTAGATGCAAGATTTACTTCCCGAGTTATGCGATCTCTACCCAGAGCAAGTCCAGTTATTCGCGCCGGTATTTCAGATTTATGGTTTAAAAAGGCTGTTTCATGGCGAAGTGGTGACGGTAAAATGCTGGCAAGACAATAGCCGAGTAAAAGAGCTGCTGGCCACTGCGGGCGAGGGGCGGGTATTAGTGGTAGATGGAGGAGGAGATCTTCAACGCGCATTAATGGGCGACTTGATCGCTGATTCTGCCTATATCAATGGTTGGGCTGGGGTCGTCATTAATGGGGCTATTCGAGACGTAACCACCATTAACACTATTGATCTAGGTGTTCGAGCGTTGGCAGCTTGCCCAATGAAAACTGAACGTAAAGGGTTGGGAGAGGTTGATGGCACTGTCAGCATTGCTGGAGTGTCTATAGATTCAGGGATGTATTTATATGCAGACGAGAATGGCGTATTGATCAGCCAACAGATGCTAAACTTGCCTGAAGGTTTTGTTTAGAAGCGGTAGCCTAAGCCAAATTGAACTTGTTGCTGAGTTTGCTCTTTTTGGGCTTCAATTTGATAAACCGCTTTAACATCGATGTTGTTTAAAAGGTGATAGGTGCTCGACAACTCTAAGCTATTCTCGGTGTTGTCGAATTTTGGCTGGTGAACTTGAACTAACTTACTTTGAATAGATAAACTTTTAAGTGGTTGGTAGTTCACACCCGTAGACAAATTGAAACCCTTGCGTGTTGCAATATCGTCGTATTGGTTATTGACACCGGCTTCCACAAATAGCGACAGCTCGTTGTATAATTTGTGTTGGTAGCCACCATTGAAAAACCATTCTTGGTTGCTATCTTGTTCGCCGTTACTGACAAACTGGCTGGAGTTAAATCCAGTTAAATACCAATTGTTTAGTTGGCTACGGGTAGACAAGTTGAGATGCTCTCCGTCACCATAGCTGATGCTTGTTTTACTTTCGATATCAGCGGCTAATACCGAACTGCTAGCAATAACCAATAAAGCAGCAATAGTATGCTGAAAACGTAACTTAGCCATCACTGCTCCTTATTGTTATTTTTATTTCCTAATCTAGTATGGTTGATCTGCCTAAGAAGATCATTGCTGATCTTAAAAAAACCGAGATTAGATTAATAAATCATTCGTTTACCGGTTTTAATAGCAGATTATATTAACGATTTATAAAACGCCTCCGTCTTCTATAGGGATATACGTCTTCGAATAGACCTTTCTCAATGTTGCGTTGCAGTTGTTGCCAATAGTTGGCTTGAAATAGGTCTTGGTGTAGCTCTTGAAAGACTTGTTTTACGGTCGGTTTACCGAGTAGAAAAGTGGCAAACTCTTCAGGAAATATATCGTTAGGGCCCACAGAGAAGCTTGGCTGATAGTCCCACATATCTTCAGGGTATTGAGATTTAGGCAACTCTCTAAAATTACACTCAGTCATATATGAAATTTCATCGTAATCATAAAACACTACCCGGCCATGACGGGTGACACCGAAGTTTTTAAATAGCATATCTCCAGGGAAGATATTCGCTGCCGCAAGCTGTTTTATGGCATTGCCATATTCATCAATGACTTGGCGAGTTTGAGCCTCGTCAGCTTGGTCTAAATACATGTTTAGTGGGATCATTTTGCGTTCAATATAGAGGTGCTTAATAGTTAATGACTCGCCCTCAATAGATAACACCGATGGCGCCACGGTTTGTAACTCGTCCAATAAGCTCTGGCTAAACCGAGCCAAGGGAAACTCCACATTAGAAAATTCTTGGGTATCAGCCATTCTACCCACCCGGTCATGTTGTTTTACTAAGCGATATTTTTCTTTAACAATGGCATGACTAACATCCTTAGGGGGGGTAAATTCGTCTTTAATGATCTTAAATACCACATCGTAAGAAGGCAGAGTAAATACCGTCATTACCATGCCTTTGATACCCGGCGCTAATTCGAATTGATCAGTCGAATTATGTAAGTGATTCAGGTAATGCCGATAAAGCTCGGTTTTCCCGTGTTTTTGACAACCAATGGCGGTAAATAGCTCGTAATCGGTCTTGTTGGGTAAGAGTTGTTTAAGAAAGTTAACTATACGGCGTGGTGCAGGGGCGTCTACCATAAAGTAAGAACGGGCAAAGCCAAAAATAATACTCACTTCGTCGGTGTCGATAAGTACACTATCTATTGCCACTTTACCTTGTTGGTTAAGTAAGGGGAATACAATAGGAAAACTCAGCCCTTCACTTTGATATTGGCCAATTAAGTAAGCGGCTTTATTGCGATAGAACACCGGCGTTAACATGGTGATTTTATGCAGCTGCTGGTCACTGAGTTGCGGTATTTGTAGCAGTCGTTGGCAAATAAAGGCGATGTCGCGAGCAAGATCCTCATAGGCAATGCTAAAGCTATAGTTATCAAACAGGGTATGCAGTAGGCTTTCCAAGTGAGTATTTTGGTGGCTGCAGGTGAGCAGTTGGTAGTCGAACAATTTGCTGCATCGGCTGGGGCGAATGAATAGCTGGTTCTCTTCTATATAGCGATGATGAAATAAACGCTGATAAACTGAGTTGAAGAATGATTCGGCAACTTCGAAGTTTTCATGTTGAGTAAGCAGCTCTGAGTAATGAGATTTTACCGCCGCACAAAATGCATCACTACGCTGCATGTGACCAGTCAGCGCTTTAATGGCAGCGCGCGCTTCGGTAACGTGGTGGTCATAAAGTCGGATCCGTTCTCGAGATGCCAATTGAACAGACATCCAATCGGCATCTTCAAAACGCTGTTTAGCACCGCGAGTCACTTCGAGAAAACATTGGTAAAAACTATTAAAGCGTTGCAGCATCGCATGTGCTGCTTGGTGTTCCATCCGTTGATCCATGCTTGTCTTCTTATTGTTGTTTTTTTATTCACTATGGCAGGATTTAAACACCTGTTCAAATTTTTGTTTGTGGCTGATGACAAATGATCCCGCTTTGGTGAATGAGGGTTTGCCTTTGTGTTATGGGGGGCATTGCAATGCGCGATTAATTGGCTGCGCATTATGCGTTAAGTGCGGTTCGCTCTTGCTGGTTTCATATAGTCGTTTAGCGGTGGCGAAATTCGCCTTATAAAGGTAGTTTGAACAAATAAAACTTGACTCTGAAACACAGCTGGTTATGGTATGAACATAAATTGGACTTAGTTTTTTATTCAGATGTCAGTACGTTTTGCTTACACAACCACCACAATGATTACCCGCACCACCACATGCGGGTCGGGCTGGTTGTAGCTACTAACTACATCTAAGAAAGCCCGTATCACTCACGATACGGGTTTTTTTTTGGGAGGAACAATGCGAGTTTTAAAATTTGGTGGATCATCTTTAGCTGACGCTGAGCGATTTAATCGGGCAGCTGATATTGTATTAAGTAATCAGCATCAGTCGCAAATGGCGGTGGTGTTGTCGGCACCCGCTGGGGTGACTAACGATCTTGTCGCTGTGGTAGATAAAGTTAGCCACGGTAACGATGGTGAAAGCTATTTAACCCGTATTGAAGCAACGTTCCAGCAGTTGCTCTCCGATTTAAAAGCAAAATATGCGGGTTTTGCCATCGAACAAATGCAATTGATGGTGCATCAAGAGCTCGGTGAATTACGTCAACTATTAAATGGTGTTGCCTTATTACAGCAATGCCCTGACAACATTCGCGCTAAGGTCTTGTCTACCGGCGAGAAACTAAGCATTCATACAATGAACCACTTATTGTCGGTGCGAGGCCAACGTGCTGAAATTATCATTCCACAGCAAAAATTGGTTGCCACTACCGGTGGTTATCTTGAAGCAGTGGTCGATATTCAAGCCAGCAAACAACGTTTAAATCGCGCGATGATCCAAGAAGGCCTGATTTACTTGATGCCCGGCTTTACCGCTGGAAACCAACACGGTGATACGGTAGTGCTGGGGCGCAATGGCTCTGATTACAGCGCCGCAGTATTGGCCGCTTGTTTAGACGCTGAGTGCTGTGAAATTTGGACAGACGTCGATGGCGTTTATAACTGTGACCCGCGGATTGTTGATGATGCGCGTTTGCTACGCAGTTTAAGTTACCCAGAGGCGATGGAACTTAGCTATTTCGGTGCTAAAGTGTTGCACCCAAAAACCATTGCCCCTATTGCTCAATATCATATTCCTTGCTTGATTAAGAATACCTTTAATCCTCAGGGTGAAGGCACCTTAATTGGCGCACAAAGCCCGGCCCAAGATGATTTACCGGTTAAAGCTTTATCTAGCTTATCAGAGCTTACCATGCTTACTGTTTCAGGCCCTGGCATGAAAGGTATGGTTGGCATGGCTGGCCGAATTTTTGAAAGCATTTCACGCAGCCAGATTTCAGTGGCCTTAATTACTCAATCTAGCTGCGAATACAGTATTAGTTTTTGTATCCATAGCATCGACGCCTCGCGCGCTTTAAGCGCTTTAAACGAAGAGTTTGAGTTAGAGTTGGCTAACCAGTTATTAGAGCCAATTGAAGCGATTGATAAATTGGCTATTATCTCGCTAGTGGGCGATAGCATGCGCCGTAGTAAAGGCGTTGCCGCTCGGTTCTTCACTTCGCTAGCTGAAGTGGCGATTAACATCGTGGCGATTGCTCAAGGTTCTTCAGAGCGCTCTATCTCAGCGGTCGTTTCGCAAGAGAAAGCGGCAGAGGCGATACGTGCCTGTCATCAAAACTTCTTTAACAGCATGCACTACATTGATTTATTCCTTATCGGTGTAGGTGGCGTAGGCGGAGCGTTATTAGAGCAAATTCATGCTCAGCAGCAACACCTTAAAGAACAACAAATTGGTATTCGTGTTTGCGGTGTCGCCAATAGCCGTAAATTGTTGCTCGACGCTAAGGGCCTTGATTTAGAGCATTGGCAACAGCAATTAGAAGCAACCACTGAAAATGGCGGCTTTAGTTTAGACAATGTGGCTAGCTTGGTAGATCAAAGTCATTTGATTAACCCTGTGATAGTGGACTGTACCAGTAACGATGATATCGCCGGTAAATACGCAGAATTCTTAGCCAACGGTTTCCATGTAGTGACCGCCAATAAAAAGGCGAATACTTCTAGTATGGAGTATTACCAGCAATTACGTAAAACAGCCTTAGCTATGCGTCGTAAGTTCTTATACGACACTAACGTTGGTGCGGGTTTGCCAGTAATTGAAAACTTACAAAACTTGCTAAAAGCGGGCGACAAACTAGAGCGCTTCAACGGCATCTTATCGGGGTCATTATCATTCATCTTTGGTAAGTTAGATGAAGGGATGAGTTTCTCAGAAGCCACCACTATTGCACGTGAAAATGGCTTTACCGAGCCCGATCCTCGTGATGATTTATCAGGTATGGACGTTGCTCGTAAGTTGCTTATTCTTGCCCGTGAAGCGGGTATGCCACTGAGCATTGAAGACATTCAAATTGATAAGGCCTTACCGCCAAACTTTGATCCAAGTGGTGACACTGAAGCCTTTATGGCGCGTTTGCCAGAAGCCGATGCCTATTTTGCTAAATTACAGCAAGACGCGGCGGCCGAAGGTAAGGTTCTTCGCTACTTAGGTAACATTGATAACGGCGTGTGTAAGGTATCGCTAAGCGCTGTAGCCGCTGATGACCCGCTTAACCGAGTGAAAGATGGTGAAAATGCCTTAGCATTTTACAGCCGTTACTATCAGCCGATTCCGTTAGTATTGCGTGGTTATGGTGCGGGAACAGCAGTCACCGCCGCAGGTGTGTTTGCCGACGTATTAAGAACACTAAACTGGAACCAAGAGGTGTAATATGAGTGTCGTTGTTTATGCTCCAGCCTCAACCGCGAATGTCAGTGTCGGTTTTGATTCTTTAGGTGCGGCCTTATCGCCCATTGATGGTCAGCTACTGGGTGACAGGGTCATGGTTGAAGCCGCCGAAGGCAGTGATGTGATCATTGAGAATGTGGGTAGCTATGCGCACAAACTTCCAGCCGATCCTAAACAAAACATTCTTTACGATTGTTATCATTACTTTGTTAAGCAGTACGCTGAACATCATGGTAAGCAGCTGGGTTGTGTAAAAATGACCCTAGAAAAGAACTTGCCCATTGGTAGCGGCCTAGGGTCTAGTGCTTGCTCGGTCGTTGCGGCACTAGAAGGCTTAAATGCTTTTGTTAATACGCCTTTCAATAAAGAGCAAATGCTGATTATGATGGGTGAGCTGGAAGGGCAAATTAGTGGCAGCGTGCATTACGATAATGTTGCACCTTGTTACCTTGGCGGTATGCAACTTATGTTGCAACAAGCTGGGGCGACTAGCCAAGCCATTCCTCACTTTGAAGATTGGTATTGGATTGTTGCCTACCCAGGTATTAATATTTCTACTGCGCAAGCTCGCTCAATTCTTCCGGCCCAATATCGTCGCCAAGACACCTTAGAATTTGGCCGTAATTTAGCCGGCTTTGTACATGCGAGTTACAGTAAGCAGCCTGCATTGGCAGCCAGTTTATTAAAAGACAATATTATTGCAGAACCTTACCGCGCTGCGCTTATTCCCGGCTTTGAGCAAGTACGCAGTTATGCCGCGCAAAGTGGCGCATTAGCTAGTGGAATATCGGGTTCGGGCCCTACAATATTCATTGTTACACCAGTATTAGAGCAAGCCCAGCGCGCCAAAGACTGGTTAGAACAACACTTTATTCAAAACGAAGATGGATTTTGCCATGTTTGTAAAATCGATGAACAAGGCACACGAGTAACAGGAACGTCGCTATGAACTTATACAATCTAAAACACCATGAAGAACAAGTGAGTTTTACTCAAGCGGTAAAACAGGGCTTAGGCCAGCAGCAAGGTTTGTTTTTCCCCGATACAATTCCGCAATTTGATGACATTGATGCGGTATTAGATCTCGATTTTCATGCACGTTGCGCCAAATTACTGGCTGCTTTATTAGATAACGAGTTATCTGAAGACACCTTGTTTGAGATGGTAAGCAAAGCGTTTACATTTCCTGCACCGCTAGAAAAAGTGACCGATCAAATAAGCGCTTTAGAGTTGTTTCATGGCCCTACGTTAGCCTTTAAAGATTTTGGCGGCCGGTTTATGGCGCAATGTTTAGCACAATTTTCAGAAGGCAAAAAAACCACTATCTTAACGGCGACTTCTGGAGACACAGGCGCAGCAGTGGCCCATGCTTTTTACGGCATGGAAAACATCAACGTGGTAGTGCTTTATCCAAAAGGCAAAATTAGCCCTCTACAAGAGAAGCTGTTTTGTACTCTTGGTGGCAACATTACCACCGTGGCTGTAGAGTCAGATTTTGATGCTTGCCAAGCGATGGTTAAACAAGCTTTTGATGACCAAGAGTTAAAAGCGGCCATTGGCCTCAACTCTGCTAACTCAATTAATATTAGTCGCTTAGCGGCACAGGTTTGTTATTACTTCGAAGCAGCGGCTCAACTACCTAAAGAACAACGCGCTCAGCTAGTGGTTTCTGTACCTTCTGGTAACTTCGGTAATTTAACCGCGGGTCTTATTGCTAAAGCCATGGGCTTGCCAATTAAGCGTTTTATTGCTGCTACCAATGTTAATGATACGGTACCGCGTTATTTAGCATCAGGAAACTGGGAGCCTAAGCCTACTCAAGCGACGCTGTCTAATGCCATGGATGTGAGTCAGCCAAACAACTGGCCTCGTGTTGAAGAGCTATTCAAGACCCAAGGCTGGGACTTAAACCAGCTAGGTAAAGGGGTAATGACCGATCAACAAACAGCTGAAGCGGTTAAAGCACTCGATGCCGAGGGTTACTTGTGTGAACCACACGGCGCGATTGCTTATCAGCAATTAACTGAGCAATTAGCTGAGGGTGAGCATGGTTTATTCTTATGTACTGCGCATCCAGCTAAGTTTAAAGAAAGCGTAGAAGATATCTTGCAACGTGCTATTGAGATACCAAAGCCTTTAGCCGACAGAGCTGATCTAGAGTTACTGTCTTTAGAGATGCCTGCAGACTTTGCTCAATTGCGAGCAGTGCTGTTAAAACTCTAGTTTATTTGAAGTAAGGCTCTAACTAAGCAGTGATATTATTATCGCTGCTTTTTTTGTTTAAATTTAGCTATTGTTTCGTCTCAGCGAGTTTTTCAGCTCTTGTTATACCTTTATCTAACATTTAGTTAGTTATCAATTAGCTTATTCTAATGTGTAGACGTTGATCTTTTGTTGCTTCTCGCGCATATTGCACCGACTAGTTTTTAAAGATTCGATATCTATGAGTAAAGTGTTAAAAGATTTGCTTGAGCTACTGAGCTTAGAGCGTATAGAAGAAGGTATATATCGTGGTCAAAGCCAAGATTTAGGTTTTGGTGCGGTGTTTGGTGGTCAAGTGATGGGGCAGGCCTTGTCTGCGGCTAAAGAAACAGTGGCCGAACATCGCCAAGTTCACTCCTTCCACTCTTACTTCCTACGACCTGGTGACACTAATCATCGCATCGTATACGACGTAGAGAGCATTCGTGATGGACGCAGTGTATCTACTCGACGAATCAAAGCAATTCAGTTTGGTAAGCCTATTTTCTATATGACAGCTTCTTTTCAAGAAGTGGCTCCCGGCTTTGAGCATCAAGATAAGATGCCAGACGTACCAGCCCCAGAAGAGCTCCAATCTGAACAAGAGTACGCTTTCCAGTTGCGTGAAATGTTGCCTGATTCGGTTCGTGACAAGTTTATCTGTGATAAACCCTTGGAGATGCGCCCGGTAGAATTTGTTAATCCTTTGCAGCCGGAAATACTTCCCGCTAAACGTTGCGTTTGGTTTAAGGCTAATGGTCAGATGCCTGATGACAGCCGAATACACCGTTACCTTTTAGCTTATGCGTCTGATTTCAATTTCTTACCCACAGCATTGCAGCCGCATGGCCGTTCGTTTATTGAACCCACCATTCAAACCGCGACGATTGATCACAGCATGTGGTACCACCAAGACTTCCGCTTAGATGAATGGTTGCTCTACGTGGTAGATAGCCCTGCAGCATCACAGGGAAGGGGCTTAGTTCGAGGGCAGTTTTTCACCCGTGACGGTAAACTGGTTGCCTCAACCATTCAGGAAGGCTTAATTAGAGAACGCAGTTAAGCGATTTATTCCGCTTCAGATATCAAAAAAGCATGCCTAGGCATGCTTTTTTATTGAGCGACACTGAGTCTTATAGAGATTCAGTAAAGGTACGTGTAATTACGTCCTGTTGTTGCTCAGTAGTTAGCGAGTTAAAGCGTACCGCATAACCAGAAACACGAATGGTTAGTTGTGGGTATTTTTCAGGGTGCTTAACTGCGTCTTGCAACGTTTCGCGACGTAGTACGTTTACGTTAAGGTGTTGACCACCTTCTTCGATAGCCTGAGCTTTCATTGGTACTTCGCGATACTCGATTTGACCCAATGCATCGATAGCTACCACTTCATCTTCAGCGTAAAGCTCATCTTTTACACATAAGCAACGGGCTTGGTTTTGCTCGTTGTCTAGTAGCCAAAAAGAGCCTAATAGCGCGTCGTTGTCTGCTTTAGTGATTTGAATACCTGTGGTCATAACATACCTCATTAGCTAATTGTTGTAATTTTATTACATGTTATAGCGATGCCCGAGCCATTTATTGAATCAATATCGCCACTTGCTGTAACTATACTACAATTGACCTTAATCAAAAAAGGGTTTTTTTTGTTTTTTATTATTCTCTTTGTTGATTAAGATTAAGTGGTGCTTGTGAAAATTGTGCTCGTTGTTTTATTGCTGTTGGGTATTCACTATACAAATTGTGTATATTAGTTAAACAAACGCTGTTTAAGTGGCCATCTCTAGCGAGTAAGCCTATAAAAAATAGAGTGAAAATAGAATTATTGGTAAAAACTGTGAACTGTGAGAAATACAAATCTGTCTAATTAACGATCTAGCGCAATAATAATTCAACATTGAGTACTTTATACTGAATCAAAGAGTGCTGGTTAGCCAAGGAGAAGCAATGTTACAAAGTCTTCAAGAAGATCATAAAAATATCGCCAAGTTGCTTAAGGTATTAGAGCAAAAATTAGCTCATATACGTGATGAAAAAGCGGTTAAATACAAATTAATTGCTCATATCATTAGCTACATGCAAGAGTATGCTGATCGTTACCATCACCCCCAAGAAGATCTTATCTACGATTACTACGTTAAATATCGAGTGGTAGAAGATGATTTATCTAACCAACTAAAGCAGCAACACGAACACTTGTTAGAAATGACCAGTGAGCTGAGCGATATTCTAGATATCATTTTGTTAGATGCGGTAGTGCCTCTAGATCAATTTAGTGACAAGTTAGAAGCCTTTATTAAAGCCCAATGGGAACACTTAAATTATGAAGAAGAGGTGGTATTCCCAGCGCTTAAGCGTCATTTGACTGCGGACGACTGGCGAGCGATAGAGCAAAGCTGGCAACATGGCAATCACGAAGACCCATTATTTGGACATCGAGTTGCGGAGCAATACAAAGCCTTGTCTGAGCGGATCAAACTGTCTCAACCAGTAGAAGAAGACTAAGTGGATGCTAATCCAATAAAAAACCCGGCTTAGCCGGGTTTTTTCATTTTAGTATTCGTATTCGGTTTGAAGGTCAAAACTACTGTCGATTGACTGTAGCTCTTTTTGTAAGCGAATTTTTTCTTTAATTGCTTCTATCTCTCGCCACTTTCGTTTTTTGTTTGAACCGCGAGAAGATTTGCTGGTTTCAACAGTATCCAAGTCTAGCCTATCCATGGTTATCTCCTTGTATGTTGTCACAATTAATAAGTACCACACCCACACAAAAAGTAAAATATAAATGTTACAAAAAGGTTATGCTTGGTCACTTTTTTTTGCGTTTTCACTAGAATTATCTGTTACTTCTGCTTTCTCGCTAGGTTTATAGGCAACATTAATACCTTTTATTTATATATAGGCGTGTTTTTATCTTGTTTTTGTTATAAGTCAAAGCATAGTCGTTTGCAGACACCTAGAATCTGCGCTCGCTTAAATTGGGCTTAGTTTTATGAAGCACTACTAACATAAGGTGATTTTGAACCATGAATGAAATAGTTAACTGGTTAAACGACGTACTGTGGGGCAACTTGCTGATCTATTTGCTGGTGGGCACTGGAGTTCTGTTTACCCTTCGTACTGGGTTCATACAGTTTCGCCATTTTGGACATATGTTCTCGGTGATGAAGTCTAGCCGAAGAGGTGATGCCAACGGCATATCGTCATTTCAGGCTTTATGCACGAGCTTGGCTGCTAGAGTCGGCACTGGCAACCTCGCGGGGGTTGCGATCGCGGTGACATTAGGTGGCCCTGGCGCTGTATTTTGGATGTGGCTAATTGCCTTGTTAGGGATGGCAACTAGCTTTGCGGAAAGCAGCTTAGCCCAGCTTTACAAAGTAAAAGACAGCGATGGCAATTTCCGTGGTGGTCCTTCTTATTATATGGAGCAAGGCTTAGGTAAGCGCTGGATGGGCGTGATCTTCGCTATTTGCTTGATCGTGGCTTTTGGCCTGGTATTTAATGCGGTACAAGCTAACGCCATCGCCTCAGCGATGAACGAAGCTTTTGGCTTTGATAAAGCCATTGTGGGTGGCATATTAGTCGCCGCTGCCGCACTGATTATTTTTGGTGGTATTCGCAGTATTGCTCGCTTCGCTGAACTAGTGGTTCCGTTTATGGCACTAGCTTATGTCATCGTGGCTCTAGTGGTTGTTATTATGAACATTCAGCAAATGCCTGAGGTATTTAGCTTAATTTTCCGTTCTGCTTTTGGTTTTGAAGAGGCCGGTGCGGGCGCCCTAGGTGCCGCCATGATGAATGGTATTAAACGCGGCTTGTTTTCTAACGAAGCGGGTATGGGTAGTGCCCCGAACGCTGCGGCAACGGCGACTCCTTACCCGCCACACCCTGCTTCGCAAGGTTACGTGCAGATGTTAGGTGTGTTCATTGACACCGTGGTTATTTGTACCGCTACAGCGGCCATTATCTTACTGAGTCACAACGAACAATTGACCGGTGATGGTATTGCGCTAACTCAGCAAGCCTTGAGCAGTCAAGTGGGCGATTGGGGCAGTTACTTTGTGGGAGTGGCAATCATCTTTTTTGCCTTTACCTCTATTGTGGCGAACTACTCCTACGCAGAAACAAATTTAGTTTTCTTAGAGCATAATCATAAAGCGGGTTTGTGGATTTTCCGTTTGTTGGTGCTAGCAATGGTAATGTTTGGTGCGGTGGTTAAAATTGACATCATTTGGAATTTAGCCGATGTGTCGATGGGGTTCATGGCCATTGTTAACTTGATAGCTATCTTGTTGCTGTCAGGCGTTGTGGTTAAGTTGGCAAAAGATTACAACCGCCAATTAGACGCAGGTAAAGTGCCTACGTTCAACAGCGACGATTTCCCCGAGCTTAAGAAGCAGCTCAGTTCTGATATTTGGTCGGGCTCCAACAAGTCTTAAACCTACGTTGATGGGTTAAAAGCCAACTGCTGGTCAGTTGGCTTTTTATTATCAAACATACCGACTTCTCGCTGACTACTCGACCAAAAGCTTTGCCACTTTCGTCAAACTCTCTGCTTCGTTTCGGCTAACAAAGACATAATTAAAGCCATGAGTGGCTGTTGAGGCCGCTAGATAGGCCTGTAGCGAACGAATAAACCTCGCATTAAGCACTACGTTGCGCCGGTTTTGTTGCTAGTAGGGGCGGTATTAGGGCGCTGCTGGCTGTTACGTTGTGTGCAGTTACATCCTTTAAGTGTTTGGCTTTAGCTACCTGTTATAACTGATGAGAAGGTAAAAGTGTTGCGTTTATGCTTCGTATTGCTCGGTGCACCAACTCTCAAAAATCAGTGCTGCCGCAAGGCTGTCGACGGCGCCTTTTTCAAGGGTTTTATAACCGCCTAATTCAAAAAGCTTTTCTTTGGCATCGACGGTGGTTAAACGCTCATCTTGCATTTCAATGGCATAACCAAAACGGCCATGCAAACGGTTGGCAAACTTTTTGGCGCGAGTCGTAAGCTCTTGCTCGCTGCCATCCATATTGAGCGGTAAGCCAATCACCAATAAATCGGGCTGCCATTGTTCAAGTAGCTTTTCGAGATTGGGCCAATTAGGAATACCATCTTGGGCCTTTATCGCTGCTAAGGGCTTGGCGGTACCGGTGAGCTCTTGACCTATTGCCACACCAATACTTTTGGTACCAAAGTCAAAAGCCAAGGCCGAACGTTCTCCTGCTCTAGCCATTACGCGTGTCCCACTTGGCTAGACAGTTGCCAAATATCGATACCTAAGCTTTTAGCGGCTGCTTCCCAACGTTTATGGCTGGGTACATCAAAAATAATGTCTGCGCTGGCCGGTAAGGTTAGCCAAGAGTTTTCGGCAATCTCTTGCTCTAATTGTCCTGCTTCCCAACTGGCATATCCTAAAGTCACAATATAATCATCAGGCTGTGACTCGGTGCCTAAGGTATCTAACACGTCCTTAGACGTGGTCACCATTAGCTCGTCACTGACTTTTAAACTGCTACTAAAGCCCTTTACCGGCGAATGTAAAACAAAGCCTCGTTCTTGGGCTACCGGCCCGCCTTGGTAAACGGGTCGGTCAAGATTCTCGCGCAATAACTCTACTTGATTTTGTAATTCTATTTGCTCAAGTAATGACTCTACCGATAAATCTACTGGCACATTGATCACCAAACCCATCGCGCCTTCGTCATTGTGCTCGCATAGGTAGACAACCGAGCGTTTGAAGAACGGATCATTGAGGCTTGGCATGGCCAATAAAAATTGATTCTGCAAAGTATTCATCTATTAATGGTTAACCTTATTACTGCTTAGGCTGATGCGTTAAGTCTAGCTTCAATTGCATCCATTAACTTGCCTGTAATCGAAATATCGTAGGCCGCTTCAATTTCTTTAATACAGGTTGGGCTGGTGACGTTTATTTCCGTGACTTTGTCGCCAATCACGTCTAGGCCAACAAACACCAAGCCCTTTTCTTTCAACGCTGGGCCAATGGCCTTAGCAATTCTCCAGTCGCTTTCCGATAAAGGTTGAGCTACACCTCGGCCGCCAGCCGCTAAATTACCGCGTGTTTCGCCCTTTGAAGGAATACGGGCTAAACAATAAGGCATAGGCTCACCATCAACGATCAGTATACGCTTGTCACCATCAACAATTTCGGGGATAAAACACTGTGCCATACAGTATTCTTGACCGTGATTGGTTAAGGTTTCCAAGATCACTCCCACGTTAGGATCGCCTTCTTTAAGGCGGAAGATTGACGCCCCACCCATACCATCTAATGGCTTCATGATCACGTCTTTGTGCTGTTGATGAAAAGCCTTAAGGCGAGGCATATCACTGCTCACTAAAGTGGTCGGGGTAAATTCTGAGAACCAAGCGGTAAACAGCTTTTCATTGGCATCGCGTAAGCTTTGTGGCTTATTAATGATTAAGCTGCCCTCGGCCTCTGCACGCTCCAATATGTAGGTGGCGTAAATAAACTCGGTGTCAAACGGAGGATCTTTACGCATTAAGATCACATCCAATTCACTTAAGCTCTGATCCACCGATTCGCCAAGCTCAAACCAAGATTGAGAGTCTTGCTGAACGGCTAAGGGAGACATATTTGCGGCCGCACGACCACCGTCTAAATAGAGGTCTTGCATTTCCATGTAATAGATTTCGTAACCGCGTGCTTGGGCTTCCATCAACATGGCGAAGCTAGAGTCTTTCTTAATATTGATTTTGGTGATGGGGTCCATCACGATACCGAGTCTAATACTCATTTATGCTAAGTCTCCAAATTGACATTGCAAAGCGGTAATTGCCGTAAGCGCGGCGGTTTCTGTGCGTAAGACACGCGGGCCTAATATTGTTTCCTGAAATTGATGCTGATTACAGACGTCAATTTCTTGTTCTGATAAGCCACCTTCTGGCCCAATTAACAACCTAACTCCATGTTGCGGAATAGGAAGGGTCTTAATGCTATATGGGGCCTTTGGATGTAAATTCAACTTCATGGCGTCAGTGTTTTCACTGGCCCATTGCTCTAGGCTTTGCAGTGCGGCCACTTCAGGCACGATACTACGCCCCGATTGTTCACACGCGGCGATCGCTATTTTTTGCCATTGCTGGCGTTTCTTTTCAAAGCGCTCTTGATTCAGCCTCACTCCACAACGCTCACTGGTGAGCGGGGTGATTTTGTTTACGCCTAATTCTACCGATTTTTGAATGGTAAATTCCATGCGGTCACCACGAGAAATCACTTGCCCTAAATGAATATTAAGCGGTGATTCTGAATGGTTGGCCTGAACAGCGGTGATTTTCACTGAAACATGCTTTTTACTGCTGGTTTCGATCACCGCAGCATAATTATTACCATCACTATTGAACAGTTCTAAGTATTGCCCGGCTTCCATGCGTAGTACCCGCCCAACGTGACTAGCAGCTTCATCATCAAGTTCTGTGGCCATGTTGAGCGAGAGTGGTTGAGAGTGGAAAATTCGTGGTATGCGCATGGTTAAAAATAGGCCCTTGGGTAGTTTTTATGGTTAAGGATTTGACCGTTAAAGGATAAACCTATTGCTTACTTATGCCTAGTAATCCATTAGTACTTAGGATATTTCTATATTGATTTATTCGTTATTTATTATAGTCTGTACCTTTTTCAAGGGACTGAATATGAAAGTAATTAAACTTGGTTTGGTTGTTTCTATGATGGGGCTTTTAGGTTGCGCTGCGACCAATCAAAAAGTGGAAGAAATAGCGTTGAACTATCAACCCAATCCTCCTTCGGTTGTTACCGAAACTACTAAACAGTTACTCGTTGAGCGTTGCAATAAAAGAGTAAGTTCTGTGAGTTATTTACAAACGCAGTGTTATGTTGTGGGTGATGTATTGGTTATTGAGCACCGTCTTCGCGACAAGCGCAGGGAATGGAATGCAAATTCTATTTCTGACTCTCAGCTTCGATTAGCTAATAACGTTTGTAATTCTCATGTGGAATTTGGCGCTCTGCAAGATGGTATGGGCTACATGGTTAACTTCGCTGGGGGAAGAAATGGTTTACCGACCAGGGTTATCACTATTGAGGATTGTAACGAAGCTTAATCGTTGCTGGCATTTTGTGCACTGATAACTCGCTCCTCTCAGCACTTTATTGTGTCGGCGTACGCTTAAATGATGGCGTTGGCAGGCACAGCGATATTCAAATGTGCTGAGTTGCAGTTGCTCGATAGAGTAACTGTGAGTTGTGTTTGCTGGACAATTAAATACCTGCTGCATGATCTGTTGCCACTCTTTACCGTGCGGTTTTACACGCCCATATAGTGCGTGGCATAGTAAATGTGCTACTTCATGCGGCACGGTTTGCGCCAAAAAATCCGCGGGTTGCTGCTGGTAAAAATGCGCATTAAAACGCAGTTTCCACTGGCTTAGGTTCGCGCTGCCGGCCACTTTGCTACGTCGCTTCGATAATATTATTTCTGGTCGAGTAAAGGACCGTTGAAAATGCTGTTCTGCTTGCAGAAAGCACCGTTCAATTTGTTGGTTTAGTTGCTGCAAAATAGGCCGTACATGGTGATATATAAAGGCATTATACGGCTAGTTGGCTTGGGGTCTAGCGGTGATTTTAGTGAGGCCTTGGGCGATAAAAAAAGCCAGTCTTGAGACTGGCTTGTTTGATTCGCGTATCGGCATTTTGTTAGTGAAGAATACGGGCGCGAATGGTGCCTTCAATCTCTTTAAGCTTGGCGATAGCTTGCTCAGATTGAGCGGTCTCTACGTCAATGACTACGTAACCAATGCTGTCGTTGGTTTGTAGGTATTGCGCGGCAATGTTGATTGAGTCTTCAGCAAAGGCCAAGTTAATTTTAGTTAGCACACCCGGTTGGTTGTGGTGAATGTGCAATAAACGGCTAGTGCCAGTGTGGCCCGGTAGTGCAACTTCTGGGAAGTTTACTGCAGACAAGGTTGAACCGTTGTCTGAGTACTTGGCCATTTTTGACGCCACTTCAATACCAATGTTCTCTTGCGCTTCTTGAGTTGAGCCACCTACGTGTGGACTAAGAATCACATTATCAAAAGCGAGTAGTGGCGATTCAAAGGCTTCTTTGTTTGATTTTGGCTCTGTTGGGAATACATCAATGGCTGCACCAGCCAGTTTTTTGTTTTCTAATACAGAGACTAGCGCATCGATGTCTACAACAGTACCGCGCGATGCATTGATCAGGATAGAACCTTGTTTCATTGCAGCAAACTGCGCTTCACCAAACATGTATTTAGTTTGTGCTGTTTCTGGCACGTGTAGGCTTACTACGTCGCTCATAGCCAGTAGCTGGTCCAAGTCGGCGACTTGAGTAGCATTACCTAACGACAATTTGTTCTCAATGTCGTAGTAATAGACTTGCATACCTAAGGTTTCGGCAAGAATACTTAATTGAGTACCAATGTGACCATAACCAATAATGCCTAGCTTTTTACCGCGAGCTTCGTAAGAGTTATCGGCAGATTTAATCCACTCACCACGGTGAGCTTTAGCGTTTTTCTCTGGGATGCCACGAAGTAGTAAGATAATTTCACCTAATACTAATTCGGCTACGCTTCGAGTATTAGAGAACGGTGCGTTAAATACAGGAATACCTTTCTGCTGAGCTGCTTTTAGGTCTACTTGGTTGGTACCAATACAGAAACAACCAATAGCAACTAGCTTATTAGCCGCGGCAAGTACGCGTTCGTTTAGGTCTGTACGGGAGCGAATACCAATGAAGTGAACATCTTTGATTTTCTCAATCAGATCATCTTCTGCAAGAGAGGTTTTGATCATCTCTACATTCTCATAACCCGCAGATTGGAAGGATTGTAGTGAACTAGGGTGCAGACCCTCTAACAACAAAACCTTAATTTTTTCCTTGCCTAACGAATACTTTGCCATGTTTGCTTCCTAATACCCATGTTACCGCTGAGCGGCTAAATTTAGCAAAAAAGCAGCACTTAGGGAATGTAATTTTATTACATCAAATTAAATTCATATTGTAGATAATTAACTGACAATAGTTAATTTTAAGAAATATACTACTGGCGAGATAAGTTTCCATAGAGTTTGTATGGATTAATCTATGGATGGTTAGAATATTACACAAAAAAAAGAGTGCGCTAGGCACTCTTTTTTTTATTTGTCCGCTTGATTAGCGCTTTTTAGCCCCTTCAGGGGTGCCTATAATGACTTGGTTTGCACCACGAGCCGCAAATAGACCATTAGTCACAACACCTACTATGGCATTGATATCGCGCTCCATGCTTAGTGGATCAGTGATTTTCATGTTGTGTACATCTAAAATCACGTTGCCGTTGTCGGTCACCACCCCTTCACGATATACCGGGTCTCCACCCAATTTCACCAACTGGCGTGCCACATAGCTGCGCGCCATTGGGATAACTTCAACCGGCAATGGAAAGCCGCCTAGCACCGGTACTTCTTTGGTATTGTCGACAATACAAATGAATTGATCGGCTACTGCCGCAATGATCTTTTCACGAGTAAGCGCTGCGCCGCCGCCTTTAATCATGTGGTTTTGCGCGTTAATTTCATCAGCACCATCTACATAAACAGACAGTTCACTAACGCTGTTTAAGTCAAATACTTCAATACCGTAAGCCAATAACTTTTCAGTTGACGCCTCAGAGCTTGATACCGCGCCTACAATACTGTCTTTCATGGTCGCTAAGGCGTCAATGAAATGATTGACGGTAGAGCCGGTACCTACACCTACGATAGTGTTTTCTTGAACGTATTCTAAGGCAGCCCAGCCAGCGGCTTTTTTCATCTCATCTTGTGTCATTACAGTGCTCCGAGCAAAGTGTAGGGGAGTGGCCAGTAAAGCTGGCTCATTTGGCGCGGATTATAACCAAGCCCTCGATTTAACGCCAATTGCTATTGCAGATTTTTTGATTAATGTTAGTCAAGGAGGGGTTAGCGTTTGGCCTTACCATTGCCAGTCTTTGCTGGGGGTAATAATTCGCTTCAGTGGCTGATCCCAATCTTGCATCGGCACTTGGTCTACTTGCTGGCAATCGTGAGCTACGCCCACTACTGCTGGTTTCTCGCCATCACATTGGGCCAATAAGCGGTCGTAATAGCCGCCGCCCATTCCTAAGCGATTACCTTCAGAGTCAAAGGCTACCAAGGGGGCTAGTATCACATCCAGTTGTTGGCAGTTTTGTACTTCGGCATGGTCAAATACGGGCTCGGCAATGCCAAACTGGTTGAGCTGCATGGGGCTATTGGCATGGTAATGATGAAAACACATTGCCCCGCTGGTGCTTGGGTCTACTAAGGGAACAAATACCTGTTTATTTTGCTGCCATAACCAGCCAATGATCACGCTTAGATCTACCTCACCATCAAAGGCCAAATATAAGGCGCAGCGTTGCATGCTGGCCAGTGTTGGGTCTTGCTGTAGTCGCTCTAGAATGGCTAAACCAGCTTGTTGTTGTTGCTCAGGGCTTAAGGCGCGGCGTTGTTGGCGAATACTCTGGCGAAGTTGCTGGCGATGTTGTTGATCGTGGTGAGAGTCGAGTTGGCTCATAACTATGGCTTATGCGGCTACGGGTGTGGTTTAGTGTGCAATGAGAGAGGGGCGTGATGCAAGGTAAACGACCACCAAGCCTGAATAACAGGCTTGGTTGAAAGGCTCAGCTTTTAGTCGAGCTCTACATTGTGATAAACGTTTTGTACGTCGTCACAGTCGTCAAGCATCGCTTGGAATTTCTCAAACATTGCCACGTCGTCACCCGATATTTGGGTGTAGTTTTGAGGCACGAAGCTAATTTGCTCAATCTCAAAATCTAGCTCTGGCATGGCTTGGGTTAGCGAGGTTTTTACTTTGAAGTACTCGGTATGTGGGGCAAACACGGTAATCATACCGTCTTCACTCTCTACGTCGGTGACTTCAACGTCATCCATTAGCAAGATTTCTAGAATCGCATCTTCGTCGTCACCCTTAAACGCAAAGATAGCTTGGTGATCAAACATATGAGCCACACTGCCTTGGTTACCAATTTTCGATTTGGTTTTAACAAAGGCTTGGCGAACGTCGGTAAAGGTTCGGCTGTTGTTGTCAGTTAAACATTCAACAATCACCATACAACCGCCTGGGCCGTAACCTTCGTAAACCGCCGGTACGTAATCTTCACCTGCGCCGCCTTTGGCTTTATCAATGGCTTTATCGATTACGTGGCTAGGCACCTGATCTTTTTTAGCGCGGTCTACCACACTGCGTAGTTGCAGATTGGCTTCAATATCGGCACCGCCGTTTTTAGCGATAACGTAGATTTCTTTACTGTATTTAGAATAAACCTTGGTTTTTGCACCAGCGGTTTTGGCCATTGAGGCCTTGCGTACTTCAAAACTTCTGCCCATGGGGATGCTCTTTTTTATCGATGCTTAAAAATTCTGGAAAGGATTTTACCAGCTGAAACGCAGGGAACAAGGTCTGGCGGGGGTTCTCGATCAATAATGCGGCGAAAGTTGCTAAATCGTGAGGCAATTAACTGTAATTACCCCACGATTTTTATCAATTCAACTGTGATTAAGTTGATTTAGAGTTGTTCGAGAGATTGTTTACTCAAATAAGCGGGGTTGTAGTATTTGTCGGCTAGGCTGTGAGGCTCTACCGACTCGTAGTTAATGACCGTACTTTTAGAGGTTTGAATGCTATCGATAAGCGTCATAGTTTGCACCACCGTTTGCCCGTTCCGCTGGCCCTGCTCAAAATAAGCTTGCTTGGCTAATTTTCCTGACTTTAAGTAAAGATCGGCTTGTAGCGGAAAGTTATTATCTAGCGCTACCCATAAGTCTATTTTTTGATAGCTGGCACCACTGGTTTTGGCTTGGAGTGCCAAGTGAATTGCGTTTATCCCATTAATTACGCTGCGTTCGCCTAATTCTCCTTGGTAGTCTTCACTCCAGGTGAGGGTTGAGATATCACCTACCGATGCTTCTCCCAGTAGTTTTTGCATGGGTGTAATGCGGATAGGCCGACGACTATTGGGCATCAATAACCAGTAGTTATCCCCGAGCATTAACATTTTTTGCCCTAGCTCGGATTGGGCCTTAAATACCACTAAGGATTCACGCTCAGGACGGATATACACATTGTAACGGTGCTGTTTTTTAAGCTGTTGGTTATGGTACTGGCTCACTTGGGTGACGACTTTAGCCGAGCGGCTTTGTAGCCGATAACTGTCGGCCTCTAACAGTCGACCACTGACCTGTTCACCTGCCTGAGCAAGACCTCCACAGCATAAACTCGCCAACAGCCAATATTTTGAAATGTTAAACTTAAACATAGATAAGTGCCTCGGTGATGGGCTTTTTTAAGCCTTTGTTGGCGGCGATGGCAGACGCGAGGGCGCAGATGCAAACAACACCTAACGACACAATGCCCGCCAGCATAAAGGAGAAGGTAATGTGTAAGGGGTAACCCACACTGCGCCCCGGTGGGGGGGGCATTTGGATATCGGCGAATAATAAGAACACCGATACTGAACCACTCAGCAGTAAGCCAATTGCACTGCCAATCACCGCCAGTACTATCGCCTCTAAGATAAAGCCAATTAGTTGCTCGGAGTTGGCCGTGCCCAATGCTGACAAGGTACCTATTTCACGAGTTCGCTCGGTGACCGACATGCTTAAGGTATTAAATAGAGCGACAAATACCACCAAGGCCATAATGATGCCCATAACCCCAAATATTCGGTTATATAAGCCTTTTACTGCCTCGTAGAAAAAGGCTTGTTTCCACCATGGTGTCACTAACAGTGTGCTCTGTTGCTGCGCGACTTGTTGCGCCAGAGTAGAGATATCTTGGTTAGCAAAGGCAAATACCGACATCAAACTCACTTTATCGGTAGCCAGCAGTGCTTGGCTATAATCTAGCGATACATATACTAAGCGTTTGTCCATGTCTGGTACCCCTGTAGACACAATGCCTTGCACCATAAAGTCATAGGCGTTTAGCGCGCCTTCGGTGGTGGTGCTTAGCAAGGTGATCCAATCGCCAGGTTGAGCTTTCATGTTGCGGGCTAGCTCTTCGCCGAGTAACACTTGCGGCTGATCTTGGCTTTCTTTGTTGTTGAGCAGTCGCCCTGCCTTGACGTTAAGAAACGGCCCTTTTTGAGTAAACTCACTGGGTAATACGCCTTGGCCGATGAAAATCGCCGACTTATCACCATTGCTAATTAAGCCGCTAAATTCAATTCGTGGTTGTACTGCTTTTATTCCGCTCAAGGCCATCAGTTGCTGACGTTGTTGTTGCCAATTTTCTAGGCCATATTGCAAGGGAGAGTCTTCTTGTTCAGTAAAATACTGTTGGCTCGACAGGGTTAAGTGGCCGGTATCACGAGCCGCAGCTTCAGCCAGCGATTGATAAGTGAATAAACCAAACCCCCCCGCACTGACAAGCGCTAAAACCGCAATAGCGATAATCAGTACCGACATCATGCTGCGGCGGCGATTACGTTGTACATTCAATAAGGCATGTTTTACGCGACGCATTCGGTTTTCTCCTTGGCTAATATTTGTCCGTCTTGCAGTTGAATTAAGCGGTCACAGTGGTCGCTCATGCGGCTATCGTGAGTAGCAATAACAAAAGTGGTGTTATGGCTTCTGCCTATCGCTTTCATTAACTCCACTACTTGGTGGGCGGTGTGGCTATCTAGGCTAGCTGTCGGTTCGTCGGCAATCACAAGGCGTGGTTGGTGCACTAGGGCGCGCGCCACTGCAATACGCTGCTGCTGCCCCCCTGATAATCTATCTGGCTTGGATTGAGCAAATTCAGCCATGCCTACCGCCTCGAGAATTTGCATCACACGCCGTTTACGCTCTGTTGGTGAAATCGTGTTTAGAATGAGTGGGTACTCTACGTTTTCATAGGCACTCATTACCGGGACCAAGTTGAAACGTTGAAACACAAAACCCAGGTGTTGGCGACGTAGTAACATGCAGTGTTGTGGGTCTTTATCGAGCAGCTTGCCGTCAAAATACAATTCACCTTGGTAGTTGAGATCTAGCAAGCCACAAATATTCAGCAGGGTGCTTTTCCCCGAGCCTGAAGGGCCACATAAACCGATCATTTCGCCGGTGTGGATCTGCTCACTAATCTGGGTTAGCGCTGGCTGTTTGATTTGGCCTGTTTGGTAACTCTTAGAAAGACCATTAAATTGCAGCATGATGTGTCCTTATATCAATCTAGTTGTGTAGTGCTTAGCCGTTGCTATGTTGGGCCATTAACTGCGCTGCCATTTGGCTATATTGGTCGTTTACGCTGGCCTGCTTAAGTTGTGCAAACCACTGTTCGGCCAGCGCTGTTTGTTCTGCATTCAGGGCAGCTTCTATGGCATAGCGGTAGACCCAGCTAGTGGCTTGGGCAGGAGATTGAAGAAAGCGAGAGTCACTTAGCACTTGGTCAAATAGCTCCATTCCGCGTTCTTGGTAATTAAAAAATGTAGGCACACTGGTAAAAGTAACCGCAGCGGTGGCTTGCATGTAAATGGCTTTAGGCAAATAACGGTATTGTTGTTGCCAGTGACTGTCGTCAATCATTGAAAGGGCCTTGTCCATGCGTGCTAGGCCGTCTTCGGTGTAGCTTAATTTGCTCCACGGTAGCCAAGCATCATCACCTTTTAGGGTTTCACTCGCGCCTAAATAAAAGAGCGCCCAAGGGTCACTGGGTTGTTGCTGATTGGCGTGTTGTAAATCTTTATAAACTTGATTCAGTTCAGAGTAATCACCTTGCGCGGCGGTAAAGTAACGATCCAATAGTTGTTCATCGACAGTGGCCTGTGCTGAATAACTGCAAATGAGTATTAGGCTGGCGAGTGTTAACTTTTTCATGATGCTTCCTTGTCTGGTTTGGGTACATCACTAAGCCTACTGAGTTTACGGGCTGGTAAAGTCGCTTTGCGACGAAATGCCAATAAGACCGACTAATGGTGATATACAAGGAAGTGAAGATCGGTGGTGTTGGGGCAACAGAGAAACAAGGGGTAATCAAGCATGCTATTTGCTCCCCAGAGGATAAAAAGCGGGGAGCTATTGCCGATTGATAAACTTAACGCACAATGTGGGTCGTTATTTTGCTGGTTACCGAATTAGCAATAAAACACTGCTGGTGGGCTTGATGGTGCATTTTTTCAAGTTTAGCCAGGCTAATGTCTTTGTTTGCAAAACTCACCTTAGGGTTAAGCTTTACCTCTATCATCGCCATAAGCCCTTGATCATTTAGTGCCATTACGCCTACGGCATTATCAACATAGCTGTCTACCACTAAGCGGTTTTTGGCTGCAATCGATAAGAAAAATAACATATGGCAGCTGGACAATGAGGCGACAAAGGCTTCTTCGGGGTCAACGTTGCCTTCAACCGAATAAGGCAGTGGCACTACATGTGGTGAAGAAGACGCCGGCACACTTTGACCACCATCAAAATGCCACCAGTGAGCGCGACTATAGTGATTGTTAATGTACGTTTCATCGGCTTGACGTTGCCATTCTACGGTCGCGGTATATTCAGACATGCGCATTCCTTGCGTGGTTGTTCCCAAGAGGATGCTAGTTAGCATGCTGACCTCGTTGCTGACTGTCAAATTTAGCGTATATAGCTCAACTAGAACGCTTAGAAATATGTCTTCGACTTGAAATTTGTGGCTAATAAGTCAACTCTATTCAACATAGCCTTCAGTTAGGAAAAACAATGTTGAACATGGACTTTAGCCAAGCGTTGGCAGTTAACACCGAGCAAATAGAATGGGTGACAAGCCCATCAGCGGGAGTATTGCGCAAACCATTAGAGCGTGAAGCCAAGGAATCGGGCCATGTCACTAGCGTTGTACAGTATCAGCCAGACTCCTACTTCCCCGAGCACCAACATCCAATGGGCGAAGAAATTCTGGTACTAGAGGGGATATTTTCTGATGAACATGGCGACTACCCAGCAGGGACATACATTCGCAACCCTCCTGGCAGTGCGCACAGCCCTTTTAGTAAAGACGGTTGTGTGATCTTTGTTAAGCTTAATCAGTTTGACACACGCGATCTTACCGAGATACGCGTAGATACCCATAACACGCCCTGGTTACCAGGCATTGGCGGCCTTGAGGTCATGCCTTTACACCAGTTTGAGCACGAGAATGTGGCCTTGGTTAAATGGCCTGCGGGTGAAGTATTTCAGCCACATAGTCATTTTGGCGGTGAAGAGATCTTAGTATTGACCGGCGAGTTTAAAGACGAGCATGGTAGCTACCCTAAGCACACTTGGCTACGCAGCCCACACATGAGCAAGCACCATCCTTTTGTCGAGCAAGAAACCATTATTTTGGTGAAAACTGGACACCTACCTTTGGGCAACGAGGGGGTTTAGCAAAGAGGGCGTAAAGGCGGCGCTCAAATGAGGAGAGTCGGTGAACGCCGCCCTTACTAAACTAACTAAAAATAACGATTGATTAAGTGCTTAGCTGTCTTTGTTATAGCAAGGCAAACAATACAAAGAGGGCGTAAAGGCGGCGCTCAAATGAGGAGAGTCGGCGAGCACCGCCCTTACTAAAAAGAACTATTGATTGAGCACTATTGGGCCAACACGAGTCTGAGCGTTATCCCTGTGCAGTTTCCTGATGATTAGCCTGTGAGCAATCAATCCAAGTTTAGTTCAATAGCCTATCTGGTTATTAATGCTATCTTAATATTGTACTACAATATGTGATTTGGCTTGCAAATGCAGCCATTGAGCAGAAAAAAGTTGATTTAAGGCTGCTTGTAGTGACTTGATTGGTTAGTCGTAGTTAACTTGATTATCGTTTAGCGTCTGCTTTACCTGCAAAAAAAGGGCTGACACAGCCTTTAAGGCAGGGCGTTTTTTATTTGCAGTAGTAGCCGCTCCAACGCTGCTTTGTTATAGCTCTGCTCGGTGAACAGCTGAGTACTTTGGCGCTCAATCAATTGCGTTGCTATAGACGCTTTTAAAGGCAGCGAACTGCTTTTATCATCAAACAACATGGCTATTGCTCGCTCTGATATAAGTGAAAAATCTTGTTTAATGGTGGTGAGAGGCGGGGAGAAGTAAGCACTGTCGGCACTATCATCAAAGCCTATCACTGCCACTTGCTGAGGCACTGTCAACGCATGCTCATGTAGTGCACGCAATACCCCAAGGGCCATCTGATCACTCGCCACCAACACCCCATCAATTTGGGCCCCGTTACGCAGTGCTTCGCGGGTGAGTTGGTAGCCACTGCTGGCAAGCCAATCGCCTTCTAGTTGGGCCACCACAGTCGCTTTTTGTCGCTCTATTTGGGCCAACCAACCTTGTAAACGTAATTTGGAAGCGCTGGAATCACTCGGACCGGTAAGCAACAACAACCTGTGTCGTTGCTGCTTAAGCATCAAGCTAGCGGCATCACTTGCACCTTGGTAATGCGCTGCACTGACGGAATTAACCTGGCTGTCATCGGGCACATCAATAAATACAAAATGTAAATTGGGAAACAGCTCAACCAATTGCTCGGCTTCGTTTTTGGTTAGCGGTAGGTTAACGATGATGTATTCGATACGTTGGGATGTTAGCTCGCGTGTGGCACTAACAATTTTGTCGAAGGCATGCTCATCGACCACTGAGAACGCGGTGCCAAAATCGTGCCGCTGCGCTTGAATACGAATGTTATTGGCGATAAGTGAAATGCCGTGCAGCGATACATCTAAAGTGATTAAGCCAATGACCTTTGATTTAGCTCCGCTTAATAATTGCGCGCCTTTGTTTGGCACATAACCCAATTGCGCAATGGCAGCGTTGACTTTATCTCGGGTATCTTGGGCTACATTGCTGGCACCATTGGTGACGCGAGACACAGTTTGAGTCGATACTCCTGCTAACTCAGCCACTTGTTTGAATGTAACACTCACCTTTGAATTCCTTAGCTTTATTGCTCACCTGTCAGCCTCAGGCAGATTGTAACACTGAGATGCTAGGAAATCTTACCCAAGCCGATAAAACGCGAGTTAGATAAACCTGAAGTAAAGTGTTTACGAAAACATAGTTAGATCTGGCTCACAAGTAAACGTTTACCTATTTGATCGGTGTCACATTAAAGAAGCGGTATGTTAGCGAATTAATACGCGTTAGCGCATATTGCATTCAATGTTTACGCAAACAATTGGATGTTACCATGAACCAGCTGATTCACCTTTGTAGCAAAAACTGCAGTTTGATCATTAAGCTAGAACGGGTCCCTGAAATCTTGCATTGGGGCAATAAAATTGAACAGCTAGACGCTGATATTTTACTGTCTACCGAGCGACCTATTTCGCAAGCTCGATTAGACGTGGATGTCCCTTTAACGCTATGCCCAGAATTGGGCAGTGGGCACTTTAATGCGCCTGGTATTGAGGGGCACCGTCATGGTTTTGATTGGGCGCCAGTTTTTAAGACCACCGATCATTATGCCAGTGATAGTTGCGCGGTGTTTACCCTACGTGACGACGTGGCTAATTTAGAGCTGAGCATTGAAATAGAGCTGGACTACGACAGCGATGTTGTCAAAAAACGCATCACAGTGACGAATTTAGCGCACACTGAATACTTACTGACAAAGCTTTCACCTACCTTACCATTGCCACATCATGCCAACGAATTAATGACCTTTCATGGCCGTTGGAGCCGAGAGTTTCAAACTCATCGCCAGGCCTTTTCTCACGGTGGTTTCATGCAAGAGAATCGTCGTGGCCGCACTTCCCATGAAAACTTTCCGGGTCTGTTTGCGGGAAGTAAGCACTTTGATCAACAGCATGGCCAAGTGTGGGGGTTCCATTTGGGGTGGAGTGGCAACCACCAGCTACGTGCTGATGTAAAAAGTGATGGCCGTCGCTTTGTACAGGCGGGTGAGCTATTGCTGGCTGGCGAAGTTTGCCTCGATTATCTGCAAAGTTATAGCTCTCCGTGGTTGTATGCTTGCTGCAGTAACCGTGGCTTAAACGGTATTTCTGAGCGTTTTCATCGTTATGTTCGCGCTAACATTATCCAATTCCCAGAAAATAAACCCCGTCCGGTACATCTAAATACTTGGGAAGGGATCTATTTCGAGCATGACCCTCAATACATCATGCAAATGGCTAGCGAAGCGGCTGAAATGGGGGTAGAGCGTTTCATTATTGACGACGGTTGGTTTATTGGCCGAAATGGCGAGCGCAGTGCGCTGGGCGATTGGTATCTTGATGAGAAAAAATACCCTAACGGTTTAGAACCGGTGATTGAACATGTCAACCGACAGGGCATGGAATTTGGCTTGTGGGTTGAGCCAGAAATGATCAGTAAAGATTCTATCCTGTTTCGTGAACACCCTGACTGGGTATTAGAGTTAAGCGGCTACCATCAGCCCTCAGGGCGCTGGCAGTACGTACTTAACCTGCAAAATCAAGCCTGTTTCAATTACTTATTTGAGCGTTTAAGTGAATTATTAACTCGCTACAACATCGCCTACCTGAAGTGGGATATGAATCGTGAATTGGTGCAACCTGGCCATAATGGTCGCCCTGCGGTAAACGGTCAAACCACCGCCTTATATGCGCTATTGGATAAGCTAATAGAGGCTCACCCAAGGGTAGAGATTGAATCTTGTTCATCGGGTGGTGGTCGTATCGATTTTGAAATCCTCAAGCGTACGCACCGTTTTTGGGCCTCAGATTGTAATGATGCTTTAGAGCGCCAAACCATTCAGCGGGGGATGAGCTATTTCTTCCCTCCTGAAGTGATGGGCGCGCACATTGGCCCAGATGAAAGTCATACCACGCGCCGTTGTCACCATATTAACCTACGCGGAATGACTGCATTAAGCGGCCATATGGGAGTAGAACTTGACCCTGTCAACGTGGATGCAGAAGAGAAAAAAGCGTTTGCCCATTACATTGCATTGCATAAACAATACCGTCAGTTACTGCATAGTGGCCGCAGCTTCCGTTTAGATGCTTCTGATCATCGCCAGCATATTAGTGGGGTGCAAAGTGACGACGAAATGCTGATTACAGTATGTCAATTAACCATGCCTGATTATGCCCTACCAGCACCGCTACGAGTGAGTTGTGTAGATGAAAAGGCCAATTACCAAGTCAAATTGGTAGAGATGCCTGACACTAGTTTCCAACTCATGAAGCAGCGCCCTAGTTGGCTAGATAAAACCCTCACTTTAAGCGGCGATAACCTGCGAGAGATAGGCTTAACTTTGCCGATTTTAGACCCCGAATCAGCGCTGATGCTGCATCTAAAAAGAATTTAGCAATATTTGTTTCAATCGAGTGGCCAGTGATCGCTGCTCGCCAACCAAAATGAAGGATTAATTATGTCTATAACAGTGTTCTTATCGTTCTTGCTGTTTACTGGCTTTGTTGGGGTATTTACCTACAACAAGGTGAAAAAAAACAAGCATGACTCGCAAGATGGCTACTTTCTGGGAGGCCGCAGTTTAACCGGTGGCTTAATAGCTAGCTCGCTGATCTTAACTAACCTTAGTGCCACCAGTTTTGTTGGCATGAGCGCACAGGCTTACACCCACAACATGAGTGTAATGGGCTGGGAAGTTGCCTCGGGGGTTACCTTGGTGATCATCGCGCTATTGTTGGTGCCGCGTTACTTAAAGCAGGGCATTACTACCATTCCTGACTTCTTAGAAAGTCGCTATGATCTGTCAGTGAAAAAGTTTGTCACCCTGCTGTTCTTATGCCAATACGTCATTAACATCTTACCTACCACCTTATATGCAGGTGCCGTGGTATTAGGTGAAATCTTCGACGTTCAAGGCTTGTTAGGTGTGTCTGAATTTACCGCCATTGCCATTATTTCGGCCACCATTGGTATTTTAGGTTTCTTCTATGCAATTTATGGTGGCTTAAAAGCCGTCGTCATCGCCGATACCATTAATGGTGTAGGTCTTATTATTGGCGGTTTGATGATTCCGGTATTTGGCTTAATGGTATTAGGTGGCGGCAGCTTTGGCGACGGTTTACAGCAAATCATTACGGTTGCCCCAGAGAAGCTACAGTCTGTAGGTACATCAACGGATCCACTGCCATTCTCAACCCTGTTTACCGGTCTATTACTGGTTAATTTATATTACTGGGGAACCGATCAATCTATTATCCAGCGTGCTTTAGGTGCTAAAAACTTAAAAGAAGGGCAAAAAGGGGTGATTTTGGCCGGTGCAATTAAGGTTATTTCACCACTATTTTTGATTATTCCGGGAATTATTGCTTTCCACATGTTTGGTGCCGATGCGGGCAACCCAGATACCATGTATACCCGTTTGGTAAACGAAGTATTACCTAAGCCTCTGGTTGGTTTTTTTGTAGCAGTAATGTTTGGCGCCATTCTTAGTACCTTTAATGGGGTGTTAAATAGTTCGACTACCTTATTTGCTCTAAACGTATATAAGCCCTTATTTGGCGAAGGAAAAACAGACCAAGAGTTAGTAGCAAAAGGCCGCATATTTGGCGTATTGATTGCGATTATCGCAGTGTGTATCGCACCGTTCATTATGTTTGCGCCTGAAGGCTTATTTCAATACTTACAAATGGTTGCGGGCTTCTTTAGTGTGCCTATCTTCACCATTGTATTTGTTGGTTACATTTCTAAACGAGTGCCTGCAATTGCCGCTAAAGTGTCTTTGGTTGTGTTTGTGTCATCTTATGCAGCGATGCAACTGGTATTTGAAACGCCATTGCACTTCTTGCATCAACTCGCCATTTTGTTTGTCGTATGTACCCTCTTAATGTTTGTTATTGGCGCACTTAAACCGCGTGAAAGCGACTACGTTATGCCGATTAACCAGAGCATGGATGTGACGCCTTGGGAATTCCGTTTTGAAGCCTCAGCCGTGGTTTTATATATGGTGCTAGGCGCGTTCATCGTATTCTCTGATGTAGGTCTAATGTCTGACGACCCAACAATCATGCAAACCTACGGTTTCTGTGGAGTGATTATGTTGGTGGGTATCTTCTTTAGACATATCAAGCGCAATAAACTCAATAGCGCAGCAGAAGTGAGTTAAGTTTTACTCTGCATGTAAAAAGCCCAAACATTTGTTTGGGCTTTTTTATTTGGGTAAGGGGATGTTAGGCTGAAAATAGTGTTGCGCTACATCGCCTTAAACAAGTGGTTGGCGCTGCGGCTTACCGGATATTCACTGCCATCTACCAGGGCAACCGTTAGCTTACCTAGCATGTTTTTGTTAACGCGTTTTATCGCATTCACCCTTACCAGAGTCGAGCGATGGATCTGCCAAAATTGCCCGGGTTGAATTTGCCCAAGTAGCTCTTTTAATGGTGTGCGAATAACATAATCACCTTGTTGGCTACGTACCGTGGTGTATTTATCTTCGGCGACAAACGCGAGTACACAGTCTATTGCTATCAACTCAACTGATTCACCCTTACTGGCTCGGATCCACTGTAAGTATTGTGGTTTATCGTCTAGGGCTTTCACTAGTAATTCTAGGTCGTAATCTTGGCCAACGGTGGCGTGTGTTTGCTGCTGTTGAATTCGCTGACAAGTGCGCAGTAAGCGTTGCTCATCAATGGGTTTAAGCAGGTAGTCGATGGCTTGCTGTTCAAAGGCTTGAATGGCGTATTCGTCAAAGGCCGTGGTGAATACGATGTGCGGCGGCTGCGCGAGTTGATTAAGTTTTTGCGCGACTTCTATGCCACTCATGCCGGGCATGCGAATATCTAAAAACACCAGCTCGGCGCCAAGTTGTTCCACCGCAACTAAGGCACTGGGTCCATCACCGGCTTTGTCTACGATTTCTAGCTCTGGCCAACATTCGGCTAGCATTTTGTCTAAATGAAAGCGCAGTAGTGGTTCGTCATCAACAATTATTGCTCGCATGGAAACTCCAGTTTCGCCAAGGTGCCACCATTGGCTTGCGCGGTGATATGCAGGCTAGCGTTGTCGGGGTAAAGGCTGGCTAATCGCTTTCTAATGTTCGCTAAAGCCATGCCATTGCCTTGGCTAGGTGCTTGATTAAATCCCATCCCGTTATCAACGATAGCTATTTGCCAGCGCTGGTTTTGCATCGCAATCTGCACGTTGACTTCGCCACCGTCAGTTTTAGGCTCTATGCCATGAAAAACGGCATTTTCTACCAAGGGTTGTAATAACATTGGCGGCAATTGCTGATGATTTAGCTCTGGCTGGGCGATATCAATTTTAAATTGTAAGCGCTCGCCTAAACGAATTTGTTGAATTGACAGATAGGCACTAATACCTGCTACTTCGTCTTCCAAGCGAATACTTTCTTGGCGGCTTTTCTTGAGAGTAACCCTAAGTAGCTCGGTAAACTTATCTAGCAATACTTCTGCTTGTTTAGGGTCTACGGCTATTAGTGCTTTTAAATTAGCTAAAGTATTAAATAAAAAGTGTGGTTCTATTTGGCTTTGCAATAGCTGTAACTGGCTGTAGGTAAGTGCTTGCTCCGCCTTTAGCTTTTCTAATTCGGCTTGCTGTAGTGCAGAGGCCATTTCCAAACTATGTTCACGGCTAAAAAAGTAATAGTAAATGGCGCTACAAAATACTAAACCAATTATTACTACTTTAAGCATTAGCGACCAGTCAAAATCATCGTAATAAGGACTAATCCAATACCAAGTATGGGCGCTACCTATGCTAAGCGTGATGGGGGCGCTAACCACAAAGGTTCCAAAATTACCTAGTTTGGGAAACCACACATTAATAAGCATGCTGGTTACTGTACCTACGGTACCAAAACCGAGTGCGATAATATAATGCATCCAATAGGGGCCGCCCCATATAGCATTAGTGACATAGGCTATAGCAAAGGAAAATAATGCGCATATGACGAGCGAGCGCCATAGCGACTTAAAACATGGTGTGTTCAAAAGTGCCCCTCAAGTTTTACTAAGCCAACGGTGCGTTCTGGTAGTCGTTGATAAACTGCATCGCTAGCCCCTCCAAGATAACGCAGTCGAGCGCCTATCGTCCATCCTTGGCTAAATTCATAATCTAGCCTTGCTGTAGCGATCACGCCGCCATCTTCTGGCGCCAGCATTAAATCAAAGGCTGGTTGCCAATCTTCAATGTCGCGATGCCAGTGAACCATTAGGTTATGCTGCAGCAGGTTTTGGCCATTAAACACCGCGCCTTGTGAAAAACGTAAATCGGCGGCACTACCTCCTTGTTGCAACAAATACTGGCTGATATCGGTAACCGCTTGCCACTGTTGCTGGCTTAAGGCTCGATTATCAAACCAGTATTCAATAATGATATTGTGGCCAGCTAAGCTGGCCCAAGTCATGCCTAATAATGCTTGAAAACCATCTTGGAACTGTTGCTCACTGACAGGGGCTATTTGGCCAATATTGCTATAAGTTAGCTGGCTAACATAGCGTTGGTAATGCTGTTGATAACGGCTTTCGGCATGTACTTCCCAGGCATCGCCAAAGGTGGTTACCCACGAGCCTCCTAGGTTAAGCGCACGTTTGTTATCGTAATAAGCCAGACCTTGCCATTCGCTATCATCGCTTAATTGGTACCAACGCATGCCAATACCGCGCTGCTGTAATCCTTCTGTGTCAGTGGCGATATATGAGTCGCTATAAAACAGAGAATATTCGCTATAACCACTAAATTGGCTAATGCTGACAACTCCCACGCCTTCTTCCACCTGAATCGCTACCGGGTTGCGACGGTAAGGAAGAAACATGTCTAAAGGGCGAAAACCATAACTTACGCCTAAGTCTATGCGTTGTTTTCCTACCAGCAAATCACGTTCGGCTAGCTCGGTTTTCCAGAATAGCTCGGCCACAATCAAGTCATGCTGATTATCTTGCTTTTGTTTGGCTTGGCTTAAAGCAACTAGCTGCCCTTGTACATTGCCATATTGAGGAAACCAGCGCAGAGCTGCATCGCCAAACCATTGGTCTTCACTGTCGAATGCCGGGCTACTTGAAGCGCTAGCAAAACCGCTATCTAGTTCCAAATGCCATTGCTGCTGCCAAGCTGCTTGGCTAAAAGTATTGGTAAACAATAGCAGCCAAATAAAACGAAATTGAGCCAAAAGTTTTCCTAGTTAAATCGTGTCCTTTGAGCATTAGCTTATGAGAGTGGCTAAGGGAACTGATTTGAATGCGATAAACGGTTAGTTAAGTTGATAAAGTGTTTTAAGCAGGGATAAGTGGTAAGGGAATTATTGAGGTTTTATATGGGTTAGTTGGAATGTGAACTGTGAACTGTTTGGGTGAACTAAATAGGTTTTGCCCCGAAATAAGTTAAGGCTTGGTTTGTGATTTTAAATGATTACTCGTTATGTCATGAAAAAACTAATTAATGACAAGCAGTAGAATGTCCGCCTTGTTCAGTATTTCGGCAGTAACTGCTGAGCAGAAAGGTATGTCTTTATGCGGTCATACTCTCTCCGGTGGGTGCTTAAAGTGTTAACGAAGCTAAACATTGTTGGACACACTCAATAGTTATCTGACTTAGCCATCGGTGATAAGGGGTTTCAATAGACTTGTATGAGCTAAGCACCCCTATCGATTTGGTATCGACCCCCTTGATATGACTGATATCGATAAGCTGAAGATCTTCAGTCAATGCGCCTTTCGCCAGTTCGTTAATGACAAGTAGACTCGGAATTTGCCGTGTTGTGTCAATGCTAACATCAATCTTGTCTGTGCGTACCATTACATGAGGTGAGTGACCGCTACCTGAAAGAACCTTGAGAAGCTGATTCTGCTGACGGTTAAAATCAGGCATTTGTGTTAGCACAAATGGATATCGAGTTAATTCATATGCTGAGGGCCTATCGATGGTGAGCAGTGGGTTACTTCTATGGCAGCAAAGTAAAACTTTTGATCTGGCAGCGTTCTTTTGGATGATCTCTTTCGAGATATCGAGTGGATAAAAATTTACCCCAATATCTACAGAGCCTTGTTTAATTTTAGATTCACTATCTGAGGTCCAATTATGAAGAATAATGGTTGCATTCGGTGCCTCTTTATTAAGCCGTTTAAAGAGAATAGACATAAGCGGTCGCGAAAGTGCCGCATTAATATCAATGCTAATGCTGCCGGTATATTGGGCTGGATCAAATACATTCGTACGATTGTATAGTTCATCTAATGTGTTAATTAAAGCTGGCAACTTCGTCAGCATGAGCTCACATTTTTCTGTTGCTATTAAGTGGTTCCCTTCCCTTACAAAGAGTGGATCATTGATCTGTTCTCTGAGTTTTTTTAAAGCTTTACTAACCCCTGATTGCGTAATAAAAAGTCGTTTAGCCGCGCGTTTTGTATTTTTCTCTTCCCCTAAAATTTTCAGCAGCTTTAGAGCATTGAAGTCCATGTTACTCAATTCACTCTTACTCATCTCTTCCCCCACTAGTGCGTTCAATCTGGGAAAGCGTGTCGTAAACATACTGATCGCTGGTATTAGAATACCTATCAATTAGTTGCTTTATTTCGGCTTCTACGGCATCGATTAGCCAATCCAATAAAGGGGTATTTCTAGCTTGTTCAGAAACATAATGAGCAATGGAGTTATGTTGGACGTCATCAAAGCCTTTTAGGTTGAGAAGTGCTAAGCCCTGATCTTGAACGACAGGGTGTACTATCTCTGAAACGGGAGCAATCGCGTCTGTTGCTCTAATCACATCTGCGCATGCGTCCAGCCTATCCGAACGAAACAAAACGTTGGGTAGATAACCTACCCGCTTTAGGTAGCTTTCAGTAATGCTTTCGCTTCCCGTGTAGCCGGCCATTGAGACGAGTACTAAGGGAGAGTTTGCTACGTCTTCAACAGTAATTGCATCCTTTTGAGTCAGTGGATGCCCTTGACGACAGCAGAACTTAAAACTGGGTTGACAAACAATCTTGCTAGAAAGGCCCGGAACTGTTTTAAGTGGATAGAAATTAATACCGAGATTGACTGCGCCGTTTTTGATTTGTTGATCCGTAGTATCACTCCAGTCCTCTAGCATCAATGACGCCTTTGGTGCTTGTGTATGCAGCGCATGGATGAGCATCATTGAGAGCGGATGGCATAACGAAGGGTTGATATGTAAGGATAAGACGCCTTCGTATGAACTTGGATCAAACCTAGAATGGCTTTCAAAAACCTCTTTCACTTGATCCATGATCTTGGGGAGTAAGCCTAAAATAGTCTGGCACTTAGGTGTCGGTTCGAGGCCATGCAAAGTGCGATAAAAGAGTTGATCGTCAAATTGTTCACGCAGTTTCTTTAGCGCCTTACTGACCGCCGGTTGTCCAATCCCTAATCGCTCCGCCGCACGTTTCGTGCTCTGTTCATGCCCAAGTACCTTAAGCACTTTCAAGGTATTGAGGTCAATTTTAAACAGGTCTTCATCTTTCATAAGTTCCATCCAAAATATAAGTCATGAGCATTTGGAATAAATTAAAGTACCATGATTCCATTTGGTATTAAATATGGTTTGGTTATATTTGTCCGCGTCAAGGGGTGAGGGCAACGAATATATCTTTAGTTAACAGATGTTGCTCCTCATTAAGACCAAATCAAACAGCATATGGATGCGCTTCAAAGAAACTAAATAACTATTTTGAAGACAACAATATGAAAACTAATAAAGCAGTAATCGCAGTTAGCCTTGCAGTGGCACTTTCAACTTCTTTCGTTCAAGCAGAAGCCGAACTTCAAGATATGTCGGATCCTTTAGCCATCTATACACAATTTGGTCTTGGTTATACCGACAAAGGGTTGAATCTTAAAGTGGGAGAAAGCTATGACACAGGCAACCCAGACACCATGGCTATGAATGTTCTAGAGGTGAAGGGCTTTGCAGGCGACATGCTAGGTTGGAGTAACCGTGATACAGACGACAGCATTGACTCCATCCGTTACCGTAACTTTAACGTTGATATGGTTAATGGACGCGGTGGCCAAGTTGACGTAAACCTTGGCTTTACTGATACAGGCACACAAGGCACCGCATCTTACAGCCTAATTCAAGCTCTACCCAAGATGGGACCAGTAAACCTTTATCCTCTTGTTGGTTTAGGGGTGGCCTTTGGAGAGTCTTTTGATACAGAGCGTCAGGGAGATCTGCAAGCTCAAAATCGCTGGGACCTACATGGTACTTTTTATGTTGCAGGCCTATACGGAAAGCTTGAAATCACCGACAAAATCTGGCTGAACTACAACCCTATGTACATGGGAGCACTGACGGGGTCAGATGCATTTAAACAATCAGGCATTCAGGGTGATGACACCATGCTTCATCATGAAGCCGCTCTTAGTTACCAGATTAATGACCGCACAAACGTACGCTATTTCGCGAACTGGACAGAGCAGACTAATTACACCAATGGCGACCACCGTATAGAAGTCAACTACCAGTTCTAATCATCCAGTTAATCACTACAGATTGGCATAACTTGCTCAAAAACGATGACAAGCAAGAGGTCCAACTGTACGGAACTCTTCACACGGACGTGTCTTTATAACCATAGATTTAGAAGACGCATATTATGAAAAAATCAGTAATTTCTCTCGCATTGTGTGTTGCGACTGTATTAACTCCCGTATCATTTTCTTTTGCTAGCAATGATACTAATGTACATATTGAAACGGCTTCCATTGCTGAGCAAAGGTTTGAACGTAGAGCTCTGGAAGCAGGTACTTGGTTCATTCCACAAGTTCTTTATGAAACGATTGCCTCTGAAACGATTGCTAAATTTGGAGGTGACCGCAATAGCACAGTGTACTTTTTTGAACGACCTGTGACTTGGCATGCTCAGATGATGACTGGCAACAATAATACGCCGTATGTTCACACTTATCATAGTATTGAAGATGGTCCAGTGGTCATCGAGATACCTGCTGCAACAGAAGATAATGCTTTCTTTGGCACTTTGCTGGACTCTTGGCATAAGCCTTTAATGGACGTTGGCCCGGATGGCGCTGACCAAGGAAAGGGTGGTAAGTACCTGATAGTGCCCAAAGGTTACAAGGGTGATACCGATGGCTACATTGTCGTGGAACAGGAAACTTTCCAAGGCTATGCGACGATACGTTCGATGACAAAAACTACATCTGAAGAAGATATGAAGGGTCATGTCGACTACGTTACAAAAGGCGTAAAAATGTACCCATTGGGTTCAAGCAATACCCAGACAACATTTATAGCAATGGATAATGTCGTTATTGATACACACCTTCAGTGGCAAGAGCACTTTTCAACCTCCTTTTGGGAACGAGCACATCAAGCTTTGCAAAATGAAGTTGTTAAGAGTGATGAGAAAGCCATGTACGGTATGCTACGTCATTTAGGCTTGGAAAAAGGGGAAGCATTCGCACCTAATCAACAGCAGGAAGATATGTTGAATGAAGCACTAGTGAAGCTTCATGCAGAAATGAAAGATAGTTTCACACATTATGCGCCTAAGTTGTGGGGTGATCAATCGCAGTGGACGATTCCTGTTAACAGAGAAATGATGCTAACCGATGCAACCTACACTGCTGATTACTGGCACGATTATGCAGGTCGTGGAACCACATTTGCGTACTACATAGCGCCACCTAAATCTTTGGCGGAATCACGATCGACGACCTATATCAAAGGTATTCTTGATGCTGATGGAAACCCAATGTTTGGTGACTACGATTACACCATTCATGTCCCTGCGGATGTGCCAGCGGAACGTTTTTGGTCATTTCTAACTTACTCAATGGAAACAGGTAGTTTTATCTATGAAGCTGACCGTTTAGGTTGGGCATCCAATGAGCCAGAGATGGCATTCAACCAAGATGGAAGTACTGACATTTACTGGTCTTCAGACTGTGAAAATAGAGGTTACGCTAACTGTATGCCAATTACTAAAGGTGAACAGTTCTTTACTTTATTTAGACTTTACGGCCCTCAAGCTGATTTCTTCAATGGCAACTTTGTATTAGGTGACATTCAACGTATTGATATTAAATAGTCGAAATCTAGTAACAAATTAAAATGACAGGCCATCACTCTTCATGAAGGATGGCTTTTTCGATTTTATAGTAGTTGCAACCGTCCTTGCGAAATGGGGGCAGGCCTTGTCTCTTGCCCTACTTATTCTCATCCACATGTCCGGTATTCGCAAGAAATCGTAACTCAGAATTGTCCAATTGTGATTTACAACACCCGCTTGTTTGACGTTACGCTCTATTGGTGACTTACCTGCGAATGTGCAAGTTCGAGTATGTGATTACTATTTGTGGGTCGGTTTTTTAGGAAATAAGTACCCAAAGTGTCGCTGTAAATTTTGCGTTTGAGCTATGAAGTTCTTATCGAAAGCGAAATAGTGCCTTTAAAGGAAAGAAGTAACAGACTGCATGTGTTGTTTTAGCCTTTGAGCTATGAGGTTCGTATGGAGAGGGGAAACGCTGTTATTAAGAGTAAAGAAGGTCCCAGAGTGCCGCTGTTGATTTTAGCCCTTGAGTTGTGAGGTTCTAATGATGGGGGTAACTAATGACAAATGATAAGAGTAAAGAAGTACCCAGAGTGCCGCTGTTGATTTTAGCCCTTGAACCATGAGGTTCAAGGCGGGTAACAAATCTCATACCGTAGGCTTCTCAGTCGGGCTGAGCATGCTCAATAGTAGAAAAAAATCACCCTAAAGATACAATTATCGGCTCAGGGACATCACCAACTGGCGAACACCCCAGGAAACTAAACTCTTTAATACACTGTAGTAAAACATGCTGCGCAGCGCGAGCGTATTTACTCCAGTTCTTCGCCAGCGGGTTGGCTTTGTTCTAACAAAGCGCGCTCGATGGTGTGTTGCAAATCTTTAATGCGCTGATTCATATTGTCAGCGTAATTTTGGTTTTTAGCTTGCTCGTTATGCAACTCGTAAGAGAGATGCAAACCAACCATAATGGCTAAATGCTCGGTGCTACTTACACTACTTTTTTCTTTTAGTGCTTGTAAGCGTTGCGATAATTCGTCAGCAGCAAGACGAAGTTTGTCTTCTTCACCTTCTGGGCAAGCAACTCTATAGTTCTTACCTAACAATATAATGTCAACGCCCTGAGCCATGATTCGCCTTAGCTAAACCCAATTACTCGAGTGAATATATAGCGCCTCGCAATAACTTGCAACCATTGTAAGGTGGCTGGGGGTTGCTCTGCGGCAATATCGACCAGTTTGCTGTATTGCTAAACAAATCTGCGGAATCAAGCTCATAAAACACAACCTATAGGCTTGAATAAGACGCAATTATTGGCGACCATAACGCTCTTCGTCCATAGCGTGAACGCTTACAATAGCGGTACAACTGCGATTTATAGGTAATAGGAAAGATAACTTAATGGCGCAACCAGGCAGTTTTGCCGATGAACGTCGCAGATTTTATCGCATTGTTTATCCAGTGCGTTTGATTCAGCTACTGATAAAAATGGTCAATACAAAAATAGCCAATGTTGACCCTCGAGGGCGTAAAAAATCGGAAATTAAAGATGCCTATGCGGCGCAATTTATGCCGATGATGCATCTTGGAGACCATGTCTTTCCGGTGCTAGATCTATCAGAAGGCGGCTGTCGAATTCAATGGCGCTCGTCTGCTGAGCCTTTACCTATCAGCCATAAAGCGTTGATTGGCCGAATTATCTTCCATAAAGATCTGAGTCGAATCGTCGAATATCTACCTAAAGATGTTCAAGACGATTTTGCAGACTTAGGCGTTGCCTATAATAGCGAAGGCTACGAACATCAGTTTGAAGCGCGCATCTGTCGAAAAATCGAAAACAAGCGCGACCCTTATCCGCAGCTATGTCTGCAGTTTAATAAAGCCAGCCACATTTCTACGCGGTTTATTCGCCAGCAAGAAGGCATCTTAATTAAATTGTTTCGAGATCAATATATTGAGCGAGTTAGGCTGCGTCGAAAGCAACTTAAAGAAGCTCAAACAAGATAGCTTTTAGCGCTCTTCACCGCCAATAACATGGCTGCGCGGCGCATCAGGTGGTAGGATTAATTGATTAATTATATATAGGTATTTCAAGTGACTAAAATTGTGTATCCAGACTATGAAGATCTGGGCGAATTACTCATCGGTTCAAAAATATTTGTTAGCCCTGCAGAAGTGCATGGCTTGTTGAGCGGCATGTTAGCTGCTGGTTTACCGGCCGACGGTGATTGGTTAAGCCAAATGAATATGCTTATAAACGATGGCCAAGGTTTACCCGTTGATCTCAAAAAACAATTGAAGCCCCTGATGGAAGCTACTCATAGTTCGATGAGCGATAGCTTACTTGGTTTTCAGCTTATGTTGCCAGAGGACGATGTGGCAGTAGAAGAGCGCACTGAAGCGTTAGCTCAATGGGTGCAAAGCTTTTTAGTCGGTTTTGGCGTAGTACAAAGTGACTTATCTAAACTTGCCGAAGATGTGCAAGAGCTAGTAAAAGACTTTACCGAAATTAGCCAATTATCTTCTGACTTAGAAGATGATGAAGAAGAAAACGAACAAGCATTGTTCCAAGTGGTGGAATATGTGCGCATAGGTGCCATCACTATTTTTGCTCACCAAACCGCCAGTGACAGTGATCAACCACCTGCTACATTGCATTAAAAAATAAACGCCAAGGAGTTGCTGTGTTTTTACAACGTCGTCAGCAGTTATTTACTGCCATGTCAGACAACAGTGTTGCGATTTTCTGCGCTAGTGAAGAGCAAGTGCGTAGTCGTGATACCGAATTTCCGTTTCGTCAAGACAGTGACTTTTTCTATTTCTGTGGGTTTAGTGAACCCAAAGCGCTGTTATTACTAATAAAAAAAGCGGGTGAAACTCGCAGCGTATTGTTTAATAGAAGCAAAGATAAACTCGCCGAGATTTGGCAAGGCCGTCGCTTAGGCCAAACGCAGGCTATTGATCAACTAGCGCTAGACAAAGCCTTACCGATTGAAGAATTGAATGAGCATTTACACCTAGAGTTAGAAGGCCTAAGTAAAGTTTACTTAGCGCAAGGGCGCTATCCTGCCTACGATCAGCACATATTTGCGGCCATAGAGCGCTTACGCAATGGTCTACGTTCGGGTTGGCAAGCGCCTACTCAACTAGAAGATTGGCGGCCACTGGTCGATGAAATGCGGTTAATTAAATCAGCCGACGAAGTCGCTTTAATGCGCAAAGCCGGTGAGATTTCTGCCGCTGGGCACTGCCGCGCCATGCGCAGCGCTAAAGTAGGTATGTTTGAATACCAACTAGAGGCGGAGATCCATCATGAATTCTTAATGGCGGGGGCACGCGCTCCGGCATACGGCACCATTGTAGGTGCGGGTGATAATGCTTGTATTTTGCACTACACCGAAAACCAAAGCGTGATGCAAGACGGTGATTTAGTGTTGATTGATGCTGGCGCTGAATACCAAATGTACGCCGGTGACATTACTCGAACCTTCCCGGTGAATGGTAAGTTTAGCCCCGAGCAAGCCAAGTTATATAACGTCGTGCTTGAAGCGCAAATAGCGGCCATTGACATGCTAAAACCCGGCGCGTCTATATATGATGCTAACCAACGAGTGTTAAACATTATGGTTAGCGGCATGGTTGAGCTAGGCATTATGCAAGGTGACGTAGCCACGCTGATTGAAGAAGAAGCCTACAAAGAATACTACATGCATGGGCTAGGGCATTGGATCGGCCTAGATGTACATGATGTCGGTGACTACCACGATGTTAAACGCACGCGCCCGTTGGTTGAAGGCATGGCCATTACCATTGAGCCGGGTTTGTATATTCCGGCAGATGCCGATGTGCCTGCTGCGTATCAAGGCGTGGGTATTCGCATCGAAGACGATGTGGTGATTACCGCCAATGGTTGTGAGGTACTCACCGCTGATGTGCCTAAAACTGTTGCCGATATTGAAGCCTTAATGGCGAGCTAACTGCATGCAAACCGCGCCAAACTCGCAACACTTCGACATGATTATTGTTGGCGCTGGCATGGCCGGCGCCAGCTTAGCCTTGGCGCTGTCAAAGCCCAGCCTTAAAGGCAAAGCCATTCGCATTGCCTTAGTTGAAGCGGCCGAGCTCAACTTTGGCCAGCACCCAGGCTTTGATGGTCGAGCCATTGCCTTATCGGCTGGCTCAGAGCGCTGGCTACGCGAGCAAGATCTTTGGGCTCCTTTAGCGCCTCATGCTTGTGCCATCGAGCACATTCATGTTTCTGATCGTGGCCATTGTGGCAGCACCACCTTAGATGCACATGAATACCAGCTTGATGCCTTGGGCCAAGTGATCGAGCTTGAGCATGCCGGCCGTGAGTTTCACCAGTTATTAGCTCAGCGTGACAACGTTAGTTTGTTCTGCCCTAATAAAGTGGTACACATAGAGCAGCAACAACAGCAGGTCACTATTCAGCTCAACAACCAACAAAGCCTTAGCGCGAGTTTGTTAATCGGTGCCGATGGGGCTGATTCGGTGGTGGGTAAGCAAGGTGGCTTAAGTCAACAGCAGCATGACTTTGCTAAGTATGCGCTGATTGCCAATGTGCAAGCCGAGCAAGATTTAGCCGGTAGAGCCTTTGAGCGCTTTACCGAAGATGGCCCCTTGGCACTGTTACCTATGACCGATAACCGTTGGTCGGTGGTATGGAGTGTTAAGGCTGATGAAGCCAAACGTTTGCAAGCACTAGAAGAGCATCAATTTGTCGCCGCTTTACAGCAAGCATTTGGCTTTCGAGCTGGGCAATTTTTAAATGTAGGTAAACGCTATGCTTATCCTTTGGTCTTGCGTTATTACCCACGTTTATTTAGTCATCGCTTATTAGTATTAGGCAATGCTGCGCATAGTTTACATCCTATAGCAGGGCAGGGTTTTAACCTTGGTTTGCGTGATGTAGCGGCGTTAAGTTCGCTGGTGTTAGCCCAATGGCAGCAAGCTGAAGACTTAGGCGCACATAGCCTGTTAGATCGCTACCAACAGCTACGCCAAGACGATATAGAACGCACTATTTCGATGACTTCTAGCCTTGCTAGCCTATTTGCTAGCAGCGATAAAAGCTCGGTAGTACCGCGTAATCTAGGCCTTATGGCCATGCAAATGTCACCCCGCTTTAAATCGCTATTAGCGAAGCAAAGCTTAGGTCTATTTTCTCGTTAACACGCTTTAGGACTGGTCAATGCAAGCAGTAGATATAGCCATTATTGGTGGTGGAATGGTAGGACTCGCTTTCGCTAGCGCGCTGGCTGATAGCCCCTTGCGCATTGCTATTGTAGAGCCTAAGCCTTCGCAACAACCCGATCTAAACCAATACAGTTTACGGGTGAGTGCAATTAGCTTGTCTTCGCAGCAATTTTTGCAGTCTTTAGGTGTTTGGCAAGCTATTGTTGAGCAACGGGTTGCGCCCTACAACGACATGCAAGTGTGGGAGCAAGACAGTTTTGCTAAAATTCGCTTTCAAGCCGAGCAGCTGTTAGTGCCGCAAATTGGCCACATTGTAGAAAACGACATTATTCGCCATGCGCTGTGGCAGCAAGTGAGTCAGCAAAGTAATGTCACCCTTGTAGAACAGCCAGTTGATAAACTGCACCGTGGCGACAGTGAATCATGGTTAAGCTTTGCCGATGGCCAAGGTGTTAGCTGTAAATTGCTGGTGGCTGCCGATGGGGCTAACTCTTGGCTACGTGAGCAGCTAGATGTGCCGCTTACTTACTGGGATTATCAGCACACCGCGATTGTCGCCACCATTAAAACTGCCGAGCCACATCAAGATTGCGCTCGACAAATTTTTACCCCAGAAGGGCCGTTAGCCTTTTTACCCTTAAGTGAAGCCAACACTTGCTCAATTGTTTGGTCGGTCTCGCCCGATAGAGCGGCTGAGCTTCAAGCACTGCCTGAGGCCGAGTTTAATAAGCAGCTCACCATGGCCTTTGATGGGCGTTTAGGCTTGTGTGAGCGAGTGGGGGACTGCGCGGGCTTTCCATTGCGAATGCGTTATGCACGAGACTTTGCCGGCAAGGGCTTCGCACTGATCGGCGATGCCGCCCACACCATTCACCCGTTAGCGGGTCAAGGTGTCAACCTGGGCTTAATGGATGCAGCAGCCTTAGCGCAAGAGCTAATCACCCTGCAGCAAGCGGGTAAAAGCATTAACGATTATGCTAATCTGCGCCACTTTGAGCGCTGGCGTAAAAGTGAAGCCAGCCAAATGATCGCCTCTATGGAGTTTTTTAAGCGCCTGTTTGGTAATGACAACCCCGCGCTTAAACTGCTGCGTGGTGTAGGCATGAGCTTGGTAGATAAAGCTGAACCTCTAAAGCAGCAAGCCATGCGTCGCGCTTTGGGCCTAGAGGGCGATTTACCGCAAGTGGCGAAAGCCAATGGTGCTTAACCGCATTGAATAAGCTGAGCCCCTCACGGTTTTTTCGCTAAAAAAAATCCAGTAGTGAACCTACTGGATAGCGAAGCAAATATTCATTCTTCAAACAGAGTTGTTTGTTTATCGCGGCTAATTAACTCTAGCTAAGAGCTCCTTGGCTTAAGCTCTCTCGTTACAATGGGTCAATTAAGCCCGCGTTAACTAAACGCACATCGTCTTCAGTTAAACGACCGGCCGCTTGTTTTAGGCTCAGCATATTAAGGATGTAATCGTATCTAGCATTGGCTAAATCGTTCATTGCTGAATATAAGTTTCGGGTCGCATCTTGTACGTCAACAATGGTACGGGTACCCACTTCAAAGCCCGCCTCAGTAGCCGCTAGCGCACTGTTAGAAGAGATAACGGTTTGTTCAAAGGCTTTTACTGAACCGACACTGGCACTCACGTTGTTCACTACTGAATTTACTGTGCTTTGCAACGCACGATAGCTTTGTTCAAGTGCTTCAGATGAGGCAACATAACTAAATTGCGCTTGTGTCACCTGTGAGTTGATACTGCCGCCTAAATAAATCGGCCAATTGAATTCCAAGCCTATATTGCCGGTGTTAGTTTCGCCGCCATAGTTGGTATCGTAACTATCATTGCCATATTGGTTATTTGTGTAACCGATCCCTGCAGTTAGATTTAAAGTGGGTAAATGGCCACTTTGGGCTAGTTTTATTTGCTGCTGGGCAATCTCTTTGGCAATCCGTTGAGCATTTAGCGTTAGGTTTGCATCGGTGGCTGAATCTAGCCAATAACTGGCATTTTGCTCTAGTTCACTAGGCTGGAAACGTTGGGTATTTAATACCTTTAGTTGCTGGTGTTTAAGGCCGGTTAGTTCGCGTAAGGCTTCGTAGCTATTCGCCAAATTGTTATTGGCTTGAATTTCTTCGGCAAGGGTTCGGTCATACTCAGCTTGTGCTTCATGTACATCGGTGATGGCGGTTAAACCTACATTAAAGCGCTGCTTAGTTTGCTCAAGCTGTCGCTCTACCGCTGTTTTATTGGCGGCGACAAAGTTAAGGTTGTCGTTTGCTCGCAGTACTTTGAAATAGGCCTTACTCACCCTAATGATGAGGCTTTGCTGGTCACTCATATAGAGCGCGTCGGCCCTTGTGGCACTTTTTTCGGTAATGCTTAGGTTGGTCCAATACGATTGCGAATAGAGTGATTGGCTTAAACCGATGTTGGCACTGTTATTAGTGGTGCTGTCGACAAGGCTATTGCTAGTGCTGGTATAATTGATGCCTGCACTAAAGGCTAATTGTGGCAGCAATGCAGCGCGGCTTTCGGTAATTTTCTCAAAGGCGATATCTCGTTGAGCTTTGCTTTGTAAGATCTGTGGATCTTTTTCTTGAGCAAGTTGATATATTTGCAGTAAATCATCTGCTTGTGTAGGCAAGGCCAATGTCGCTAGGCTAAATGATAGCAACAACATATTGGTTCTGTAATTCATTTAATACATCCAGTAAGGGTGTCAAAACACTCAAAGATATTGGGCTAATGGGCATGTGTTAGCGCGTAAACTTAGCAAACAAACGTGTTTGCTAAGCTGATTAAGGTCTAGGTCGCTATGGGTTTAGGTCACTATGGGTTTAGGCACTTTAATTCTAAAGACTAAGGTGTAGATAACCGGCAGTACTACCAGCGTTAATACCGTGGCAAAACCTAAACCAAACACAATGGTAACGGCCATTGATTGGAAGAAAGGATCAGACATTAGCGGCAACATACCTAACATGGTAGTAAGTGCGGCCATACCTACCGGGCGAACTCGGCTTACTGACGAGTGGTAAACTGCATCGTAAGCTGCTCGGCCTTCTTTTAGCTCAATGTTTATCTGGTCTACCAGTACAATGCTGTTTTTAATAATCATCCCGCTTAAACTCAACATGCCTAAAATGGCCATAAAGCTGAGTGGGGCATCTAGCGCTAACAAGCCAAAGCTCACACCAATAATGGATAGCGGTACCGTTAGCCAAATCACCAACGGCTGCCTAATCGAGTTAAATAGCAGCACCGTTAGCAGGAACATGGCTAAATATCCCATCGGCACAGAACCGCCAATGCCTTTTTGCGCCTCGGTTGAGGTTTCGTACTCGCCACCCCATTCCAGCGAATAGCCTTCTGGTAAGTTGATGGCTTCAACTTTATGGCGCACTTTTCTTAATAGTGAATCCGCCGTTTCTGCACTGTTATTGGCAGGGTCAGCCAGCACCGTTACTAAGCGTTTTCTATCGCGGCGCATAATAATGGGATCTTCCCACTCGGTATCAAAATTAGATACGAATTGGGTAATCGGAACAAAGCTTGAGTACTTTGAACTCCATATCTGCAAGCCATTTAAGTTAGCTTGGCGTTCGCTAGCGGGAGCGCGCGCCACAATAGGCAGCAAGTGTGAGCCATCACGATACACGCCAATTTCTTCACCGTTAAAGTGTCGTAGTAATGCCGCATCAAGATCTTGCTTGCTGATGCCTATTTCACGGGCTCGGGCTAAGTCTATTTGCGGTCGCACTAGCATCACTTGGTTGCGCCAATCGTGGCGAATGTTATCGGCTGTGGGCTCGTCTCTAAGAATGGCTATCGCGCTATCGGCGAGCTGACGTAATACTTGCGGGTCGTCACCATAAAAGCGCGCTTCTATTTTGGCTGCTGGCGAGGGCCCATTAATAATCAATTTAACGCGGTATTCAGCCTCAGAGAAATCTTGGCGTAAGGTTGCTTCTACCCAAGGCAAGAACACATTCAGGCTGGCTAAATCGTCCATTTCTATCAAAAGCTGCGCATAAGCCGGATAGGCTTTTTCAGGCTGATAAGGCAGCGCGAAACGCTGTGAACCTTGGCCTACTACCGAGGTGATATTGGCAATGCCATGCGCCGAATCGGCTTTCTTAGCAAGCAGTGTTTTCTCAATGTCACCGACAAATTTTTCTGTGGCTAAAATATCGGTCCCCTCGGGTAACCAGATATCCACCATAAAAATAGGCGTGGTTGAGGCTGCAAAAAATACATTTTTCACCTTGCTCATGCCAAACATGGCAGAGCCTAGCATGGCAATAACAATCAAAACGGTGATGATCCGATAACGCATCGCCGTATTTAAAATGCTGCGATAAATGCTAAATATTACGCCTTTGTAAGGTTCTTGCTCGGCACTGTCTTGATCGCCGTCTTTAAACAACAAGTAGCAGAAAAACGGCGTAATGGTGATCGCGGTAATCCAGCTAATAGAAAGCGATATAAGCAATACTTGGAATAGCGATAAACAGAATTCACCAGTAGCATCCGACGACAGCCCAATAGGGGCAAACGCCATGATGGCAATGACGGTGGCACCGAGTAGTGGCCATTGGGTTTGGCTTACCACCTTGGCGGCTGCTTGTTTACGGCTTAAACCTTGTTTAAGCCCAATAATGATCCCTTCGGTAACCACAATTGCATTATCAACTAACATACCAAGGGCAATAATTAACGCCCCTAAAGAGATGTTTTGCAGTTGAATGTTGAGCGCGTTCATTACGATAAAGGTGCCCAAAATAGTAATAACTAATACGGCCCCCATGAGCAGGTCAGATCTAGCGCCCATAAATACCAGTAACACTACAATTACAATGGCGATAGATTGCGCCAAATTGGTTAAGAAGCCGCTGACTGATTGCTCTACCATTTTGCCTTGGTCGTAAATCACATTAATCTGCATACCTATTGGCATTTCAGTTTTCAGCTCAGCAAGCTTGGCGGTTATTAGTTTCGATATATCAACAACATTTACACCCGAGGCGTATGACATCCCCATCGATAAAGCGTTATTGCCGTTATCGTGGTAAATCTGGCTTGGGGTCTCGGTGGTGGTACGGTATATGTCTGCTATATCGCCCAAGTAAACTAAGTTATCGCTACTGGGAGGGCTGACTAAAATGTCTTTCATTTCAGATTCATCGACAAATTCACCAGTAGGGTGAATCCGAATTCTATTGCCGTTTACTAGCGCTTTACCGGCATTAGATACCACATTTTGCGTTTGCAGTAAGTCGTATATGTAAGCGGGATCGAGACCCAAAGCACTCAGCTTTTGTTGGCTAATTTCTATCAGTATTTGTTCTTGAGGGGCGCCGACAACCGACACCTTTTTAACCCCTGGTGTAAGCACTAATTCGCGTCGAACTAAATCACTGTAGTTTTTCAGTTCACGGTAGCTATAACCTTCGCCGGTAATATTCACTAAGTAGCCATATACGTCTGAGAAGTCATCAATGACTAATGGCGTTTGCACTCCCGGTGGCAGCAGGCCTTGTGTGTCGCTAATTTTTCGTCTGAGCTCATCCCATACTTGTGGCAAGGTTGCTTTATTATATTGCTCGCTCATCTCAACTTCGATTTGCGACAAGCCCGCACTGTTAATTGAAGACACATGTTTTATTTGCGACATCTTTTGCAGCGCATCTTCTAATTGCAGCGTTACCTCTTCTTCTACTTGTTCTGCACTTGCTCCTGGGTAGTTGGTAATAACGAGCGCGGTTTTAATCGTAAATTCTGGTTGTTCTAATTGGCCCAAACCAGTAAATGATATGGCGCCCCCCACTAACATCAGTATCACGACCATCCAGCTAATGACTTTGTGGTTGATACTATACAGCGCAGCATTCATGGTTAAACTCCTCGCGCCCAATGTAGCGGCTTGATCAGTTCGTTACCGGTGAGAGAATTAACGCCGCTAGCTACAACCCTATCGCCTTTATCTAAGCCTGATAATACTTCCACTCCGTTAGCATGAATCCTACCCAAAGAAATGGGAGTAAGTTGCAGAGATTGTGAGCTTGCTTGATATACCCAAACACTGGCTATTGGCGTACCGTTGGTGGCCTCGATGTTGCTATCTCGAACAATGGCGGTAAGCGGCAGTATGGCAATAGGTGTTTGCTTTGAATGGGCTGACGGCAGCTTAATAACCACCGATGTACTCATACCCGGTAGCAAGTGTAATTGCTCAGGCGGCGTTAAATGAAACGTCATCTCGTAGGTTTGGGTTCCCTCGGCGGCAAGATTGCTATGTTCTTTATAAGTGAGTTTTAAGGCTTGGTTATTCAATTGAGCAAAAGCGTCCACATCCTCGAGAGAAGCGTCATTTTGCAAACTCAAAAGCATAGATTCTGGCAGTTGAATTTTTAGCTCGAAAACCTTGGTATTTTGTAAGGTCACAATCGCTTGATGGGGCTGAACCATTTGGTAATTGTCGGTATGCACCTTTGCTACAACACCAGAAAAGGGCGCGTAAATAGTGGTGTAGCTCAATTGATCTTTGCTACTGCGTAAGGTGGCCTCTGCCGACTTTAAGGTGGCGCTAGCGCTGTCAAAATCGGCTGGGGAAATGAGCTTACGCTTTAATAACGTTTGGATACGAGCAAAGTCTGCTTGAGCCAGTTCAAAATTCGCTTCGGCATTTAACAGTGCGTTTGCAGCATCGCGTTTATCTAGCTGAGTAAGAATTTGTCCACGCGCGACTTTTTGCCCTTCAATCAAATCGAGTTTCACCAGCTCTCCGCTAATGCGAAAGGCGAGTTCGGCCTGCTGACTAGCAAAAATTTTAGCCGGAAACGTCCGCTCTAGAGACGGTACAGATTGATCAATATCGATCAACTTAACCGGTCTAGGTTTCACTATTGGAGTGGCAGCGGCGTTGGCCGACAAGTCACATCCAGAGATGAATGTTGATACAAGCACTACGAGTGCAATCTGATATTGAGTGGGAATAAGCATACTTACCTTGCTCTTAGTATTATAAGAAGCGCTTAGTATAGGTAGCTTTAAAGTTTGCAAAAACATAACAGTTCGAAACTTTATGTTCTGAATTATGGGATTGAAATGTTAAGCTTTAGCTGAGCAATAACCCTAAAGGACCAGCATTGCCATGAAAACGGAAGACATTAAGTTATTTCACTTTATTGTGGACTCTGGCAATTTAACTAAGGCTTCAGAACGGCTTGATCTGCCTAAATCTAACCTTAGTCGTCGGCTTAAAAATCTCGAAGATGAGTTAACCGTGGATCTGTTTCATCGGCATCAGCGAACCATGACCTTGTCTGAGAATGGTCGGCAATTTTACCAACGTACCAAACCTTTAATCTTCGAATTAGAAACAACCATTGAAGAGATGACTACCGAGTCGCCAGAACTGAGTGGCTACCTGCGTATTCAGCTTTTACCGCTGCCTGGCAACCATAAGTTTGAGGATATAATTTTTAGGTTTATGGCGCTGCACCCCAAGGTACATATTGAAATTATTACCAGTGCAGATGAGCGCGACCTCATTGAACACAACATTGATGTTGCCTTTAGAATTGGCAAGCGTTTAGACGATTCTAATCTGATTGCTCGGCCACTAAAAACGGTTCCCTTTGGTTACTATGCTAGCCCTGAATATTTAGCCAAGCAGGGTGGTTTGCCTCAAACCGAGCAAGAGCTTACTCAGCACCGCTTTATTATAAGCCGCTTACCGAACGGGAAGTTGGCTAAGCAACTGCCTTTATCTAAGGGTCATAGCTTTGAAGCAAAAGGCAGGCTGGTGGTTAATCATGAAGCGTTGTTGCTGCATGCATGTTTGGAGCACCAAGGTGTTTCATACGTACCTGCTCACATAACCCAACAAGCCGTTCAACAAGGGCAATTGGTTCACTTGTTACCAGAGATGGACGCACTAACCACAACGGGTTGGTTGGTGTACCCCACTAAAGCGAGTCTTTCTATGGCTGCCAAGGCGTTAATTGAATTCTTATTTGAGGGGATTGAAGGGCTAACTCTTGAGGATGCTAATTAAAGCGGCTTTGGTTTATGCCATCGCCGACAGCAAACCAGTATTGGCTGTACTCTTGAACAAAAAAACTACCGATACGGTAGTTTTTTTGTAGCAAAATATGCTCGCTTAGGTGCGCCTTGAGACGCCGCTATAATTGTGCGTGTTTTATCGATCGCTTCATAATGGCCGAAAACTGGTCACCACTGCTATTTGCCGATACCAATAACCAGCCGTGTTGGTGTAAATGGTTTACGGCATCAATCGGCGAGTTGAAAGAAATAACGCTGCCATTCTCATCGCGTAATAGATCGTTGTTACGCAGCCCTATTTTAAGCTCTTGACCAAAATCTACCGCTACTTTCCATTTGGTTAAGCTGAGTAACTTACCGCTGGCCATCACCATTGCGTACTCTTCGCTGGGCTGAGTGGCAGCTTCACTTGCTTCTACCGTTACGCTTAGCAGTAACATTAAAACAATAGAAGCTAGCATGCCTTGTACTATCGCAGTGCGTTTACGGATGTTTCTATTCAGTGTTTGGGGATTCATTATAAAATGTCTCTCTCTATTAAGGTTTGCGTAGTAAATCAATAATGTCGTAGGCCGCTTGATAGAGCTTATTGAAGTGCTCATAAGGTGCCGGTAACTCACTGGCGATACGGCTGTTAATGGCGATAATGGTGCCTGAATCTGGGTCAGCCCAAATAAGCTGGCCGCCCCAACCACTATGGCCCACTCCGTAGTCGTTCATAATTGCCGATTTGTAATAGCGAGATTCAATATTGGTGAGTTCGGCAGGAACAACTTCGCCCTCTTTTTGTGCGTGTTTAATGTCTTGTTTTACTGCGTTTGTATCTTCAATTAATAAACGACCGTAGCGGGCAAAGTCTAAGCTGGCACTCATCATAGAGGCACCAATCATCGGTACACCTTCAAAATCGGTACCCATAAACACGGTTTTTTCTCCGCCGATATCGTGCATTAGCTCGCGTACCAATTGAGCGGCAGGTGTTTCAGTCGCGGCTTCAAGAATCAGCATTAATACATTGGTATTAATGGTGGCGTAATTGGCTATTTCACCTTGCCATTGGTTACTCGCGCCCATGGCATCAATGTCAGAGGCAAATTCACGCAGGGTTTGGCGCTTATCGTTACGCTGTAAACCAATCACACGTTCGTCGTTATCAAACATCTCTAAGGCTTGTGGGTCGCCTGTGTAGGCGGCCAACTCAGAGATACTATGATTTACCGCCATGTTGGCTACGTCGCCCACGGTGCGGCCTCTAAAGCCAGCGCCAATATCGGGAAGGTAGCTTTCTACTTTGTCATCTAACTGTATTTGACCGGCTTTAAGCGCTCGGCTTAGCAGAACATAACCCATCGATTTAGTTGATGACTGGTCAGAATAAATGGTAGAGCGGTCGCTATCTCGATAGTGCTCTAACATGACGTCGCCCTGTTTGTTCATGACTACAATGCTCGCCACGGCTGGATGGTTAATTAAGCGGGCTACAGAGTCAATTTCATGTAAATCGTAATTGCGCATTTGATGGTTAAGAGGAAAACTGTTTTGCGCATTCACTGCCATAATGTTTGGGGTAATAGATGGCAAATTAACTAAGCCCTGGGCGCGTTGTTGCTGCCAGGTATCAATGTTTAAAGGGGTTTGGTTAGAAGGCGCGGCACTTACGTTGCTAGTGCCAATTATCACTGTAGTGATTGCTGCTATGAGTTGTGTTTTAAGTTTCTTTTTGTTGTTCATGGTCGTTCCACCTATTGGTTTAGGCGACTCCTGCCTAATGCTAACAACTTGATCCTCAAGCTGTATCTGTTCGCTGTTGCGTTTCAATAAAGCCACTATAAAGGATAGTTATTTCGTAATATGAATTGGGTTAGAGGTAAATTCCATTTTATGAACAGTGAAGGGGTCAGCGAAGAGAGCAGTAAAAAGAACAGCAAAAGGGAAAAGCTTGCTTAACACTGATGTTTAACAAAACGAGGGATGCTGTAGTTAAAATGACCAAGAAACAGTTAGGGGTAAGGTAGCGGGTAAAGAATCACACACCTTTAATCTTGCTCGAAGTTTGAACTTAATAAGGCGTGTTAACTAGATAATTTATACAGAGGTGGTAGCGACTAAACTATTTGCTTGTTAAGTGGCAAATCTGCTGGTGGATCGCTAACTAAAACCTGCGGCCTACACTTACGCTAAAGGGAACATCAAAGCCGGGGTTGGGTGGCAGTAAATCAGCATTAGAAAGGTGGCGCCAAGAGAAGCTTAGCTCCCAATCTCTGTTCTCGCCAAAGTAGGCCCCAAAGGTAATAAAATCGTTGAACAAAAATGTAGAGCCCTGTTCTTGATAACCTAACTTGTTGGATGACATTATTGAAGGGCCCGCGGTAAAACCTAAGTAAGGGTCAAAGCCTTCTCTACTGTCTAAATAGTAGCGAACGGTTGGCAATACTGAATAAACATCAACCTTGCTGTTTACGTCTACATCAGTAGTTAAACGGCTATATCCAGCACCTAGCAGAATCTCCCAGCGCTTAGTCTCTCCAAATCGTTGCTGTAAAAACGTGTAGTTAATATCGAAAACAGCATTGTTTTGTCTGTCTACATTAGCCCCTACTTGCGGCCCATAACCCAAGCCAATATTTAGCTGTCCGGCGACAACCGGCAGGCTAAGGGCGACAAAACTAAGACTCGCCACTAACGGTCTCATTTTTTGGAAGCCGGTTTTTGTTTTCAATAGCGAGTTGTTGTTACTCATTAAGCTTGTCTCTCTGCTGTGTGCTGTTAATTACAGAGCAAACAGTAAACAAAGCTGTTTCCGAAATATGAACAAACAACTAAGCTGTATTACATATTATGCAAACGGTAGTGATAGCAATGGCCGAGTTAAATACCCAAGGTTTTGAGTTTTTTGGTGAAGACGAGCAACGTTTTAGAATGATGCTAATAGAGCGAGTAGAGGCCTACATGGTGCACAATAACATCACTAAAAGCGCTTTGGCCGACAAAGCCGGCATAGGTAAAACCGCCTTTTACAGTAAAATGGATAAAGCCCAAGGGAGCCAGTTTACGGTGTCTGACTTATTTAGAATGGGCAAAGTGTTAGACGTAAGTATTTTGCAGTTTTTCCCAGTAGACGAGATAGACAGGCAGCAAGGCGGGCAGTTAGCGGTGCCAGCCAGTGTATTAAAGCTAATGGATGAAATGATGGGCATGCCCACAGAAGATATAGAGTTACTGCATGCATTAATGAGAACTTTACAGCAGCATAAACGAATAGATGGCGTAAAGTGAATAAGGCCTGTTTAATTAGTGAACACTTTTTGGGGTAAACTAACGCGGCTAAGCGAGTCGCTTTACAGGTGATTTATTTTTATTGAATTTTTTGCTGTGGATTAGATTAACTAATGCTTGTTACGGTTAGCTTAGGCTTAGATATAGTGGTTAAATTCAAGTTTACGAGAATAAATTAGTGATAAAGCCAGTTTATAGGCGGTTTTATTAGTGTTTAGCGCTGCTTTATCCGATTTTAGGCTAAAGCTTGTCACAAGGCTGTTAAGTGAATGTAAGCAGAATGGACGCGCTATAGATTAGCTCAATTTGTGATTAACGTTTTACAGTGGCGCGCTTGTAGCTATAATCGTTCAGCATTGGCAGGGGGAGTTTATCCTTCGTGTCCTCATAATAAAGGGAACAGCACATGACACAGCAAACGGTACTTCATCAAGCACACTTAGATGCAGGCGCAAAATTAGTTGATTTTCACGGCTGGGAAATGCCGATCAACTATGGTTCTCAAATCGAAGAACACCACGCGGTTCGTCAAGCGGCTGGCATGTTTGATGTATCCCACATGACCATTGTTGATGTGCAGGGCGAACAAGCCCAAGCCTTCCTGCGTAAGCTGCTGGCGAACGATGTAGCCAAGCTAACAGTTAAAGGCAAAGCGCTATATGGCGGTATGCTTAACCATGACGGTGGCGTAATCGATGATTTGATTACCTACTATTTTAGCGAAACCGAATATCGCTTAGTGGTTAACTCGGCCACCCGCGAAAAAGATCTAGCTTGGATCAATCAACAATCCAGTGCTTATCAGGTAGAAATTATAGAGCGCCCAGAGCTGGCGATGATCGCCGTGCAAGGCCCTAAAGCTAAAACCCTCACTGCTGCGGTATTAGATAACGATCAAAATCTTGCTATTGAAGGTATGAAGCCGTTTTTTGGGGTGCAAGCGGGTGATTTATTTATCGCCACTACCGGTTACACCGGTGAGCAAGGCTACGAGATTGTAGTGCCGCAAGATAAAGCGGTTGAATTATGGAAAGCCCTAGAAGCGCAAGGCGTACAACCTTGCGGCTTGGGCGCGCGCGATACCCTACGCTTAGAAGCCGGCATGAACCTTTATGGCCAAGATATGGACGAAACCATATCACCATTAGCGGCTAACATGGGCTGGACCATTGCATGGGCCCCAGAAGACCGTGACTTTATTGGCCGCCAAGCCCTAGCAGCACAAAAAGCCGAAGGCACCGACAAGCTGGTGGGCTTAATCATGGAAACCAAAGGCGTAATGCGTGCAGGCCAAGCGGTTACGGTAGTGAATGAGTTTGGCGAGGCCCTTCCTGGCATCGTTACTAGCGGCACTTTTTCTCCCACTTTAGGCCAAAGTATTGCCCTTGCTCGCATCGCTGATTGCGACGTAGATGAAGCCTTAGTGGAAATGCGCAAAAAACAGGTTAAAGTGAAAGTAGTAAAACCTGTTTTTGTGCGTAATGGCGCCAAAGTGTAAGCCATTTAGTTACTCGATTATGTAGATTTGAATTAACCCTTAAAATTAGAACTTAAAGGAATAGAATTATGGCTAATATCCCTGCCGAACTGCGTTATGCCAGTACTCATGAATGGGTACGCTCTGAAGGCGACGGCGTTTACACCGTTGGCATTAGTGAACATGCTCAAGAGCTATTGGGTGATATGGTGTTTATTGATCTGCCAGACGTTGGTGACGACATCGATGCCGGTGATGATTGCGCAGTAGCTGAATCAGTGAAAGCGGCTTCAGACATCTACGCTCCTTTAAGTGGCGAAGTGTTAGAAATTAACGAAGACTTAGAAGATTCGCCAGAGCTAGTAAACAGCGATGCTTACGGCGACGGCTGGATGTTCAAAGTTAAAGTGAGCGACGAAACAGAAGTAGAAAACCTGCTGTCTGCCGAAGACTACTCCGCTACCATCGAAGAAGACGAATAAGCTTTAACAAAAAATGCGCTCCGCTAGTCGGGGCGCTTTTTTTATCTATAAAAAGAAAATACTCAGCAAACTAACGCAACGCACTTTGTTTCAGTAATACAGGAATTGTTCAATGAACCCCTCTTTGCCTTTAAACGAACTAGAGCAAAACCAAGACTTTATTCGCCGCCACATTGGCCCCGATCAAGCCGAAGTTAGTACCATGCTCAAGCAGCTGGGCCTTAACTCGGTAGAGCAACTTATCGAGCAAACGGTGCCCGAGCAAATTCGCTTAAGCCAAGGTTTAAACATTGGTGATAGCCTTACTGAGCAACAAGCCTTAGCCGCGCTCCGCACGCTTGCTAAGCAAAACAAGGTGTACCGCAGTTACATAGGCATGGGGTATAACAACACCCATGTACCGCATGTCATTTTGCGTAACGTATTTGAAAACCCCGGTTGGTACACCGCTTACACGCCTTACCAGCCAGAGATAGCCCAAGGCCGCTTAGAAGCACTGCTTAATTTTCAGCAGTTAAGCCTAGACCTCACCGGGCTAGAGTTAGCCAGTGCATCACTGCTAGACGAAGCCACCGCCGCGGCAGAAGCCATGGCACTGGCCAAGCGCGTCTCTAAAAACAAAAAATGTAACCTGTTTTTTATTGCCGACGATGTACACCCACAAACCATCGACGTAGTAAAAGAGCGTGCCGACTTCTTTGGTTTCGACGTAGAAGTAGGCCCAGCCGAGAGCGTAGTAAAACACAATGTATTTGGCGCTTTACTGCAATACCCTGGCACCACTGGCCGAGTACGTGATTTAAGTGAGCTAATCGAACAGGTACATAGCAACAAAGGCATTGTGGCAGTAGCGGCCGACATTATGGCCTTGGTAATACTTAAATCACCGGGCGCAATGGGCGCCGACGTAGTGCTAGGTTGTGCGCAACGTTTTGGTGTACCTATGGGGTACGGCGGCCCACATGCGGCATTTTTTGCAACTCGCGACGCTTACAAACGCTCACTGCCGGGGCGTATTATTGGCGTCTCTAAAGATCGCCGCGGCAAGCCAGCTTTGCGTATGGCTTTGCAAACCCGCGAGCAACATATTCGCCGCGAAAAAGCCAACTCAAACATTTGTACCGCTCAAGTATTACTGGCCAACATGGCCTCGTTTTACGCGGTATTTCATGGCCCAGACGGCCTACGTATTATTGCCCAGCGTATTCACCGCTTAACGGCTATTTTAGCCCACGGCCTAGAAGCCAAAGGCCTAAGCCCAGAGCATGCCCAATACTTTGATACTCTAAGCATTAAGGTTAGCGACAAAGACGCGATTAACGCGCGTAGCGAAGCGCTAGGCATTAACCTACGTATGGACCTAGACGGCGCAGTGGCGCTTAGCCTGGATGAAACCACCACCGCAGCTGATGTAAACGACCTATTCACGGTATTACTAGGCGAAGACCACGGCTTAGACGCGGCACGCTTAGACGCCGTCGTGCAGGGCGAAACCTGTATTCCAGCCACGCTATTACGTGATACACCCATTTTAGAGCACGAAGTATTTAACCGTTACCGCAGCGAAACCGATGTACTGCGTTACATTCGCAAGCTAGAGAGCAAAGACTTAGCGTTAAACCACTCGATGATCTCGCTAGGCTCGTGCACCATGAAGCTAAACGCCACCGCCGAGATGATCCCAGTCACTTGGCCAGAGTTTTCTAGCATGCACCCGTTCTGCCCAAGTGACCAAGCGCAGGGCTACCACGCCATGATTAGCCAGCTAGAAGATTGGCTAGTAAACATTACCGGTTACGATTCAATTTGTATGCAGCCTAACTCGGGCGCGCAGGGCGAATATGCAGGCTTGTTAGCGATTCAAAAATACCACGCTAGCCGCGGCGACCATCACCGTAATATTTGTTTAATCCCTAGCTCGGCGCACGGTACTAACCCGGCCTCGGCGCAAATGGCTAACCTAAAAGTAGTGGTAGTGGCTTGTGATAAGCTGGGTAACGTAGACATGGATGACTTGCGCAGCAAAGCTGAAGAGCTTTCAGAGCAGTTATCTTGTGTAATGATCACCTACCCAAGTACCCACGGTGTATACGAAGAAACCATTAAAGAACTGTGTGACGTTATTCATGACAATGGCGGCCAAGTGTACATGGACGGCGCCAACATGAACGCTCAAGTAGGTATTACCTCACCGGGCTCTATTGGCTCAGACGTAAGCCACTTAAACCTACATAAAACCTTTGCTATTCCGCACGGCGGTGGTGGCCCAGGCATGGGGCCAATTGGGGTAAAAGCCCACTTAGCGCCGTTTGTGGCAGGCCACAGCGTAGTAAGCAATGGCAAAGCCAGCCATGCTAACGCGGCAGTATCGGCAGCGCCTTACGGCAGTGCCTCTATCTTGCCTATTAGTTGGATGTACGTAGCCATGTTAGGCAACGAAGGGCTACGCCAATCATCAGAGATTGCCATACTCAACGCCAACTACCTGGCTAGCCGTTTAAGCCAAGCCTTCCCTATTTTGTATAGTGGTAAAAATGGCCGCGTAGCGCACGAGTGTATTATTGATATGCGCCCACTGAAAGAAGCCACTGGCATTAGCGAAATGGACGTAGCCAAGCGCTTAAACGACTACGGCTTTCACGCGCCTACCATGAGCTTCCCGGTAGCGGGCACGCTAATGGTAGAGCCTACCGAGTCAGAATCGCTAGCTGAAATCGACCGCTTTATTGATGCGATGTTATCGATACGCGCCGAGATAGCCAAAGTAGAAACCGGCGAGTGGACCCTGCAAGACAACCCACTAGTGTTTGCCCCGCATACCCTAGACGATATTACCGACGCCCAGTGGACCCACAACTACAGCCGCGAGCTAGCGGTGTTCCCATGTGCTGCGGTTAAGCAAAATAAATTCTGGCCTACCGTAAACCGTATTGATGACGTGTTTGGAGATAGAAATTTATTCTGCGCATGCCTTCCGATGGAAGCTTATCAAGAGTAAAAATCAACACCTTTTCAGTGTGTTATGATAGAAAGCGAAGCAGCGATGCTTCGCTTTTTTGTTTTGAGCGTTGTAAGGTGAAAGGGCTAGCTGAGCCTATAAACTGATTCAATTTTTAAGCACAAGGATAAGGCTTAAGGTGAAAGGATATCTGTGTATACCAATAATAGGTTTTTTTGTCTTAATCGCCGTTGTTGCAGGTATCTTCCACATTTTAACTGATGACGAGTTACACCCAGAAGCCAAGAGTTGGATTGAGCACTACTCAAGGCCTGTCGATTTAAAGGGCAATGCTTTTATTGAGTTAATAGCGCTGTCTTCAGCGGGTGAGTGTTCTAGAAAGCAGGCTATCAATAGTTATCAATCTAAACTCCACGAGATAAATACTGTTCCACCATCTGACTTTCAAGAGCTACAGTATCCAAATGTTAATGGCTTGCCTAATGTGTTTGATGAAACAAGCTTTTGTTATTTCGATAAAGAAAACTGTTTATTGAAAACAGCGCGTAACAGAATAGAGTTAGAAGCACACACGCTTCAATTTGAGAGCGTAATTCATCGGTATCTAAGCATTTCGAAGCTAAGCAATTTCACCCCTATCAATACCTTTGCCACAAAACCTATTATGGATTCTTTGGCTTCGCTACAAAGGCTAGCTTTGTTAGAGGTGTATTTTTATATATTAGATAACAACCTCGAGTTGGCAGCACAGCAGCTTTCGCAGTTAATTGTTATAGATAGGAAGTTATTAATTAACTCACCAGATTTAGCGTTTCATGCCTTGGCCATCGTCAATTATGAGAGCTTTTATCAACCTTTGATTATAGAGTTGAAGAGGAAGGGGTTTTCTAATTGGGATTTGTTGGCTCCAGCGTTTGTGCCTTTATCTATTGAAGAGATATCCTTCAACAGCGTGTGGCAAAGTGAGTTTTCTAATTTTGCAAAGAATATTGAGTCTATAGGGAAGCGAGTAAGAAGTAACCTCTGGAACGTTTTTACAGTAAAACTTAAATTTAAAGAAAATATGACGTTAAACAGGGCGTTCAAGTTTTGGCATCAAATGATGATTCCTGAGGAGGTGGAAAAAGGTGGCCTCATCGAGATAGTTAAGTTGCACGAAACTAGCCTAGATGAGCAACTTGAAGAGGTAAGATGGGCTTCTGATAAACGGTTTTGGTTTGGGCTTAACAACTATCGGAATATTATTGGCTCAATTGTGGAGATGACGGCGCGCCCTCGTTTTCTATCCTTTTATCCCGAAAAGCTTAAATTTGATCTTAGGATCTTGTTGTTGGATTTGCTGATTAATCAAGATGCTGGCTTTATAGCCGAGGCTATAAATTTAGAAGAGTACAATAATCCCTATACAGGCGAAGCGCCAACACTCTCGGAAACGGATGTTTGTTATACCTTGGAAGAAGACAAGGTTTGCGTGCCTTTGTACTAAGTGTTTTCATAAAGGGGAGTGGTAGGTTTGTTGTTTGGATTAGTCGGTATATCAGAGAGAAGCTGTTTAAGTGACATTTCTTAAGATACACAATGTAGTTTGTTGGCTAAGTGCTGCGTTTTTTGGCCTCGCTCTTGTCATTGGTGGAATAATTGAGCTTCCTAATAGAACTGCCATTGCAATGGATGGCATGTGGTTGAGTGGAAGCTGTTTTATGGTGTCTTATTGCTTAAAGGGCATTGAAGTTGGTCGTATAGAGCTGCTTAGCTCAACTGATGAATTGACTCGAGATAAAGAGCCTTTTCAGTTTTGGTTGTTTACAATGATTTGTCTTGGTACTTCCGTTCTCCTCGTATTTACTACGCTATTCAGGTTACTTACTAGGTTAGTTTGATTTCATTGCGCTGTTTGTATTTCACTCATAGAGCTAATAATTAGGTTACGTTATGCAACGACCGCTCAACACTATAACGCTTAGCTTCTTACTATTTTCTGGCGCGGCTTGTACCCAAGACAATAAGCCGTTGCAAATAAGGGACGAAGTTGTTGGCATTGTAGGTAGCGAAACCGTAACTTACATGAGATACAACACCGAAGAGCAACCATGTATCACTTTACAGCTAGAAAGTGCAGGCGTTGCTAAAACTCTATGTCATTACACCGATCAACAAGGTAATACTGTAGACGTAACAACAGATGTTGCGGCTGTAGATTACCTTTCTCCCAAATTTACAGCTGATGTTTTTGAAGTGACCTTAGATTTAATCTCTTATTACTTGGATTGCCGTATTCCACTTACCGAAACAACTATTGGTGAGCCTGTTTGCACCTTTAAGGATATGGATTAAGAGGATAGGCGAAGCAGCGATGCTTCGCTTTTTTTGTGCGTGTAGTTGTAGAGTTCAAGCTGTTGAATTTAAAGTTATCTGACTCAATATATATCGCCTTTTATATCATGCTATGCGCGTTGCCTAAGAGTTGCTTTGTGACGCAATAATATTCACATTTTATCAAACTGAATCATTTTTATATACTATGCAGTTATTTATTAATAGCTGAGTCACAAAGTCTCAAAATAATTTTTATCTCTATGTTTTTAAATGTTTTAATGCGCCCGCAAGTTTTTATAAATAAAAATATAATAAAGAATTTTTTTTACAGCTAAGGAAAGGCATGAGAAATATAAGCATATCGGCTTTATTACTTTGCGCGGTAATAAGCCCTCTGCAAGCAGAGGAGCAGAGCGTAACAGAGCAACAGCATTATCTTTGGTTAGAACCTGGGCTTTCTTTTGGTCGGCCCGGAATGAGTATCGCTCTAGACCTTTATTATAGTTACTCAGATTATAGTATTTCTTTAGGAGTGCTAGGAGGGAATGATGATGGGTGCCAATTGATATGTGAGTATGAAGATGGGAAGGATAATTATAGTTCTACAAGATTGATGGTTGGTAAGTACTTCTATCCTGGAGAGTATGAGTTTTTGGTAGAAACAGGAATAGCCAAACTCTCTGTGGCTACAGATCATTTCGATGGGGAAACTTGGCAAACGTTCGAGAGTGATAGTTATGGTATCCCTATTCGATTTTCCAAATACTTCAACCTCAAGTACATAGGTTTTGCTGTTACCGGTGAGGCTTTAGTTACCACTGATGATTGGTTAGCATCCTTCGGTTTTAGAGTTCCATTCGGAAAGCTACGCCACTGGTAAGTTAATATTTTGATTTCGCCTACCAAGCCAGAATCGTATGGCGAGATCACCAACTTTATCAACAGCTATGTTGTCGATAAGTGCCGAAACCGCCAAAGTGGAAACTGGCGATTGGAGCCACAACTACAGCCGCGAGCTAGCGGTGTTCCCATGTGCTGCAGTTAAACAAAACAAATTTTGGTCTACCGTAAACCGTATTGATGATGTGTTTGAGGATAGAAATTTATTCTTCGCGTACCTTCAGTGGAAGCATATAAAGAGTAAAGTCTTATTTATCAGTGTGTTATGATTAAAATCGAAGCAGCAATGCTTCGCTTTTTTTGTGCGTGTAGTTACAGAGTTTACGCAGTTGAATTTAAAGTTACTCTGACCCTTTTAGAATATAGTCTCTCAAGACATTGTTGCTTCCATTCGTCACTCGAAACTGTTCAAAAACACGTTAGCTGAGTACGAATCAAGTGCACAAAGCGTCATTTTGAGCTACTAAATCACCATTATAATTTAATACTAATTACCGATTTGGTAGTTGTGCAACTTTCTTGATAAACAAGTCCATTGCTGCATTTTTAGGTTTTGCAGTAAGCCAGCTCAGCTCCGTTGTCCATTGATTCGCTCGTACAGAGCCTGTTGGAGAGATATAGAACTCTTCCAAATCACCAGCGGCAATAGCACGTTCGCAAATAAAGCCTGGCAGCATCGCCCAGGCATTGCTTTGCAAGAGTAACTCCAGAGTGCTAAGAGAGTTATTACTATAGATGATTCGTGAACTCAGATTGTGAGTATCTTGTTTGCCAAGTTGCTTCATAAACAAAGCCGCAACTTGTAACTGCCCGCGAACTCGCTCTAAAGGGACTACCTGCTCTCTGAACCCTAATGCGGGTGAGGCAACAAAGGTGACATCGAAAGAAAACCCATCAGCGAGCGTCAGTTCATGATGACCGCTAAAGAGTGAAACTCCAAAGCCAACATCTGCTTGTTCATTTAATACATGCCCACGCACTTGCATTGGATCGGTGCTGAGTACCTTGAGCTCTAAAGCGGGGTAGCTGGATAAAATACTGGCGAAAACCGCACTCAGCTCTGCCCCCATAAGATCACTGTCAACAGCAATGGTGAGGCTGTTCGGCAGCCCTTCGATGAGGCTGTTTGCTTTAACATCGAGCAGGTCAAATTCTCGTAGTACCGATTTCGCATATTGATACAGCTCAGAACCAGCAGGCGTTATTTCTAAAGATCGTGGTTTTCGGATAAAAAGCTCAATCCCAAGCTCTGCCTCCAAATTCGCGATTAAGCCACTCACGGTAGACGTATGTTTCCCGATCTGGTAGCTCGCTTGTTTGAAACTACCCTTATCAACCGTTATTACAAAAGCATTCAATTGCTCTAAAGTTGCTGCCATTAAAAAATCCGGATTCTTTACATGGGTTTTAATCTTATCACAAGAAAGGGTTGAACCCATCCTTGGGCTTGTTCTTTGTCTAACTACTCTGTTGCATGATAGCACCATCAATCAGGATTGAGATTGTTGCTTTGCTTCATATCAGCTGATTACCAATAAACCTAAGAGGAACGATCATGAAAAACTTCAAGTTCAACAAAATTGCTTTGGCAGCCATTGCAGCGGCCTCTATTGCTGGTAGCCTTTCAACAGCAAGCGCATGTTCACGCCTTATAATGGATGGCGGCGATACCCATGGTGTAACGGTTGCTCGCTCGTTTGATTGGGGCGGTTCGGAACTGCAATCCATTGCCAAGGCACTTCCCGTTGGCACCCAAATAACGACCTTCGACGTACCGGAATACCAAAGCCCAGCGTCTTGGACAGTAAAGCATCACACTGTTGATTATGTAGAAGTAGAAACGTTCCACAACACTTCTGGCGAAGCGATTAACGATAAAGGTTTGTCTGCTTCAATGTTGTACCAAAACCCTTCCGTAGAATTTGTGAATAGTGCGACCGACACTGGGGCTCCAGCAGTCCATATGTCGAATATAGTTCAATTTTTAGTGACTCAGTTTGCCACTGTTGAAGAAGCGGTAACGGCATTTGACGCGGGTGAGTTTCAAGCCGCGTGGATTACTGGTATCGGAGGTCATCAACATGGTTTTCATTTCTCGGTTCAAGATAAGTCGGGTGACATTGCCTTATTCCAACTAAATGAAGGTGGCAAGATGGTCGTTCACCGTGGAGACATTAACAGTGACTTAAGAGTGATGGCGAATGCACCTTTACGTCAAGACGTGCTTAAGTACGCGAAAAAATTTGACCTTAATGATGCTACCACCTTACCGGGTTCAATTAGTTCTCCCGATCGTTACATACGTGGCCTGCATGCTACGGCTAACATTAGTTTAGATGGCGACGCTGACTGGGTTGATGTACGAGGAAAAATGAAAGGTATATTCGACTTTGGTAATAAGGTTCCTCAAGACCTGATTGACCCTACTAACCATGAATCTTATGCAACGTGGGAGACTTACGTCTACAACCTAGAAACAGGTAACACGACCTATTACAACGAAGGGAATGGTTCACAAATCAACATAAATTTCGCAGAAACGGTCGATTTTACTCAACCCATGTGTGCCGATATCTACCAGCAAGCGCGGGCGGATCAAAAAATCACATGGTCTACGTGTAGTTAATCTAAACATTTGACCAATAAAGTAGTGGCTCATTGAATGAGTCACTATTTTCATCAATGTGAGCCTAGTACGGTTTCTAGTTGAATAGCTGATTGGTCAACATTAGGGAGCAATTCTACTATTTACTTAAAATTATTAATCTTAAATTACTAAACTATTTACAACATCGTAACTAGGTTATGGCTGTAACCAACCAATTAACGAGAGAGTACCACTATGTTTGGCTGCAATTACGATGATACAGCGATCCAAAACAAGCTTGATAACCTATTAAGAGCTAACCATGAAGCTAGCCAAGAAGCACTGAAGCTAATTAGGCGCAACAGCATTTTAGCAGCGAAAGCTAATCTTGAAATTGCATTAGCGAACTATTCGCCAATAATCGAGGTGAAAGCGCACGTTGAATTTATTAATGAGCTTGGCGGGTATTCTGAGTTTAACGAATACCTCGAAGCTGACTATGTACGCGAGCTAGAAGAACGCATGCGCGATCAGGAAGTAAAACGCTTAATGGGGTTAGCTTCTGCAAATATGAAGCTGTTAAACAAGCTGATCGGCAAAAGCTTAAACGAGCGACTAGAAAGCGCATTGTATGACAATGATAAATGGCAAAGCTTAACAGCCATTGATTTAGACACTGGCGGTAAGTTCAGCAAGATTGACCGTCTCAAGCAGTTAGCTAGTTACGTTTGCGCCTATTACGAGCGAGCCGATGAAATCTGTCATAACGATCCGCGCGTTGAGGCGATAGCGGCGGTGCTTGATAAGCTGGAAGGCTGGCAAGTACTAGGGGGCTTTTCGGTTAGCGATGAACGAGAAAAAGCTGAGCAGGAATACTACGACAACGAAGGTTCGCGCAGCCAGTTTAAACAAGTGCGCGAAATACTAGTGACAGTTTCTGCGCTAGAAATCATGCACGATTTACTAATTTTTTAACAAGGACAGCGCCTTGGGTTTTTGGGTGCTCCAAGAGCTTAAGAACAACCAATGCCAGCGAGAGGGCAACCATGAACCTAAAAAAGAAAATAGCAATCACTGGCTTGGCAATCACTATAGGCTTGGGCGCAACCTGGGGCCATCTTTGGCTAGTTAAGGGGGTGAGCAATATGATAAAAGTAGCGAGATGGAATGCGCCAGCGCTCGGCATATGGAAGAACTACAAGGTAATAGTAGCGACTGGTTTAAAACTGGCAATTCCTTGAAAAGCCGATGGGGCTACAAATACACAAGACTGCCTAGTCGCATTAAGCGAACGCTAGGCGTTTAGCAATCACCAACAACCAACGAGAGATTAACCATGAGAACAGCAACAACTATCAACGAGGCACTAGTTTTTTCCGGTGCCATTAACCGCGCGCAATTTTTGAAATACATGGGCGTAATAATTTTGGGTTTGGTCATGACTGTTTTTTGGATTGTGGTATTTAAAGACAGCGCTATAGCTCTATTTTTTGCATTAAGCAGCATGCTTAATCTTTGGTTTTATGCGGCCTTTTGCTATTGCCGGGCGCTTTCTATATTTGGCAGAAATAAGCAATGGGCTATGCTTTCAACCATTGCGGCATTCATTCCCTTCACAGCATGGCTAGCTTTGTTGGCGTTACTGTTAATTCCAGCTAAAGAGGCTTAACCATGCTCACTATAATTAAAGCCTGGTTAAGTAGGCCAGAAACACTAGAAAATGAGTTAGGAAAAGTAAAAGAAGAGAAAGTAAAAGGTGTCAGAGTCACTTTAAACATCTGTTCTCTTTAGCACCTTTTCCGCTTACCTAAAAATCACTTATCACATTAAACGCTCTAAATTCGTCGTAGGCGTATTGGTCGGTCATGCCGCTGATGTAGTCGATAATCAGCCTTGTGCGGTAGTAAAACTCGCGGCACTGCTCGTTGCCAAACGCATCGCTTACTGGCGCGTCGCTCATGGCTTTTTGATACGCCGCCAAGTGTTTAGACGGCAGTTTTTTGAATAGACGTTGTATGTAAGCAGAGCTTTTTTCTTTTGCTTTGCTGTTATCAACTAAGTATTCAAATTGGCCTTGGCTTAGTGCTAACAGCGGTTGGTAGCAAGCCATTAAGCCTGAGATGATTTGATAGCCTTGCAGCTCGCGGGCCTCTACTTCTGGGTGGCAAAAGCAACGCTCTAGTGCGACGCTTTTAAAGGTTTCAACTATGAGGTGGTTTACGCTGCCATCTTCGATAAGCGCGCGGTTCAAGCTGCCTTGGTAAACGGCGTCTAAGTTTGCCACAAACTGGTTTTTGGCATGTTCGGGCAAGCGTTGGTTTACTGCTACGCGCAGATAAACAAAAAACATCGAGTCTCTTTCTTCATCACTCAGCTGTGGTTTTTTACTTTGGTGAGCAAAGTCGAGAATGGTGCCCATTTCTTTTGGTTTGCTGCAGCCATGTTCACTGCTTAGTTTGGCAAAGGTGGCTAATAGGGCGTGCTTTAGTTCTTTAATGCTCAGCACGCCTTTTTCTATGGCGTCTTCTAAGTCGGCGATACCATAAGACACATCGTCGGCGGCTTCCATAATGTAAGAAAAGGGCGCGCGGCAGAATTGGTCTATGGCTAGGTGTTCGCGAATGTCTTCTATGTAGCGTTGCTCGCTAAGGTAGTAGCCCACTTTCTTTTTAAGGTAGCTAAAGGGAGCGCTTTTACCTGGCTTGGCTTCTGTACCGCAGCGGGTGTATTTGAGTATGCCTGAGGCTTGCGAGTAGGTGAGGTTTAGCTTTAATAAGGAGTGAATAAGCCGAATGCCTTGGGCATTGCCCTCGAAGCTGACTAAATCCCGATGAATCGCTTCTGGCAGCTTGGGTGTTTGTTCTTTGTTTTCATCTAGCTCGGTGGCTTGGCTCGCTTGATACAAGCTATTGAGGTTTTTGCTTAGCCAGTCAATTAAGGCGGCTTCACCAAAGTGACCAAAGGGTGGGTTGCCAATGTCGTGCATTAAACAGGACATTTCAACAATGCTTTCTAACTGGCGCTCAAGCCCCTTAAGTTGGTAGCTGTTTTGTTCATCAACTAAGGCTTCGCAGATGAGTTGCGAAATATAACGGCCCACTTGCTGTACTTCTAGCGAGTGGGTAAGGCGGCTGCGTACGGCGGCATTTCGCTCTAGCGGGAATACTTGGGTTTTTTGTTGTAAGCGGCGCACCGCAGCGCTGTTAATGATTCGGCCTCGGTCGCTTTCAAACTTCTTTAGGTCGGCATTAAGATCTGCTTTGGCTGGATAAGGCCGAGAACCACAAATTTTGCTGGCGAAATTTACCGTCATAGCCTTAAGCCGTTTTTAGTCAATTAGGATGTTTATACTGCTGTATTATCTAGATAAAATCAATTTATAGAGTGCTAGCTAATAAAACTTGGCTAGCGTTTTTAAGCCAAAGTTTGGCCCCACAATCTATTGGCAAAAAAAACAAGCTGTCAATTATGTCAATTGATTGTTTTGTTACTGGTGATAGTCTTTTCAAATAATCTACAGCCATTTAGCTCAGAGTAGAGTTGCTTTGGTATTAATTGCCGCTGCTAGCGCTATTGTCTGGTAAACCAAAGGAATGAGTAGACAGATGAAAGAACTAAAGGGCTACCGAGTGGTAAAGGGCGAGGGTAGCGTAAACGTTATACCTTCTGGCTCTACGCTGGCGATTAACTTGCCAGGCCTAGTGGTTGAAAATGGCTTTGATGTGCCAGCACTAGGTAGCCTTTGGTTTACCAGCAATGACTCTCCCTATGAAGAAACACTTTATATCAGCCTGGTTGACTCGCAGGCAGTAGTGATTGATCACATTGAGCTGTACAAACCTTACACTCCAGGCCTGTTAAAAGAGGTGGTTGCAAATGGAAACAACATTCAATTTAAATTTTGGCAAGCGCTAGTACATTACTTAAGCGTTGATAGAGAAAAGCATTTGCGCTTATCTCGGTTACTTCCGCCAGCGGGGTGCTACTACGCTAGCAAGCTAACACCCAGTTATTTAACCCTCTCAAAAATATGAAGTAAGCACGGTTAAGGTTAGCGTTTACGCACCTGTATTTTCACTGCCGCCTTGATATTTAAGACAGGCCACAATTGGGCTCTCGTTCAGTACACCACTTTTCTTTAGTGTTACCGTTCAGCACTAACTAAAAGCGAGCGGAAGACGAACCGTGAGTTTGGAAGCTCATTATTAAGCAACCATTCTTTTTGGTATTGGAGTAGCGCCTTAAATGCACTGCTTTTGGCGAGTCGCCTTACTGCTTCATACGACTGCTTTATGGTGCTCTCACTGTACCCTTCAGCTTGGCAGTATTGTGTTAGCGCCGCTTTAGTCGTTAATTTTTCTGTATTCACAGCGGTTTTAGCAAAATAGATAGAAAAGGCTAGCCCCCTAGTTATAACAGGTAGAGAAATGAGTCTTCGCCTTGCGAGCGCTGATGGTTTCTTATTGATATCTTCCGAGCTTAAGTTGCTAATGAACTGATCGCGTCGGAAAGAGGCCCAAAAATCATACTGTAGGTACGCCTCAACGGCGTTAAAGGCCTGTACGCTAGCCCAAGGCTGTTCTTCATCGCTAAGCTGTTTATCTAGGGCATAATAAAAACTGTTGAACAAGCCGTCCCAATTACTGTCTTTGAACTCGAGCTCTACATCCTGTTTTTTCATCTTTATTGTGATCACCTCAGTGTTAGAGCTTGAAAACAACTCTTCCCACTGTTCCGTTTTTGTTTCGGTTTTAATATTCAGTGGCATTTTGCTGGTTTGTTTGCCCCACAATAGAAGCGTTTCTATGCGCGCCAGAGGGTGATTTAGCGCCTGATAAAACAGGTCGTTAACCATTCGATATACTTTGCGATTTAAGTGAAACGATGTTTCAGCTTTTTCCAATAACTCGTTTATTGAACTCATCGGCACTGATTTACTTAGCTCTTGCTTGAACTTTCCGAGAAGCAAAAACTCAATATTGCTGTAATCAAGAGTGTTTAGTGCCGCTACCTCACTCAGTAACTCTTGTGCATTGATATATGCCAAGAGGAGATGTAGGTGCTGGTAGTTATTCGCCGCGTCATGAAAGCCTTCAAACTTGAAGTTAATGTTATCGAGGATGGAGGGGAGGGTATCGTCAAGAATTTTTTTCAACAATTCTTGCTGATATCTAAGGCGAGTTGATTGGCTATCTTCTATACGAATAACGTCTTTTAAGCACTCCCTAGTAAATCGGTTAGCACTCCAGCCATGATCTAATGCTGTACAGACCCTAGCAATAAATTCATATGACTGTTTCGGCGAGGCGTGGTTAGAGGCTTTAACATAGTCTTGAATTTGTTGTGATGAATCTATTTCTTGTTTTAACTCTGCTAGTTTTCGCAATTTCGCATAAAGATTTTTATCTGTCTTCAAATACTCAACGACGAGTAATAGTTGAAGCACTTCATTGGTGATTAGGTCTATAGCGTTAGTAAAAGGATTTTTTAATTCGGTCTTCATGAACCCACACAATAAAGTAATTTGGCTTCTTCAATCATAACATTTGACCTAGATAAAACACCAACTTCCCGTTGAGTGTTGCTACTTTATCTATTAATGCAATAAAAAGATGCCAATTTTACGTTTGTGTGTTTTTATTGCGATTTATAAATTTCCACATAGTGTTATGTTTGCCTTGCTGGTGTTTTGGTGTGTTTTTTTGTGTTTTTATGTGTGTATGGTTTGATTTAATTTTTGCTATTGACTTTTATTTGTGTCCTTGGTTATTTTGAATAAGACAATGATTAAGGCGTCGATTTATGAATTTTTCAATAAGTGCTGTGGATATGAATAGTAAGCAAAGCAAAGGTACTTGATTAACACTGCATGATGCCGAGTGAGCTTATCAATAGCGGGCCGTTAGGAGTGAAGCGCTTAGCCGCAGCAAGAGCATTAAACATGATGGATCGGTGTCCTCAGTTGTCTCAAGAGGATGCCAGCATAAACAATGAGATAAGGAGATTTACCAATGACTAAAGGCAATAACGTTTATGAGTTTGCGAACCATAAGCGCGACACGAATATGCACCGAGAGGGGGGGGCTGAAACAAGCGATAACAGTAAGCCAGCAGGGAAAGCGATGTCGTTACCTCAACATTTGAGGACAACAATTGATGATGGATTAAGACAGCAAATGCGTGAACAGATGAGGAATAAACATGGGCTTTAATAGTAAAGAGCGAAACCTACAAGACCAACAAGCCAGTGTTCTTGAAGAAACCTATCGTTTGGCTTGGATGGATGGCTACGGAGAGGGCTATGACGATGGTGTTGAAGATACCGAAGCAAAGCAAAATTCTGTTGAAAATGAGCTAGAGCTAATGCGAGAACTGTTAGCGCAGAAAGACCAAGTTATTGATGAATTAGCGACGAATGCAGGGAGGTCATTGCAGGTTTTAAAAAAGCGATAAATGCTCATAAATGGGGGAGCAACAAAGTGATGCTTCCTCGACTACCAGTAGGCTAGTTCATTTAGCTAATACCGCTGTGACCATTTGGGGTCACAACAAATATCGCTAAGGGGTCTTTGCCTAGAGGCTGACTAATCACAAGCGATAACCATGGAGAAAGATTATGGGAATTCTAAAAGTTATTTCAGACACTATTTGCCTTGGTCCATCATTTGCTTTGTCTGAACTAAAAAACGATGCCGAAGATGCGATTGGTTTATTGACCCAAAATCCGCTTAAAACCGTAAGCCAAACGATGACCCAATCACTAAAGACAAACGTTAACCCACTGCAGGGTTTTTCGGGTAACGGTTTTGAAGATTCGCCAGAGTACGAGGACTGGATTACAGAAACAGGAGGTAGGGACGAGCTGTACAGCGATTATTATCATCGCTGGGAGCAAAGAAATAGGGGCTACTTTTGAGCGATGATTTACACCAAAGATCACTGCAACCAAGAGGGCTGTCTATGTTGAGAATAAAAGAAACATTGGCGACTACGAATACTATCATCACTACTTATTCTGATATGTTGGTGGCAATGCGAGGTCAGCAAAATCTGCTTTTTTGTATGGATGATAGTTACAAGGAGTGGGCGTTAGCGGATTTAGAGGCTTTAGCGGGTGAGTATGGAAAAAGGGTGTTGGTATTACCCGGTAATGCCACTATGTCGACAGCGGTCTATGACATTCTCACCAAGCCATCGCTGATCAACCTTGACATAGAAGATTTTAACATTGGCAGTATTGATGGAAGCAGAGCTCAATATCACAGGTTTAATAAGCGCAGTATTGATAGTGTTTTGTCCCACTGTGAGATTAACACCCCGGTGGTTGTTATATTGGCGCTGAGTACATCAATGACATTTTCAATTAGTCGATATAATCAGATTGTTGACCAACTACAAACCACGTTCCCTATGCCTAAGCATTGCGCTATTGGAGTACGATTAGACCCAGCGCTGTCAGGTGACAACTATGAGGCCGACCTGTTTGTCTTTGACAAAAGGTTACGCAATCAACACGCGAGAGTGTTCTGTATTGAAGACTCACCTTAAAAATATAAAAGGGGAGAGCCTCTAAATGTAGTCGGTATGCTTTTCCCTTTCTCGCTTTCTTGTAAGCCAAGGTTGATGCCCCAAGCTTAACTAGGATAGAAGAAAGTTAGAGCTTGCAGGTGCCTCTATTACCTCACTGTCTTCAAGGTTAGTTGAGCGGTCTTTTAGGCCAATACCAGAGAGCCGTAGCCTGATAGATTCACTTAGCAGGTAAAAGGCTTTGCGGCTTGCTTCATTATAGTTTAGGCCTTCAGGCCGAATATTAGAGATACAGTTTCGGCTAGCATCTTTAATACCGCGTTTGGGAGCCCAGCTGATGTAGATCCCCATGCTGTCAGGCGAACTTAGCCCCGGCCGTTCTCCAATGAGTATCATGGTTATTTTTGCCTTCAAACACTCACCTACATCATCGCCCACCGCGACTCTACCTTGAGTGACAATGGTTACCGGGGCAAGTGACCAACGATGTTTTTTATCGAGCGCTAAGGTGGACACGAGCCTTTCTATGACGGACAGAGCGTGCCGTTGAATCGCGATGGAAGAAAGCCCATCGGCCACTACGATAGCGAGGTCATACTCTGTGTTATTTGTTGCGCGCCGCTCGATGAGTGTTTGCCATGAGTTCTGATTGAGCTGCCGCCCTAGGTCTGGCCTTTGCAGATAAGTCATCCTGTCAGTGGCTTTACTCGCGAGCACCATGGGTGGCTCTTGCGTAACGCTAAGCAATACAGGTGAACAGGCGAGTTGCTTGCATAAGGTTTCTACATCTAGCGCTTTGTGCACCGCATCTATCGCGCGGGCGTGATCGAGCTGAAAAGCCAGTAACTCATTGCTGGGAATACTATTGCCCGCTCGGCCCAGAGCGATGCGGGCGGAGGTAAACTGTTTTAGCGATTGCCAGGGCGTTGCTGTCACCAGTGGCTCAGCCTTGATGCTTGGTTTATTTGAAGGTTTACTCATACGCTTTCATCTTCTAATCGGGAGAGTGAGGACCTGAAGGGCGAAGCGAGATTTTGATTGAGCTGGACCTGCTCAACATCACTAAATATTTCCATCTGCGTCAACCAGGATTCAAACTCAGGTGCCGGTTTCAGGCCTAGCGCTTTACGTGCATATAGCGCATCGTGAAATGAGGTGGTTTGATAGTTAAGCATTATGTCGTCTGAGCCGGGGATCCCCATAATAAACGTGCAGCCTGCCACACCCAACAAGGTTAGCAGGTTGTCCATATCATTTTGATCGGCATAGGCGTGATTGGTATAGCAAATATCACAGCCCATTGGCAGCCCCAATAGCTTACCGCAGAAGTGGTCTTCTAACCCGGCGCGAATAATTTGTTTACCATCAAACAGGTATTCAGGACCGATAAATCCCACCACGGTGTTAACCAGTAAGGGATCGAAGTGGCGGGCAACCGCATAAGCCCTTGCTTCGCAGGTTTGCTGATCAACGCCGAAATAGGCATCGGCCGAAAGCGCGGTGCCTTGCCCTGTTTCAAAATACATGACGTTGTTGCCAACGGTTCCTCGGTTTAGTGACAGTGCTGCCTCTTGCGCTTCTTTTAATAGGTTAAGGTTTACCCCAAAGGTGTCATTGGTGCCTTGAGTTCCGCCAATAGACTGAAAGACTAAATCAACCGGAGCGCCTTTCTCTATGGCCTCTATGGTATTGGTGACATGAGTAAGCACGCAAGATTGAGTGGGAATTTGATAGCGCTGGATCACCTCATCCATGAGTGATAGCAGCTTGATAGTTTGCGCTACATTATCGGTAGCGGGATTTATCCCTATTACAGCATCGCCGTTACCGTACATTAGGCCGTCGAAAATGCATGCGGCAATGCCATTAAGAGAGTCGGTAGGGTGATTGGGTTGTAAACGTGTAGAGAGCCTTCCTTGTAAACCAATAGTATTGCGGAACGCGCTCACCACATTGCATTTTTGGGCCACCAGAATGAGGTCTTGATTACGCATTATTTTGCTTACCGCGGCAACCATTTCGGGAGTAAGCCCAAGGCGTAATTTAGCTAAGCTTTCTCCATCTGCCTGACTACCAAGCAGCCAGTTGCGCAGATCGCCTACTGTCATATGAGAGATGGGAGCAAAAGCGCTGATATTGTGGCTGTCGAGGATGAGGCGGGTTATTTCATCAGATTCATAGGGAACAAGCGCCTCATTGAGAAAGGTTTTTAAGGGCACTTCGGCTAGGGCCATTTGTGCGATGACTCTCTGCTCTGCTGTTTCTGCACATATACCGGCTAATGCATCACCAGAGCGAGCGGGTGTGGCTTTTGCCATTAAATCGGCCAGTGAATGGAACTGGTATACCTTGTCTCCTTGTTGCCAGCGATATGTTGCGGCCATAGCGTTCCCTTTAGTGATTAATGCCTATGATAACAACAGCGACCACGGTCGCTGTTGTTCGTCACTGTTAGTTGTATCGGTAAGGTCTACCCGCTTTCACCATATCGGCGTTGTACTTTTTAAATATTTCGACAACCTTGGCTTTAGTGGGCGATTCTTTGGCTATTTCTTCCCAAAATTGGTGTGCTTCTGCTTCTACCGTTGCCCATTCTTCATCGGGAATGGTGGTTAATTTCATATCACTGCCTTCAACACGTAGCTTGGCTTCTCCGCCCCAATACCACCATTGGCGATAGTAATGAGAGGTGTCTAAACATAAGCTAAGTAGCTCTTTAAGGTGGTCTGGTAGTGCGTTATAACGATCCATATTGGCAAAGAAAGAACCAATCCAGGCACCAGAAATATTGTTAGTAAGGAAATAATCGGTCACTTTTGACCAGCCAACAGTATAGTCTTCGGTGATACCTGACCAAGCAATACCATCTAACTCGCCGGTTTGAAGGGCTACTTCTACATCTTCCCAAGGAATAGACACCGGCACTACGCCAAATTTAGCGAGGAAGCGACCAGCCGTTGGAAAGGTAAATACTCTTAAGCCTTTTAGGTCTTCAAGGCTATTGATGGGCTTTTTGGTGGCAAAGTGACAGGGATCCCATGCACCTGCAGAGATGTGTTTGACCCCGACTTTAGCGTACTCTTCTGCCCAAATTTCTCCCAAACCGTATTGGTTGAAAAGCACCGGCACATCTAAAGAATAGCGGCTACCAAACGGGAAGTAGCCCCCGAAGGTGGTTACCTCGGTAGGGGATGCCATTGAATCATCATCAGATTGAACTGCATCGATAATTCCTTTTTGCATGGCGCGAAATAGCTCACCGGTTGGCACTAATTGATCGGCAAAGTACAGCTCAATCTGCATTTCGTCACCAGCGATCCGGTTAAATGCTTCAATAGCGGGCTTAATTACATGTTCGGCTAAAGCCGGGCCTGCGTAGGTTTGCATACGCCACTTAATTTTTGGGTTTGCTGCAAACGTTTTGGCCGGAGCCAATAAAGTACCCGCGGTTAAAGCGGCCGCACCGGTTAAAAACTTACGTCTAGAAGTCATGGTTATCCCTCCAATGGATATTGTCTCAGTGGGCCAGTTGCCCGCCGTGTATTTGCATTTCGGTGTTAGTGTGCAAAGGGTGCCTCGCTACTTTCCATATACGTATTCCGGCAGCCACAAAGCCAGCTGAGGAAAGATCATAATTAGAATCAGTGAGGCAATCATTATGGCGACAAAGGGGCCGATGGAGCCGTAGATATCGCGCAGAGTGATTTCAGGCGGCGCCATGGCGCGCATCAGAAATAAGTTGTAGCCAAATGGTGGCGTCATGTAAGCGATTTGAGAGGTAATGGTGTAGAGCACACCGTACCAAATAAGGTCAAAGCCAAGCGCATTGACCAGTGGCACATAAAGGGGAGCCACAATAACCAACATTGCCGTATCGTCAAGGAAGGATCCCATGATCAGAAACGACAGTTGCATCAGTATAAGAATCATCCAAGGGCTTAGCCCTAACTGCTCGGTAAATAGGTTTTCTATTGATTTTACCGCGCCTAGCCCATCAAATACGGCACCAAAGCCCAGCGCTGCAAGGATGATCCACATAAACATGCAAGATATCGCTAAGGTGTTACGCAGCGACTTCTCGAATACGAGTTTGGTCATGCGTTTTTTAAAAATAGCCGCTAACAGTGCAGCCATTGCACCAATGGCGGAGCTTTCTACTAGACTGGTCCAGCCGTTAACAAAAGGAACCATCATTACTGCAAATATACCTAATGGCAGTGCCCCTGCACCAAGCAGGCGGATTTTCTCTGCCATAGGAACATTGCGCTCTTCAGCGCTAAGAGTTGGCCCTAGGCTGGGGTTCATTCGACAGCGTATAGCGATGTAAATGATAAATAGCGCCGCCATAATGAGGCCCGGAATAATACCCGCTAGCCAGAGTTGCCCTACTGGTTGGCGAGCAATCATGGCGTACAGAACCAGCACCACCGAAGGAGGCACCAGAATACCCAGTGAGGATCCTGCTTGAATCACCCCGGTGACCATTCTTTTGTCATAGTTACGTTTTAGTAACTCTGGCAGGGCAATAGTGGCACCGATTGCCATACCTGCAACAGACAGCCCGTTCATGGCTGAGATAAGTACCATAAGGCCGATAGTACCGATGGCTAGCCCGCCGGGCATTGGCCCCATCCAAACATGAAACATTTTGTAAAGATCATCGGCGATTTTGGATTCAGAAAGGATGTAGCCCATAAAGATAAACATGGGGAGGGTAAGCAAGGGATACCAATTCATCAGCTTTAAGGTGGCGGTGAAAGGGATCTCTATTCCCCCTGTTCCCCACAGAAAAATAGCGGCGATGGAAGCAACCGCGCCTATTGCAGCAAACACTCGTTGACCCGTTGCCATTAGCAACATCATCAACGAGAACATCATTGTTGCGATCATGCCATAACTCATTTGATTTCTACTCTCCGAATAATCGCGATATCTTTTATTAACTGTGAGACCGCCTGCAGGATCATCATTAAAAATCCGGTGCACATTACGGCCTTAATTGGCCATAAATAGGGCCGCCAAGCGCTACGGCTACGCTGACCATATTCAAGCGAATAAAGTGTGCTTTCTAGGCCTCCATAGAGAAGTACAAACAGATAAAAAATCAGAAAGAAGACGGTAAAGGCATCTACCCAAGCGCGCTTTTTTATCGACCATTCACCGTAGAACAAGTCCATTCGAACATTCGCGTTTAGCTGGATGGCATAGGCGCCACCAAGGATGTAGTAGCCAACCATCATGAATTGGGCAGACTCGAGGGTCCATAGAGATGGCAAGAAAAAGGTTTTGGATATAGACGACCACATCAGTACGCCTATTATCAGGAAGATTCCGTACATCATAAAGCGGCCTATAAGACGATTAAATCTATCAACGTAATTGACGTAGGCAACAATAAAACCGGGCATTAGATTTCCTTATCGCAAAAGCATGGCAACTAAGCTTGCTAATTTGGCGCTGTAAACGGGCTTAACGGCTTAAGCCTTTGCTCATCAGCGCTGTTGTTCTAATCCTTTAAAACACAGGGGTGTTGACCAAGTTGATGTTAGGTACAGCGTTGTGCCATTGAGTGGCGCGTCTAAAATGGTTGCTGCTATGCCGTCTGATTCGCTAATTGAGTTTTACTCACTGCGACGAGATGGCTTTATAACATTTCAATATGGTGACACGTTTATTTGGACCATTTTTTGCTCACTTATAAGACTAAAAGGCCTTGCTACTCAGGCTGCAATGTTTATTCCGAACGATTATCGAAAAGTGGCAATGAGGAAAAGTGTATATATAACAATGTGATAAGTTAGTCTTGCCCTGTTTTGATACATTGGGCGAGCCAAGGATAGAAAATATGGAGAAACGCACTGTAACGAACAATGAATCATTGTTGTGCACACTTCACTCGAATGATGCAAATCATCAGGCGGCAAACCTGATCAACTGGCAGCAAGAGTTTGACCAACTCAGCCAAGGCCAGTTTCTTGGTGTAATAAATGAAGTTAGCTTGCCGCATATTCATGTGTTTCGAGAAGATACTAGCCATGAGTTGCGGCAACAGTGTCGAGTAGAAGACGGTGGGCTATGGTTAGGGGTTAGCGCAAATAATAAAAGCTGTCGCATTAATCATCAGCGGACCAGTCATGACCAATTTTTATGCATGCCTGGTGGCTTAGATTTTGAACTGTTGACGCCAGATAACTTTTCTATCTTTGGTCTTGTGCTGCCTAAAAGCTTGTTAACTCAATTCGCAGAACAAAATGAAGAAGCTCAGATAAGCCAAACGCCTAGAGGCCTTTGCATAGAAGGAAGTGGCGCGGGGGCGCAAATGGTATTTCGGCAATACTTGTCGCTGCTATTGCAACCGCAAGGTAATCGCTGGAGTAGTATCACCCAGGAGATAATCCTTCAGGATGCGGTGCAAGAACTACTTAGCCAAGCTCAGCAGGTATCCGCTTCACATGTTGGTTCTCATCAGCGGCTACGTATTATGAAGCGGGTTAAACACTATTTAAGCGACTCGCGCTTAAAGACCCCTGTCACTATAAGCGAGATATGCGCGGCAGTGCATGTTAGTCGCCGCACCTTGCAGTACACTTTTAGTGAGTGTCTTGGCATGTCACCTAAGCAATATATTAAAATTATTCGGCTTAACCAAGTGAGACGTAGGCTGCTAAATTGTGACAGCGCCAGAACGATTTCAGAGATAGCATTTGATTATGGTTTTTTTCATCTTAGCCAATTCAGTCAGGATTATATGCGCTTGTTTGGTGAGAAACCTCGGCAGACACTTCAGCATAACCATCGCTATCGCTCGGAGAGCACGTAACCCCAACCCATTGGCTACAGTATTTCTCAGGCTAAATCCTTCTTCTATAAACTGACATAAGCACTTGTTCTGATTGTTATATTTTTGTTGGTCAATACCGAGGATAGCTTGTGTCACGCAAGATTTGATCTACGCTTTATTGATACCAGCCATAGTTATTTGCGCAATGCAGCACTTAAAGAGACCGCTTGGGTGGGGCTAATACTGCCTCGCTTGTCTTACGGCTTTACCGCTTTCTAAGCTTGTTATGTATCTAAGCATTAGCGCTCTGGTATTACTTGAGTTCGGCCTTGTTGGATGAACAATCATTAAAAAAGCTGAGTAATCAGTTAAGGAGAAAGAATGAATAGGATGTTTCGCTCCCTGATTTTAGGGGTATTAGCCGTACTGCCTTTCACTGCGCACTCAGCGCAAGAGCAACCCAATATTTTTGTTATTTTCACTGATGACATTGGTATCTCTAATCTAAGTGCTTATCACAATGGTGTGATGAGCAGTCATACGCCTAACATTGATAGCATTGCTGAAAAAGGCATGTTACTCACCGACTATTACGCACAACCCTCTTGTACGGCGGGGCGTTCGGCGTTTTTAACCGGTCAATTACCGGTGCGAACGGGAATGCATTCAGTGGGTTTACCGGGTGGCCCAGTTGGCTTAAGTGGCGATACGCCTACATTGCCTGAAGTGCTTAAATCTATGGGTTATATGACCGGCCAGTTTGGTAAAAATCACCTTGGCGATAGAGATGAGTTCTTACCTACTATGCATGGTTTTGATGAATATTGGGGATGGCTTTACCACCTAAATGCCATGGAATACACCGAAGATCCAGATTGGCCAAAAGACCCTGACTTTCAAAAGTTTGCTCCCCGTAATGTGATCCACGCAAAATCAGACGGTAATGGTAAGCAAACCATTGTTGATGATGGCCCGCTGCATAAAGAACGGATGCGTACACTCGATGATGAAGTGAATAAACACACCATTGATTTCATTGAGCGAGCGGTAAAAGCCGATAAACCTTTCTTCACTTGGTATTGCCCGTCTCGTGGCCACGTTTGGACCCATTTATCCCCTAAATATGAAGCGATGTTAGGTGAAAACGGCTGGGGCCTTCAAGAGGTGGTGATGAAGGATCTCGATGACCATGTAGGAGAAATGCTAGCCAAAATGGAAGAGCTAGGCATTGCAGATAACACCATTATTATTTTCACGGCAGATAACGGCCCTGAAATAATGACTTGGCCCGATGGCGGCATGACCCCATTTAAAGGCGAGAAAGGCACAACTTGGGAAGGAGGAGTGAGAGCACCATTGCTGATTAGTTGGCCTGGTAAAATCCCTGCAGGGGCGGTAAATAATGGCATGTTTGATGGCATGGATTGGTTACCCACTTTAGTGGCTGCCGCGGGTGGCCCAGCAGACTTAAAAGAGAAAATGCTAACAGGTTACGATGGCTTTAAAGCGCACCTTGATGGTTACAACCAAGTTGAGATGTTAACCAATGATGGCGAGTCTAAGCGTGAGGTTATTTACTATTACGAGCGCGATAACTTACAAGCTGTGCGTGTTGGTGATTGGAAAGCCCACTTTGTGGTACAAAACGAAGGTTGGAGTGGCCCTAAAGAAGAGCTAAACGCACCATTACTATTTAACTTGCGTCGCGATCCTTATGAGCGAGCGGCCGAAGAATCAGGCATGTACTTAAAATGGATGGGCGAAAAAATGTGGGCCTTTGGTCCTGCGCAAGCGGCGGTTGCTCAGCATCTTGCATCATTTGAAGAATGGCCTCCGGTAACCCCTGAATCACAAGCCGTAAATAATGGCGGAGTGGGTAACTAGTTAACCTATACCTTTGTGACAAAAGCCCACAGTAGTGGGCTTTTTTATGGATAAACCTTGTATCACGATTGCGAAATACGCTTACTTTAAGCGGCTATTTAACTGCTGAATAAGCGTGTCTGGGGCGTAGGGTTTGAGTGCTTCAATACAGGCCGGGGCGCCGGCTGATTTATACTTCACTAAGATTTCACAGCGTGCATATAAATGGTCTGGGTTACCGCTGATATCGAAGGCTTGCTGAAGAGCCTCATCTGCTTTAAGTAAATCAAATTTCTCTAATGACAAACCATAAACTAGCCAGTATTGAGGGTTATTGGGTTCTACGGTAGAGGCTTTTTTGAATAAATCTAACGCCTGCTTTGGCTGATTTTGCCTCAATAAAGACAACCCCGCTGAATAGCTTAATATTGCCGCTTTTGGTTGCGCCTTAATCCCTTGCATTAGGGTGTTAAACGCTAATGGTTCATTTTTTTGAGCACGGTATAAATCAGCGAGGTTGATGTAGCTATTAGCAAAATTGGGTTCAACCTTAATTGCCTGTTGATAAGCCTCAATAGCAAGCTGATAGTGACCTTGAGCACGGTGGATATTGCCCAAATTGGTACGGCTCGCGCCGCGGTCACTGCTAAATGTTTGGATCTCAATATACTCAGCGAGGGCTGATGCTAAAGCACTACGCTGCTGTGCGCTTAGCGCTTTCCAGTATGCGACTAATGCACCCGCTGCTTCAGTACGCACTGCATAAACCGGGTCATTAAGTAGCGGGGAAATTAACTTCCAGCGGTCGGCTAAAGGATAAGCGCTGCTACCTTTTACCGCGCCTAAGCGAATCATGTCATTGTTATCTTTAACCGCACTGGCTAATACGTTTATAGCATCTTTATTGGGATGATTGGCCAATCGTTGTATCGCGGAAGCACGAATAATATTACTTTGGGCTTGGTCTTGAGCGATGTATGACAACATCTGCCCAGCGCTAGGGTGATTAACACTGCTCGCATAAAAGGCAATACTGAAATGCTGAGGGTTTCGATAGCGTGAATCAGGGAACCATTTTATCAGTGCGTCTTCTGCCCATTGATTGCTTTGATCGGTATGACAACGGGTGCAGACGTTGGGGGTATTGATATGCTTGCTCAAATCTGGTCTTGGGATCTGCCAGCTATGGTCTCGCCTAGGGTCAACCTGCATATAGGTGGTTTCTGGCATGTGGCAAGTTGTGCATTTAGACGCTTCGCTATCGGCTTGATGAAAGGTGTGATTGTCGGGCAAGTACTCTGCTGCTACATGGCACTGCGCGCATACTGCTTGCTCTGGTACTTTTAACTGTGCGCTATGTGGATCATGACAATTAGTACAGCTTACGCCTTTTTCAGCCATTTTGGTTTGCAAGTAAGAGCCATAGACATAGTCTTCATCATAGATTTGCCCGTCATGGTGATATAACTGTGGGGTGATCATGCTTAATAAATAGCGATCTTGAAACGCTCCGTTAACATGGTCATTTTTTTCAGAAAGCTGAATTCTACGGCTATGACATTGCGCACACACTGGTACTTGCTGGGTGTGTTCAATCGCTTTGGGCTGTAGGGTGCTATTGTCTTGTTGATAAACCCATTCTTTTACCGCTTTTGATAAATCACGGTCAAAGCCAAAGTGTTTGTTATTCCATTCGCCACCGTCTTGCTTAAGGTTTGCCAATGCTAGATGTTCACTCGCTGGGCCATGGCAGGCCTCACAACCCACGCTGATTTCAGCCCAAGTGGTGTTGTATTGATTGGTCTCGGCGTTGTAGTTCTTTTTTAGATCGGTGGAGTGACAATCGGCACACATGAAGTTCCAATTTTGTCCGGTATTTGTCCAATAAAATTCATCGGTTTTCGCCATCTCTGGGTAAAGGTGGTACCAACGCTGGCCGCCCTCTTGCTTTGGTCTGGCATCCCAAGTAAACGGGATCAGTTGCACCCGACCATCATCAAACTCAACCATGTATTGCTGAAGTGGGGTGACTCCAAAAGTGTATTTGATTTGATAGTCGTGGAACTGGCCATCAGGCCCTTCAATATTTACCCAGAACTGCTCGCCCTTAGTGTAAAAGCGATTGATCTTGTCATTAAAAGTGAACTGAGCATTGTTAAAGTCACCTAATATAGCGTCTTCACTGGCATGTTGCATTGCCAATTGATGATGCGAGCCTTGCCATGCTTCATAAGCATCTTGGTGACAACGTATACAGGTTTCAGTGCCCACATAATCAACCGCCAACGCTGCAGATGAGGCGGTAAATAACACTAACAGTAATGCCGAGCGAAGCAGACGGGTAAATATACTCATGAAGTTCCTTTCATCGTTAAACCTAAGCGTCCATGCAACTTAAGATATAGCGTAAGGCCTTATTCTAACTGTACTTTATATGAAAAGGTGATTTTTTAGTCAGAGATAGGCTAAAAAACAAAAACGCTAAAGTAAGCGGCTTTACTCAGCTTAAGTACCAAATAGCCAAACCGAATATGTAAAGTAAAACCCTGATGGATTGAAACACCGTGATTGCAGGATCCACGACTCGCCGATTCAGGCTCTATCCAAATTATCAGCGTTGATGTTGCTAAAAGTGATGGTGGTGACTGCCTATAGCCAGTGGCAATAGTAGAATTAGCTGTATATCAGGCGAACCTTTAGATTGTTGGTTACTTAAATACGAATTAGCTCGATATATCATGCACATTCATTATTACGTAACTCGCTACCATTAAAGCTACGCTCAGCATGAACCAGCAAAAAGCATATATAAAAGCTTTTTGAATATCTTGGGGTACCTTTTTTCTTTTTTCTAACATTCGGTAGCGTTTGGCGTGAAAAGAGCTTAAGAAAACAGTGGCGTATTGTAGAACCCCTTGTCCAGAAAAGAAAAAGTTTAACGAGTAAAATCTAACTCCATCATCAAGTACATCTGCTAAAAAGAGTAACCACTTTTTCTTTAAGTAAAGAACGACTCCAATCCAAACAAAAATACCCAAGCTCCCGGATATAAACAAAAGAACGGCAATTTTGGATGCTAATGTGATTTCACTCATTTGCTTGGTAAAGACATCGGCTAACCTATATTAATGTGGCGCTTATTTAGACATGAATTACCAATACTCTACATTAATTGATGATTATGTAAATAATCTTAACGCATTATTCTAACGCTCTATCTAGCCATTTCAGTCCGTCGTTGTTTGTTCTTTTGTTGTATCGCTTATCGCCATCGTTATTTTTTTGATGCAATTATCAGCTTTCCTGCTAATGGGCTGTTTTTGATGATAATTAATGCTAATGTATTGACCTTGTAATCGGGCTGTATTGGCACTCTTCGACACAGTGACAGGCGCTGTCACGTCGCATTAACAGTCATAACACACGGCTATTAAGGTGTAGAATAGCCGCAGCTTAAATGTGGTTTAGAGGTAAGCGCTTTGCTTAAATGGAAGGTCTTCTTTTGGCTTGGGGTTGTAGCAACAATCGCCAACGTGATGTTAGGTTTGTATGAAGGCAAACCGATTATTGCCATTGCGGTGTCCACGCTAATTACCGGGGTACTACTGGTCCCTTATTACGGCTATGCCTACCAAAAAGTCGTGGCGAATTTGGTGCTGTGGAAGGTGTTGTTTTGGCTGCAGGCAATATTGCTGGCGTTCATTTTGTTTTTTGCGCTGATTGGCCAAGTGTCTTATTTGGCTGGCGATGGCGGTTTCTCGCTCAAACTGCTGGGGTCGGTGCTTATTTTATTGCTTTGTCCGCTTACGTTGGTTCCACCATTTCGCTATGCCTATCGTTCGAAGGCATTGTGGAACACAGAGCATTAGATATAAGCATAAATAAGTAACGGATATTTGTGAGCTTGTAGGCCATATCAAGCACTGGCTTGGCATGCCTTCAGGCTGTTTTACGGCAGAAAGGATGCTGAATGTACCAATTTTTACTGGCAGATATAAATAGCAGCTTTACCTTGGCTTTGGTTTTTGTACTAGGGCTAGCTTTAGTCGAGATATTGGGCTCGTTAGTGGGTTTAAGCTTGTTAAATACTCTGGATGATATTCTTCCCATTGATATCGATGTGGATGTAGACGCCGATGTTAGCGGAGGGACTCTATCGGGGGTTTTAGGCTGGTTATACTTGCATCAATTACCCTTATTGGTGTGGATCATTCTATTTTTAAGCAGCTTTGGCCTTGCTGGACTCACCCTCAATTATGTCAGTCTGTCTAATGGAGAGTGGTTACTCCCTTCTTCTGTGACTCACCTTGGGGCTGTGGTATTTGCCCTGCTTAACGCGCGCTTTTTAGGTCGAGCTATCGCTAAGGTTTTCCCTAAGAGCCAATCTAGCGCTGTTTCTAAGCATGGCTTTAAGGGCTTACAAGCCAGAGTCACGGTGGGCACCGCAACAGTTGGTAGCCCCGCCGAAGCCGTGTGCACCGACCAACATGGCCAAAAACACTATTTAATGGTGCAGCCACTCGCTAGCAATGACAGCTTCCCAATGGGAACTGAAATTGTACTGCTAGAGCGGCACCGTAAGTACTGGACCGCTAGCAAACTCAGCGAATTATTAAACGATCATAAAGGATAGATTGTGGATTTTTTAGGAAGTAGTAATAACATCATGTTTTATTTAATTTGGGTTGGTGTAGGGCTGATTGCCTTTTTCACTATTGGTTTGATTTTGGCTAAGTTGTACACCCGCGCCACTAAAGAAACGGCGTTTGTTCGTACCGGTTTAGGTGGCGAAAAAGTGGTTAAAGATGGGGGTGCTATCGTGCTGCCAGTGGTGCATGAAACTATTCCTGTGAACATGAATACGCTGCGCATCGAAGTAGAGAAAACCCAGAAAGATGCCTTAATTACCAAAGATAGAATGCGGGTTGATGTTAAGGCCGACTTTTACTTAAGAGTGGCCCCTAATAGCGAAGGGATCTCTATGGCGGCGCAAACTTTGGGTACGCGTACCATGCGCGTGGAAGAGTTGAAAAAGCTGATGGAGTCTAAGTTTGTTGATGTGTTGCGCTCGGTAGCGGCAGAAATGTCGATGACTGAAATGCACGAGCAGCGTTCTGACTTTGTACAAAAAGTGCAGCAAAACGTGATGAACGATTTAGAGAAAAACGGCTTGGAGCTTGAATCAGTTTCTTTAACCGGTTTTGACCAAACAGACTTGCAGTTTTTTAATGAAAACAACGCCTTTGACGCCGAAGGTCGCGCTAGGTTAACTAAAATCATTGAAGAAAAACGCAAAGAAACCAACGATATTCAGCAAGAAAACCGGATTAAGATTGAGCAGCGTAATCTAGAAGCTGAAAAACAATCGCTGGAAGTAAACAAACAAGAAGAAGAAGCCAAGCTAACCCAAGAGCAAGTACTGGCGTTTAAACGTGCTGAGCAAAAAGCCGAAATTGCTAAAAACCGCGAACAGAAACAACAGGAAGAGCGCGAAGCAGAAATTGCCAAAGAGCGCGCACTAGAAGCGGCCGAGATTGAAAAATCACGAGATATTGAAACCCGCGAAATTGAAAAAAGTAAAACCTTAGAGCAAGCCAGCATTCAGCGCCAACGTGACTTAGAAGTGGCAGAGCAAGACAAGCAAATTGCTATTGCTAAGAAATCTGAAGAAGAATCTGCCGCTCAAGCAAACGCCGCCGAAGCTGAAAAACTGATGGTACAGAAGAGTGAAGCGGTAACAACAGCACGCCAAGTCGCCGAAGCTAATCGTCGTAAAGAAATTGAAGTGATTGACGCGCTTAAAGAAGCGGAGCGTGATGCAGTAGGCATTACTGTACAAGCTGAAGCCGAGAAGAAAGTAGCACAAGATAAATCGACCGCCATTTTGATTGAAGCGAAGGCTGAAGCTGACGCCAAAAAACTGCGCGCCGAAGCCGATGAGAAGGTGTATGCAGTAGAAGCGGCGGGTAAACAAGCGATGTATGACGCAGAAAACACCCTGCGTGACGAACAGATAGAGCTACAAAAATCCTTAGCGATTCTAAAAATACTGCCAGAGCTCGTGGCTAACGCAGTTAAGCCTTTAGAAAACATTGAAGGTATCAAAATCTTGCAAGGTTATGGCGCTGCAAGTGGCGGTGCGCAAAATGGTGAATCGGGCGGCAATCAAGGGTTGGCAGAGCAAGTGACTCAAGCAGCCTTAGGTTACCGTGCTAATGCACCTTTGGTAGATGCCATGCTAAGAGAAGTGGGTTTAGTCGATAAACACAATGGTAGCTTGGAAGATTTACTCACGGGGCAATCAAGCGTTATTCAAGACGCGTTAACCGTGACCGAGCAAACCGAAGAGGCGCCAGCCTTGGAAGAAGTACCCGCATCTGCATGATAGATGTGTAGCGAAAAACGCGCTTGGTGGTTTAAGCGCGACAAAGGCGGAGCAGCAATGCACCGCCTTTTCTGTATTTGCTACATTGACATCTAGGGAAGGCGAAACACCCTGTTCTTTCATCACTGAACGACGACACCGTTTATTGAGCCAGTGCCGACTCAGCAGAATTAATCCTATTCTTGGCTTTTTGGTAGAAGTAAGAAACGCTTAATAAAATGATACCTATTACCATAAACGCTACAATTTTTTGTATTAATTCAAAGGCCGCTATATCAACAAACATCACCTTTACGCATGCTGTAGCAAAGATAATAGCCGCCAAGCGCACCATATCTGCCTGCTGTGGACGCAAGCTAATAAACATTAATACACTTGCATGGCTGATCAATAATATGGCTGTGAGCGGTGCTGAAATACTGGGATCTAGTTGGTAGCTGCATAGTAAGTAGCTAGCAGAGAGTAGTAGGTGCCAAGCCCATTTCAAACCCTTGCGCGGAAGCATTCTTTCATGAGTATTAATACCTAAACGAGGGGCTAACAAATAACGAGCGAGTAAGGCCAACAGGGTGAGTTCGGCAATGCTTAGCAATAGTTTGTTGGCATGTAAGCTTGGGTTGAGTTGCGCAGCTAGGTGGATAATAAAGGGGATTAATGCTGCGACGAACATCGCTAAGTAGGCCACAGTATAGCTAGGTTTTAAAGCCTTAGATAATGCTTTTCCTAGTCGGTTGGAACGCTCAGTAATTAAGTAAAAATAGCCACAAATCAAGACTGCACTAAGGCTCCAATTAGGTAGCAATAAGTTACTAATAGTTTGGCTAGCCACAATCAATACCAATGCAAAATAATAGGGACTTAAATGCCATTGTAATTTAACCACTTGCTGCCATTTAGTGGATAGTTGCGTGTAGCGCAGCATAATAAAGCCAATTAAAACTATGCCTAGCGCTAACGCCACCAACCCTTGCCATTGTTTCCCTAAACACATTACTGCCGTAACCAATATGGCCAATATGCTTAATAACTGCGCTTCGTAGCGTAGGTTTTTGTTATTTATAAAGTAAGCCAATATTAAACTTATAGAAGTGCTAAGCCATAAGGCGATGGCCAAATAATCTGGGAAGCTGCGCATAACTTTTGGTAGGAATAGCAGGGGTAATGCTGCATAGCAAATGATTTGATAAACATAGGCAAGCTTTATGAGCGGCGAGCTGGCATAGTGTTTTTTGTACCAGTAGTAAACCAGAAGCAAGGAAATAAACAGTTCTACTCTAGCCAGCTTGGCATTAAGTGCTTGGTCTGAAAAGCTAGTGCTAGCTGCATCTATTACACCAAATATCACTAAGCCCAGCAGCGGGAGTTGCAACAGCCAAGCCAAGACTTCAGAAATACGGAGCGAATTTTGTGCGCTAAGGTGCAGCAGCAATAGACCGATAAGAGGCAAGATGAGCAAGAAGTATTGGTTGCTAATAAAATATGCCACTAATAATAAGGTGGCCGAGTAAAGTACGCTGAGTAACTCATGTACGATATATACGCAGTGTCTTTCAGCAGCGATTAGATAACGCTTATATTGGCTTAATAGCTTCTTGGCGAGATAGCTTATTGCACAGCTTAGCATTAGTAATAAACAAAGAGTGGCCTGATCTTGCCACGTCGACAAAGCGGTATATTGATGTGATGTTAGGGTGTTAACGGTATGCACTAAGCTACTAATTATACCTACTGCAAGCAGCACATACGCTTCTGCTCGAATCGCGCTGAATTGCTCCTTACAGCCGACCCATAATAGCAACAGTCCCTCTAACAGTAATACTAAGCCAAGTAAGTCAGGGGTGAGCAAATACAACCCGCCAAACCCAGCAAAGCTGCCAGCAAAAGCCAGTGCCAGCGCTGAAATCTGTTTATCTCTTTTTATTAATTTATACAGGCCAATACAGATTAAAGCATTGACGACAAATAGCTCGCCAGCATAAATACTGAACTCACTTAAGGTGTAAAGAGTGAAAGCTAATAGGCTAATCGGCACGGCTAACAAGCGAGGTGTGAGTGACGACTTAAGTAACAATAATAAGCTGGCAATACTATAGAGGTAGAACATGCCAATAATGGTAATGAGCGCAACTATGCTTTGCCAGTTAAGGCTACCAAAAGGCAAGGGGATGAACTGACTCACTATTCCTACGCAGGCAATGTGCAGTATGGCGGTTACTTCTATCAATACTGGCCAAGCTAATTTATGGCTTTGTACTAAGGAGCATAGGCCTACTATGAGCAAATAAGGCAAATACAAAAACGCATTATGGCTGTCGTCTAGCAGCATTAATGGTGCTAGCGAGCCACCTAATAGCGCCACTACAGCAACAACTTTAGTATCAAGTTTTAGCGATAACTGATAACCAAAAATAGTGTTGGCCAATAACAAAGCAAAGCTGATGCTTGCTGGCAAAATATTAAAATAGGGGCCAAGGAAGTATAAACATAAATAGTTGAGAATTAAGCCAAGGCCTACCAAGCCAGAGCCAAAATCTTCCATGCCTGGGCGTCTATTGTTGATGAATACGCCCCCCGCGATAATCGTATTGGCGGCGCCTAATCCGAGCAAAGCTTTACCTAGCGCTGAAAACCAATTGTTAATCGAGAACTGCAGTAAATAACCAAAACCCAGAGTTAGGGCAATAATGCCAGCAACAGTCATTAAAAATACGGCACCTAAGCTTTTGCTACGGTAATGTTGATAAAAGCCTTTGGCTTGCTGTGTTAATCCTGAGATAGGGCCAAATACCATAGCGCTAAGCTCAGCTATAGAATCACCAAGTTGAGCCATCAGCGAATTTAGTGCACTGGGCTTGCTGGTTTGCTGATTCGCAGGCAAAGCTTGTAAAGGGTGCGGTGAAGGGTCCGTATTCTCAAATTGTCCGTTGGGGGAATGACTCGTTTGTTGTTGGACTGGTTCGGTCGATTTAGCCACATGACCAATTGACGGCTCGCTGTTGGATGACGCATTTTCAGCTGAGGCGACTGTTGTTGCTAACGATTGCTGCTCACTGTCAGGCTGAGATTGAATTTGCTGAGCAAGGTGATCAAGTTGGCGGCTAAAAGACGCGAGTTGATTGTCTAAGTGACTTTGATAAGTGCCTTGTTGTGATTTGATTAAGGCTAGCTCAGCTTTTAATTTAGCTACGTCATCCAATAACGGCATTATCTTATTCCATGATTAATCGAGTATTTTGAGCGTCAAAAAAGATTGTACGTTGAATGTGTATTTTAATAAATGCATGTTTTATCTTGATTTATTGCTCTATGTTGATTTTATTAAAAATAAATTGAGTTTGAAGGCTCTGTTGTTTTCCAGCCTCTAAATAACTCAAGCTTTGTTTTATGGTTGTCGTGGGTCTGTGGAAATATTCACTGTGTTAGAGCTAAATTAGGAGGTGGAATGATCTAGGGATCAAGGCTTACGTAAAAACAGCAACATAATGAATACCCAATATTCTGTAATGATAATAAGGCAACGGTTCTGTGAGGGCACAAAGCGATAGCATTTGCAGATGATTTGGCGTCGCTAGGAGAGACTAAACCATATAATTAATGGTTCGACGTACTAGAAATTACGAGCGAGGGAAAGAGACCGAAGTCGAATACCCTCCTTGTAATGGTAACTGGTCAATCTAAGGGGGAAGACAAGAACTGCAGTTATCTTTTTGTTTCAATGTCATTTTGGCAACTAACGCAGAGTTGTGCGGTAGGGACCAGCGCTAAGCGTTCTAGTATTTAAATACCACAACTGTCACACTCGATATCGTTACTCTTTTATAGCTTTTTTATCACCGATGCAAGTTGCTGATATTGCGCTAGTGTATGCTGGTAAAGTCGGTGCTCTTTCTCTTTGCTAGTCAGTGCATCGGCGGCGTTGATGACATCGTGAAGGCTACATTTACTGACAGGGGGTTGAGGTTCAACGAGGCCTTCTTCTAATGGTTGTTTCTTGGCTAACCATGTTGCTTTTATTGCTCTATCGACCCCTCAGCCATAGGTTTGCTCTAGGTACCTTTCAATGTCTCTTGATTCTGGCATCCAGGTTTCGCTTCCATCTTGGGCGATGATACGCAATACCGGTACGGTGCCACGGCCTAATTGCTTGACCAGTTCGTCTCTATATTGTGGGTTTTTCATGGTGTCTCTTAATTCAACATTTAGCCCAAGCCTATTGATCGCTGCCGTAGCAATACTGCAAAAAGGGCAGCCGACAAAATGATAAAGCATTAAAGTATCTTGCTGGTTGGATTGCTTATTGGCTGAATTATTACTCATTGGTATTCCTTAAGCGTGTTAATCATGACGGTAATATAACTGGCTATGAGGGTATTTGGAATGAAAAGGGCTGAGGCTATTGTAACTAACGGCATATACCCTGCTAGGCAAAGACAAGTAGTGGTAGATAAGCCGCAAGGCTCTTGCTTAGTGCTTGACTCGATAGCGAGCTGATAATACCATTTGTATACGTTTTATATATGGTTTGTATATCTATGGGTATCGTGAAAATTTCTGAAGAGCTACATGAAGAAGTAAGAAAAGCCAGTTCTGTAATGTCTCGCTCTATCAATTCACAAGCAGAATTCTGGATAAAAATGGGGATGCTGGCAGAGCTACATCCGCAACGTTCTTTCAGCCAAATTGTTGCTGAACTGATGAAATCTGCCGATGTTTCGTTGGCTAAAGCTTCCGTGGTGGAAGCCACTATCAATGAATAGAGCCGTGAAGATAAAGTCAGCCACTGACATTGAATTGATGCGTCATTCAGGCACGTTATTGGCGCAAGTATTCGGTATGTTGGATACCTATGTAAAGCCAGGAATATCAACCATGGATATTAATAATAGAGTTGAAGACTTTATTATTAATGACCTAAATAGCAGACCTGCCAGTAAGGGGCAATACGGTTATCAGTTTGTCTTAAATTCCTCTATTAATGAAGTGGTATGTCATGGTGTGCCTAGCGCCAATCAATTGCTGAAAAGTCGCGATATTATTAATTTAGATATTACTTTAGAGAAGGATGGGTTTATAACAGACTCTAGCAAAATGTATGTGATGCCGGAGGCCTCCCTTGACGCTAAAAAATTAGTAGACGTCACCTACCAAGCAATGTGGGCGGGCATTAAGCAAGTTAAACCCGGCTCAAGGCTTGGTGATATTGGCCATGCCATTCAACAGTGTGCGGAGAGTTATGGCTACAGCATTGTAAGAGAATATTGTGGGCATGGTATTGGCCGAGAAATGCATGAAGATCCACAAGTGCTGCATTATGGCTCTTCAAATACCGGGCTAAAACTCGCAGAGGGGATGATTTTTACCATTGAACCGATGGTGAACCAGGGCAAAGCTAAAGTGAAAACCAAAAAAGATGGCTGGACTGTCATTACAAAAGACAAAAAATTGTCTGCTCAGTCTGAACATACAGTTTTGGTGACAGCGAATGGCTTTGAAGTGCTGACTTTACGAGAAACTGAAAATTCGAGACCTTAGATTGTTTTAAACATATCCGGCAGGCAGCTTTTATCGATTACGCTGAGGGGCTCGTAGGCTTTTGGGGTGATGCATAAAAACTGCATGCTAGCTTCAAATCACTTCAGTGTACGCTGGATGGAAAGCCTAGCGTCGAGGATGTTGTTTGTCAGCTTGATGGTGATGTGTTGTCTGTAGATTGAAAATGGCCACTAAAGGTAGAAACGTAAACGGTTGTTGGCCGGCCGTTGGCAAATAATAACTAAAGCCTTAATAGGCTTTAGTTATATTTATGGTCGATTCGCTGAAAATGTTACGGCGAATAGCCTGCATATCATCGATTAGCGCTTGTCTTTGGCTTTTCAGCTTGATTAGCTAACGTAATCGAACAAGTCATTTTCTAGTTTTTTTCGTTCGTTGTATTCGTCAATTCTTCTGCGAGTGCGAGCGGCATTCTTCTCTTTGTTATGTTGTTTAACACGATGGACTTTGTCTTCATCATCCCATTCATCACTGTCATCGAACTTAGAGTATTTCATACACGTTAACCTATGTGTCTATAAATATTACAGGTCTTTAAAGCAGGAGGCTAAGCGTAAAATTGACGTTTCTCCTACACGTCAAATCTGCTACATAAGCGGGCGTTGGTCAAACAATAAAATAATTATTCAAGTGAAGGGTTTATTCATTAAGTCTTTTTAAATTAATGGTTTATGGTTGGTTTTTGCTTGTTTTTAAGTTGATCAAATTATCGTAATCGTCACGACAAATACGCTTTGTTTTACCTAGGGCTAGATTGCTGCCACTATCGCGCGGATTTTTAACCCCGCCATGTTTTATGGCCCTATTATTGCTAACTGAATCATGCCAAACACAGTTGTAAACAGCACGTCAAACAAGCTATTTGCTCCCTTAATGGGCTTAGCGTTTTTTGCCATTGCCAGCGGCTACTTAATGAGCCTGTTACCTTTAGCCTTAGGTCATTATTCACTACCTGTTCATTTAGGCCCTTGGCTAGCCAGTGTTTATTACACGGGGTTATTATTTGGGGCTTTTAAGGCACAAGCCATAATATCGGCGCTAGGTCATAGAGTGGCTTTTGTGGTGTTTTTGCTAAGCCTTTTAGTCAGCGTAGTGTTTATGCTATTGCTGCCAAATTCGCTGAGTTGGTTGGTGCTTAGGGCCGTTGCAGGCGCGGCCACTGCAGGCATATTTGTGGTTGTTGAGTCGTGGTTATTGTTTGTTGATTGCGATAAACAACGCGCGTCACGTTTGGGCTTTTATATGGTTACCTTATATGCGGGCAATGCCTTGGGACAATTGTTAATAGAATATTTGGGAACCGGTGGTGGCTTGCCATTTTTATGCATTATTGCTTTATTGGGCTTGGCCATAGTGGCTCCCCTGTTAAGCCAAAACAGTGCGCCACAGCATACTCAACACCAAGCGCTGTCGTTGAAAACCATTGCGACTTTGAGTAAACCGGCGGTGATGGGGTGTTTGGTATCGGGCTTAATCTCTTGGGGCCTATATACGGATTGATGCCCGCTTATTTAAATAGTGATGCGCTATGGCGCAACAATATTGGTAGCTTAATGGCCATTTTGATCTTAGGGGGAATGTTAGTTCAGCCCATTTGTAGTTATTTGTCGGCTCGCTTTAACAAAACCTTGTTGCAAGCGCTGATTAGCGCCTTAGGGTTGTTAGCAGCCATAGGGATTGTGTTGGTGAAGAGTGTCTTAGGTTTATCGCTGTGTTTGTTTGCACTAGGAGCTGCGGCGTTTGCACTATATCCGATTGCTATCTGTCAGGCTTGTTACAAGGCAAGTGCAACGAGTATTGTGGCGATTACAGAGCTGATGTTACTTAGTTATAGCTTAGGCTCGATTATTGGGCCTTTATTTGCCGGTTTAGGCACGCAGTCCAGTCAGGCGCTGCCGATGTATTTGGCAGCCATTTTTGTCACTACCAGTGTTTATATGCTGTTGGTTGCTAGCAAGAGTGGCACTTTGCCAGAGCCCGTTTAATAATCTTAAACTTCCTAATGGTATTAAGCCCAGTCTGCAATGGCTGGGCGCTTAGTTGGAAGGCAGAGCCGCTAGAATAAACTGAGCCCTTTGCTCAATGCTGCCCCATGGCACATCAACAATGTGATACGAATGCTGCTGATAAGTCTCAATCAACAATTGATGGATCTGCTTGGCTTCGGCAAAACTATGCGGGCGTATCTCATCTTGCTGGTAGATGGTTTTATTAGGGCGGCACAAAAATACTGTCGGGAAATAGCCAGCACAGGCGTTTTCAAAGATGGGGTCTATTGCTTGTTTGCCAAGCTTAAGATAGGCGCATATGTCTGGCGCAGCGCGGTCCAAAAATGCCGGCATCGAGCCCCTTAAGGCCTGCTCTTTTTGTTGCTGCATCAACTCAATACATAAGTGCGCAAATGCCGCTAAGTCAGTCCATGGTAATACACCCCCCTTAATCGCGGATTGTTGCTCTATCAGGGTGCGCGAGCTTTCGTTAAACACCCGATAGCCTTGATTTTTAAGCTCACCAATGATGCTGGTTTTACCCGCACCTGGACCACCAGAGATGATTATAGGTTTCAAGCAGAGTCCCCCTTAGGATAAAGCCTGCGAGTTTAGCAAACTCGATAGAAAGCAACAAAACACGGCTGAATGACAATGCCAGTCTTGGCGCGAGTCTATATACCCGTGCAATGCCTTTAGGTTTGATAGTTTACATTGAGGGTTATAACTCAGCGTTATTAATATAATAAAGTTTGATAATTTCATATTGGCTGCAGATTGCTGTAAATTTTCTGCATTGAGAATTAGCGACCATCAAGCGGCGTTTAACAGCTTGATGGTTTACGCTTCGCGAAGCCATTTAAAAGGGCAAATGATGAAATTTTTACACACCATGTTACGTGTTACCGACTTAGATAAATCTATCGAGTTTTATACTAACGTTCTGGGTATGCAAGAGCTGCAACGCAGTGAGAATAGTGAATACCGTTACACCTTGGTATTTGTTGGTTATGAAGCTGGTGGAACTACCGTTGAGTTGACCTATAACTGGGATACTAGGCAGTACGATATGGGGAATGCCTTTGGCCACCTAGCACTGGGTGTAGAAGATATTTATGCAGCTTGCGATCAGATTAAAGCGCGTGGAGGTGTCGTCACTCGTGAGCCAGGCCCAGTAAAAGGGGGGGAAACTCACATTGCCTTTATTACCGACCCTGATAATTACCAGATAGAACTGATTCAACTTGAACAGACTCCAGTTAGCCAGTAAAGAGGATTTCCCAATGACAAACGCATTATTTCAACCTATACAACTTGGTAATTTATCGCTAAAAAACCGCATTGTGATGCCTCCAATGACACGTTCGCGTGCTAGCCAACCAGGCAATGTAGCCAACCAAATGATGGCTGAGTATTATGCACAACGTGCTTCAGCTGGGCTGATTGTGGCAGAGGGCACGCAAATTTCTGCAATGGGGCAAGGTTACGCTTGGACACCAGGTATTTACTCAGCAGAGCAAATCGCCGGTTGGAAAGCCGTGACCGATGCAGTGCACGCAAAAGGCGGCGCTATCTTCGCTCAGTTGTGGCATGTAGGCCGAGTGACTCATCCTGACAATATTGGTGGTGAGCAGCCTATTTCATCTTCGGCGTTAACGGCACAAAACGTTAAAGTATTCATTGATAACGGTAGCGATGAACCTGGCTTTGTTGATGTGGTTGAGCCACGAGAAATGACGAAAACCGATATTCAGCAGGTCGTTGCAGAGTATCGCCAAGCGGCATTAAATGCCATAGAAGCGGGGTTTGACGGCATCGAGTTACACGCGGCAAATGGTTACTTAATTAACCAGTTTATTGACTCTGAAGCAAACCTGCGCAGTGATGAATACGGTGGCTCTATTGAAAACCGCCTGCGCTTTCTTAGTGAAGTCGTCGCTGCCATGGTCGATGCGATTGGCGCAGAGCGCGTAGGAGTTCGCCTTGCACCGTTCACATCGTTAAACGGTACGGTAGACGCAACACCTGAAGACACCTATGTTGCCGCTGCAGCGCTGCTTAATCGTCACAAGGTGGTATATATTCATATTGCTGAAGTAGATTGGGACGACGCGCCTGAAACCCCACAATCATTTAAACCGGCTGTACGTGAAGCCTACCAAGGGGTGTTAATTTACGCCGGACGTTACAACGGAGAAAAAGGGGCGCAAGCTATTGAGGCTGGCGTAACCGACATGGTTGGCTTTGGTCGTCCATTTGTGGCTAATCCTGATCTCCCCAATCGAATAAAAAATGGTTATCCATTGGCGTCGCATAAGCCTGAAACATTGTTTGGTGGTGCAGAGCAAGGCTTAACCGATTACCCTGAGTATAGCGCTAGCTAGGTGTAGCCTCTCGGTATCAGCACCCTGCTTTATCACTAAGTGCTAGTATATGCCCACGCTGCTTTTTCTTCTAAAAGTTGCTGTGGGCTTTAGCCGTTTTGGCTCTCAGTAAATTAGCTACTCACTCAGCAATAAGAAACCCTAATGAAACGATTAACGATGCGCGGCGAGTTATTATTAACCTTGGCCACCTTGCTGGCAGCGCTTGGTTGGATAGCCTCTAAACGGGTTATTTCAGGCATGCCGGGGGATGTTTTCATTGCTTCTCGATTCTTACTGGCGAGTGCTATTTTACTGCCATTTTGTTATCAGCAGTTGCGGCGACTAAAGGTTAAAGAGTTTGCTTATATTTGCGGGGTGGGGCTAATGTTGGCTGTCTCAATGCAGGTATGGATAGCCGCGGTCGCTGTGTCTAGCAGCTTATCTGAAGGGGCCTTTATCATGAGTTTAGCGATGATTTTTGCTCCTTTTACCGCTTGGCTGTTATTTAAGAAAACCCCCAATCGTGCTTTTTGGAGGGCCTTACCCCTTGCTGTTATCGGCATGATGCTACTGACCCTAACTAATGGTTGGCAGATAGAGCAGAGCCAGTGGTACTTTTTGCTTGCCGCTATGCTGCTTTCTTTGCATTTTGTACTCAATAAAAAGCTGATCACTCGTATTAAGCCTTTAACATCTATTTGTTTACAGTTATTTGTGGTGGGTGTAGTTGGCGCAATCAGCGCATTTTTCAGCTCCACAGAACCGCTGGCGTTGAGCCATCAGGTATTGGCTTGGTTTGTGGTGTCTATTGTTGCCGCCACGGCTATTCGCTATTTACTACAAACTATCGGTCAATCGGCGATAAAAATGGAAACCGCCTCGTTGATCATGATTTTGGAACCGATTTGGACGCTGCTACTAAGCATCGCTATTCTTGGGGAGCAGCTTGAGCTACAAAAGCTGATTGGCGGTGGAGTCATTCTTTTGTCATTGATTGTGTATATTAAGTTATCTAAGCCACGGGCGGGTGCTTTGGCTGATAAACAATAAACACGTCGACATGTCATGTTTGTTTAGATTGAAATATAGTCTTAAGTATAGTTACTTGGCTAGCGTAGTTCTGTCGAGATGTGGTCATAATACAGGTTGCTTAACCCAAAAAATCAGCTATTGGTATAGCTGATTTTCATGCGAAGTGGGGCGTTTAAAAACTTACCCTAGCACTTTAGTATTGGGGAAAAACTGACTCCAGATACCATAGTGTACACCGTTGTGGGTGGCGACTTGCTCGCCTTCTGCATTCAACAGTTGAACTATTTCACCGTCGCTAGATATTTGTAATTGTTCGCCGTTTAAGTGAAAGGTATAGCCGTCGTTAGCGTGAGCAAAGTCTGGTGATATAGCGATTTGATGAGTGCCATTGCTGTAGCCGAAAACCTCTAGTTTGGGATTAAGGCGGGTATCCTCAAGGTTCAGTGTATCGAAGATAAAGTCTGGGTTATCAATGTTACGCTGGTCTTTAAGCGGTTGCTCAAACAAACCCAGTAATATCTCATCAATCATACGATCCATACCATATATGAATACTTTGGCATTTGGGTAGTTTGCTTTAGCTGTTTCCCACTCCATCTGTGTGTTGGGGTGTACTGTGGTTGTGTGGTCAGTAAATTCAGACTGCATGGTAATTTGTTGAATTGCTGTACCATTATTCACATCTTTAAAGATGAGGTTGTTATGGGCTTGGCCTAAGACCTGTAAGTTAGATTCACCCAGCCCATAGTCAGTTTCTACCACCATGGCTAAGTTAGATAAACCACAATAAGTGACCGCATACTGGGTGCCATTTTGTTCAAAACCGGCAACATGAGGAACTTGTAGGTGGTAGCGAGGGAAAATAAGGGCTTCACCATCGAGTTCGACAACATAAACCCGTGAATCCTCTTCAGGTATAAACATATCAGCATCATCTACCGAGTAATACTGAGCGCTAAATTGCTCGGTGGGGAAGGCTGTTGGCATGGCATAAGATTGCGCCCAAAAAGTAACACCCACTCCTATTGAGGCCAACACCATCCAAATGGGCTTCCAGTATTTGCCACGTATATTGGCTAGCCACAAAATAGCCAGAGCGAGGATCTGCAAGGCCCAAAATAACGGCATATAGTGGAAGTAGTTCAGTAACCAATCTCTTGGTACTCCGATAACTTGTCCTGGTTCTGTCATTAGTACAGCGCAGAAAATAGCGATGCAGGCTAAGGTGAGTGCATACAGGTTAAACAATATTCTCATTTTAGGTTCCTCAGGGGTGCTCGGCGAAAGCACTATTGGTTATTTAGTTGTTAGCTTAATTTTTGTAAATAGGCTGCCGTGTTTATGTCATCTGATTGATTAGGTGCGATTCACGTAATCTGGAGAACAAAACCGTGGGCCTTGGTGTTATTCGTTTCTGAGCGAGATATTCTCATGGTCATTAACCAGCAGTAAGTAGGACTGATGGGAACTATTGTTCCATTTTGTGGTGAAGTAAGCGGTATCAATGAACGAGACCGATAAACCTTTGCCGCCCATTGCACCTTTGAGGAAGGGCTAGGTCGTTTTCAGTGGGGCCGAAAGAGGGTGAACAGCGCTTAGGGCGACGATTAAGCGACGCCGCGGAGTTAATTAAGATTTGGGCTCAGCGCTATTGGCGGGTAATTAGCCAATAGCGCTAGGCCTCGGTTAGCTAGGCTGCTTGGCTAAGGCTTGGTCAATGTCGCTCGCGCTGTGGCGTTCGGCAACTTGCTCCCATTCTTCTCCCCAGGTTCTATTGACTATTTGGCCGCGTTTCACCGCTTGGCGCTCTGCTAGCTGGGTTGCCCAGCGCATCAGGTTGGGGTAGCTTTTTACATCCAAAAAATCTGCTGCGTCATAAAGTGAGCCGAGCACTAAATTGCCATACCAAGGCCATATGGCGATATCAGCGATGCTGTATTCGCTGCCAGCGATAAACGGGTGGTTTGCTAGTTGTTTATCTAGTACATCTAGCTGACGTTTGGTTTCCATGGAAAAGCGATTGATGGGGTATTCAAATTTTTCAGGGGCATAGCTATAAAAGTGCCCGAAACCACCGCCAAGATAGGGCGCAGAGCCTTGCAACCAAAATAGCCAATTCATTACTTCGGTACGAGCAGCAAAATCTTTTGGCAGAAAGTGGCCAAATTTCTCTGCTAAATAAAACAAAATTGAGCCAGATTCAAAAATAGAGATTGGCGTTTCAGTGGAGCGATCCTGCAAGGCTGGGATTTTTGAGTTAGGGTTAATGTCGACAAAACCCGATGAAAACTGGTCTGCGTCACCGATGTTAATGAGGTGAGCGTCGTACTCCGCTTCTTTTACCCCAACGGCGAGTAACTCTTCGAGCATAATGGTGACCTTTTGGCCATTTGGGGTGCCCATTGAGTAAAGCTGCAAGGGGTGTAAACCTACAGCCAAGGCCTGCTGATGCCTCGCGCCTGAATCGGGGCGATTAATACTCGCCCATTTACCGCCGCTTTCACTATCCATTGTCCAAACATTGGGGGGGGTGTACTGCTCTACCATGCTGCTTCCTTAGGTTTTATTCATCTAGTTAATATAGATATCAGGCCATTTATACGGATTAAAACCTTTCAAGGTTTATATTTTTATCGCCATATTCGCTCGCCCTCAGTCAGCATAGGCTAAAAGTGCAACTGTTACGCTGATATGGGGAGAAAACGCTTTGATGTAGCTCACATAAATAAAGAAAGCGCTTTCTTTTTGGTTTTTCTTGGGTTTGGTTTTTAATGTCGCTAAGTGGCTTAGTGCAAAGTAAAGTTTCGTTGGTTATTCTCATTGCTATTCTATTTATCGGAAAGGGGTTATAAAGCGATAAAATATAAGCTGTTGATTTTAATTGATTAATTATATTGTAAATGTTGTTGTTAATACTCAGTTTGTGGTTTGTACTAAAATAAGGTGTTTTTTAATTTAGCGTAATATGCTGATTTTTGGTTTTTTTGGCTTGTATTTCATTGTTTTTCTCAGAGCTTATTTGGTAAGCGCTTTCATGGTAATCTGGGCTTAAGAAAAATTTGTTGGAGACTTAACCTTATGAAAGCAACGCATTATAGAACTCTTGAGAGAACCGGTGAGCGCTGGGCCGTGAAAAAAGATGTTGAATTTAAACCCTCTTATCCCACTAAGCAGCCAATGATTGTGGTTAATTCAACAGAAAAATTTCAAACTCATATCGGTTTTGGCGGTGCTTTTACTGAGGCCGCAGCATCTACTTTTTACCAAATGCCGAAACAGTTACAAGATGAATTTATTGAGGCCTACTTTGATAAGCGGCAAGGTTTGGGTTATGTGCTGGGGCGAGTGGCGATTCATTCGTGTGATTTTGCGCTAGGAAATTATACCTATGTAGATGAAGGAGACAGTGAGTTAAAGACCTTTGATTTATCTCATGAAGAAAAATGGGTTATTCCAATGGTTAAACTGGCGGCTGAGAAAGCGGGTCAAAGCATTACTATGCTGGCGTCTCCTTGGAGCCCTCCTGCATTTATGAAGTCGAATGGCGAAATGAATTACGGCGGTAAATTATTGGCCGAGTATCAACAGTCTTGGGCGAACTACTACGTAAAATTTATTGAGCAAATGGAACTGCGCGGTGTGCCTATTTGGGGGGTGAGTATTCAAAATGAGCCTGAAGCCGATCAAATTTGGGACTCGTGTCATTACACCGCAGAAGATGAACGAGATTTTATAAAAAACCACTTAGGCCCTACTTTGCATAAGGCCGGTTACCAAGATAAAGCCGTTTTAATTTGGGACCATAACCGCGACGTGATGGTTGAGCGCGCTTCCACGGTGTTAGCTGATCCTGAAGCGGCTAAATATGTTTGGGGCGTCGGCAACCATTGGTATGTAAGTGAAGATTTTGAACAACTTGCCATGGTTCATCACCTGTACCCTAGCAAACATATTATTTTCACCGAAGGTTGTGTTGAATTAACTGAAACCTCAGTGGATGCCGATGAAAAAAGTGGTTACTTAGGTGCTTGGGGTAATGGTGAGCGCTACGGTCGCAATATTATTGGTGATTTTAATCATTATTCAGAAGGATGGATTGATTGGAATTTATTGCTTAACGAGCAAGGGGGGCCAAATCATGTGGCTAACTACTGTGAAGCGCCGTTAATGTACAACCGCCAAACTAAAGAGCTTATCTACAATAACTCTTATTACTATATTGGCCATTTCTCTCGTTATATTGAAGTGGGCGCAAAACGGGTGATGAGTATGAATAACAGTGAGCAAGTGCATGCGGTTAGCTTTGAAAATCCAAACGGTGATTTAGTGGTGGTGGTACAAAACGAAGGTGCTATTCATAAAATCACCTTAGTGATAGACGGACAGGGCGTAGACCTTTCTTTGGCTAATAACTCGATGAATACCTTTGTGGTAAAGCGCTAAGTAAAGTTTTAGCGATCCCTTTTAAACTATTAAGCTCAGAGCCGATGCCATTTTACATCGGCTTTTTTATTCGCTGCTGGCCTATCACTAGCTTAACGCTGGCTTTGGGTAATGCGCTTATGTCTTCTGTTTCTCCCATCTTTGAGTTTACTCTCTTGAACACTATTGTTGCTCCACTTTGGGGGGATGCAAGGTATTGCTGTTGGCGCCAGCTAGGCGTATCGTGATCGCATTCATGATTAGAAGGAGCCTTCATGTTTGAAGCTATTGATAAAGCTAAAGATGATCCTATTTTGTCTTTAGGTATTGCCTACCAGCAAGATACTCGAGCCAATAAGCTCGATTTGGGTATTGGTGTGTATCGCAATGAGCAAGGCAATACTCCGGTGATGAAGGCGGTGTCGGTGGCGGCTCAGCGTTTGCTTTGCGCCCAAACTACTCAAGCTTATCTTGGTTTGGCGGGTAATACAGATTATAACCAAGCAATGCTGGATTTGCTGTTAATGGACAGTCCTGCTCACGGCCGTTGTATTGGTATTCAAACACCTGGCGCTAGTGGCGCTTTGCGTTTGCTCGCCGATCTCATTGCTAGCGCTAAGCCTAATGCCAAGGTGTGGTTATCGACGCCTAGCTATGTAAATCATCAACCTATCATGCAAGCCGCTGGTTTAGAGGTGGCGTTTTATCCATATTTTGATCCCCTTACCAAGCAAGTTGATGAAGCGGCGATGTTAGCGCAAATAAGCAAACTGGGTCCTGACGACGTGCTGCTACTGCATGGCTGTTGTCATAATCCTACTGGTGCTGATATGTCTATTGAGGCTTGGCAGCAAATTGCTCAGTTAGCTTTGAACAATGGCTTCTTACCTTTTGTAGATTTGGCTTACCAAGGCTTTGGTGAAGGCATAGACCAAGATATTGGTGGTTTACGTTTGCTGGCAGACAACTTGCCTGAGTTACTGATTACTTGCTCTAACTCGAAAAGTTTTGGTTTGTATCGAGAGCGCACCGGGATTGCCATCGTGATAGGGCAAACCCTGCAGCATGCTAGCAATGCGCGCGGCAAGCTATTTGAGTTGGCAAGGCGAAGTTACACCATGCCGCCCAATTGGGGGGCGGCGATAGTGGCTGAAATTTTAAATGACCCCTTGCTAAAACAGCAATGGCAGGACGAGTTAAATGCCATGAGTTTGAGAATGCGTGGCCTTCGTCAAGCTTTGGCTGAAGAGTTTCGCTTACAGTCGAACAGTGACCGTTTTGACTATTTAACCGCTCACCAAGGGATGTTTTCTTTAACCGGTTTTAGCCTTGCGCAAACTGAGCAACTGCGCGAACAGTACGGCATTTACATTGTGGGAGGAGGGCGCATTAATATTGCTGGCTTAGCAAAGCATGCTATTCCACAATTGGTAAACGCCTGTTTAGCCGTGGGTGCCTAGCGCCTTAGGCCTTATAAATAAGGAGGTTGTGGCCTCCTAGTGAGTTTATGAGGTTGATAGTCAGCGTGCTTAAACTAATTCTACGTCGGTAATTTTACTGCGATTGAGGGTGATTTTGTAGCGTCGATAAACAGGGGCTTCGCCATTATCTTCTATCGCAAGTATCAAATTTATTTGATAACGGCGCTCTATGGATTCTCGTGATACCCGGCCTTTCTCTTCTTTAAACACTACCCCTCGACCGCCTTCTAAATAACGGGCAAAGGGGCGCAGATTTAAGTAAACTGATTCGTGAATGGCGCTATAACCGGCGCGAAAGTTTCGCCCGAAAACTCGGCTTTCTACGCGATAGTGCAGTAATTCAGCTGATTGGCGATTACGTTGATGACGGTGCGCTAAAATATCAGCAACGGATTCCGGTAAATGTTTGGTTTTGATGTAGTCGAGCCAAATCTTTTGCTTGGCAATCAGTGTTTGATTGGCGCTGTCATATAAATCTTTCGACCATTTAGGTTTGCCTTTACTGATGAACCGCCACATGGCGTTCTTTAAATCTTCTTTAAATACTTCTCGCACCCCGTAAATAGCCGCTAACACCAGTACCATCAGGGCCGTTAAACCGCTTAAGGCACCTTGGGTTTTAATAATTAGGCTTAATACCACGATCATGATTAAAGCGGTGGCTAAACCAGTCACCAAGCGACGAGTGTTGTTGCCCAGTGAATAGGTTTTTTCGCGAAATACTACGCCATATTCAATTAAGCGACGCATTAAGCGCATTTTATTGGCAATACGGTTAGGGTCTGCCACGGTGGCTGCAGAGTTATAACCGCGCGTTTCTCGGTAGTTGGTTTCGCTTCTGGCGTACTCTAGTATGCTGTTTCGCTGCTCTAATAGTTCACTAGAACGTGGCCGCTTCGCCATCATTCGCATTAATAACTGCTCGGTATGCCAAGATAAATAATTGTCAGCATTTTCAAAATGAGCAAGCTGGGCACTGCCAGTTGGTATATTGCGGCGGAGCTTCTTTAACAAGCTGGCGCTTTGTTCGACTAAGCCTGCAGCCAGTAGGTAAAACTGTTCGGGATCTTTCTCTTTGAGGGTGAGGTTTACATCAACCTCTAATGCAACAACATACTGATAAGCAAATAAATTGAGATTTACGCGGTACTCTTCCAGCGCGAGGTTGTTCATGCTGGCAAAACGGCTTTGCAGTAAAGGAAGGTGTAAACCCGCGCTGAAGTAGCTGTGTTTACCGGTGATGCCGCTGTTAAAATAGGTGTTTTCTTTAAGCGTTTTAGGGCCTATGCCCATCTCTTTAGGCAGAGAAAAATACACATCGATACGCCGTTGAGTATGCATTTCCATTTGGTGGTGGAGTTTAACCACCATTTTATCTTCTTGCTTTAATTGAATCGTCGGCACTTGCGCTCTCTTAGCAAACTCCCATCGCGCTTGTTGCTCAATAAAAGTAATACAGCTTAGATCAATAACTTACTAATATTCATTATAATACAGCCAGTTAAATAAGCGTTTGTTTTGTTGAATAGAAATGTGGCTACCTTCAGCACTTCATTCAGACGTATAAATTGGACTCGGCCACACACAAGCCGCTGCTGACATCGGGTTGATGATGTTTTTCCATAAAATCAACTGGTTAGCTTGATGGTGGTGTTTTGAATTAGCGATGTTTACAGAAGCGTTGCACGGATTAGTAATCAGAGGTCTTAAGCGATACGCCTTAGTTTTAGTCTCTTCAGTATTTTCCAACTAAATAATAAATACATCATTAAGTGTTTATCTTATTGTTTTTAATGTGTTTTAATTCTCCGGCAAGTTTAATTATAAAAATTCACTAATGGATTAACTATACAGCTAAGGAAAGAGATGAATAGATTTAGTTTTTGGGCTTTACTGTTATTTGCAGTCGTAAGGCCTTTAACAGCGGCAGAGCAACAAAGCCCAACCGAACAGCACTATTTTTGGTTAGAGCCGGGAATTTCTTACGGTAAACCTGCAGTTGATATTAAATTGGATGCTCGCTACAGCATTTCTGATTACACCATCGTTTTGGGTGCAGGAACCGGAGACGATTTAGAGCGGGGGATTAGTAACACTGATAACGAAAATCTTGATATAGATACGTTTCGGATTATGGTTGGGAAATACTTTTATCTAGGGAAATATGAATTTTTATTGGAAGCTGGGGTAGCGAAAGTAAGGTTTCCTGAGCAAGTATCTTATGATAATGGTGATTCAATGGGTAACCAAACTGTCCACACTGATTATTTGGGTATTCCAGTGCGCTTCGCTAAGTACTTTAACAGTAAATATGTGGGCTTTGCGCTGACTGCCGACGTGATGTACACCAAAGACCAATGGATCACTACTGCAGGTTTTAGTGTGCCGCTTGGAAAATTACGCCGCTAGTAAACGATCAGCAAGGTAGAGTGTGTTTAGAGACTCTACCTTCTTTAAGCATTGTTTATTGAGGCTTACGTTTGCCGGTCATAAACGCTTCTAAAATTTCTGGGGTGAGTTCACCCGCTTCTTCTAGCCGTTTTAACTCTGCAACCACGGCCTTTTGTTCTTCCATGCTAGGAATGGGCAGCTCAGGCTCTTGCTCGATACCTTCAGGTATATTGATATTTTCTAACATAATGGGATCTCAATTTTAAAACGTAATTAGCCTAAGTATATCAGGAAATGGCAGCTTAGCAGCAAGGCTAATCGCATTGCTATTTAGCTTGCTAGTGATCGTTTTTGATATGGTTTAGGTAGTTATTGTTAATGAGTAGTGGTAACAGGTGCTTAAGTCAGTGAGTAATCAAATAAACCCTAAACAGTTATTACGTAGTAAATGGACTAAACGGCAAGTAGTAAACAAGATGAAGCATTTTGAAGTCATCGAGTTAGAGATTGATGACGATCAGCGAGTGCAGCGCTGCGTTATTCAGGCGGTGTACAATCAGCAAGATTTTGAAATCAATTGGCGAGAGCTTAAAAACAGCACGCTATGGCGGCAAGGGTGGACGTAGCTGTAAATAAATAGGCGCTGAACTTACAGCGCCTATTGGCATCGTAGAGGTTTAGCTACGGCTAGTTACTTCTAGTAAGTGGTAGCCAAATTGGGTTTTTACCGGGCCATGTACGGTGTTTAGGGCTTCGTTAAATACCACCGTGTCAAATTCTGGCACCATATCACCTTTGTTAAACTCACCTAGTTCGCCACCACTTGCGCCAGACGGGCAGTTAGAGTGCTGTTTGGCAATCTCGGTAAAGGCTGCGCCATTTTCGATCTGTGTTTTTAAATCTAGACACTGTTGTTCTGTGTCTACCAGAATATGGCGTGCGCTTGCTCTTGGCATAAATAATCCTCATTAATGAGTAAGTGATGGTCACGACCTTGTAGACTACAGTCCAATATTAGGTCACTGGAAACCGCAAATGTAGTTCTCGCGCTGGTGGAGTGTCAAATAATAACTGCTGATAAGGGTTTTTTTTTTATTTTCTAGATTTAATTTAGATTTCCTTAGAATTTGTTTTTTCATGTTAACTTAATGATATTAAAGACTATCTTTAGTTATATCGCCTCTCTATTGTCTTTAGGTGCAAGTGAATGACATCGAGTGTCTTCGCTAACGATTGATAGGCTATATTTCAGTTCCAAACTATTACCGTTTATTTTGAACGTAAATGCACCTCCTTAGGGTCTACTCAATTATGGTCATTAATCAGCTTAGTTAAGGGTAAGGCTTAAATGGAGAGTCGGGGGATCTCAAGATTTATCGTGAGTATGCAGCAAGCTTGGGTGCAAATAGGGTGGTTGTTGCTGGTGTTATTGGCGGTAGTCGGATTACCCAAGTTGCAGGTTCAGCCAAGCATTCAAGCTTATTTTTCCAAAGATGACCCTCAAGTTATAGCGCTTGAACGTTTTCAACAGCAGTACACGGCTGCACCCAATTTATTGTTATTATTGACTAGTGATGTTTCATGGCGTGGTTCCTCACAGCAAAAAAGTCTTAAGGATTTTATAGAGCAACTTGGTCAGCTCTCAGGGGTAGACGCGGTTAGCCCTTACACCTTATTAGCGCTAGAACAGGCACTGCCCCCCAATATTGCTAAACAGTTTGTTAGTGAAGACAGCTTAAACATCAGCTTGGGCTTAAATATCTCCCCTGAAATAGCAGCGCAAGCGAGTGCCTTAAAGCAATTGTTTGAACACTTAGATAGTCGTTTCGATGTGTTTAGCAAAACGGTCGGTTTTTCATATCGTTATGGGGGGGAACTGGCCTTAAGTCGCCAATACTTAGCGGTGTTGCGCCATGATTTAAGCTGGTTTGCTCCGGCTTTATTACTCAGTTTTGCTCTTTTATTTAGCTGGGTTATTCGCCAGCCTCGTTGGCTACTGGGGATGGCTAGCTGCGCGTTAATCAGTCTGCTTATTACCTTAGGTTTAAGTGCTTGGATGAGCTTAAAACTGGCCGCAATTAGTGCCTTTTTACCGCTGGTGCTGGTGAGTTTAGCCATGGCCTACTCCAGCCATCTTTATTTTGCTTGGCGTCGCTTATTACGAACAAAAGCCAACCAGTTACCACTTTCTAGCGCACAGGCGATGCACTTAGCCTTAGAGAGTAAGTTGTTACCGCTATTTTGGGGGGCATTGACCACAGCACTTGGTTTTTTGTTGCTGTATTTAAGCCCATCTCCTCCGATTGCAGATTTTGGTTTAATGGTGGCGATGGCTGTGGTGATTAATGCGGTGGCTTGTTACTCAATACTGCCACTTTGGGTAAAGGGTATTGACGTGACAAGCACGACCATAGATGTGCGGCCTGAGGCAGATTCTATTAAATTTTCTGGCTTGATTAAAGCGCGAAAAAGCCTATTGATACTGGTGTTTGGGCTAAGTGTTGTAGCAGTGATGTCAGTGAAAAACCTACGTTTTGATGACGACTCCTTAGGTTACTTTCCTGATGATAACCCCTTTTCGCAAAGCCGAAATCTTGTTCAGCAGCAGTTTTTGGGTATGCATAGTCTGCGCTATCTATTGCTTGAAAAAGATCAAAGCCAACGATCATTTGCTGATGTGTCAGCTCTTGAATCCCTATTAGGTTTTTTAAATAAGCAACCGGAAGTCCGCCAGCTAACGAGTCGTAACGATTGGTTAGACTGGCTTGAGCAAGATCCAAGTGCTAAGGCTAAGGTATTTGCGCTACAACAAGCTGATGTTGAATGGCTTAAACAAGAACAATTATTGACTGTGTGGCTGCAGCCTTTAACTAGTCGTCAGCTCATCGCCTTTGAGCAGCGAGTAGCAGATTGGGCTGGCTCGCAACAGATTAATTTATCACCGGCATATAGCAACAATTTGCTGTTTGCCAAATTCAGCCAGGCGAACGGTCAGGCGATGCTGTTATCTTTTGCAGCGGCCCTTCTATTGGTGGCCTTAGTGGTGCTGCTGTTACGTCGCAGTGTGTACTTAATGGTGTTAGCCTTATTGGCTAATGGTTTGCCATTACTGTGGGTGTTTGCTCTATGGCAATGGAGTGGGCAGCATTTAAGTTTAGGCAGCGCGGTTGTAATGGGGATGATGCTTGGCATCATTGTTGACGATAGTTTGCATATTTTACTCAACGTGCACCCGGCTCGCAGTGTCGCTAATCTCCAGCAAGGGATGAACGATATTATTCCAGCTTTGTTACTGACCTCAGGAGCATTGGTTATTGGTTTTTCTTTAGGGGCGTTATCGGACTTCTTACCTATTCAACAAATGAGCTTATTGTCGAGCTTAAGCTTGGTGATCGCCTTGGTGTTTGATCTGTTATTACTCCCGTTATGTTTACCGTTGCGTGATACGTCGCCCTCCTTATCAATAGGAGAGAGCATATGAATCGTCATCCTATGGGGGGCTGCTTTAGTAGCCATCCTGGCAAGCTTAACACTGAGCATGCAATTGCTAAGTGGGCTCAGCACTATGCCAAACAAGGTGTACATTTTAACGATACACATAGTGAAGCTCTGGCATTGTTAATGCCCTTATTGTTATGTGGTGAGCAATCTGCCCAATTGGTTTTTCAGCAACAGGCTAAGGTCTTAGCGCCGCAAGTGTGTAAATCGTCGATTAATGCGTTAAATGAAGTTGAAGCCGATGAGGCTTGGCACGACGAAGCACTACAATGGGTATTTGCCCAATTGCCGGTACTGACAGAGCAGCATCAAATACGCCGTGCGGCCCAGCGTTTTTATTCTGGTTTGGGACGCAGTGAGAGCCTTCAACAGCAATTTATTCGTATCGCGAGTTTAGATGCCTGCGTGACACAACTGATGCAGATGATGGAACGGGGCACTATTGGCAGCCAACATCCCTTTTCATTGTTGTGTGGTTTGATTAAGAAAGACGAAGCTAAACACGTATATGTGAGCAAATACTTTGCTAAACATTTGGGCGCTAGCGTGGCAGACATCGCTGAAGAGCGGCTGTTGATATTACAACAGCTAATGACATTATTAGGCCGCCAAGCCAATCAGTTTGAGGTTTTGGGGGTCGATCTTGAGGTATTACAAAAGAAGCTGGAGTTAAAATGGCTGTAAAGTTTGCAAGGCATTCGTTAAATCTACTGGCTGCTAACTGGTGTGTGCCGAATCAAGCGGTGAGTAACCAACAATTGTTAGCACAACTGTCCGACCGCTGTGGTTGGCGAATGGCCCGTAAAGCCCACATTTTTGCCAAGCGTCTGGGGGTTGAACAGCGATATTTTAGCCGTAACTTCGCACAGCCCCGCAGCCAAGCATCGCCTAATGGCGTATCTATGGCTAAACAAGTCATAGAGCAATGTTTAAGTGAAGCGGGTCTTGAGCCTAATCAGCTATCGTATTTGCTCACTCATACCTGTACGCCACATACCCAAGTCCCCCCTAATGCTGCTTGGTTAGCTGATCAGTTGGCCTATCATGGAGCCTACTTAGAATTACGCCAAGCCTGTACCGGCTTTGCTAATTGCTTACAAATGGCGAGTGCGCTGTGCGCCGCCGACCAGCAGCCAGTGGCCATTGTTGGCAGTGAAACCGGATCGGTATATTTTGATTTAGCCCCCCACTTTGTAGACCAGCAACAGTTAGTTAATTTTGTTCAAATGGGAGATGGATGCGGTGGGGTCATTGTTGCGCCAGCTAAGCAGGCTAGAGGACTAATTAAAGACATTTACCTGGGGCAAATTGGCCATCAGAAAGAACCTGGGTTTTATTTAGATGCCGGGGCCGATACGGTGGGAGAGGCGCAAATGGCTCGCTTTCATCACAATAGTAATGCCGTAAGAGAAACGGGCTCTCAATTGTTTGAATTAGGGTTAAAAGCCGTATTAGAGCGAGGTTATCAACTCAGGGATTTTCGTTATATTCTGCCACACCAAGCCAATGGCCATATTGACAAGTTATTAAGCAAAGCCCTTGCTTATCCGCAGCAGCAAATTATAAACGACGCCAAACATTTCGGTAATTTAGGGTCGGCGGCTATTTGGTTGAGCTTCGCGCGTTTATTGCAAACTAAACCGCTGGAGCCTGGCGATCAGGTATTGGTATTAGGCGCAGAAGCCACTAAATATCTATATGGAGGTTTTGTTTACCAGCATTGAACAGTGCCGAATGTGCACACTTACGCCAAGTGAAAGGGCCTCGTTTACGGGGCGTTGAATCATCTTAATAAATCGAATCAACGAGCGTTGTTAAGGCATTTAAAAGCCGCCTTGTTGTTTAAGTGTTGGCGGCTTTTTTAGTGAAAATTTAAGCGTTATCTTCAGCCAGTTGTTTGGCTAAGGTGAAGGCTTCAATTTCTTCGCCAACTAAGTTTTCATCTAAGTCGATGGCAACCAAGACTTTGTCTGCATCTAGGTTGGGTAGCCATTCATCAAAAAAGTCGTCTATTTTTACTGTGACTGGTTGGTAGTCTGCCCAGTCTTCAACACACAGCGCTGTTGCGGCAGCCTGATTAGAGAACAGCGGCATAACATCGGTATTTTCAAACTCGATAGAATCAACCACGACAAACTCGTCGTCGGCACTCAGTACCCAAAGTTCGCCGGCTTTAATAACCGCTTTGCTAAAGGCTGAAAGGTTGGTTTCTGCTTTGGACATGTGTAACTCCAATAGTGTTGGTCGAGGGTTGCAATACCTGCTAGCGAAACTCGTCGCATGATGGCTAACACAACCCACTAATATTAACGGCTGATATTGTCTGATCAATAAGCGAAAATAGCTAAGTAAATCTGCGATTAAAGCGAGAGCTTATTTACTTTGCCTAGCATTTGTTAGCCACCACGCCATGAACACACCGGACAAGGCGCCAAATATGTGAGAAGACCAGCTCACATTGGCTCGTAAACTGAATAAACCAAAGAACATACCACCATAAATAAGTAGCACCAATGCTGCTATTAGCAGACTTTTTAGGCTGCGATTAAACCATGCATAAGCCAACAATAAGCCCCAATAACCAAATATCAGTCCACTGGCACCGGCATGCATACCGCTGCTGCCAAATAGCCACACCAGTATTCCGCCAATCAGTATAATACCGCCGCTCCCTAACCAAAGGACCTTTTGCCCTAATTGGGCCACTAACATCATCAAGATGGCAAATGGCACTAAGTTGGAAATAAGGTGTACCCAGCTATGATGAATAAATGGGGCTAATGGAATACCTAGTAACCCGGCTAAACTTCGCGGGTAAATGCCTAAAGAAGAGACCGAGCCTAGGGTTAAGGTGTTAATAAATTGCACAAAAATCATGATGGCGCAGAGGATTAATACACTGCGAAGGTTTCTTTTCAAGGGCGCAGAAAGCGGCATTATTTTAAGCCTTGTAGGTTGGTGATGGGGACATCATCTGAACGCAGATGATTAACGTTTTCGACTTTTTGCTGAGCTGCCTAATGCTCGTTGCCGAGCTTTTCTTTTTTGTGCTGAGCGTGAATTTTTTTTGTTAACCGGTGGCGCTTTGGTTAAATCAGGCTCAAAACCTTCCAACCATTGCTGGGGAAGTCGACGATCTAATAATATCTCTAGCTCTGTTAATAGGTGTTCGTCATCGACACTGAGCAAAGTGATGGCGATACCCGCTTTCCCTGCACGACCGGTTCGGCCAATACGGTGAATGTAATCTTCAGCTTTAAAGGGCAATTCAACGTTGACCACATATTTTAGTTCTTCAATATCTAAACCTCGCGCGGCTACATCTGTTGCTACTAAGGCTTGTATCTCTCCTTGCTTAAATGCTGCTAGTACTTGCTCACGGGCTGCTTGAGATAAATCGCCATGAAAAGCGGCAGCTTCAATATTTTTTGCTGCTAGCTTGGTGATTAGCTCGTCGGCAGCTTGTTTACTACGGCTGAAAATCAGTACTTGTTGCCATGCTTGTTGAATCATAAGGTGGCTGAGTAAGGCTGCTTTTTGTTGCTTGTCGACCGCGTATACACGCTCTTCAATTTTTGTCGCGATAGTGTTCGCTTTGGCAATCTCTAATAATTTTGGCTTGCTTAGCAAGGGCTTGGCAAAGCGGAAAATACTGTCATCTAAGGTCGCTGAGAACATCAAGGTTTGGCGAACCTTTGGCACGAAGCTAAGCAAGGCTTTTAGTTCATCTTTGAAGCCCATATCTAGCATGCGATCAGCTTCATCAAATACTAAATATTGCAGCGAGCTGAGTGATAGTGAACCTCGCCTTAAGTGATCTAATAATCTGCCTGGTGTTGCGATGACGACTGCCACCCCTGCTGCGAGTTGCTGTTGTTGCTGCTGAATGCTGGCACCGCCATAAATGGTTATCGATGTAAGATCGCAGCCATGTGCGTATTTTTGCACGCTAGCTTGAACTTGTTGGGCTAATTCTCGGGTTGGCGTTAATACTAGCGCTCGAATACCGCTGATCGTGCCTGCTTGTCCATGTTGGCTTAACTGGTGGATCAAAGGCAAAGTAAACGCGGCAGTCTTACCGGTACCCGTTTGAGCTACTGCTAAGACATCATGCCCAGCTAAAATTTCAGGAATCGCACGTTGTTGAACTGGCGTGCTGTGTTGATAACCCGCATGTTTTAGATTGCTGAGTATTTGAGGGTGTAAGCCTAAGGCGCTAAATGACATGTTCTACAGTGTTTATGGCTGAATATTGGCGCTGGCTAGTATAGCTGAAATGTGAAGTTTGTTGGAAGCCACGCAGTTTTATCCTGTTTTTTTTCGCCTGATGGTGGCGTTTAGACAACACTGAGATGCGTGTTGATAGGCGGTTTCCACATCTTACAGTCTCTGACCCTAGCAAAAGTGAGAGCTATCACGTTGTATTGTATTATTGTATTTTTTATAATCTGCTAGAGACAAACGGACTTAGGCTAAAAGTATAATGACAACAACAATGTACCCAAAGGTATTGGCTTTCCTTATCACTGCGAGTTTATTTGGATGTGGAGGCGGTGGTTCAGATTCATCTTACGACCCGATATGTAATCAAGACTGTGCAGGCCCCGTAGATCCCATAGACCCTATTGACCCGGTCGATCCCGTGTACCCAGAAGATAGCATCCCTTATTCGCTGGAGCGTTATCAAGGGGTTATAGATGCCTCTTCCTTACAGGTATCCGATCCTGAAGGCTCAGCAGGTAATAAAGTTACCATCAGCGAATTAGATGAATACCACGATGAGTATTTTTACATAGATGGAGAAAGCGGCGACCTCACTTTTACCATGCAAGGTTATAGCAACCGTTCTGAATTACGCATTCTCAACAACTTTTCAAGTGCCAGTGAGCAATACCAACAACGCTTGGTGGCTAGCGTATTACCCATTGAACCCGAAAAATCGGTGGCCGCTAGTACTGCGTCTAAAGATGCTTTCACCCTGCTACAAGTTCACAATAAAGGCACTGTGATTAGTGGTGGTACTGATGGCATCATTTCCCACCCCTTATTACGCGTAGTGTGGGAACAATCGCGCAGCGTAGATGGTACTGATTACTCAAGTCATTACTGGGCGGTAGTTAAAACTAATGCTTACGAGTGTGGAGAGGGCAATGAAGATAGCTATTATGGTAAGGATGAATGTGACAATTCTTATCGTTACTTCCCATTGACCCACTATACGGCGGACGCAGCTACTCACTTTGAGATTATTGTTGGTAATAGCGCCTTGGTACTTAAGGTGAACGGTGAAACCAAGCTTAACTACGATATTAGCTATTGGGATGCGCTGCTCAGTTACTTTAAGGCGGGTGTGTATAACCAATTTTACGATGGGGGGAGTGAAGTACAATTTGCTACGCTGCAATACTATGAAAATGAATTTATTGATGAACTTGAGACAAGCTCATGGGATATCGATAGTTGGAAAATCACGATTCCCGCCAGTAAAGATACTTGGTATGGCGAGGGGGGGAGTAGCGCTGCTGAACTAGAGCCTGAGCATTGTGATTCATCTAAGGATGTTCTGAATAATGATTCCAATATATATCATGACCTCGCCGAGCTTGCTTACTTCAATGTCATTGATGGGCGGATGCATTTTAGAGCCAATATGGCTTATGGCACGACAACAGCAAATACCAACTATATTCGCTCGGAGCTACGTGAGTTATTTAATGCTCAAAGCGTAGGCTCGTGTAGTACCAGTTCTAATGCCACAAGTTGGTCAATTGTTGACAGTGACACGAATAGCAAAACGCACCGTCTCAGCGCTACTTTGCGTATTGACGATTACCCGACGATTGACGGTCAAAAGCCCAAAGTCGTGGTTGGGCAGGTGCACGGCTGGGAAGTGAAACAGGCATTGGTTAAGTTGCTTTGGGAAGGCAGTGATACGCCAGTTAGGGTGATCTTGAATCAAGACTTCTACAAAAACAATGAGAAGTGTGGTTCAGAAGAAGATGTCATTGCAGATCCAAACTGTGATGAATGGTCATTTAGTGTCGACATGGGCACTTATCAAGCGGAGCAAGAGTGGTCATACGTGATTCAAGTTGATGAAGCGGGGATTAGTCTAGCAACAGAATATGCCGATGGTTCAAATAAAGTGTCTCGCACCTTGCCTTGGGGTGAAGTGTATTCAGATACCAACGACGGCAGTGTTGTGATCAGTGAACAATGGACCGACCCTGACGTCGCTTATTATTTTAAGGCGGGTATTTACCCTCAGTTCACTGCCGACGAAGATTATGATGGACAGATATTTGACCTTAGTTTTAGCCAACTAAGCATCAGCCACAATTAAGGATTTATTGCCTTAAGGCTGAGTGGATTAGCAACGCGACAATGATCATTGTTGCGTTGTCTGTGCATCGACTAACTATTCATATCGTGTTTCTTTGTATCACCTTCTTACTTATCTTGTTGATCTTCATCACATAAATTGTGGTTTACTTCGCTTTGTTCAGAGTGTCATTGTGATCCTATGATATAAGTACTTTTATAATATAATAAGCTCTTTGGCTGTCTGTTATCGACGTACAAGCAGCCCTGAAAAGAGTAAAGCTTACCGACAGTTTCGATGGTATATAGCGGGGATTCTAGTTAGCGCTATGTCGTTTTGGTTGTTTGTTGGAAGCTGTAAAGCAAGCGGTAGCGGCGGATTGATTATTCGTTTAATGATAAGGATATTAAAAATGCTGAAAGTTTTTTTAGCGATAATTTGCGGTATATCTATATCGGCTGTTAGTTATAGTGCCCAAGCTAAAAGCGTTAAGGTGATTAATCCAGATTTTGAGCAAGGGTGGTATGGATGGAGACATTCCGGTGAATCAGCGATCTCTGATAAAGGTAGAGATGATGAATCATCGGCAAAAATCACTGATATTAATGGCCGTATAGAACAAGACATAACGGTACAGCCAAATACCGACTATACCTTAACCTTGTTTATGAAAGGGTCTGGAAAAGTCGGCGTGACAACGGTGGGGAAAATTGGCGAAAACGAAAAAGTGGTCAATAAATTTCAGACCTTAAAGTTGTTAACTTACACAGAAGATGATTATCACCCTGAATGGGAAAGTATTAGTGTAGATTTTAACAGTGGTGAGAGTGACAAGGTGACCATTTTCGCTATTCACAGAAAAGGTGGCGTAGGACGTTTTGATCGCTTTAGAATTAAACCCATGAATAAGTAACTATATGGCTAGCTTGTAGGGGGGTTTAGATTGGTACTTAGTGACGTTTACGGTTGCCGATATTAATTGGCGTTGGTGTCGGTTTCCAAACATTTCGCAGCCGCTGTAACATGAAATCTGGGATGCTTTTCGAGCATTCTAGATTTATTTGCCTGCCTCGCCGCATACCGTAAATTTTTCCTGTGATGGCTTGGCCACTGCGTTGTACATCTTTTATTTCTTGAATAAAATACTCAGGCACACGGCCCTTTTTTACCTCAACATTGCGACCTTCAACTTTTATTACAAACTCTGCGGTAATCGCTTTTAACATCTATACCTTCTCGGTCGGGTGACCGCGCTGTTGCTTTTATTAAGTCATCTTACAACAAATTTTTGCTTATCTCAGCCATCCTAAAGCGACTAATTGGCTTTAAAGTACTAAGTGAGATCTTGCTTACAAATCGTTTGAAGGCTGAATAATGGGTATATACTTGAAATCACAAGCTGGAACAGACATCTTGGACTTTCTTCGATATAAAAATCAGTTAAACAAACACTTAGCTTAGGACATCATTATCAAACTACTCAGTTTAAATTTGCTTAACTATCTAGCGCCTCCTTTTGCGGCCTATGAGTTTGACAATATTTTAGATGCTCATCAGTGGCAACAAAAACAAGACTGGTTAGCCCGTATGGTTAATCAAGCCCAGCCTGACGTAATGGCGTTTCAAGAGGTTTTTAGTGCTGACGCTTTAGCTGCGCAGTGTAAATCATTAGGTTATCCCCACTTCTTGGCGAGCAGCAGTCAGCTAGATGAAGATAGTTATGTTTACCACAAACCCGGTCAGGCTTTGGCTAGCAAGTATCCATTGCGTACTGCCTCTTTGTTCAATGCCACAATGGCTGATGAGTTTAGCCGCGCGCCACTTATCGCCAAGGTTAAACTACCCGGTTTCGCTTGGGTGCGGATTTATGTGGTTCACCTCAAGTCTAAGCGGCCTATCTTAGATGAGTCTATTGTTGGTCAGCCTTCCGATATTGATGAATATTTGGGCCGTTGGCAGTCTGATAATTTGCGTACCCATGAAATAGCGTTGTTGATGAAAGATATTCTGAGTTGTCGGCGTAGCCAATTGGAGCCGGTGATAATAGCGGGAGATTTTAACGATGACGTATCTCAAGGTGCTTTAGCGCATATCTTTGATGTGCCTCAGCCGCATCATTCAGAGATAGAAAGTTGTTGGCGGATCCACGATGCTTATATCTTAAGTAAACAACAATCGCCCCGCGCTGCCACGCATTATTGGGGCGGGCAGGGCAATATTCTCGACTACATCTTACTGTCTGGAGAGTTTTCTGACGATTATGAGCAGCAGATGGCAGAAGTAGTTAACTATCAGTGCTTTGATAGGCACCTCACCCATGCCGACTATGCAATTGATAGCCAAGCCAGTGATCACGCAGCGGTAATGGTAGAACTGCGAGTCAGAGACTAAGTGACCATTATTGCTGATGGGTTAACAGGTAGGGCGCAAAAAGTTGCTTTAGATTCACCGAAGCCCCTAATTTTGTAGCGAGTAAATACATGCCGCCAATTTTTCGATGAATCAGTAAGATATCAATGGCTGGGGTGTTCCAATAATCTTCTTCATAACTTAAGCGTAAGCTGGCCTCTCGCATTTGCTTGGCTAGCGGCGAACTAGCAAACGGGTATGGCCCATCGAATTGTAGCGGGCTAATGACCAGTTTTAATAGCGTCGCTAAAGTCTCTAGCTGCCTATCGGTGCTTGTCTCATCAATAAAGCCTAGTTGCATAAGTGCTTCAGTATTTAAACTAAAATTACTGTCTAGCGCAGAGCTAATCAGTTTTTGATAGTTTGCTGATATTTGGGGAGCAATCTCTCTGGTGGCGCCAAAGTCCAATAACACGATTTTTTCAGAAGCACTGCAGTAAAGGTAATTTGCAAAATTGGGGTCAGTTTGCATAAGGCCAAATTCAAACAACTCCATCATCAATAGTTTAAATAAGGAGTGCATAACACGATTTTTTAGTGTCTGTGGCGCGTTGCTAAGCTGATCGATAGCCACCCCATCTACATGGCTCATACTCAGAATATTGCTGGTGGTGAGTGATGGGTAAAGCTTAGGTATCGCGAATTCGGGGTGCTGCTCAAGTTGGGCGGTGTATTGCAGTAGAAACTGGGATTCTTTGAGGTAATCGGCTTCGTTATGTAACTGGATTTTTGCTGCTTGGAGGATCTCTTGGTAAGCAAACTGTTTTGGCAGCAAGCCGCTGAGGTTAAGTAGGCTGATCACATTGTCGACATCGCTATCGATGCTACCTTTAACTCCCGGATATTGCACTTTTATGGCTAAACGTTGTTGTGAGTCTAAGTAAGCACTATGTACTTGACCAATAGAAGCCGCAGCGATAGGCGTTAAAGAAAACTGTTTGAACTGTTGTTGCCAGTTATCCCCCCATTCAGCTAACAATACTTGGCTCAATTGACCGATAGGCATAGGGTCGGCTTCGGCCCGAAGTCTGGCTAACAACTCACTGAGTTCTTTAGGGAGCATTTCCCCGGTATCCATCGACATGAGTTGACCGACCTTCATGGCTGCACCACGAAGTTTAGCTAACTGGTCGGCCACTCTTTTTACATTACTGGGAGTGAGCAACATTTGATTGATTTTTGGACGCTTTCCTGCTGCTAGCTGTGACGCTCCTTCCGCCAGCATACCGCCGGCGACTCGAGATGCCAACGAGCCTAAGCTGGTTAAACGAGCCAAGCGGCCGCTAGGTACTTTAGATGGCTTGCTTTTGTTATCGCGATTGATAATTGGAGCCTCCTTGTTGGCACCGGGTGAATCAAGTTAGTAGACACTTATCATTACGCTTACAGCGGTGGTTTCGATCTCCTCCTCAGCGACATTCGCGTTGCTACACCGTATAACAAAGGCAATTCGCTCAAGGACTTAATAGTTATAAAATCAAATAAATCATTATGTTAAATGCTTACCATGAAGTTGGTGTGATGTTTGCTGCCAAGGGTTTATTAAGCACTTAGTTTGCAAAATGCAAGGGAGCATATAATGACGTTACTATTAAGGTTAGTTTGCCTATTTCCATTGTTCGCCAATGCCGGAATCATTAGCAATGGTAGTTTTGAAGATAATAATGTGCGAACCGGTTCATGGAATTTTTTTGCCAGTGAACAAGTCACGGGGTGGCAGGGACATAACATTGAAATATGGGACAGTTTATTTGGTATTGCGGCCACCGATGGTGAACAGTTTATCGAGCTAAACGCCCATTGTTTAGGTAAGGGGCCAAGGGCATGCCAAGCGGGAAACTATTCAATTTTTCAAGACTTCGCCACTGCAGCGGGTCAGCAATATCGCTTTGGTTTTGACTATCGAGCTCGCGCCAATTTAAACGAATCTTTCGAGGTCAGTATTGTGGATGGCCAAGGCAAAAGCCTAGTATCAAGGGTGCTTAACGATCATAACAAAAATGACTGGTTGGCATTCAGCGCAACGTTTGTAGCAAGGGATAACACCAGTAGAATTAGTTTTACATCATTAACCCCAGGATCAACCGGTAACCTGATTGATCACGTCTATGTCGGCGAGGCACCTCAGCTAGCTGCGTTTGCGGTACAAAATGCAAGCGTCAATGAACCAACAAGCTTTGGTTTGTTACTATTGGCTTGGTTAGCTATCGTGTTTGTAAAGCGCCAACGCGCGTAAACGCACGTTGGTTTTATGATTGCCGTGTTATTTCTTTAAGTAGGCTTGTAATATTTGGCCACCGGTTTCGGCATTTAAAGGTTTAAAGATAAAACCTTGCACGCCAAGCTCCTGACACTGATCTACCACGGTGGAATCGGTCACCGATGAGAGCATAACAATGGGAGTATGCTGGTTAAGCTTACGCATCTCTGCTAATGCCTTGTCTCCATTGAGCCTGTTCATGACTACATCCATAAAGACAAAGTCAGGCTGTTCGCAGCTTAATTTTTCAAGCGCAATGTCACCGTCTTCTGCTTCAATCACATTGTTATAGCCTAAACCAGCCAGCAGCTTGATCATGGCCTTACGAATAATAGGGCTATCATCTACTGTCATAATGAGCGCATCCTTTGCTAAAGGGGAGCCTTCTATAGGTGGAGGAATAATGCAGGCTTCGCTATTGGTGATTGCGTCTTGATAAACATCGGCGGTATTGAGTTCACGAACTAACAAATTGAAGTAGTAACGTCCTACGCCTTCAACGTGCACAGGCACGGTGACAATTTGTTGTACGCCCTGTAGGTAGCGGCTCATATCGTTGAGATCTAATGCCACATGTGGGCTGGCGAATTCAAAACCTAAATTGTGTTGTTGTAGCTGATGAGTTGCTCTACCTACAATGGTATTTCCCCATTCTTCTAGGGCGGCAATTAACTCGTCGTTTAACGAGTCACTGATACTGCTTTCACCCACTAAGGACTGCTGTACCGCTTGACCGATAGCGATGGCGGTTTCTTGGTAGTGATGCATCAATACCACACCATCTAGCTGGCCATGCATGTCAGAACAAACAGCGTAACCTTTGAATCGAAAATCCTCGACTTTATCGACAAATGGCTCATCTGCGCGACCTTCTAAGCCCGTCATTGTTTTAAGACTCTGTAACGATTCTTGGATGAACGGGTGAAGAATAATCTTGTGAATGGTTTCTACTGTCATAATTTTCCTTTTAAATAGTGTCGAGGTGAACCATCATTGCTTTTCCAAAAGCAATGGTATTATCCACAAAGCGTTCACCACTTTATGGAAGAAGCATTAACGATACAACCATACTGAGCAAATGTGCGATCTTGAACCGAAAATCACGATTAACCAAACTAAGGAAAGTGTATGCCCCATTGTATAATTGAGTGCCCTGCAGATTTAGCCCGTATAGTCAATTTTGATGTGCTGGTCGAGGCTGTACACGATGCAGCTGAGGCAAGTGGTTTATTTAATAAAGGTGATGTAAAAGCCCGTTTAGTCTTAGCCAATCATTATCGAGTGGGGGGCAAACGAGCGCCTTATGTTCACACCTCTGTGCAGCTGCTTAGTGGGCGCAGTGAACTGCAGAAAAAAGCCCTAGCAGATGCAGTGGCTAAAGCAGTATGTGAGTTACTTCCTCAAGTCGACATGATTTCGGTAGAAGTGCGAGATATTGAGAAGCGCTTTTACAGTAATCGCGCCGCAGTGGCTGATGGGCAATCGGTTGCATCATAGCGATTATGCTAAACATCTCAGTATTTGAGTAAAGATGAAGCGTGATGCAAACCCGATATGATGGGGATTGGAATCAGCATCACAGCGTGGTTAATTGCGCAGTATATTACTGGCCTTGACCTAGGCTTTTGATTAGTCTGGGAGCATGGTAGTTACAGCGGTAAATGCTGTTTTCGTTAATACCAAAGCAGGAGCCTAATGCCCATTCCATTGACGTTACCAAGCGATCATGTACAGACAAAACCGTTGACCTGGTTATCGGCAAACTCTGCGCGTGGCAACACTTCCCCGGCAGAGCCTGTTTCGATAAACGGACATTCTCGATTAGCGGTGTGTAAATTTTCAGCGGCGACCTTAGGTTCTACAGAATTAGACAACGATTCACTGGCAATTGAAGAACCGCTGCAGTTGTCGATTGCTTGGTTCAGCTCGACCTTGCAAGCCTATCAGCAGCGCGAGTTGAGTTTAACCATGCGCACCCCTGGACAAGACTTGGCACTTACTCTCGGCTTTCTGTTTAGCCAAAATATTATTAGTGCCATCTCTGATGTTGATGATATTCAATATCAAGCTGTTGCTGATGATGATTCAATGTTTGCGCACAACCACATAGAGATAAAATTGGCCAAGGGAGTGGAATTAGATTGGAGCCAATTGCAGCGTAATTTTGCCAGTTATTCTAGCTGTGGCTTATGTGGTAAAAGCAGTGTCAAAGCGTTAGCGCTTCGTCATCAAGCAAATATCGATAAAGCGAGTGGTTGGCTTGACGAAAAACGGGTGTACCAACTTCCTAATTTATTAAGGGCTCAACAAGTACTTTATCCAGAAACGGGGGCGGTGCATGGAGCGGGTTTATATTCAGCAGGCCAATGGTTGTCTATAGAAGAGGATATCGGTAGGCACAATGCCGTGGATAAAGTACTTGGGCAGTTGTTGCTAAAAAATATAACAGCGTGTCAGACAGTATTAGTGTTAACTGGCAGAGTCAGTTTTGAATTAATGCAAAAGGCAGTGCAGGCCAGTATCCCAGTAGTGGTCGCGGTGGGCGCGCCTTCAAGCCTTGCTATAGCGGTCGCTAAGCAGTTCGACATAAGCTTAATCGGCTTTACCAAAGCCGAACAATTTAATGTTTATCACGCCCCGTGGCGGATCCGTAACACCAAAAGGAATAGTTAATGAGTCATAAACCTTATACTGGAGCCGCTGGTGGCTGGGGTGCGTTAGCAAGTACCGCTAAACATTTAGTTAAAAGTGAAAATGTTGCCAAGAATGTAAAACGTTTATTGAAAACTAATCAAGACCATGGCTTTGACTGCCCCGGTTGTGCGTGGGGTGAAAAAGGCCAACGGGCTACCTTTCGTTTTTGTGAAAACGGCGCGAAGGCGGTTAATTGGGAAGCGTCATCTAAGCGTGTTAACGCAGATTTTTTCGCCGAGCATTCGGTCAGTTGGTTAGCGAAACAAAGTGACTACTTTCTAGAGTATCAAGGGCGCTTGGCTGAACCCGTCGTCTACAATCAACAAAGCGATCACTATCAAGCCATTTCTTGGGATCAGGCTTTTGCGTTAATTGCTCAGCATTTACATCAGCTCGACAGCCCCAACCAAGCAGAATTCTATACCTCAGGCCGAGCCAGTAACGAAGCGGCATTTTTATACCAATTATTCGCTCGTCGCTTCGGTACCAATAACTTCCCCGATTGTTCGAATATGTGTCATGAAGCCAGTGGCCATGCCTTAATCTCCAGCATTGGTATTGGTAAAGGTACCGTGACTATTGAAGATTTTGAGCTTGCTGATGCAATATTTTTGTTCGGTCAAAACCCCGGCACTAATCACCCTAGAATGTTAGAAACGCTGGCTCATGCTACGCACCGAGGGGCAAAAGTGGTGGCGTTCAACAATTTAAAGGAGCGTGGTTTAGAGCGCTTTGCTAACCCGCAAAAGCCGGTAGAAATGTTGAGTGGAGGCTCTAGTCCTACGACTAGTCATTATTTCACGCCCAAACTGGGTGGCGATATGGCTGCCGTGCGTGGGATGGTAAAGGTGTTATTGTCGAGACATCAGCAAGCCCAGTTACAAGGGCAAGCGGTATTTGATATGGCGTTTATCGACAAACACACCCAAGGCTTAGAGGCTTACCTGGTAGAGGTAGAACAAACACCTTGGCGTAAAATTGTTGAGCAATCAGGTTTAAGCCAAGTGCAAATTGAGGCGGCGGCAGATCTTTATCAACAGTCTGACAGAGTGATCATTGCTTGGGCGATGGGGATTACTCAGCACAAACATTCTGTGGCCACGATCCACGAGATGACCAACCTGCAGTTATTATTTGGGCAAATCGGTAGGCAAGGCGCGGGGGTTTGTCCGGTAAGGGGGCATTCTAATGTTCAAGGTGATCGTACTATGGGAATCAACGAGAAACCTAATGCGGCCTTTTTACAAAGCATTGAACAAGTATTTGGCTTTACGCCGCCACATAAACCGGGGCATAACGTGGTTCAAGCTATTGAAGCCATGTTAAATGGGCGTAGTAAGGTGTTTATTGGTCTCGGGGGGAATCTGGTTGCTGCGGCCCCTGATACCCAATTGAGTGAGCAGGCCTTAGCTAACTGTGAGCTCACGGTTAGTATTGCTACCAAGCTAAATAGAACCCATGTGACTCCGGGAAAACAAGCGCTGATCTTGCCTTGCTTGGGTCGAACTGATGTCGACAGTCAAGTGAGCGGGCCCCAGCAAGTCACCGTGGAAGATTCTTTTTCAATGGTGCATGGCTCCGCGGGAGTTGTAGATGAAAATACAGAGCATATGCGCTCAGAGCCGGCCATTGTGGCGGGCATCGCGCATGCCACCTTAGGACAATCGCCAATAGACTGGTTATCCGTGGTGGACGATTACGCTCGAATTAGAGATTTGATAGAAAAAACGATTCCCGGCTTTCAGCAGTTTAACCAACGTATAGAACAACCAGGTGGATTTTACCTTGGCAACAGTGCCCGCAACCGACAATGGAATACTGCTATTGGCAAAGCCTTAATAACCACGTGCTCTTTACCTGAAGACATTGTCAGCGCTTCGGTAAGAGCATTAACGGATAATCGTATATTTGTGCTGCAAACATTGCGCTCTCATGATCAATATAATACGACTATTTACGGCTTTGAAGACCGTTATCGTGGGATCTATAACGAACGTAAAATTTTGCTGTTAAATCCACAAGATATTAGTGAACTTGGCTTTAATGATGGCGACCTAGTGGATATTGAAACCTTATGGCCAGATGACATTGAGCGTAGAGTATTAGCCTTTAAGTTGGTGAGTTACGATATACCGACGGGTAATGCAGCGGCCTATTTTCCAGAAGCTAATCCTTTGGTGCCACTGGCTAGCAAGGGTGATTATAGTGATACCCCTACGTCTAAGTCTGTGGCGGTTATGATCAGCGCTACGGTCCTAAGTAAGCAGCAGATTACTACTCATCAAGTTTAAGCGCTGCAATAACAGATAATCGTTTATAGCGGCACGCTCAAAGGAGAGCGAGAGTTAAAGCTGTTGGCTTTTTTTATTGGTAACAGGGCAAGCTTCTGCTTGCGCTATGAACTGTTTGGTATGTTCAATACTTAAAGGTTTGGAAAAATAGTAGCCTTGTAAGTAGTCGACACCTAAATCCGTTAATGTATGCATTTGCTCTTTAGTTTCAATGCCTTCGGCCACTACTTCATATTTCAGTGAATCGGCGATATTCATAACGGCATTGATGATTGCGTAGCCATTGGTATCAATGCGGTCAACAAAAGAGCGGTCAATCTTGACAATGTTTACGGCCAGATCTTGCATCAAGGATAATGATGAATAACCCGTACCAAAATCATCGATTGATACCGTAATCCCTTTCTTTTGCAGCGCTCTAATCTGCGTGGATAATAAGGCAGTATCTGAGGTAAATACTGATTCGGTAATCTCAATATGCAGTTGTTCTGCAGGCAGTTGACTCTGTATCAGCGCGGCAGCGACGATATCAATGAAGTCAGAGTCCTCGAGTTGAATCACCGATACGTTGACACATACTGCCAGCTTTTGCTCAGCTGGCCAGCGACTCGCTACCTCGCAGGCTTGTTGCAGCACCCAGGCCCCAATTTGCCTAATTAAACCGTATTGTTCGGCTATGCTAATGAACTCGTCAGGCGGTATAAACTCCTGCTCAAGCTGCCAGCGTAATAGGGCCTCAAAAGCGACAATGCTTTTATCTGACGAACGCAATATAGGCTGAAAGACTAAACTAAACTGTTGCTTATTTATGGCTTGGCTTAGCCCATCCTTGAGTCGCAATTCTCGGTGTATTTGTTTTTCTAGTTGCTCTGAAAATACCCCCACAGAGCAAGGGATTCGTTTTTTTTGTGCATACATAGCGGTATCAGCAAGCCTAATTAAACTATGTTCGTTATCAGCATGCTCGGGATAAAAGGCAATGCCTACGGTTGCTCCCACTGATAGTCGATTGTTTTCGAAAGAATAGGCAGTAGATAAGTTTTCGATGATTTTCTTCGCATAGGTAATGGCGGATGATTGATTGGTGTTGTTTAGCGCGATTAGGAATTCGTCGCCTCCCCAGCGACATAATAGCTTTGGATTGGCGCATTGCTGTTGCAGGCGATCCGCGGTGTTTTTTAATACTTGGTCACCTGTATCGTGGCCAATCGCGTCATTTATTTTTTTAAAACCATCTAAGTCTATAAACAACACTGCGAGTTGCTGATGGGCTTTTTGCGACTGCGTTAGCTCTTGTCTTAAGTGTCTTAAAAAAGCAGTGCGATTAAATAAGTTAGTTAAGGGGTCTAGGTTTGATAATTCATAAATAGTATTGGTGCGTTGTTCTACTTGCTCTTCCATTTGGTGAACCAACACGGCATTTTCATTTTTTAGGAGCATGGCTTGTTCGGTAAATAGGGCGTTTTTCTTAGCTATGACCAGCATAACAATGCTGAACAGTAGACCCAGAATCCCAAGCATTTGTTTGTTGTGCTCACCGGAGAGTAATAGCGCTGTTGAAGGAGGCGCGAGTAAAATAAAGGCATAAAACATGGCGGTATGTTTGTGTCCAGCCAATACCGTTGCGGATCCTCCTGCCATGGCGGAAATGATGATGATATGGGTACTTAAATCAATATCACTAGTAAATTCATTGCTCACAATGAACAGCACATATAACGACCACATTACGGCGGTGATATTAGCGCCGGTGATAAAGCGAGCAATCGCTTTGCGGCCATTGAACAGGGTGTTTTTTTGCTGGCTTGTCCACCACCATAAATCGAGTAGCCTAATCAGCAATAGGCTGGTCATCAATAGCCACCACGCGTGTTTAAATTGTGCTATTTCAGGCGAACTAAAGGCGAACACTAGAAAACTAGAGGCAATAATAGAGATTAAGATCCCTGACAAAGCATTGCCATAAAGCAGGTTAGCGGCATCTCGCTGGATACGGTGCTTTAGTGTATTACTCTCGATGTCTAGATTACCTTATTGGGCTTAAAATGAAGCTGTCACTAGCCATTAGTGGTTAACCTTAGCCTTGACTGAGGCATAGAAGTGTATCGGCCTATGAGCGACGAGCTTTATTGGTTTGGCTCGGTTTTGTTATCTCTGTCATGGTTAAATAATAGACCAGAATAAGTGAATTTCTAGCCTTCGCGCCAATAAGCTAAGGCGAGTAAAGGGCAGAGCGGCGTTAGCCAAAATGATAGATAAGGTTTGAATGGGCAAACCTTATCTACAGCGGTGTTGGACTCGTTGAGCCCAAGCACGAGGAATTAGCCACCTCGTTTTCGATTAAACGGTTTCTTTATGAATACCTATGGATGTTGTGTTGTCTGACCAACTCGATTCTTTTACTTGGCCATGTAACACTTTTCTTAGTTTTGCATTAGCAGTGCTGGCGTAGTTTTTCTCTTGTTCTAGCTCTTGTTGTTTCTTTTTTAGGGCTTCAGTCATTGACAGTTTTAATGTTCGGTAGTGTCGGTTCGTCAGTATAAATAGGCCAATAATTAGGCATATCAAAATGACGACTATTGCTACAAGCGCCCATACAGGTAGTAGCTTTAAGCTGAAGGGCTGCTGTTCAATAGGTTGCTGAACCAACGCTAAAATTTGTGCACTAAGCTTATTCCCTTCTGCGCGTAATTGCTCGCGTTGCTCTACAAGGCTGTCGAGTTGCTGCTGGATTTGTTTATTTCGCTCGGGGCCTGCTGGAGTATTCGTGAGTGTTTTTTTCAGTCCTGCAATTTGCGCTGCCAAGCGGGTAATGTGTTCTTCCAGTTCATTATTGCGGGTTTGTAATCGTTGCTTATCTTCGCTGGTGAATTGCTTATTGATCTGATTACTCAAGTTCTTGTTAGATTGGGTAAGGTTGCTACTGTCTTGCCTAATTTTTTCATTTCGCTCTGCTAGGGCTAAATACTCTTTATGCTTATTGCTCAGCTGGCTATTAAGTTGTCGTGTGGTTTTCTGGGCTGAATTTAAACTAGATTGTAGAGCCGAGATACTATTGGTTCGATTAACCAGTTGTTGTTCCAGCTGTTTTAATTGACCACTGATCAAAGCGTTTGAGGTGTTGGTCGATTTCGCTTTATTGGTGGCTTTAGCGGTGGCTTTTACTGGCTCTTCTGTTTTGGCGGAGCGACTAACTGTAGAGGTTTTGTTAAAGTGAGTTAGCGCCGCTTGAACAATGGCTACCGAAGGTTGGCTGGTATAAATGGCTGGGTCGTTTTCAATCACCCATATTTCTAAGCCTTGTTTATCTTTGACCCACTTCCATTCTTTGACATCGGCATGAAATTTTTGTCCATCGCTTAGCACGTAAGAGAACTGTTTAGCATTGCGCCTAAGTGGGATAGTAAACGTAAGGCCAAAGGCATCGGTAGCGCTAGGGGTTAACAAAGACGTTAAGCTAGTCGCCTGACGAAGCCTGAAATCAGCTTTGGCTGGTGTGTTTTGCGAGGCATTGGTGTCATTACTAGGCCAAATATGTAAACCCCAATTATCCTTCTTATTGCCTAATGGCTTAAAGTGAATGCTCATGGTCGCCGAACTTGAGCGATCGCCTGGATTACATTTTAATGAGCCGCAGTGAGTATTCACATTGGCCGCTTTGCTGATGCCACTTAAGCAGCACAACAATAACAAGTAAATAGAGGTCCTTTTCATACATATTCCCTTTCAATATGATGGCAAAGCCACTCTTGCCTATATATCCAAACAATCAGTCGTCGAAATCGTGTAAACGCTTGAATAAACCTGCACTGGCTTTGAGTTCAATTAATCAATCTGCTTCAAATAGCTAACGTTGTTTTCCGTAACTTATATTTAGTAAGCGCTTTCTAAATTTTTGTTTTATTTAGCGCTGCTTTGTCGATGTATTTGTCAGCCTTAGACACTGGGTTGGAACTTACTTTTAAGCTCTAAGTTGCTGCTGTATGTGAGTTTAATCCCATTTGTGATGACTAGATCAGTAACAATCAACACTAAGGTTTTAAGCCTAAACTACCAATGGTATAAATGAAAGCGCTTTCAAAATAACTGTGACAAGGATGACAAATAATGAGAGTTAAACAACATTTGGTGGTGGCTGCACCATGTCTAGTTTTATTGCTTAATGCTTGTGGCTCAACTAATGCACCCCCAGCGGCAGTGAGTGTCGATGCTACTGATCCCACTGGTCGACCTAGTGCGCTTTGGCAGTTGGTTTGGAGTGATGAATTTAATGCGGCTGACATAGATGTTGCTAAATGGAGCTTTGAAGAGCATTGCTGGGGAGGAGGGAACAATGAACAGCAATGTTATACAAAGAGAAAAGCCAATGCCTTTATTGAAAATGGCGCACTGCATATAGCGGCCAAACGCGGAAACTATAGCGGCGCTTCTTTACCCGGCGGTGATAAACGTGTGAAGAAGACCCTTCCATTTACCTCAGCCAAGCTACACACCAAAGGCAAAGTTGATTGGAAGTACGGACGATTTGAAGTCCGCGCAAAAATGCCGCAAGGGCAGGGCACTTGGTCGACAATTTGGATGCTACCCTCAAACTCGGTTTACGGTAAATGGCCTGCGTCGGGGGAAATTGACATTGTAGAAGCGGTAAATTTAAAAACCAAAACTGACCTGCAAGATGCACCCAGCACCCAACGAGAATCGCGGGTTTATGGTGGGTTACATTACGGCCGAGCTTTCCCCGAAAATGTGCGCTCCGGCCAAGCCTACAGCTTACCTTACGGGAAAAACCCCGCAGACAATTTTCATACCTATGCTATCGAGTGGGAGGAAGGCGAGATCCGCTGGTACGTAGATAATCTGCACTATGCAACACAGCGTCAAGACGAGTGGTACAGCCAATTCAAAGAGAATGGTGTGTTGATTAATGGTAAAGGCGCAGCGCCCTTTGATGAAAATTTCCACTTACTACTTAACTTAGCGGTAGGAGGTTCTTGGGCGGAAAATACCAACGATACAGGAGTCGACAGTTCTGTTTTCCCGCAAAATCTAAGTATTGATTATGTCAGGGTGTATCAATGTTCAGTGGATCGTTCAACGGGTAGGGGCTGTGCCACTATTTCTAATGATGCGGCGTTGGTCGAGGGTTACCTTGCTCCAGAGTTATCGGTAGCCGACCGTAGTTTTGCAACCGGCCCGGTATTTGGGTTATTTGAAGACAGTTTAGACGGTCGTCTTACCGCCAACAGTTATGACCCAGAAAATAATATTATCTATCAAGAGCTTGATGAGCTTGGCCGCGGTAAGGTTGTGAAGATCAGTAAATCAGGTAAGGCGGGCAATGTCTATTTTACCGCGCCACCGACCAATATGAGCCACTGGTTAAAAGGTGGAGAGCTGATATTTGATTTAAACATTCAATCTATGGATAAAAGTGCGGCACTGTTGGTGAAAATGGACAGTGGTTGGCCTGATGCTAGTGACTTTAAGGTAAATTTACCTAAAAAAGGTGAATGGGCCCAGATTAGAGTGAACGTTGCTGATCTCGTGGAAAATGGTAATAGCTTGGTGTCGGGTAAGTTTGTTGATATGACGCAAGTGACAAATTTATTTGTGATAGAACCCACCGGCAAGATGACCTTTAAATTGGATAATATTCGCTTTGAGTACCCTGAAGCCGATATGCCAATCAATTTTGATAAAGTAGAGGCTAATTATCAGTTAGTGGATTTTGGCGGTAATCAAACCGAGATCATTGATGACCCTAAAGGCCAAAAAGGGCGTGTTGCCGCCACCGTTAAGTCAGAAAATGCCGCAATATGGGCCGGTACAACGGTTGGCGGGGTCGATGGTTTTGCCAGTCCCTTGGTGATGACGGGTGATAAACCTACGTTAAGCCTTTGGGTATATTCTTCTGAGGCTGGTGTCCCGGTAAGGCTTAAAATTGCTGATAGCAAAGAAGGACAGCACTTCGCTGAGGTAGAAGTTAAAACACGCAGCGCTAACCAATGGGAGCGGTTGAACTTCGATTTCTCTACAGCGAATCCTAGCCTGAATAGCCGTTGGAACTATAACAAAGTGACAGTGTTTTTTAATTTTGGTGTACGCGGTGAAGATGTCGGACCAAAAGTGTTCTACTGGGATGAGTTGAAGGTAGCACCTTAAATAACAGTAGGCCAGAAACCTGAACTGATGACGCTCTCTTCGAGTTCTAGACATTGATTAACAAAAGCATCTATGGATGCTTTTTTCTTTCCAGCTAGATAGGCTCAGACTCCCTTTGAGGGCGTTTCAACTACAGAGGCCGCCCATTAGCAAAGCTAGTGCCCTGGATGTCTTAGCGAGCAGATAGCGATAGTTCAAACGACTCAGTGCTTAGCGTCCTGTGAACGTAATGACTTGAGCTTGCTTTAGGTCTAGGTCAGTGATGTGTAGCCTTATCAAAGGTATTGATTTAAGGGGGCTGAAACTAACGCTGTGAATCTAGCTTGAAGGGGGGGCGATGGGTTGGAGCGATGGGGAATAGCCTAAAAAAAGGGCTAAGCACTTATCTGCTTAACCCGTATGTAGAGGGGCTGTTCACCCCCTATTTAACACCAAATTCGCTACTTTTCGAAACGAATGTTATCTAGCTTTATTACAGTGTTAGGCGACTGTTCAAATACCAACAAGTTTCTAATTTCTGCGATATTGGCTGCGCCTCCAGCAAAGCGATTACCGCCAGCTAGGATGTCAGCAATACTAATTTTCACTTCACCCCAGCTACCAACAGGAGGTAACTCTACGGTGTAATCACTGGTGTTCGGCCAGCCACTATCCAATTTAACTAGCAGTTCGGCGGCGCTTGCTTGGCTCTCTACTTTCACGTCTAGCACTAAATGGCCGGTCTCTAACCAATGTGTTAAATCGGTCTTTGGCGCGCGGAAATAGATGTTACCAGCCCCATCTTGCTTCGTGACTTGAATAACTTTGCCGCGACCTGCTTCTTCAACTTCCGCGTATTTAACCGCATCAACCGGATTGTAGCTTTCAAAGGCTAGGTTGCTATTTAGGTTATCGGTATAGATATCCAATAGCGGGCCATCGGCATAACTATCATCCGCAGCTAAAATAGCAGGAGGCTCTACACCAGGCACTAACACCGCATCTTCTGACACTGACGCACAACCTTTACCTTTCCAGCGGTCCACTCTACAGCGATATACGCGCACATAGTCAACTGACAAGGCTTGCGGGAACACCGATTCATCAATCCCGTGTTCATTGGCTTTAGCCGCCCAGTTTCCGCCTACCGCTAGGTTTAGAAGTAAGTGAAATTTTTGGTTAAACGGCGCGCCGGGTTCAGTAGCAGTGATTAACTCCCCGTCTTTTTCGTATTGACTATACCAACCATTATCTTTCTGAGTGGCAAAATGAATATTGTCGACATACCAGCGTATCTCGCCTTCTTCCCATTCAATGGCGTAGGTGTGGTAGTCATCGGCTGGGTTAATGCCGTTAGGTAGTTTGGCGCCTTGGCCTGTGTGGGCGTTATCAGGCCACTTTTTACCAAAGTGTAAGGTGCCATGAACTCGGCTTTCAGGTTGACCAATTGAACCTTTTTCATCAGAAGAGGTTTTTAGGTTAACCGCTTCCATAATGTCAATTTCACCCGATGCTGCCCAACCACCATATACCCAATCAGTAGGTAGCATCCAAATGGCTGGCCATGTTCCCTGTCCTTCAGGTAGCTTTGCTCTTACTTCAAAGCGACCGTATTTCCAATCGCCTTTGTTTAAGGTACGTAAACGGGCAGAGGTATAAGGCAAGGTTTTATTTAAACCCTTCTTACCATCAGGGTTGTCTGGCCCAGTAAAGTTACCTCTTTTGGCGACAATGTGCAGTTTACCGTCTTCTACAAACGAGTTTACTTTGCGTTTGGTGTAACACTGTTGCTCGTTATTACCGCCGCCCCAACAGTTCTGTTCCCACCCCCATTTTCTGGTGTCAATCTCGTCACCATCAAATTCATCACTCCAGATGAGTTTCCATGAATCACTTGGCTCTACCGGCTCGGCTGTGAGTACCAATGCTTCTTTTGTAACAACCAGTTGGTGTTCGCCACTATCTGCAGGCGTTGAACCACAACCGCTCATTGTCGCTGTCACTGCTAATGCGGTAATGGTCATCAGCGGTTTTGACCAATTTTTCATCATCTATCTTCCCTATAATGCGAAATCATTTTGTAAGCGCTTTCTTTTATAGCACTTATCAAGGAGTCTTTGAATATTACCGCTTTAATCACGCCAATTGTTGTTAGCATTTGCGATTCAACTCACACCAGTATTGAAACCGTAGGTCAGGATTACGAATTTGTATAGCGTGCTTACGTTATCGTTTTATTCGCTTTAAAATGATTTACCGACGGATTTTTAACCTGTATTTTAGCAAGCGCTTTCTTTGTGAGGGTAGCTATAAGCTAACCATTTTATTAAGTGGAGGGCAGTGACCACGTGGTTTGCGATGTGATATATGGCAAAATGAATTAATGCTAAAAAGCTGTGCTATTATCGCAAAAACAATGTTGGCTTTGTAATAAGATGATTTTTTCGTAAGAAGTCGATTATTGTTAGTATTATAATATTACACAAAAGAGTTGGCGTTCAGAGCATGTGCTAAAGTCAGTGAATGTCTGTCATCTAGGTTTTCGTTCAGTAGAGTTTGATAGAAACAGTAAGGTAAGTGAGTTGATTACAATCAAGGAAGTTTCTGAGTTGGCTAAAGTCTCTCAGGCTACAGTATCAAGAGCTATTAACGGGCATTCCTCAGTTAAAGAAAAGAACCGAGTTAAGGTGTTTGATGCCATTGAGCAACTAGGCTATAAACCTAATACCTTTGCTCAGGCTTTGGCGTCTAATCGTTCGAATAGTATCGGTATGTTAGTGGGAAGCTTAGATGGTCCGTATTTTGGCCCATTGATGTATAACACCGAGAATATTATTCGCGAGCAAAAACTACACCTCATTGTTGCGAGTGGCCAAGAATCGAAAACTAAAGAAGTAGATTCCATCGAGTTTTTGTCCTCAAAAAAAGTGGATGGGCTAATTATTCACGCAGATAAGCTTTCTGATAATGAACTGATTAAGATTACTGAGGATACCCCTGCGTCAATTATCCTTAATCGGAATATCCCAGAGCTCGCCGACCACTGTATTTGGATCGATAACGAGTTAGGCGGCTATTTGGCCACCAAGCATTTAATTGAAAACGGCCATGTTAAAGTGGCCTGTATTACTGGCCAAATGAGCAAAGTGGAAAGCCGTGATCGCTTGCAAGGCTATCGAAATGCCTTAGCTGAGTATGGCATCCCTTATGATACGAACTTAGTGATTGAAGGTCGGTTTGATCACGAAGGTAATCATGAAACTGTTCATAGACTAATGGCAAGAGACAGTGGTTTCACCGCCATTTTCTGTCAAAACGATAACATAGCCTTAGCGGTATACAACGTGGCTAGCGATATGAAGCTGACAGTGGGCGAAGATATTTCAATTGTCGGTTTTGATAACGATACCTATAGCCAACATATCCGCCCTAGGCTGACCACGGTAAGCTTTCCGATTGAAAAAATGAGCAATGATGCCGCCCACGGAGTGATTGCTCTGATGAACGATCAAAAATATCCGATTGCCGGTAGATTAGAGCCAAAGTTGATTGTTCGAGACTCTGTGAAGCCAATCAATCCTTAAAAAATCACCGGTAAAAGAAAAGGCTTAGTTAATAACTAAGCCTTTTTTGTGTCGCGCTAGCGATACGCTAACTTCGCCATAGTTCGGTTTTAAACTGGCTTAACCGAGATTGAATTTCTTCACCTACTAAGATTTTGGGGGAGTTATGCTCATCTGTATCACGGTTTTCTACAATCAATACTTTGGCATCAAGGCTTAAAGTATGGGTGTGATAAACACCTTGTTTGATGGTGTAGATTTTATTCGGAAGCATGTCATAAGCAACAATTTCTGCAATGTCATCATTACTGACTTCAGCGCAGAATAGAATGCACTTGCCTTCTAACAACACAAATACTTCGTCAGTCTCTAAATGACATTGAAAGTTGTCTATTTGCTCTGTTTCTAGCTCGTCGATATAGTTAAGTAGAGCAACCCGCCAGGTCTGAAAATCAACGACGGGAGAGTATCCCGCCGCGTTAAATTCAGACACCTCTAAAAGGTGACTATTCACTATCTTCTCCTGCTTTAATCTAATAGCAGGTTGTTAGGAATTGACACTACAATCTGCTTCAATTTACCGTTACGCTCAAAGATATCACGGCTTAACTCGGCGTTAAGCGCCAGGGTATTCACAGTGATTAGCGCGTTATCGCTCGTGGTTATTTCGATCTTAGCGGTATCATCAGCCTCAAGTTGGTAAATGAATGGGATTTGGCAATAAGTAAATGCCAAACTGCCCGCGGCCAACTCAATCGACTGAGTCTCGCCGTCAAGACCGATAAACTGATAGCTGTCGGCTTCGCTTAAGAACTCTCTATTGCGCAGAAGTGAGGGCTGAATCGATATTTCACCCTTATCAACCAATAAACCTAACTCACCAAAGCGGGTAAGAATCTCTTCTTTCACTTGGCCGGTCATGCCTGGTTGCTGAGCACCAGCTTGCTTAGGCGTATGCGAGTATGGGTCGGTTGGGAAGGCACCATAAACTTGTGGTGTTTTGTTGAAACCAATTCCTTCACGTACGCGGTAGTAGTATTCCGCTAATTGCTGGGTAGCCGCAGAGTTTGGATCAATCTCTCTGGCACTAAAGTAGTTTTCTTGAACGGCCAGCAACAGTTTCGACACCATGTGCCAATAGATGGAGCCTAAACCTTCATAACCAAACATGGTACCCGAACGACCAGTAAATGCTTGGTGATTAAATACTTCTTCATAGCAGGCTAACACATCATCCCAGCAGGCTTTATCAACACCTTTGTATTCTTGTTTTATCGATGCCAAGACCTCAGAAAGCGGACCCGCGTTGTCGAAGTTTTGATTGAAGTGATATAGGCCATCTATATCCATTTCTATTACTCGACGGTCGCCCTTAGCTACCATAGCATTGAGCAAGGCATTGCCTTCTACACGGGTTTTGCTGATAGAGTTTTTATCCGCAAATTTAGACAAATCTCTGTCAGGGTAAAGCATGAAGGTATTTTGATCTGCCCGGAACATTTCACTGGCATAGAGTTTTTCTAGTAGCTGTACTGCTTCTTCAGGGTTTAATACACCCGCTGATAACACCGCGACTTGGCCTTCAAGCATTGGGTAGAGTAAATCTACATCTACAGTGCTTTCTGAATAGTTAATAATGTTATAAGCATTATATAAACCGTCTTTACGTAGGTTGGTTGCAATGCTTTGATCGATGACAGTTAAGCTTGCTGTAAGCATCTGTTGGAGCTCTACAGCGTCGATACTTACTTTGCCGGCAAACCCATTAGCGTATACTTTGGCGCGATATGTAGCAGCCGCTTGGGTAAGTTGTCTCAGTACTTTATTGCGGCTTTGGCTATCTACTACGCCAGACTTAGCTAACTGACTGGCTTCGGTCAGAATTGAAGAGGTCGCTTTTAACCATTCTGCCACTTCCAACGATAAATCTAGTTGGCCTTGTTGATCGGTAAATAGTTGTTGCATGAAACTAACGTAACGACGCATGTAATACAGCGTCACCATTGACAGGCCGGTACCCACAATGGCGTTGTTCGCATCGTTCCATTCAGGTCTTTGGGTATTCAACCAGATACCACCATCTAAGACTAAGTTGCCCAGTTTAGCGAGTAGTGGTACTAACAGCTTTTCGCTTAGATTAACTAAATAGACTTCTTGGTCTTTATCTAATACTAAGCGCGCATCACTGCCGATGAGGCTTTCTCTAGCTTCAATAATGCTTTGTTTATTATCGTTAAATACGACGGTATTTTTGGCGTCAGCAAATAGCTTGTCAGCGCCTTCAATCTCATAAGGTACGTTGGCATAACTAAAGATGCTGCTGCTTAATAGCTCATTAAGTTCAGTGGGTTGATATTTTTTAGATAACTCTAAAAATTTCAGTAGGTAGATGATCTGGTGATCACCCCAGTAACCAATGTTGCTCCAGATATCGTCATCTTCAAGTAGTTCCCAATCAACCCCCGCTTTGGTGATACGGTAAGGGTTGTAACCATCAATCGTTGAGGCATTAACAAACTTAGAGATAAACGACTTAATGAAACTCGGGTAGCTCAGACCTAGCGCTTCCCAGTTTTGGAAAATGTCGCGCCAGTTGCCTTGGTAAGACAGCAAGCGGTCACCATTTTCGTCTTTTAATTTGATTTCAAAGTGGTTCCATGGACGGCTTGGGTCACCATGGCGACGGCCAAAGGTTAGTGGCAAATATTCATGGCAAAGGCGCAACAGCTGAGGGTCGTTTTGTTTGGCGGCCAACATCAACAATTGGTCATAGTTAATCTGCTCAGGCAATCGCTCTAAAAACGCCTCTTGTTGCAGCGCAACTTGGGTATTGGCACCTTTTAATGTTCGGATAAAGTCACTGGTATCTACCCAGTACTGGTCAACCACAACACCACCACGCATGTTATTAAATAACACATTGGCATAATGGTGAACCGACGTCTCATCTTCAGCCGTTTTTTGGTAGGCGTCGCTACCAGCCATTAATTTAATCAACTCTTGGTGATTATCTTCCACTGATTGCTCAAGCTCAGCGGTAAGCTGTTGTGGCTTAGCTATCAGCTGTTTCAATTGGGCTAAATCACTGTGTGACTGATCAATATCGGCAACAATTGTCCAGTTTTCTTGCTGACCTGGCTCCAGTTGACAGATTTTGTGAACAAAATAAGCGCCACGTAAACCGCGAGTCAGCTCTTCGTTTTCAATCGCTTGGCCCTTACGGAAGGCATTAACTTGTTTACTAGAAAGTAAAATTGATTGGTCGTGTTCACTGATAGAGAAAACGCTGGTGGCTAACAGTGACTCAGCAGGCTCAGCGCGGTCGCTAAGTTTAGCGTATAAGCTAAATGTCGCTAAACTAGAGTCAGCTGGGCGCTCATTCCATTTATAGGCGTCAAGTAGGGCACTGCTGCCTTGCATAATCGCAAACGGAGTATTGGCAGGTAGCAGGTTTTGCAAACCGTCGATTAATTCAATGTTACGTGTATTGGCTGTGGTATTGCTGATGGTTGCGCTGCGGATAAAACCAAATTTATCACTGGTGCTCCACTGATATTTAAAACTTAGGCCTAAATCAAAGTTTAGCTCTTCAAAGATGATTTTATCGCCAGCCACATTTTTGTAGATGTTGCGGCGTAATTGGTAAAGGCTATTATGCTGTTGGTTAAACGGTTCCCAGAATTGACAGCCGTTATCGTCGGTGATTTTAACAATGGTTTTGCTGCCCGTATTTTCAGCGCTTTCGTGAATATAATCTACCGACTTATAGGGAAACAAAGCGTTTTCGGGGCGGATCCTGCCTGCCGACAAACAACCTGTAGAAGAGATAAATAGCCAGTGGTCACTGGCTGATACCACACTGATAAAAAATGGATTCATCTGATCAACATTTTTTATTTGATAGTATTTATCTCCATCAATAGAAACAAACGTCCCTGTTACTTCTTTTGTTTGTGTGTCCATGTTCTCTACAATCATAATTTTTAAACCTATGTAAGCGCTTACTTGTAAGCTGCTAAAAAAACTTATCTACGTTAAATGTTAAAACAACGAATGAAATGGTCGTCAGCAAGTTGTGTGACTTCTGGGAAGCTAGTGCTGCATCGCTCTTGCGCTTGAGGGCAACGAGCGGCAAACGGACAACCTACTGAAGTGGGGTGCCACATAGGGATGTCTCCTTTTTTAGCTCCAAGTTCACGACGACCGCTTTTAGTCGCTTCAGGCACAGCTGAAAGTAACAGTTTGGTATAAGGGTGTTGCGGAGTTTGCGTTACCTTATCACTGTTGCCCCATTCCACCATGTGGCCTACATACATCACAGCAGTTTTTTCCGCAAAGTAGCGCGCTGTCGCAATATCATGAGTGATGTACATGAAAGAAATGCCATGTTTGTCTTTTAAATCGGCCATCAGGTTCAAAATACCTAAACGGACCGATACATCTAGCATAGAGATTGGCTCATCAGCCAAAATTACCTCAGGGTCTACCGCTAATGCTCTGGCGATGGCGACACGTTGTCGTTGTCCGCCACTTAGCTCATGAGGATATTTAGCCGCAGTTTCTACTACTGGTGAAAGGCCGACCAAATCAAGGAGTTCATGAACTAACTTAGTGACTGTATTTTTATCTGCGCGCTTATGAATCTGCAATGGGCGGGCAATATGATGATAGATAGAGTGCACTGGGTTAAGTGAGCCAAATGGGTCTTGGAAGATCATTTGCACTTGTCTAGCGTATTCTAGGCTACCGTGTTGTTTTACAAACTCATCTAAAGGTTGTCCTTTAAAGATGATATCGCCGCCATTTTTTTCGTAAATACGCGTAAGCACTCGGGCGCCAGTACTCTTACCTGAGCCTGATTCACCCACAATGGCTAAGGCCTCACCTTTACATAGATCAAATGACACATCATTGACCGCTCTCATCAAGTTATCTTTACTTGAAGAGTGGCCCATAGGGAAATCTTTAATTAAGTTTCTAACCGATAAAACGGCTTCTTTAGGAGTGTTTGAACTCATCTCTATATCTCCAGTATGTGGCAAGCCGCGTGGGTATTATTGGCTTGAGCACGAAGGATCGGCTCATTGGTTTTACAAACGTCTATGCAGCTTTTACAACGCTCTTGGAAATTACAGCCAGTGGGCAATTTGAGTAAGTTAACCGGATCTCCCGGAATGCCATACAAACGCTCTTTAGGGCCATGAATAGTTGGGAACGATGACACTAAACCTTTGGTGTAGGGGTGGGTCGGTTGGGTAAATACAGTTTTCGCATCGCCGAGTTCAATCAGGTTACCTGCGTACATGACGCCAATGCGGTCTGCAATCTCGCCCATAAGGCTTAAATCATGGCTAATAAACAAAATTGAGAATCCAAATTTTTCTTTTAGATCGTACAACTCATTTAAAATTTCTCGCTCTACTACCACGTCTAGAGCGGTGGTTGGCTCATCCATGATAATCAGCTTGGGCTCAAGCGCGAGCGCAATAGCAATCACGACGCGTTGACGCATGCCGCCACTTAATTGGTGAGGGAAGCTTGTCATGCGATCGCCATGAATACCGACAATGCCTAATAGCTCTTTTGCTTTAGCTACCGCTTGTTTCTTGCTCACATCTTTATGAGCAAGAATGACGTCAATTAACTGCTCACCAATGGTAATAACGGGGTTGAGCGAATTCATCGCACTCTGAAATACAATCGAGACATCATTCCAACGAAAAGCACGTAACTCTTTGTCAGACATTTTCAGTACATCACGCCCCTTATAAAGTATTTCACCTTCAGGGATCAGTGCTGGTGCTTTGTGCAAACGAGAAATCGCGAAGGCGAGGGTACTTTTACCACAGCCCGATTCGCCGGCTATCCCTACGGTTTCTCCTGGTGCGATGCTAAGGCTCACATTGTTTACCGCGCGAGCAATACCGTTGGGTGATACGTAATCAACGCTTAAGTTGTTAATTTCTAATAGTGGCTGGCTCATGCTAAACCTCGGCGTTGATCTGCAGCTTTTTGAAGTTTCTTCCACACTTTAAGGTGTGGTCCGGTTTTCAGTTTCGGGTTACTGACTTGGTCAATAGACATGTTAATGAGTGCTAATGCACCGCCAGTGATAGCCAATGCGATTGCTGGGACTAACATTTCCCACCATGCTCCGGTATAGAGTGATGAAGATACTTGCGCCCAATACAGCATTGAACCCCAACTCACTTCGGTAGCGTCACCTAAGCCTAGAATGCCTAATCCTGCTTCAGAACCCATGGCGTAAATAACCGTACCTAAGAAGCCACCAAATACAATCGATACCAGGTTTGGCAAAATCTCTACTAAGATAATGCGTATTTTTGATTCGCCCATGACTTCAGCAGAAATGATGAATTCTTTATTACGTATTGCTAAGGTTTGTGCGCGAATTACCCTGGCGCCCCATGGCCAGGATGTTACCCCTAACAGCACAGTAATCACCAATGACCCCACTTGCCCCAGAAAAGCCGCTAACACAATCAACAAGGGAAGCTGCGGAAAAACCAAAAACACGTTAGTGACGAAGTTTAACCATTCATCTACCTTGCCACCTAAGTAACCAGAGCTTACGCCCACGGCCACCGCAATAGTCATGGCAATGATGCCAGCGGTAATGGCTACAGTGAGTGATTTTCTTGCGCCATACAGTACTTGGCTAAATACATCTCGGCCGTTACGGGTGGTACCCATAATGTGTTCTGCGTTGGGTGCAACATGTGGTCGAGAAACACGTTTTTGTGGATCATGCGATGCAATCACCGGCGCAAATAGTGCACCAATTAAAATAATACTAACCAGTAAGCCGCCGATAATTGCCGGTGGGTTACCATGAAAAAATGCGCGAGCTTTAACAAAAAACTGTTTAAACTTGGCTGAAGTAGTTAAGTGTTCCATAGTGAGCCTACTTAGAAATTCGTGGATCTAGCCAAACATATAAGAGGTCGGCGATGAAATTAGCGGTTAGCACCGCGGTAACCAAGATGAGCAAAATAGCTTGAATAAGCGGGTAGTCACGAGCAACGATGCCTTTTAGCAAAATGTTACCTAAACCTTGGTAGTTAAATACCACTTCAGTCATGATTGAACCTGCAAACGAAAAGCCAATGGCCATCGCAATCGCGGTTGCTACGGGTAAAATTGCATTACGACCGGCGTAACGGTACATAACCCTAAAGCTACTTAAGCCTTTGGCCTCTCCCATGGTGACGTAGTCTTCTCCTAAGATATTAATCATCGCATTACGCATGTTGAATACCCAAGTGGCGATGCCTACAACGACCATAGAACCCATCGGCAAAATGGCATGTTTGAGTACACTACCGATAAACTCTAAGCTAAAAGCTGGGTCTAAGGTTGGGTCGTAGGTATATGCAAGCGGTAACAGCTCCATTTTCAAGCCAAAAAAGTAGAACAGTAATAGTGCAGTAACGATATAAGGGAAGTTACTGATAAAGGCTAACACTGGTGGAAAAATCTGGCCAAATAGGCCTTCTCGTCGATAAGAGGCATAAGTACCAATTGAGACACCAATGATCAGTGCAACGATTAGTGAGCCTAGCGCTAAGAACATTGTCCAAGGCAGAGCCATGGCAATGACTTCTGTCACGCTTACCGGGAACATCAATACAGACGGACCCAAGTCTAAGGTGAAAACACTTTTCAGATAGGCAAGGTATTGTTCAAATACAGAGCCATCCATGAAACCGTACATTTCCCGAACCGCGTCCATTTGGGCGGGGTCCATTCTTCCTTGAGCTGCAGCAAATAGTGCGTCAACTGGATCTCCTGGCATTAACCTCGGCAATAAGAAGTTAAAGGAGATAGCGATGAGAAAAGCGGTAAAATAAAAGCCCAGTCGGCGTAATAAAAAACTCATAATTTCTTCCAAAGATTAAAGAGCCACAAAGTGGCTCTTTACGGTTTGTTACTTAAGGTGAAGGTTATTTAGCACCAATATACGTTTACCACCGTCATACCATACGGGTTGTACATAAGGGTTTTCGGCATTTGGCCAACCAACAATTTTAGAACTGTTGTATTGGAACCAAGTTGGGTTAGAAAACAGTGGGATAAACGGAAGATTTTCCGCAGTAAACACCTGTAACTCTTTGATTATTTTGGCTTGTGCTACAGCATCGTTAGTATCACCGAAGCTGTCAATTAAGGCATCAATTTCAGGCGTGTGGATACCATGCCCTGCGTGCCATGTTTTACCAATTCGCGAGGTTGAGAAGTATTCTTGGTAAGCCAGAATAGGGTGAGTAGCAACCAAAGACCAGTTGATAGACATTTTGTAAGTTGCATCTTTTAGCGCTGAATCATAAACGGCCCAATCAACCGTTTTAACGTTAGCTTTAATGCCCACTTCTTCGTAATACTCTGTCACCATTTGAACGACTTGAATCCAATCGGTCCAACCATTTACTACTTCAATGTCAAACTCAATGCGTTTGCCGTCTTTCATCTGACGGAAACCATCACCATTGGTATCTTTATAACCAGCGGCATCGAGTAACTGATTCGCTTTTTCTGGGTTGTATTGAGTAATATCTTGGTATTTGGCAGTCACTTCACTATCAATAAATGGGCCGTATAACTCACCGATACCCCCTACATTAAAGTTGGCAGTAGGGTAGCCATAGGCTGCAATATCAACAATCTCGGCACGATCTAATGCCATTGATAACGCTTTACGCACGTCTAAGTGACTAAATGGTTCTTCTTTAGTGTTTACGTAAAGGTGAATGGCGTCATTAGCTGGGTACCAGTAATGATGATCTTCTGGGTTTGCGGCAACAAAGGTATTGTCGATATCAGCGATGAAGTTAGAGCCCCAATCAATTTCACCTTTCATCAATGCCGGTTGGATCTGAGAGTTATCGTTGTAAGAACGGTAAGTAATGCAATCTAGATGCGGTAAACCTGCTAGGTAGTAATTAGGGTTACGACATAATTCAATTTGCTGAGTTTTTACGTACTTCACCGTGGTCATTGGGCCACTACCGATAGGGTTCGGGTTAGTAAAGGTGGTGAGATCTTTAGCTTTGCTCCAAATCGCTTCTGGAACAATGTGGTATTTCTCTAAGTTCCAAATAAAGGTTGAGTCAGCTTCGTTTAGATTGAATACCACGGTAGTGTCGTCTTTTACCTCAACACTGGTTAAATTGCCATCTGTCCAAATACCACGTTGATCAAAAGCACTGGTTTCTTTTGTCATGGTGAAGCTGTAAGCCACATCTTTAGCTGTTAGTGGGCTACCATCTGACCAAGTAAGGCCTTCACGCAAAGTAAGTACAATTGATTTCAAATCATCTGAGTATTCCGCAGATTTAGCTAAACGCCATTCGGTTTTTCCGGTCATGTTGTTAAAGATCATAAGCGGTTCGAACATAACACCGTGGAATAAATCTTTTGAGGTGTATGGGTTAAAGTTCTCTACAAAACCAGTACCAATAATTGGCACGGTTAAGGTTCCACCTTGCTTGATGTCTTCAGCCAACACACTTCCCGATGACAGCAGCAAGCCGCATACGATAGAAGATAAAACTGTTTTACTCTGCATTAGATAATCCTTATTTATTGGTGCTTGAGGTTCGCACCCTATAGTTAGATTCCAAAATCGCTTACACAACTTAAGGTAAAACCCGAAAGAAAGCGCTTTCTTTTCTAACGGTAATGGAAGCAGTAACGCTGAGCAATTGAAGTCAGCGTGAATTTCTACCTTCGTCACATTTATGTTTGGTTTTTTTGGCTTATTTGGTTTTATTTACCGTTGTAAGGGGTTTTCGCTTACTTTTTTTAATATCTCAGTTCTTATATTTTGTTAGTGGTTACCGCTTGAAAGGCTTTTCTTGGTCACTTGTTTAGAAAACGCTTACTTTCGTGACAGCGCTCTATTTTTTGTATCTGCCTCGGCTATTTGTCTGTACAGGCCCCGAAATTTGTTGTTAATTTGTTATTGTGCTGGACGATGGGCGTCTGTTTACAAGACTAGGTGAAACAAAAAATGGCTAATGGAAAAGTCATTTTTTTAGCTAAATAAAGTAAGCGCTTTCTTTTTGAGGGCTCGCCCCAAATAACAGTTTTTTAGTTAATACAAGACGTTAATAACTATAAGGGACACATGGAATGAGAGTGAAAAATAACAAATTTAAAGTAGCCAATGCGGTGTTAGTTGCTGCACTTGCTTTGGCGTTATCAGGTTGTGGCGATGATGTCGAAGTCGAAGGGCCTATAATTCCACCACCCGTTTTGCCACCTGCTGATGGCGGTACTGATGGGGCTGCTCTAGGCATCTTTGATAACGCCGCAAGTGAAGGTTGGGCTGTTTACAATAGCTCTGACGCAGGTTTAGCTGCTATCGTTACAGATGGTGATTATGGTGATGTAGTGCAATTTACCATTGCCGACAACGGTGAAACTGTAGCCGGCATGACAGCCAGAACAACAGCCGATGGCCATAACGCAATTGACGGTAGCCCCTACGATGCTAGTGCTATAGTTGATACGGGTACGTTTGAGTTTGACCTTAAAATTGTTAGTACTACTACCACGGAAAGCGCCGCGCGCGCTGAAATGGTTCCATGGTCAATTAAATTTGAAGACGCTAACGGTAACTTTGCTGAAGTCCCTTTTAAAATTCTTCCTTCTACCGATTGGCAGCATTTCCGCTTTACCCTAGCTGAAATCGCAGCAACTTTGCCGCCTGAATGGTCTGATACTGATCAAGTTGACTTAAGCCTTATAGATTTGATGCTGATGTACCCTAACTGGCAAACCGCGGGTGGATTAGTTTATGTCGTCGACAACGTGGCCATTTACGCAAATGCCGAACCGGTGGTAGACACTGAAGCTCCAGTTATCACTTTGTTGGGCGATGCGACTATTAACCTCACCAACGGAACAGCTTTTGTTGACCCTGGTTACAATGTTAGTGACAACGTTGATGCTGATATTACGGTTACTGTTGGCGGAGATACTGTCGACACTGGTGCAGATGGCGCTTATGTCATTACTTATAACGCTACTGATGCTGCCGGTAATGAAGCTGTTGAAGTCACTCGTACAATCAACGTGAGTTCAGTCGATGAAATTGCACCGGTTATTACTCTAAATGGTGGCTCTACAATTAGCTTTGTTATTGGCAGTACCTATGTTGACCCTGGTGCGACCGCTGCTGATAACGTGGACGGTGATGTTACCGCTGATATTATTGTTGATGATAGTACGGTTGATACTTCTACATTAGGCAGCTACCAAGTTACTTACAATGTTGTTGACGCGGCTGGTAATGATGCTGCCGAAGTAACCCGTACAGTGAACGTCATTGAAGCTGCTAGCACTATTGTCGTAAATGGTGACTTCGAGAGCGCACTAGGTGCTGAGTGGGAGCTGCAAGAGGGTGAAGGTACCACCACTATTGTTGACGGTGAGTTGGTCGTTGAAGGGATTTCACCCGGCGCTGCATATCAACCTCGACTAGTGCAGGGTGATATTGTGGTAACACCTGATGTGACTTATGCGATTCGCTTTGATGCGATGGTGGCTGAAGATCGAAGCATTAATATTCAACTTGGTGAGCTACTGTCTGGCGCTCCTTGGTTTAACCCATTCATGAATGATCAAGCAGTAGCCTTAACAACGAGTATGGAATCATACGAAGTATTGTTTACTGCTAGCGCAAATGCCGCTAACTCCGGCGATCTTATTTTCGCCTTGGGTGCAGGCGTATCCACAACCTTTACGCTAGATAATGTTTCTATTTCCGAGATTACGGCTGCAGAAATTGCTCCAGTGATCACTTTATTAGGTGACAGCGCTGTGAGCCTAACTGTTGGTGATAGCTACACCGATGCCGGTGTAACAGCTAACGACAATTTGGATGGTGACTTAAGCGCAAGCGTTGTAACGGTGAATCCTGTTGATACTAGTATAGTTGGCGTATACACCATTACTTATAACCTTAGCGATAGCGATGGCAACGATGCCAAACAAGTGACCCGTACGGTAACTGTTGAAGAAGAGTCCACGGGAGGTACCAATTGGGTATTAAACGGAGATTTTGCAACGATGGCTGCTTGGGATGGTGCGTTTGCGCTAGTTGATGGTGCTGCCAATATTACCATTAATGGCGGTGAATCACGCATCAAACAAACCGCAATCGGGGCAGGGGTTGTTACTGGTGGTCAGCAATTAACCTTAAGTTTTGATGTTAAGGGTACCTCTGCTGATGGTGCCATCTTCAATGGTATTATTCACACCATTGGTAACGGAGTGACCGCTACCGATATCGTAGAAAGTTTCGTACCTACAGCCACTTGGCAAACCATTACCCATGACTTTACCGCAGGCGGCGTTGCCACCGGAGGTATTGATTTAACCTTGGGTCCAGTATGTGGTGCCGTCGCTGGTTGTCAGATGGATGTTTACATCGATAACGTAACCATTGGTCCTAAATAACGCAATAAAACAATAGCCATTGGTCTCTTGAATGTTTTCAAGAGACCATTTTTGGGTAGTTCAATTCAATAAATTTTTAATAAAGCCTTACCAATAAGGTTTAACAATCGGTTAGCAAAACAGAGCTAGTAGCAAGGAAGTAACAATGAAAATATGTAGTTTAAAGTCAATCATGTTGGCAAGTATGTCACTAATGATGGTTGCCTGTGCCGACGACCCCTTAACCGAGGGGGGGGATCCGGGAGGCCCAACGCCACCACCCATTTCTGATTTGGCTCCGCAGCCGACTCCAGACACTTACCCTATGGCCAAAAATGGCGATGCGATTCTAGGCAATCCTGACTACTTGGCCATTTCTTATGGCGCATGGCGCACAACGACGAGAGAGTCTGGTGCCAATGTTCCTACTGTAGATCAGCAAAAAGAAGACATGCTGATCTTAAACGCCATGGGTATCAAGGTGATTCGCACCTACAATACTCAGGGCTTTATCGGCTTAGATGGTAAAAGTAATACTGAAAATCTATTAGAGGCGATTCAGCAGCTAATGGACGAAGACGAAAACTTTGAAATGTATGTGATGTTAGGTGTATGGATTGATGCGCTTGATGCTCGAACTGAAGATGTCGATCATACTCAGGGCAGCCCTGCTAACGACGATGAAATCGCCATGGCTAAACAGTTGGCGCTAGCCTATCCTGACATTGTAAAAGTGATTGCCGTTGGTAACGAAGCAATGGTTAACTGGGCTACAGAATATTATGTTGTGCCTGGTGTCATCCTTGCTCATGTTAATGACCTACAGTCTTGGAAATTAGAGGACGATTCTACAGCGGGTATCTGGATTACTAGTTCAGACAACCATGCGGTGTGGGGCGGCTCTGATGCCAATGGTAATGTTGGTGAGCAAGCGGATCTAAAAGCGTTAATCAACGCGGTAGATTACATTTCACTGCACACTTACGCTCACCACGATACCTTGTATGACCCCACTTTTGCAGCTGCATGGAAAGTGCCTGAAGATGAACAAGAGTTAAGCACTGTTGAGCAAATTGATGCCGCAATGGTTAGAGCTTACGATCACACTCTTTCGCAATTCCAAGCGTCTCAAGCTTTTGTTAATACAGTAGATGCGACTAAACCTATTCACCTAGGTGAAACGGGTTGGTCAACGATTTCAACTGAAAACTTCGGTGAATTCGGTACGCGTGCGGCTGATGAATACAAGCAAAAATCTTTTTATGATGCAATGCGTAGCTTTACAAACGAGTTTGGTGCTTCATTGTTCTTCTTCCAAGCTTTTGATGAGCCTTGGAAAGGTGATCCAAATAACGCTTCTCACTCAGAAAAACATTTTGGTTTAGTTGATATCGATGGCAACGTTAAATACCTAGCGTGGGACAAGGTAGAGACACTAAATGACCTAGGGTTAACCCGTGGTGATGTTTCAGCATTTACCCAAAGTTTCGACGGTGATACCGCTTCGCTAATGGAAACAGTATTTGCACCAAACTATGCGCCGGTTGTCGCACCGCCAGAAGAAGGTGAGTTTGTTGTGTTAGGTAGCGCATTATATGAAGGTGCTGCTGCTTACGGCTGGGATAACCCAATTACCGCATGGGCCGGTGTTGATGATGCTACCGCAGTTTTAACCGTGGTTGCAGACCCTTCTTTAGCTGCAACATGGGGCTGGGGCGCAGGTGTTGGTATTAACGGTCAATCTACTAATTTGTCTAGCTCTACTCAAATGACCTTTGAAATGCGCGGCGTAAATAGTGCAGAGAGTGTTTTGGCTGAATTCTCTTTCTGGGTTGGTTTCCAAACTACCGGTGGTAGCGGTAACCATTGGGTTCGCTTTAACGATGGTGATTACACCCTTACCGAAGAATGGCAGACCTTCACGATTAACTTAAGCGAGTTTGGTGATTTTGCTGGGGCTGATTTAAGTCAAGTGACCTCGCCATTTACCATTGCTGATATTTATGAGCAGTCAGGAGGCAGCGCGCCTACTAAGAGTAATTTTGAAGTACGTAATATCTCTTGGTTAGATTAATCCGCCAAAATAACCTGTAGTGAGTTACAGCTTATTGAACACGAATAATGGCGATGATTGTAACGACTAAATCATCGCCATTTTTTAGTGTGAATCGCAGCCTGTAAGCTTTGACTTTCAGTTGCATTAACAAATGAGGACTGTTTCAACATGTCGATATTTACATCTTTATTCACAGCTGTTGGTCTGCAAGCTCAATATTCTAAGCCTGCAACTCGTAATGAAGATACAGCTAAAACGGCCTATGCGGCTCAGCCACTTAAACACTTTATAGCCGCTGGTATAATTATGGGCTTGTCTAGCTCTGCTTGGGCTGGTTGGGAAGTTCAATGGATCGATAAGTTTGATGGCAATGGTGTGGATTGGGAAAACTGGACCGCACAAACCGAAGCCGACTATAACAATGAAGTACAATGTTATACCGCTGACGATAACTCTAGCGAACGCAATTATGATGTGTCAGATGGTACGTTGAAAATTATTGCCCGCAAAAAGCCCAACTTTTGCTCGGACTTAGGAAAATATAAAGCATGGACTTCTGGGCGGCTCAACTCTAAAGACAAACAAGAGTTTTTATTTGGTCGTATCGAAGCAAGAATTAAGTTTCATAATCTGGAGGCGGGCACTTGGCCGGCATTTTGGATGCTAGAAAATCGCATCGCAGAGCAACCTATTAAAGGTGATGGCGATAATGTGGGTTGGCCACTCCCCGGTGCAGGCGAAATTGATGTTTGGGAATGGTTCTCTAATGAACCTGGCAGTTATATCACCAATTTTTATAACGCTTCCAATTGTGGAGGTGAATTCCGCTACCGTTACCCTAATGGCGCACAAGACGTTCAAGACTGGCACAAGTATGCAGTAGAGTGGACGGCCGAGAAAATTGATTTTTACGTAGATGAAACACTGGTGATTAGTCGTGACGTACGTGCTTGTGCGCAATACAAAGAGCCTATGTTCGCGTTGTTAAACGTTGCAATGGGCGGAAATTTGGGCGGTTTTATCGATCCAGATTTAACGCAAGCCACCATGGAAGTAGATTATATTGCGCATTGCCAACCGAGTGCTAATAGCGACGCGATTTACTGTGATGAGTCGGCGCCGGTTGCTGACGAAAACCCTGGCGGCGTTGCTCCTTCAGTGCAGTTGGCTATTTCCCAATCAGGTGCTATTGGCGACGAGATAGACCCTGACGCTGGAGAGGTCGTAATAACAACTCAGCTTGATGATTCAGAAACGGATAACTATACCTTTGAATGGCAAACTGATGAGTTACCTAGCCCTGTTATTAGCGGACAGCGTGTCAGCTTTGACCCTGCTTCAATGCTAGATGGCAGTTATTCAGTTTCAATTACTGTCACTGACCAAGGTAGCAACTTATCTGGAGAAGCTCAGCTTGATTTTACGGTGAGTTCTGCTGTTGAGCTGCCTGCCGCACCAAGTGATTCTTCGGGTGGGAGTAGTGGGTTATTTGCATTACTCAGTTTATTTGGCTTGTTGTTACTGCGTAAAAAACGCTAACGTTAAAATGCCGCCAGTTTAACAGCCAATATGGCTAATTCATCTCGAGAGTTAGCCATATTGTGTTTTTTTGTGTGTGTCCGCTCCCTCCAATATCAAGAAGCGGGGCTAAGATTGAGCCCCATAACATAGCCATGACCTCGAGGAGTGCGATGCTCCGTTAGTCCGACCTCCATATGAATTGTTCATTGCTGTAGCCAAATATCGACACTAAGGCGTCATCAATCGGATAATTTGCGGTGGCCAGTGGGACGGTGTGTATTATTTAAGGATAATAAGATGAAAGGATGTTTTAAGCGAGCTGGGGCTAAACAGCTTGTTGTCGTTTGCTTGGCCAGCATACTAGTAGCCTGTGGCAGCTCAAGTAATAATGAACTTACCGAGCCACCAGTCACTCAGCCACCCGTTGTTGAACCACCTATCAGCGAACCACCAGTCGTCGAGCCGCCAGAGGTCATCACGGTTCCTTTCGATAATGCGCGGGCTGGTAAGGTGGATGGGGTCAGAATTTGGCAATTACCCGATGCCCCTAGTGGTTCGCGGCCTGATCAGTCTTGGTTAGCCCTTGGTTCTGACTCTGAAGGTGCAATCTATATTTCAGGGCATGACCATCATAGTAACTCTATGCTTTATCGGCTCTTTCAAGCAGACCAAACATTACGCTGGGTGGGAGATGCCCGCAGTGCCTCGGAAGCGGCTAACAATTGGCAGGATGGGGAAACGGCTGAGAAATTTCATACTCGACCTACCGCTCATCAAGGGAGGGTTTATGTGGCAACGTTAGATAAATCGAGCATGGACACAAGCTACTTAAATACCCGAGGGTTTCATTGGTATGGCTATGATAATCAAGACCAGCGGTTTATCGATTTAAGCGCGACTGAAGCCAATGGGGTAGGGGCTGCAACTATGCAAGTGGTCACTATTCAGGTTGATACCGAAAACGACTTACTTTATGGCATGTCTATTCCCGAAAACAGGTTGCTGAAATATGACATTGGAAAAGGTGTCACCACGGTATTAGGCCGACCGCAGCAATGGAATGGCTATTTTTACAGTAATCGTTTTATGTGGCTTGATTCACGTGGTCGGGTATACATCAGCGGTGGATCGGAGAGAAGCCAATGGAATCGCGGAGAAGATCCTGAAATTTTCAACCACGTTTGGTATTACGACCCGCTTAGTGGATTTGGAGAGTTACCCGCTTTTGCATTACAAGGGGCCAATGCCTTAGAGGTTGGTCAGTGGGATCGAACCCATCAGCGGCTATATACCAGTGATGATCAAGGTAATATTTATGTCTTCACTGACGCCACTGCCTCTTGGGCATACCTAGGGCGACCGAGCTTTTCCAATGCAGCTAAAACATGGATATTTCAGTTATCGGCCGATGAGCAGAAAATTTACATTGGGCTCAGTGACATGGGGGCCGAAAACAACGCACTATTTGAATATGAGATTGCCACTGGGGAGTCGACAGTGTTAGTTAATATTGATGAACTTGACGACCAAGCTGCCGCCGAGAATTTTATTGCGGGCTATGACTCTTGGGATAAGCAAGGGAATTTCTATATTGCCGCTTTCTCGATGTATGACGGTGAGAATGTATTGATGTTAGGTATTAACCCCGTTCGTATTAAGGTGGCGAAAGGAATCCTGCCGGAATTACTTGAAGTGAGCGCAGTCGTGGAGGGTGAAAACATTATTGTTAGTCGAAGTGGTGATAACAGCCTCCCCCTCTCGGTTTTGTATGAAGTGAAGGGCTTAGATCTAAATGAAAGCCTTATGTTTAGCGAATTTGGTCAATTCACTTTTCCGGCAACGCAAAGTCGTCAAATGATAAGCCTTGATAGCTTGCAGTTACCTGTAGAAGAGGGGTATACCAGCACCGTATTTGAGCTGGTACCCGACGGCAATAGTTATATAAGCAACCATCAGCAAGTGCTATTAAACCCATAGTATTTAAGGTGTTCATCGCTCAGCCTTACTAGGGCGACAATTTGTTTTATGTCGCCCTCATTACCTTGATTAAGTCGCAAGGGTAAGTCTTAGTGTTTGGGCTGAGTAAATATGACTCAAATAACATCAAGTTAACCGCTTATTTTGTAAGCGCTTACCGCTTGTTTGGTATGTTATTTCAATTCGATGTACCTTATTGCCTGCCACGTTATCGCTCCAACCTTTCAGTTTTTATGCCTACCTTTGATGCGCTAAGCTTACTAATTCTTTTAACTATTGCGGACTACATCTTGATTTTGACAGGGCTTTTTTAGTAAGCGCTTGCTTTGCATGGCGGCAGATAAAAAGAAAAAAATCGTAGGCGGCTGTAATGATTAGTGTGGGATTTATTGCATTTTTCGACCACGCCAAGATTACCGTGGATGTTTTTTTGATTGTTCTATTAGGTTTTTACGCAAATGGTAAGCTTTTCATGATCATTATGTGGGATCTTATACTTCTTAATTTGTTTTATTGGTTCATTATGCTGTTGTTAATTTCCCTTTGTAGTTTGTCAATGACTTATTGTGATCTGGGCATTGTTTTGCTTTTTTGCTTGTTGCGCCTAATTTTTATACCGCTTAGTATCAATATATAAAGAAAGCGCTTTCTTTTTGTTGTTGGTGCAAAGCACCAAATCAACAGTATTAGCAAGGCGCTTTCTACTTAAAACTATGGAGGGTAGGAATGATGTTTTCAAATGTTAGGACCTTAACGCTGACAGCGTTAACCGGTTTGTTGTTTGCTTGTGGTGGTGGCGGTGATGATGGTGATGGTGGGACTCCATCTGTAGATCCAGAAATGTATGAACTTGAGGTAACGGTCAACGATGCTAATGCCCAAACCGCGTTAGCCGGCGCTACGGTAACAATTGCTAGTGAATCGAAAACCACCAACGGCCAGGGTGTAGCTAGCTTTGAGTTAGTCGACGGTAGTTATTTAGTATCGGCAACAATTAGCGGTTATGATAGTGCCCAACAGACCCAAGTCATCGCTGGTGAAGCCGCCAGTTTGACGCTTAGCTTGGAAGAAGACATTGTGGCTCCCCCGCCAGAAGAGATGTTTATTTACCACTCTGATAATGACGACTCCTTTTATGTTCAATACTGGGGGGATACGTGGGGTTCTGGTGCTGGTCTAGATGATTCGATTGTTGACGCTAACTTCAGTAAGGTCATCGAAGTAACTAGCGGCACTAATTGGGGTAAAGGTGCCGGTATTGCTTGGGGTAATGAGCAAGAAAATGCGATCGATGCTTCCACCTATAACTATGCGCGTTTTAACTTGAAACCTAATGGTTTTGCCAATGTTGAAGTGCATGTACAAGGTTTTAATATTCCAGATTTCAGTATTGCTATCCCTGTCGCATCAGGTACACCACTATCAGACGGCTGGATGCAATATGAAGTTGCTATTCCAAGTACCAGCCAACTCAGTTGGTTTGCATTTGTATTTGCTAGTGATACTGATGCGAGTGTCCAAATTAGTAATGTATCTTTAATTACTAAAGACGTAGACCGGAGCCAACCATCAACGGCTGCACCTACCCCTAGCGTTTCCAATGAACAAGCGTTCTCTATATTTAGTGATTCTTTAGATGAAGATAAATTCGTTTCACTATGGAACGAAAATTGGTGGAATGCACCCTTTTACTCGCCAGGAAGTATTGATGGTGATAATTATGCTCGTTACGAAATAGTCGGCGCGGGCGCTGAAGGCGGTGTTGTTGGTATTCAATTCGGGATTGAATATGGCAGTGTTGATGTATCAAATCACAATACTTGGAATATCGATTTATACGTAGAGCCTGGTATTAGCCGTATTCAATTGCAGCTGGTATCTACAGATGGCTCCGCTAGTTATATTATTGATAATCCACCTACAGCTCAGTGGGTAAGCTATGCGATTCCATTTTTGAGTATGGGCCTAAATGGAGAAAGTGCTTTGAATGGGGCACAGATGCAAATGGCTGGGATTCAACTTTGGGGGGAAGCGGGCAAAGCTATCTTTGTTGACAACTTTTACTTTTCTGGCGAAGCCGATAAATATGACTTAAATGTATTAGTGCAAAACCAACAAGGTGCGCCATTGGCCGACGCGGTTGTTTATGTAGGCGCTGAAAGTGAGTTTAATTTACCTTATGAAGTCTCGACGAATGCTTCGGGTATAGCGACACTAAGTCTCGCTGAAGGAAAACAAAAAGTGAAAGCCTCTGCTGATGGGTACGGTATTGGCCAAGCGGTGAGCGATATTGCTAATGGAGCGAATAGCCTGACAATTAGCCTAGTGCCAACTAATGCAGGGCCAACCGAGGCAGCACCAGTGCCAACAGTATCTAATGACGATGTTATAGCGATTTTTAGCGATACCTTGTCAAGCGAGCACTATGTTACTTACTGGTCTGATCCTTGGTGGAATCCACCCACACAGTCATTTGTAAGCCTAGGCGGTAATAATACCTCTAAATTCCAAATTACTCCTGAAGGCACTAATGGAGGAGTTACAGGCATTCAATACGGCGTAACTAACCCTGTTGATGGTTCTAACATGACAGGGCTGCGTTTCGACTTTTATGCTACTAGTGGAATAAGCAGAGCTCAGTTTCAAGTGCTGTCTTCCACTGGTCCTGCTATCTTAGATATTGCTGGAATTGAAACCGGTCGTTGGATTAGTGTTGAGATCCCATTTGATTCAGCAACCGGCAGTTTTAACCGCAGTGAGTTGACGCAGATGGGCTTGCAGCTTTGGGGCTCAACCAGCGATAGCGCTTATGTCGATAATATTTACTTTTACTAGTAACTAAGGGTAATAACAAAAAAGGAAGCGTCAGCTTCCTTTTTTGTTGCTTGTTGTATTAGGGTTTAGGCTTAGGGGACTTGTAGCGAAATAGTGGTACTGTTTTCTAACTCAATCAGCTTATCCCAACCTTGTTGAAAGTCTGCCACAGAGAAAAATAATTGATCAAAGCTGCCGTCAGCCAACGCCATATATAAGCCTTTTTCTAAGCGCTCAGCTAATAGCGTGTTGTCTGGATTAACATAGAAAAAATAGCGGGTTGGGTAATGCAACACAACATGCTTAAGAATGTCGAATTGCCCTTTGTAGGCATTTAACTCAGACCATACCTCATAGCTTCCTCGTGATACATAATCAAAACGACCCGCTGCGAGCATGGGGAGCAGGCTGTCGTTCACCGAGCTAATAGTAGGAATACCATTGTATTTAAGAATTTGAGTATCGCTCCAGTAAGTACCAGAACCGGCGGTGAAATAACGTAGATCCTCTAGCTTATTGATAGTCGAAAAGCGCGTATGCTGGCCCTTTTTGATGAGTAAGAAGCGGTATTGGCTTAAACCTTTTAGCAAATCAAATCTTACTGCGCGTAGCTGCCGGTCTCTTTGCTTATTACTTGAACTCCATAATACATCTATGTGTTGGTTAAGCTTCAGATAACGGCGCAGGCGCTCAGTGCTGACTTCTCGTTCAAAGGGGTGAAGTTCAAAGCTTCCGTATTCGTTAGCAGTTTTTTGTAAAGCCAAGTTTAGCACTTGTGCGTAAAACTCTGAGCGTTGACTATATTTGGGATAGACAACAACATGTTTAGTGTCGGTCGCGTTACAAGAAGCACTGAACATTGTCGACAACAGCAGTAGTAAACCGTTGTTACTACTGAACCAGCGTTTCATTTACATCATCCTTTGTGGAGAGTTAGGGCTTAGCCCTGTTCTACTTGGTTTCTGCCTTGAGATTTAGCCCGATATAGCGCCTCATCTGCGCGTTTGAACCAAGTATCTACGTTGGCCGAGTGAAGTTGGGCAACACCGAAGGAACAGGTAACAGAACACAAGCGACTTAACAGCTCGTGTTCAATACTGGCTCTTAGGTGTTCAGCGAAAATAGCAGCACCTGTTATGTCGGTATTTCTGCAAACTACCACAAACTCTTCTCCACCCCAGCGCGCTAATACATCTTGTTCTCTAATTTTAGAAGAGACTAAAGCGGTGAGGTTAATCAGTACTTTGTCACCTTCGTCGTGACCATAGGTATCATTAATTCGCTTAAACAAGTCTATATCAAACATCACTAAACTCGCTGGCTGAGAGAGAGTTGAAAACTGGCTTATGAGTTCACTTAATACACTACTCAAACCGGCTCTATTAAATACTTTGGTCAGAGGGTCAGTTTTAGCCATAGATTCAAACTTGTCGCGTTCGATACTTAGGAAATTATTAATTCGATCGAGTTCTGCGGCTTTTATTTTCGAACTCAAATATTTTTTACGGAGGCTTAATGTTAAAAAGATAGAGTGGCCAATAATGCTAGTAATCCAAATAAACAATAGCCCCAAATAAAGATCTTTTGCAGCGATCCACTTACCAATAAAGGTAAATGAGTACAGCTTTATATCGACATTTTTTAACTGGTAACTGTCGCCGGTTGCGATCTGCAAGTACTTGACTTGATCCATTTTTGCATTGGTGTCGATGCCATAAGGTTTAGAAAAGATCCACCATGAGGGAACATAAAAACGATTCATTGCGAGCGTATACTCTGATCTACCAGAGCTAGGGTTAATCGTTTGAAGGTTGGCCCTAGTTTGTCCAATAGCCGACTCTGCTGGCGTTGCGTTTTGCTCACTATTTAATAGGTAGACTAAAATGGTATCTCGTTGCGGATTATGCACTACCATATCTAATACAATGGAATGAAATTTACGTAGATCAGGGTATTGGTCTGGTTGTTGGCTCAGTGGAATTAGCATACTACAAAAAGGGAAGGTGGCAGATTGAGCGGTTTGGCAATTAAGGTGCGCATTGTCTTGGTTGATGGTTAGTGTTGCCAGTGACTTTCCACCATTTATATCATCATTCAAGGTACTCACCTTAAGTGATTGATTTACCGGTACGTGCAGATAATGATTCATTCCTAGTAGTTGCCAAAGCATTAAGCTTAAAGTGACTAGCACTAACAAAGGGTAGTAAATTTCTTGACGTAAAATGCGCATACTATCAACCAATCATGTTTTATTACTGCTCAATTCGACCTCAGCATGCCGTGGCTAGTAAACTGTGTTCATCTGTTTGTATAGGCTGTTTATCGAGACTTTGGGTTCGCTCGCACTGCGATCTCACAAAAAGGCTTTCTAAGCGGACATATAGCTTGTATTTAGCGCAATAATTATTACATTGATAGAAAGTAAGCGCTTTCCTGAATGAATGGATTCGTGAACTTAGCCCGTGTTTTTGTGTCGAAGTGCTATACCGAACACGGTAGAGAGTGTAAAAGCGCCAGTCAAAAAATATAAATTAGGGAATAGATATGAAGTTAATTCTTGCTACGAGTGTAATGCTCGCGTTGGTCGGCTGCAGCAACAACGCCAGTATGGTGGTTGATTATGGCACCGATGAAGCACCAGCAATACAACAAGTATCGGCGGAAGAGGGCTACCAAGCTTTAGCTCGAGCGCCAATTTGTTGTGCCTCTTTAGCTGAGCTGAGTTACCTGCCTGTTCTAGAGCCTGGTAAATTTGATTTTACGATTACTGCCGATGACCCGGTGTTTGACTTCACGACTGGTCGCTCATTTGTTAAAGCGATTGCGCTGCCTAAGGCAGAGGCAGCAATTAAAATTGCAGTGTCAGCACCTATATTGAACAGTGTATTTGCGCCATCGATCTTGGTACTGGACCAAGACTATAAACCGCTTAAAGTATTTGGTGACGATGCGATTGCTTATGATAATAGCTCCATCATTACCGTTGACCGTTTATTTGGTGATATTGAATTGCCTGCCAGCTACGCTGGTGGCCAGAAAGCCAGTTATTTAGTGGTGTTTACCACCGCCGCGGCGATGGATGAACAGACGACCTTAACACCACCCAGCAGCAGGGCGGCAGAGTCTGGGCGAGTAGATGCTAATGTTAAAATACATATGAACAAGCCGATCCCTCATACCGCTATTGGCGCTGTTCGGCTTGCCTTCGACTATACACCTACTAGTCAATCGCTTACTGAAGCCGTTGCCGCGGCAGCGATTGTAGACGCTAGCGCTGCTACTGTTATCAATGAGTCAGTAGCTACCGAGCCGTTAACTCAAAATACCCCCCAAGCTGGTATTCAACCTGAAGTTGATGAGATGTTTAGCGGGTTAATTGAAAAAGCGGTTGCCAGTGGTGACTACAATAAAGCGATTAAAATTGTAGAAGATGCGGAGAAAGCCGGTTCATCTACCGCAAGAGATGTATTGGTCGATGCGATGAAGAAACACGCTCAATAGCTATTATTACCTTATCCGCTACACTCTGTTTCACTTTTAGCGAACCTCGCTAAAAGTGAAATAGAATTCCACACCCTCTATGTAAATTAATATTACCTATAATTATCAGTGGCTTATCCTTTATCTCTCGCTGTGTAGCAAAGCGTTGTTCTGGTTTTATTCAGCCTAAATAAATTTAGAAAGCGCTTTCTTTTGTGGGATAAAAGTCACAAAAAGTTTTATTTAAAGCCTTTATACTGATTTTGAAAGTTAATTGATGTGTTTTTTATTCCGTTTAGTCGATGAATTATCGCTAAGGGCGTATTTTGTGCAACGCGCGTTAAAAACTTTCATTTTTTTAGTTCTAAAAAGAAAGCGCTTACTTTTTTGGTTGCTGATTTCTGTATGGAAAACAATGAGTTTTAATGGAGTTAAAATGAAATTATCCAAATTAACGCTGGCATGCCTAGCTGCTGTGTCAAGCTTATCTGTAACTGGTACTGCGGCTGCAGCAACCGAAGGTTTTGAGTTTCACGGCTACTTTCGCGCTGGCGTATTGCTGAGTGCTGAGAATGATTTTAAAAAGGCCAATTTTGCTGGCCAAAAAGAGACACTAGGGCGTTTAGGCTTAGAGGCTGATAACGACGCAAGTTTAGATTTTGCTCGAACGTGGGTATTCGATGACGGCCGCTCAGCAAAAATTAACGTGGGTTTAGGTGACTTTGGTAATGAAAGTGCACTGAGCTCAAGCGCTGATGCGTATCAGATGGGTTTTGGTCAAATATTTGTAGAGTTTGAGGGTGTTTCGCCAAGCGGTATTTTTTGGGCCGGTCGACGTGATTACGGTAAAGATAACTACATCTTTATGACTGATTTCTTCTATTCAGATATGTCAGGAACCGGTGTTGGTATAAGCGGTTATGAAGCTGGCGATGCCATGCTAGATTTTGCTTATATTGCCAGTGATAGAACAGACCCAACAATCGATCGTTGGGCAGAAGATGCCGACGGCAATTTAGAAAACCTAAATAACTTGATGCATGCCTTCCAGCTTTCCGTGACTTACGGTGCCTTAGAGTTATCTGCAATGTACAAAACAATGCCTGATAACTGGGATTATGATGGGGTTGAGTGGGCTGAAACCGGTTACGATTTAACCGCAATTTACACCTTAAATAGCTTCTTTGGTCTTAAGAATGGCTTTTCTACGATTATCGCTCAAGCTGGTAAAGGTTTAGGTTCAGGTAATTTGTTAGGCGCAACAATTACATCTTATAACGCTTACCACCCTGGTTCGCAGTTCCAAGGTGAACACCCAGATTGGGATTGGAGCTCTGCCTCTAATGGTGGTGATGCAACACGCTTATTAACCATGGTTGATGAGAAAGATACGTCGGCTCGCTTGTTATTATGGGGTGGCTATACCTTTGATAATGGTATTGGTTTGTTTCCATCTATCCAAGGCCAATACAACGACCACCACGAAAATGACCTAGGTGCTTACGATTACTGGATCTCAGCAATGGTGCGTCCAACCTTCCCAGTTAGCCAACATTTCTATGTTCAAGGTGAACTTGGTTATGTTTATAACAACTGGAGTGGTGCAACGTCTAACTCGTCTAAAATCACTGTAGCACCGACCTTTATCTTGCCATCAGGCATGGGACCAGCTCCAGAAATTCGCTTGTTAGCGACTTACCTTCCTAAGTCTTGGACTGCCACTGATGATGCGGGCAACTCTGACGCAGATTTCATTGTGGGTGTTCAAGCGGATGTTTGGTGGTAGACACTAAACCCCTGAGAGTGCGCTATCAGTCGTAGGCACTCTCTAGCTTTAACCTTTCCTTTTGTTCTTTTTAGCATTGTTGTGTTTTTGGAACGTCGGTGAGGGGCTAGATGTAAACGTTGAAAGTAATTAGTCACCAAGAGTTAGCTGAACAATCTCACTAATTACTTTTATATGTTGTTCAATTCATTAGTGCTCCCTGTATGCACGTTATTGACATCTGCTCCTCGCCCTTTTTTAGTTTCTCTCATTGTTGTTAATGCTTACGGATAAGACTAATTACGGAGGCTTTATGCTCTTTATCGGTTTGTTCTTACTAGTCGTAATTTGTTATGCAGTGTTAGTGGATATATTTAGAATATTAAGTATTAGGTGATGTTTATGGTTAGGTGGTTTTCTTTTAAACGGCGGGCAAAAATGTCGGTAATTCGCCGAATGTACGGTGGCTTCATATTGATGGTGGCGCTGTTTATCATTACCGTCGCATTGATGCTTGATGGCACAAGCCGAGTGCATCAACAGCTGTTATCGGTTAATTCAAATGCTTTACCCTTGATGACCTATGCCAACCTCACTAGTGTTAATTTGCTGATCGCAGATAAAACCTTCAAAGACTTCTTAACCACCGAAGACCCGATTAAGCAGCAAGAATTTACCGACCGGTTTGAAATTAACCATCAAGCCTTTAGCCAAGCCCTAGAGCAGTTAACCAAAACTTCACAGGGTATCCCAGCCTTAAGCGAGCAATTAGCGGCCCTTATTCAATTAGAAGACCGTTACTTTTCTGAATCGCGCTTAGCCATGCTTAACTACCAGAATCAAATTGCGGCCCAGAAAGAAAGAGTCATTACTGCTCGCCGTTTTCAAAAGCTGCAAACAGAGTTGCGTTTAGGCATGAGTGATTACGTTAATAGCCAAGACGATTTAGCCGTTAAGTTGATGTCTAAAAGCTATTTTCAAAAACTTCAACAAACTGAAACCATCACATCTGATGCTTTGGCCAGCGACGACCCTAAAAAAATCGCTAAGGCAATTAAAAATAATAAGCGCAGTGTCACTCAACTTAATTTCTCTTATCTTGGCTTGGTGGCTCAGTTACCCGAGTTAAAAGAAAAGTATGAGCAGTCTACTAAACAGTTTATCCAAGACGTGGGTAACAAGGGTGGGGTGCTTGACCTTCACTTTCAATCGGTTAAGTCACGCGATTTACTGTATGCCAATATCGCAGTACTGGCGAGTGAAATAGATAAATCTTTAGAGATACTCAGCGTGTTTCGTCAACAAGCCGATTCGTTAAAAGATGGCGCGATTGATAATGCAGAAAGCATCTATCAAGATAATTACAAGCAAGCGTTTCTAATTGGCGGTGTAGTCAGCATATTTTTACTATTTTTGGGTTGGTTATTAGCCCAAAACGTACGTAAACCATTAGCGTCAATATTGACCGCCTTAGAGGCCTTAACTGACGGAGACATGCGCCAGCGAGTGAGTGGTAATTCATTTGTTGAATTTGATCAGCTTAGCAAACATATCAATACCTTAGCTTCGCACCTTCAAGATATTCTCACTAAACTAGGTTTAACCTCGAAAAACTTAGCCGATGTTTCGGCGCAGAACCAATCGGCAATGTCTGATTCTAGCGGCAGGTTGAGTGAGCAGCGCCAGCAAACTGCATCGGTAGCGACAGCGATGACTGAAATGCAGCACTCGGTTAAAGATGTAGAAGCCAGTGCGCGTAGCTCAATGGACAAAGTCAGCGATGTTGAGCAAGCGGTTCGAACCGGTACTCAAGTGATGAGCAGTAATAGCACGACCATTAATCTGTTATCAGAGCAGCTTAACGAGTCGGTTGATGTGGTTTCAGATGTTCAAAAAATGAGTGTGGATATCGGCTCTATTCTTGATGTGATTCAGAAAATCGCTATGCAAACTAATTTGTTAGCACTTAACGCGGCTATTGAGGCGGCACGTGCTGGCGAGCAGGGGCGAGGCTTTTCTGTGGTGGCTGATGAAGTGCGAGTGCTGGCTAAGCGCACCACTGAAGCCACTAGTGAAATAGAAAGCATGATTAAAAATTTACAAGACAAATCTGAGGATGCCTCAGAGGTTATTCAACGCTGTGTGTCGGAGATGCGCAATAGTGTTGAGCATTCTGAACAAGCCAATAATGCGATGCAAGATATTCAGTCTAGTATCGCTGAAATTAGCCACATGAGTTATCAAATTGCTCATGCTGCAGAAGAGCAAACCACCACCGCGAATAACATTGCGCGTAATCTTGAAGATATAAATCATGTTGCCGACTCAAACAGCCAGTCTATCGATTTAGTGGCAAAAGTCAGTAATAAACTGGATGAATTAGCGCATCAGCAAAATGCGTTGGTGCTAGGTTTTAAAGTATAAAGCCACACCTTAAATTCAGCTTAACTAGCCGGGCATGCGCCTTGTTTGCCCGCGCTACATGAAGTTAATGGGGCTTAACATCGCTACCCTTTGCTCATTATTTAGTTTCACCTCTGCCATTACACGTATTTTACCCCACAGGTGTGCCGTATTAGGCAAACCATAAGCAATGGGCTTTACTCTCGTTTGCATCAAGGTTAATAATAGATATAACAAATTGTTTTTCTTAAAGGTATCAGCTAGGTGAATATTAGAAAGGTTGACCTCAACCTCTTAGTTTATCTCAACGTATTGCTTGAAGAGCGCAATGTATCTCGGGCAGCCAGTAAGTTATCACTTACTCAACCTACCATGAGCAATGCCTTGAAGCGCTTACGCGAGTTGTTTGATGATCCTTTGTTGGTGCGCACCGCCGAAGGCATGACGCCCACCGAGAAAGCCAACAAGTTAAAGCCTGAAATAGTCAGCTTGCTGAGTATGGCAGAAAAAATAACCCAGCCAGATAAAGACTTTTCGCCAGAACAAAGCAGCCATACTTTTCGTATTATGTGTAATGACTACCTAGAGGCCACTTTGCTTGCACCATTTATTCAAGGGGTGCTGAAATCCTGTCCCAATATTAATTTCGATCTATTTAGTCCCGGTGATATAGATCTATTGGATATGGAAAAGGGCAATATTGACTTAGCGATTAATCGTTTTACGAGTTTGCCTAAAACCTTCCATCAATCGAGCATCTGGCGCGACAACTTTTGTTGCTTACTGCATAAAGATCACCCTTACGTACAAGCCTTAGATCTCGATAGTTATTTAGCCGCAGAGCATGTTTGGGTAAATCGAGCAGGCTGGGGGGCAGAGAAGGCGGTGGGGAGTAAAAACTCGGGCCAAAAACTAGGCTGGGTAGATGAGGCCTTAGCCCAGCTTGACCAAACCAGGAATATTCGCGTTTATACAAGGCATTATGGCGTAACGAGTTTGTTGCTGTCTCAGCCACAACTCATTGCTACCTTGCCAAGACGCTATGCGATGTTACATAAAGATCAGCTTGAGTTACGGATTGTTCGTGTGCCGTTTCAAATAGTGCCCATTGAGACCAAAATGATTTGGAGTCCTTTGTTACAACACTCTAAAGCGCATCAATGGCTGCGGCGCTCGTTACTGGCGTTTTCCCACTCGGTGGAAGATAGATAAGCCCTACTATTCATTAAATCTATAGTTTGTATAGAAAACTACAATTTCATTTTATATTAGCGTCGCGCTATCTTGAAGGTGAGGCTTAGTTAGGGACATTCGCTGAGCAAACAAAACAATAACAAAAATCACCAGAAGGAAATTGACCATGAATACATCTAAACAAAGCGGTCAAGGCTACCAGCACAGAGACAATCTATTCATTGACACCTCTTTACTGACTTTTATTGAGCAGCAGTTGCTATCTAATAGCACCGTTAGTTCGGCTCAGTTTTTTGAGGCTTTATCTGTCTTGGTAGAAGAATTTGGTGGAACCTATCGCCGACTCAATCAAAGTAATCAAGAGATGACCGGTGAAGATCATTTGCAATTATGCCAAGACAGCGCCCAGGCAAAATCGGCCATTAATATTAGTCGAGGTAGCAGCAAAGCGATTTTAGACGAGTATGGCTGCGCTATTCCAAGTTGTATATTAGACGTACTCACCACGACTCTGCTTGCCGAGCAACAAAACATGATGTTGTCTTTAAGTACCAGTAATGTAGCTGAAGCCGAATTAATGGAAGCGGTATTTAATCGCGCTCATGATTTGCTAACATATAGTACTGTACATATTGAAGTACTTCGCCCCATCGATAACGTAGCTTGCATAGCACAAGCACGCCAGCGAGCCGAATATAGCCAGCCTAAGGCGCTGGTAAGTCACGGCTAACGTGTAACATCAATCATTAAAAATCGAGGCGAAAGCCTCGTTTTTAGTTTCCACTTAGTTCACGTTTCTCACCGATACTTTATGAAATCAGCAGCTCATGAGTAGCTAATCACTTATCCATCTATCTAGATCTCAGAAAACACAATCAGCGCATGACATCGTGGTCATACTTATCTAATAAGAATCTATCTCATTTTACCTGTCACAATGCGCTGGTTATTGGTAGCAATAGTATTAACCCTACTGATGGAGACGATCATGCTCGAAAATATAAGGGGCTGCGGTGTGCTGGCTTTAGCAAAAATACGCGTATTAATGTTGATTGCTACTAGCTGTTTCCTGATAGCCTGTCATTCCTCGCCAAGCACTGAGCAACGCCAATCTTCTTTATTGGAAATTGAATCACTTGCGCCAGTGGCCGTGCAAGCTGAATTCAGCCTGCGTTTAAGCGATGATATGAGTTTACCGCATCAATTGTTACCTAACGGTGTTCCATCATCTTTTGACTGGGCACAAGCCCCTCGTATTGGTTTTGGTAATTATCCGGGTAGATTTTCTGCATTTCTCACTTGGGGGCAAGCCTATTTAGCGGCTGGCTCGCAGCCAGTAGCAAATGTGCGAATACAAATAGCCCATTTAACCAGCTACGTGTTAGATAGCCAAGATATGCAATGGTATGTGTTGCAGTCTTCCACTGAAGTCTCTGGCCATCATTACCGTGAAGACTTTGTAGATGATGAAAATAAACCTGCAGAATTGAAAGACGAAATTGTGGCCAGCTCTGTCGCTATGACCGAGGGGTATAACTTTCACTTTTGGCCTAAGTATAGTGGGCGTAAAAGTATCAGTGAATCACGTATTGCAGGGGTTATTTCTGTGGTGGCTGCTCGCTTGGTGATGGATGATATCAATGGTCCCGATAATCGAGACCAAGCACAATACTTGATGAGTGTAGGCTCAGATTATTGGTTAGATAAGCAAGCTAATTGGCAACAATGGTCCACTAATGGAGATGTAGGCATTGGGCGGTTTAGCCGTATCAATAATCAGTGGCAGTGGTTTACTATGCATAGCTTATCGCAACAACAACTGGCTCAAGCCCTACCGGTACTCGTTCCCATTGAGCCTTAAGCATTCCAAGCCCGAATGAGCTTGGCAGTAACAAGGGGGGTTATTTCCCGTTGCTTTCGTCACTATTTGCCGCTCTTACTTTTTCGCGCCGTTGGCTAGAAAATTGATTGTCGGTGACTTGAAAGCTATTGGTTAATTCTAATAGGCGTTCTCCCAGTTTACCGATATCGCTACTCACATGATCACACAAGTGAATCGATTCCAAGGTGTTATCAAAGCTTGAATCCATTTGCTGAAAGTTGTCAGATACATCTGACAGGCATTGAAGTTGCCCCTGAATTGCTGAGTCGATGCTCTGCACATACTTTTCAATGGTGGTAATTGCCGTTTCAATGTCCTCCCAGCTGCTTTGCGTTTGGTTGACTTTGATTGAGCATTCTTCCGTTGAGGCTAATCCCTGCTCCATGATGTTAGTTACCTGGGTGGTGCTGAGGGTAATCTTATTCACTATGTTGGTGACATCATCTACAGACTCTTTTGTTCTTGATGCAAGCCCACGAACCTCATCGGCTACCACCGCGAAACCTCTGCCCATTTCTCCTGCTCGAGCAGCCTCAATGGAGGCGTTTAACGCTAATAAGTTGGTTTGTTCTGCAATCCCTTTTATCACATCAACAATTCTGACAATTTCGTCGGTATCGGTTTCTAGCTGGCTTACTGCAGACGAGGTACTAACAATATTTTGTTTTAGTGCCGCCATTTTGTTCGCTGTTGAACCTACCGTATCCCGACCTACGATGATTTCACCGGTGGCGTGTTCTGCCGCCGATTTTATATTGTTAAGCTCTTGATTGACGGAGTGGCTGCTATTTAAGGCTAGGGTCAGTTGTTCGCGGACATTTTCCGATTGCTCTTGAGTGTTTTTAGCGTAAACAGTGAGTGAACCATTAATGTCTTTAACGTCTTCAGACATGGGCGTCATTCTAATAATAGAGCCCATTAATTGCGAATAAGTTTGGTCTAAATAGCCGATAAACAGATTTACCCCCTTGGCTAGGGTGGATATCTCATCGCTGCCTTTTTCGGCAAGCCTGATCCTAAGATCACCTTGTCCTGAAGACAGCTGGCTGACAGTCGTTAGCATGTTTCTGATTGGCGCAGTAATGGTTTTCGCTAGCAGCCAGCCAACGATACTGGCAATAATCAAGGCCGCAATAGCTAAGCCAACTAAGCTACTAATGGTTTTCTCTTGTATTTGGCTGGCTAAGTACAAGGCTTCACTTTCATCCATTTCACTTAATACACTCCAGCTCACCCCCTCAATAGATAAAGGCTGGTAAGCCGACACAACACTCACCCCGCGATAATCATCAAATACAGCGGTTCCGGTTTTTCCGGCAATGGCCGCCTGACTGCCTTGGGTATCGATTTTTTGCAGCCCCATAGAGGTTTGTTTGGCTCTCATCTTTTCAATGTTCTGTTCTGACATCCCCAAATTTTGCATTGCTGTTAAATAGGCGGCTAAATCTTCAATCAAAAAACGCGCATCAGAGCGCATTAAGCCATCTTGACCGATCAAATAGGTTTCACCGCTATCTCCTAAGCCGGATGTTTTCCAACTATTGTCATGAGTCATGATGCTATTTAGCCGGTCGATGGGCATTTGAAAAATTAATACACCGATCACGCTATTATTGGCCATAATGGGACTCGCGATAAAGGCCGCTTGGGCATCATAGGAAGGCGGGTAAGCGGCAAAGTCGGTTAAAACGGTTTGCTTGGTTTGTATTACTTGCTTGAAGACTTGGCCAATGTTGGTGTGTTGATATGGCCCTTCTTTTAAGGACGTTGCAAAATCTAACTCTTTAAACACCGAATAGACAATGTAGCCATTATCGGGCTCGACTAAAAATACATCGTAGTAACCAAATTCTTTTTGAAAATGATGGATAGCTGAATGGTATTTGCTGTGTGCTTGAGCATACGCGCTTGTTTCGTCAATATTAGTGAGCTGGTCTTTACTGCCTAAGGGAGCGGGGTTATCAGCAATAAATACTTGTTGAAACTCTTTAGTGCGTTGCGACAGTTGCTTAAGAGCCATGCTGGAAGGGGACGTTTCGCCAGGGTTTTGCTTGCTATATTCAGCAGAAAAATCTTGAGTATAGTACTGCTCTAAGGTTTGATTTGATGTATTGGCTAAGGGGCGCTCGAAAAAGGCCGTTTTAAATTGCGCCATTGCCTCTTGGTACATTAAGTTACTGGCTGAGGTTTCTATTTGGCCTCGTATCGTTCCAAAATAACCTTCAACCTGTTTAGCCACTTGATTTCGGTTGGAAATGAGCTGATTTTCAGCGTTCACCAGTAATAACTTTTTCGACTCAGAGATGGTAATGCCGCCAAGGATTAAACAGCTGGTAATGACAAAAAATACAGTGAGCGTTGAGGTACTCAGCAAAAGCTTGGATTGTAATTTCATGCCAACAGTCTTATAAATTTATTAGGTTTATCATTGAGTTTAGTGTCGATTTCATTAAACAGGCAAGGTTGAAAATCGACTAATTGTGATACCGGTCAAACTGTAGACTATTGGCTTTACTATGTACTTTAAGAAGTGCTTAGCGAGTTAATTTGGCTGGCTCTGCTTGACTAATTTTACACTCGGCGGTGTCAAGTTGAGTGGGCACTATCCATATGTTTTATCACCGCATCACCAAATGCTGAGCAGCTTACTTCGGTAGCATCTTCTATCATACGGGCAAAGTCGTAGGTAACGGTGCGCGCACCTATGGCGCCATTGACACCTTGGCTAATTAATTCTGCCGCCTCTATCCAGCCAATGTGTTTTAGCATCATTTGGGCGCATAAAATAATCGAACAAGGATTGACTTTATCTTGTCCAGCAAGGCGAGGCACAGTGCCATGAGTGGGTTCAAAAAAGGCCACTTCACTACTCATATTGGCGCCAGGTGCAATCCCAATGCCACCAACATGTGCAGCCAGCGCGTCAGCCAACAAATCCCCATTTTGGTTCATGGTGGCGATAACGTCATACAGTTCTGGATGCAAGGTGACTTGTTGAAACATACTATCGGAGATAATGTCTTTGATGATTAATGGTGCTTGTTGCTCACCGCGTGGAATTTCTAACCAATAGCCGTTATTGTGAAGGCGTGCGCCAAACTCTTGTTCTGCTAACTCATAGCCCCAATTCTTAAACGCGCCCTCAGTAAACTTCATGATGTTACCTTTGTGCACCAAGGTAACCGATGCCCGCTTATGCTCTAAGGCGTATTGGATAGCATGGCGAATCAAACGCTTCGAGCCCTGCTCTGAAATATGTTTGATGCCAATGCCACATTCTTCACTAAAACGTATTTTGCTGACGCCCATTTCTTGCTGAAGAAAATCAATCACTCGCTCAGCGGCGGGACTGCCGGCTTTCCACTCTATACCACTATAAATGTCTTCAGAGTTTTCTCTAAATACCACCATATCGGTTAACTCAGGGTGTTTAAGGGGAGAAGGTACGCCCTCAAACCAGCGTATAGGACGAATATTGACAAATAAGTCCATTTCTTGACGCAATGATATGTTTAGTGAACGAAAGCCCCCACCGATAGGCGTGGTTAAGGGCCCTTTAATTGCGACTCGGTGCTCTCTAATTGCGCCTAAGGTCTCTTGTGGAAACCAGTCTCCATCGTACATATTGGCGGCCTTTTCGCCATTAAATACCTCCATCCACATTATCTTTCGGTCAGCACCATAGGCTTTGGCGACCGCAGCATCTACCACCTTAAGCATGACTGGGCTTATATCTACCCCTACACCGTCTCCCTCGATATAAGCAATGATCGGTTTATTCGGCACTTGTAATACTTGGTGGTGGTCTAGCGTGATTTTTTCGCCATCTTTTGGCGGCACAATATGTTGGTAACGCATCAAAAACACCCATACCTTATCAAAGTGCGTATTGGTCAGTGATCGAGTTCACTGTCGTTTGTCTGTTTACTCTACTGTGCGTTTTTGTTGGCTGCAATGATGATGACAAAGTGTGGTGACCTTGGTCTGACTTTTCGGGTCACCCTGGTCTTTTGTTCCTCGCGGACAGATGATTTTAAGTATTACTAATTTTGGTTTTTGGGTTCATAAAGGTTTCACTAAACAAACGCTTACAGTGTTTTAGCCCACAATTTAGGCATTCGCCGCAGTTTCCATTAAGTTATATCGCCAGCCACTCTTGAAAGGCTTTTCATGGTCTGTACTATCGCTTCGCTCAACGTAAGCAAGGAAGCTGTATCAATAACGACGTGCAGTTCTATGAGTGACATTTCACAACAAATTAAAGCGATTATTCCGATACAAAAATACAGGTATGTTATGAGATTTAAAATTCTTTCCGCGGCTGTGGTTTTAGCATTATTACCAATGACTGTTTTTGCTGAAACTGAAACTGAAACTGAAACTGAAACTGAAACCGATATAAATGTAAATGCTGATTTAGAAGAGCAAGTGGCTAGCTCCCAGCCTGTCATTCTCACTCCAAGCAATGAGCTTGAAGAAGGCGTCATATTCTCTGGTTACGCTCGCTATGGTTTACATTATTCTGATGATATTAAACATTATGTGCTTGCCGAAGGTCAGTTAGCAGGTAATGCCACGGGGCGCTTAGGTAACGAAGGTAACGGCGGTGAATTCCAGTTTGCTAAAGCATTTCAAAATGAGGGAGGGGCACTGTGGGACGTAGTGCTAATGCTAGAGAATTGGTCTAAATATAAAATCAATTTAGAAAGCGGTGAAACCGTTTCTGAGTATGGTGATATTGCACTTAAAAAATTCTATGCGGGTGGCACCAATGTTTTTGCCTCTCAACCCAATGCCTACATTTGGGCGGGGCGAGACTTTCATCAGCGCCCACAACAAGAACTAAATGACTACTTCTGGATGACCCACGATGGTCAAGGTGGTGGTATTTACAATCTAGAATTGGGGGCTGCCGCTAAATTAGACTTTTCGGTGGTGGGGCAAGTTGACGGCCCCGGTGATAACGGTAACTACGCCTTTACTTCTAAGTTGCACAGCATCGGAGTTACCGACTCAATTAACATGAGCGTTCTATTTAATTACGGGTTTGAGAACGATCAATACGATGAAGACGGCGATCGCACTAACGAAGCTAAAATTAGCGCTTATCAAGTAGCCGCAGTGTTTGACCAAAACTGGTCGCAAGGGCGTAATCAACTGATTGTGCGTTATGCAGATAACACCGATACCAGTGTTTATAGCAAGGTCGCAGACCTAACTACTTTATTTGTGAGTGTAGAAGGCTTGGCGAATCTTGATAGGCATTTTAGTCTTGCTTATTTAGCGGGATATCATAATTCTGATACCAAACCAGCAGATGAAGCACGTACTAACTACAGCGCTATTATGCGCCCAATGTATCGTTGGAACGCCACGCACTCAACTTGGGTAGAAGCGGGTTACTCGCTGGTTGATTATGAGCAAGGTGGCAAGAATACCGCTTGGAAAGTCACGCTTTCTCAGAACGTAACGCTAAATACATTTGCTAATAGCCGTCCGATGCTACGTTTCTACGCGACAGTAGGGGAAGCTGATAACCAAATTCGGGCTAACGAGCTTGTAGCGGCTAAGCAAGATACTTTAGCGTTAGGTGCAATGTTTGAAGCTTGGTGGTAAGCCACAGGCTTAACACTTTTTTGTTAATGTAGCCCCTGTGATTTAGCGAAAGGTGCTGGTGAAAACCTGCGCCTTTTTATTCGCTACACTTCACGGTCTATGACACTACTTTGGCCATGCGTCTTCTCACTTTTCCTCGCATTTCTTATAAGCCGGGCGCGAGGTTAACTGTTGGCGCTTTCGCTATTAGCGACTGCTGGCCACATAACCTATTCGTGCAACGCCATCCTGTAACAATCGCTTAATCATTCTGTGCACCCATTCACTTTAGGTGCGCTGTTTACGCGACAAAGACCCTTTGTTGTCAGTAGCGGTGATGGTAGAGCGTGATCACCTAAATGCCTCATGACGTAACTCTCTAAAAATACTCACTTCGCGATACTTTTTATAGTTCAATGCGTATTTTGTGGTTTTTAATTTCATGGTTTTATCATTTATATGGTTTTTGTAGTGCCGCGGCTCACAGTTTTAGTATTAGCTTTAATTTCATTGTGTTTATGTGACTGAAGATTTTTGAAAGCGGTTTCTTAATGTGTATTATCGATTTCACTTAAATTGCGCAGGAAAGCAGCATTAATAACTAGGCGGAGTCCAATAAGTGAAGCTTTATAAGAATTAAAGCGATTATTCCAATACAAAAATATAGGTAAAGTTATGAAATTTAAATTACTCTCCGCTGCTGTGGCTTTAGCGTTATCTCCAATGACAGTGTTGGCTGAAGCCGAAGCTGATGTAAATGTAAATGCTGATTTAGAAGAGCAGGTGGCTAAGTCTCAGCCTATCGTTCTTACGCCAAGTAATGAGCTTGAAAAAGGTGTCATATTCTCTGGCTATGCTCGTTACGGCTTACATTATTCTGATGATATCAATCACTATGTTGGCGCCGAAGGACAGTTGGCGGGTAATGCCACGGGCCGTTTAGGTAACGAAGGTAACGGTGGTGAATTCCAATTTGCTAAAGCATTTCAAAGTGACAGTGGTGCCATTTGGGATGTGGTACTGATGCTTGAAAACTGGTGGAAATATACCTCAGATTTAGATAGTGGTGAAACCGTTTCTGAGTATGGCGATATTGCACTGAAAAAATTCTATGCGGGTGGTACCAATGTTTTGGCTTCTCAACCCAATGCCTACATTTGGGCCGGTCGAGATTTTCATCAGCGCCCACAACAAGATCTCAATGACTACTTCTGGATGACCCACGATGGTCAAGGTGGTGGTATTTACAATTTGGAATTGGGTGATGCCGCTAAATTGGATTTCTCGGTTGTCGGTCAAGTTGACGGCCCCGGTGACAACGGCAACTACGCGTTTACTTCTAAGCTACACAGCATCGGGATTACCGACTCAATAAACATGAGCGTACTGTTTAACTACGGCTTTGAAAACGATCAATACGATGAGAACGGCGATCGCACTAACGAAGACAAAATTAGTGCTTACCAAGTGGCTGCGGTATTTGACCAAAACTGGTCGCAAGGGCGTAATCAACTGATTATGCGTTATGCTGATAACACCGACACCAGTACCTTTAATAAAGTAGAAGATCTAACCACCTTATACGTAAGTTTAGAAGGGGCGGTGAACTTTAATGAAAGCTTTAGCTTAGGTTACTTAGGGGCTTATCATGACTATGATGCTAAGTCGTCAGATGACAATCGTACTAACTACAGTGGCATTGTACGCCCAATGTATAGCTGGAACGAAACGCATTCTACTTGGTTAGAAGCGGGTTACTCTGTTGTTGACTATGACCAAGGTGGCAAAAATACCGCTTGGAAAGTCACGCTTTCTCAGAACGTTACGCTAAATGCATTTGCTAACAGCCGTCCGATGTTACGCTTCTACGCGACAGTGGGTGAAGCTGACAACCAAGTACGCTCTAATGAGCTTCTTGAAGCAAAACAAGATACCTTAGCATTAGGTGCGATGTTTGAATCTTGGTGGTAAGCCGCTCGTTTAAAGTCCTTTAGTCATTTTATAACGATCAGTCAGTAAAAAAGGGGGGAGGCTAAAGCCTCCCCCCTTTTTAATGTTCAGGTCTGAGTTTATTGCAGTGCTTCGGCTACACCCTCTATCGCAGGTTTTTGCTCTAGCTGATTGTTAAATAATAATGGCCAATCATTATGCCCGGTGAATCCTGGGATCCAGCTGTCAGCATCACTCACGCCCCATACCGTAATACCACCACGTTGGTTAGCGGGTACATTGCTGTAATAGGCGGCAACAATCTCTTTATAGCGCTGTTTTTGCTCTTCGGCTCTCGCGTTGTCAAATGAGTTATTATTGCCGTTAGGGTTCATTTTTATGTCAAGCTCAGTCACTTTAACTTTTAGACCGGTGTCAGCGGCTCTGGCAAACGATTTGCCAATGTCAGTGATGCTTGGCCAGTCGTAGTTAACATGCATTTGAAAACCTATGCCGTCAATCGGCACGTTCGCGGCTTGCAATTCTTCCACCATTCTCAATACCGAGTTAAGTTTTGCGCCATCGTCTTCAATATTGTAATCGTTGTAAAAGAGCTCGGCGTTTGCATCGGCAGCACGCGCCATTTTAAATGCTTCAGGAATAAAGTCTTTGCCTAAATTATTGTACCAAGGGCTACTACGGTAAGGTGCGTAACCGCCGGTGTTACTGTCATCAAAGGCTTCGTTTACAACATCCCAACTGACTACGCGGCCCTTAAAGTGATCGGCAACGGTAGTGACGTGATCTTCCATCATCGCTGACCAGTCGCCGCTATAGCTGCTCATCCAGCTCGGCATTTGTGAATGCCAGACCAAAGCGTGGGCATGTACGGTAATGTTATTAGCAAGGGCCCAATCAACCAACGTATCGGCATCATCGAAGGTGAAATCACCTTGGCGTGGTTGAATATAAGCCGATTTCATGATGTTTTCAGCGGTAATTTGGTCAAAGTGTTGAATAACCACGTCTTGTAGATCTGGACGGGTTTCTATGCCGTTAGAAAATTGGCCTTCATATCCAGCGGGAACAGCGGTTCCCATATAAATAGAGCTAAGGGCTTTTAAACTCTCAATTTCTGGTACACGAATCGGTTCGCTGGGCTCTGAGCTAGAGCTACCACAGCCGCTAAGGGCCATGCTTATTGCTATAGGAAGTAAAGCTGAAGACAGTAAACGCATATAAAATCCTTATTAAGTGTTAGCGCTAAGCAAATCCACCAAGTTCAACTTGCTTAGGTGTCTGCTCACTATTAAACCGAACAATGCGTTGTCATCACATTGCTAAAACTGTTTCATTGTTTACCAGAATTATCTTTTGTGAAGTTAGAGGTCTTTCATTATTTCAGGCTGGGAGGGAGGGGAATAGTTTCGATAAATCAATAGATTAAAAGTGGTTATTGTGAGGGGGTGTGTGTTGGCAGATATTATTAGTGTTGGGCGCAGTGTTCAGCTGCGCCGTTTTTGTTGGTTGATTTATCCCGAGTAGAATTTATTTAGCGTAATTCTCGGCGGAGAATTTTCCCAACGTTGCTTTTGGGCAACTCTTCTCGATACTCAATGTCTTTCGGCATCTTATAGCCAGTAAGGTGCTTACGGCAGTGCTTTTTAATCTCATCGCGACCGACTCGAGCATTGCACACCACAAACAGTTTAACCCGTTCACCGGTGACGTCATCTTCCACACCAATCGCTGCCGCTTCAACAATCGAAGGGTGTAGCGTCGCCACTTCTTCAATTTCACTAGGAAATACGTTAAAGCCAGATACTAGAATCATGTCTTTCTTACGGTCTTCAATGAAGAAGTAGCCTTTTTCGTCCATGCGGCCAATATCGCCAGACTTAACCCAGCCGTCTTCGGTGAGCACATTGGCGGTTTCTTCAGGTTGATTCCAATACCCTTTCATGACTTGCGGGCCTTTAATTTGCAATTCGCCCACTTCTCCAACGTTTAGCTCTGCGCCGTTGTCATCGACGATGCGGATTTGTGTACTAGGCATTGGCACGCCAATAGAGGGGATAAACGCTTGTTGCTGGTGAGTACCAGCAGCCACAACTGGAGAGCATTCAGTTAAACCGTAACCTTCAATTATTGGCATTTGGGTTAGCTCTTGCCATTGGTCTGCAATGTGTTTTTGAGTGGCCATGCCGCCAGCAATAGTGAAGCGGGCTCTTGAGAAATCTAATTGGCGAAAGCCGGCATGATTAAGTAGACCATTAAATAAGGTATTTAAGCCAAAAATCATGGTAAACGGGTATTTACGTAAGTCGTTTACAAAGCTGTCTAAATCTCGCGGATTGGTAATTAATAGGTTTTTTCCACCAATATACAAAATGAACATCATGCTCACGGTGTTGGCAAAAATATGATAAAGAGGTAAGGGCGTTACGGCGTGTTCTTTATCTAACAAGGTGCGAGGCCCAAAGTGGTAAAACACCTGGATTACGTTGGCTAATACATTGCTATGAGTAAGAATCGCGCCTTTAGCTACACCAGTCGTACCGCCGGTGTATTGCAGAAATGCCATGTCATCACCACTAAGTTGTGGTTTTTTGTAAGCCATGGTCTTGCCTTGAGTTAAGGCTCTGCGCATAGAAATGGCGCCAGGTAGATTGTATTTAGGCACCATCTTTTTTACGTACTTAACGACAAAGTTCACCAAGGTGCGCTTATGTACCGCCAGTTGGTCGCCAATGCTAGTAAGTATTACGTGCTTGACTTGAGTGTCTTTAATGACTTGTTGCAAGCTATTCCCAAAATTGGTGACGGCTACAATGGCGGTGGCCCCAGAATCACAAAGCTGATGTTTTAGCTCTCGCGGCGTGTAGAGCGGATTAACATTGACCACCACTAAGCCTGCGCGCAGTGCGCCAAATAAAGCAATAGGGTATTGCAGTACATTAGGCATCATTAAAGCGATGCGCTCACCGACTTTCATACCTAAATGTTGCTGTAAGTAGGCGGCGAAGGCTAAGGACTTTTGATCGAGCTCTTGGTAGCTAAGGCTGTGCCCCATATTCACAAAGGCAATTTGTTCGGGAGATTGACTGCAGCTGTGCTCAAACAGTTCCAGTAAGTTTTCAAACTGTTCTGTGCTTATTTCTGCTGGCACGTCGTCAGGGTAGCTGTTTAACCAAGGTTGGTCTGTTGAATTCATTTTCTATCCTCACCCTGTGGTTGGCGTATGCCGAGTATATTTAGCGATACTACTCTTGCATGTTGATATTTTTGCCGCACACAGCGCTTATCTATTTTTGCTCGCAAGATTAGCTGATTGGTCTGATAAACCCTAGTCTATTTTTTCGATTCGTTGAGCTAAATCATTAGCAAACTTGTTCAAGTAACCAGTTTTGTGGATAAAGTGCAGATAAACGTCTGTAATGTTTGGTGGGTTTGGTGTTTTATGAATGGCGGTTAAGGTTAATGTCAGTTTTATACGCTGTGTTGAGCAAAGCCTAAACGAACAATGGCAGTGGTGTTTAGGCTTTGCTCAAGGCTTAGTTATTGGTTTGGCTGGCCTGTGCTCTAATGTTATTGGCCAAAGCGGTGACTTCGGCAACTTTTTGTTTTAAATCTTCAGTGGAAAATTTACTTAAATTGTTGCGTGATGCCTCTAAGGTGATACCGATGCCTATCATATCTAATGCATTACTCATGGAATTATCCTCTGCTTTGAAGTGTTGTTTTAGCTTTGTTGCTAAAACATGGATGCAGTGTAAGGTAGTTCTTCGACACTAAACACTCTCTTAGAGATTGAAAGTGTATCTCTTAATTTAGATTTAATATGTTGAATGCGAAATATCTTGTGTGAGGGGAGTTGTACTGATGGGTTATCTCAACATTTATATTAAAGATATATAAAACTAAAACTACCTATCTTCTAATCTGCAGAAGTGATCGGTGAATACTTGCATCGCGATGGTGGGGCTTTGTTCTTTTTTCCAAATTACGTCGCAATGCCAATGTTCCTTGGTCATACCTTTAACCCAAAGCTCGCTAAGTTGTTGTTGTTCAAATAAAGGCTGACAAATATAACGAGGCAATATAGCCCAGCCTAACCCCACCTTTACTAATTCAACAATCTGCTGGCTGTTGCTAGCTTGCATTAAACGGTGACTAACGGTTTGCCCAGAGTCTAAGCCAAGTTGATTGAAAAAATTAAAACCAATTTGCCTAAGCAAGCGCAACTCTTGTTCCGATAGCTCAACAAGTTGTTGTGTTGGATCGGCTGCTATAGCGCAACACAATTCAAATTGATAGGCTCGGGAATAAATGAGTTGGGGAGAGTACTCAAAGGTGCCTAAGCTAAAACCAATATCTACATGACTGTCTTCTACCCATTGGTGAACACTTAACGTGTCACCACTGAGAACGTCAATATCTAAACTAGGGTATTGATCATTAAGTGTTTTTAAACCTACAGCAAATTGCTGATCCATTAACGATACGTCAACCGCAACTCTCAGTCTGTCGGGAAGTCCGGCGAGTAAGCCTTGAGCCTTTTGATTGAAATGATTCAAGTCGCTAAGAACTGATTTAGCGTATAAATACAAAGAATGACCGGCACTGGTTAGCTCAACTGATTTTGCCGAACGGGTAAATAAGCTTAAGCCGAGATCAATTTCCAAATCGTTAACTAGGTGGCTAACGGTGGTTCGATGTTTCCCCAACATCCGTGCTGCCGGGCCAAAACCGCCATTTTCTTTTGTGTATACAAAAGCTTCTAGTTGCTCAATGGATGCAGGCATAGATCGGTAGCTAGGCTCTAAAAGTGACTGATATATTACTATATCCTATTTATCCGTAAATTGTAGTTGTTCGCTTCGCCTGTAAATAAGCATTGAAAATGCTGGTGTTTTTACTAGTGTTAAGCTAAGGAAAAAGAAAGGACATTGCAGTGTTACGCATACTCATAATTATTCTAAATGGCTTGTTGATTAGTGCTGCGCAAGCCACATGTGAAACCATTAGAGTTAATGGAGAGCATAATTGGTTTGATGTGTCTTTTAGAGAAAACTCGCAAGCCCCATTGCAAGGGTTAGCCGTAGAGTTAGCTAATCAAGTATTTGCCGATGTAGGTATCAAGGTTGACTACCAAGCAATGGTGCCTTGGAAGCGGCAATTTTTGCAGCTAGAGACGGGTGATTTAGATTTAATTATTGCTGCTTTTTATAACCAAGAGCGTGGTGAAAAGTTTATATTCAGCGAAACGATAGGCGTAGAATACAGCAGCGCGTTTATTCGTAAAGACCAAGCCCTTAACTATAACGATGTAACAAGCCTGATGGGTAAACGGGGTTTGCAAATATTGGGCAGTAGTTTTGGAGATCAGTTTGACAGTTATGCAGGACAACATCTTACTATTTCGGAAATGCCTGATTTAGACCGAGCATTAAAGCTGGTAGCACTGCAACGGGCTGATTATTTGTTGTATGCCACGCATGGGGGCAGGTTGAAAATTGCTAATACAGAGTATGCCGATTTGTTGGTGGATATGCAGCCCAGTATCAGTCGACAACTAATTTATATGGTGATGTCTAAATCGTCTCCTTGTGTAGACCATTTACAGGATATAAATAGGGCTATAAGGCGTTACCGAGATGATTTTTAGCTGTTATTTAGCCAATAAAAAAGCAAGCTGTAATAGCTTGCTTTTTGGTACCTATAGAGAAGAATGTTTAGCCTTCTTCTATTTCCTCTAACTTCGTTGAACCACCGTGATGAACTTCGCGGCGGCGCTGAATCATGGCGTAGAAGCCCGGTATTAAAAAGGTGCCCACTAATAATACACACAGTAAGCCGCCGACCAAGGAAATACCCAGAGAGTTTTGGCTAATATGACCCGCGCCATTAGCTAACACCAGTGGGATCATGCCGAAGATGAATGACCAAGAGGTCATGTTTACTGCCCTAAATCGTAAGGTGCCTCCCGTTACAGCGGCTTGGTCAATGGGCATTTGTTTGTCTTCGCGTTGCATACGAGCAAATTCAACAATTAGAATGGCATTTTTAGCCGCTAGGGCAATCAGCAACACTAATCCTATCTGCGCATATAGGTTCATCGGTAAGCCCGCTAAAGCAAGGGCCACATAAGATCCTAGGGTTGCCACTGGCACCACCAAAATAATCGCGAGCGGAATGGTCCAGCTTTCATATTGGGCCACCATAAATAAGTAGATGAATAGCAACGCCAAAGCAAAGGCAAAAATGGCCATATTGCCCGCTTGGATCTCTTGATAAGCCAAGCCTGTCCATTCAAATTGGTAACCATTGGGTAGCTCTGCAGCAGCAATGCGCTCCATTGCCGCAATGGCGTCACCCGACGAGTAACCTAGAGCTGGCTGGCCTTGCAGCACTGCACTGCGGTACAGGTTATAGCGCCACGCTACATCTGGAGCAAATTGTTGTTCAATGCTAACCAACGTACTTAAAGGCACCATGTCGCCACTGGCGCTGCGAACATGAAATTGCCCAAGGTTATCTAAGCGACTGCGGTATTCGTCTTCGGCTTGCATGGTTACGCGGAAGTTTTTACCGTAAAGGGTAAAGTCGTTTACGTATAACGAGCCCAAATTGGCCTGCAACGTGGTAAATAAATCACCGAGTGGAATACCTAGTTGCTTCGCTTTACTGCGGTCTATGTCTACATAAAAATGTGGCACGTCGGCGCGGAAGGTACTAAAGGCACTGCCAATCTCTGGCGCTTGATTAGCTTTGATGGTGATGTCTTGCATTACTTTGGCTAATTCACTACGCGAGCGGCCTAAGCCGTCTTGTAGCACAAACTCAAAACCCGATGCCGTGCCCATTCCGGGTACCGCTGGTGGACCAAAAGTGAAGATTTGAGCATCTTGAATCGTCACAAAGGCTTGTTGATTAATCCGTTGGCTAATCGCAAACGAGGAATGGTCGCCCGCTAAGGCATTTCGCTCATCCCAATGTTTTAGCTTGATAAACATGGTGGCCGCGTTTGATTGAATAGCGCCGGCCAATAAACCATAACCATTGGCTAAGGTTACGGCTTCTACGCCCGGTTCTTGCTCAATAATGTTGGCTAGGCGCTCAGACACTTCAGCGGTGCGGCTTAGCGAAGCCGAGTCTGGCAATTGCACATTAGCCAGCAATACGCCTTTATCTTCTTGCGGTACAAAGGCTTTTGAGGTGTTTTGGTCCATCCAAACTACCGCTGCCATGGCTAAACAGAAGAACAGTACCAAGGCTGAACTACGCCTAACTAACATACCAGCAGCTTGGCCATAACGCTGGGTAACCGCCACTAAACCACGGTTAAACAAGGCAAACCAGCGAGCTTGCTTTTGCTTGCCCCGTTTTAACACTAACGAGCAAATAGCGGGTGATAAGGTGAGGGCATTAATTGATGAGATGACCACCGAAATACAAATAGTAATCGCAAACTGGCGGTACATGACTCCGGTAATCCCCGGTAGCATGGCTACTGGTAAGAATACCGCCAGCAATACTAAGGTTGAGGAGACGATCGGTCCTGTCACTTCGCGCATGGCTTTCAAAGTGGCTTGGCGCGGGCTTAGTTCGGGGTGAGCGGTGAGTTTACTGTCAACATTTTCAATCACCAGAATGGCGTCATCAACCACAATGCCAATCGCTAAAATTAAACCAAATAGGGTGATGGTATTAATGGTAAAGCCAGTGGCTAGCATTATTGCAAAAGTACCAATGAGTGATACCGGAATCGCCACCACGGGAATCAGGGTTGAGCGCCAGCTACCAAGGAATATATAGGTGACTAAAATAACCAGTAGTACCGCTTCAATAAGGGTTTTAATTACGCCTTTTACTGACTCAGAGACAAACAAGGTGGTGTCGTAGGCTATCTCATAATCCATTTTCTCTGGCATGTTACGCTTTAACTGCTCTAGCAGCGTCATAACGGCTTCGCCACTTTCTAGCGCGTTGGCGCCAGTTTGCAGCGATAGAATCACCGAGATCGACGGCTGGCCTCTAAATTCGCTAAAAGCCGAATAACCAAGCTTACCTAGCTCTACCCGAGCCACATCTTTTAAGTAAACCTTTGATCCATCAGCATGGGCGATCAGTAAGATGTTCTCAAAGTCTTCTACGGTGTCTAAACGGCCTTTGGTTAGCAGGCTAAACTGTACATCGTTAGCGGCGTCATAAGGCGGCGCACCAATAGAGCCTACCGCAACTTGCACGTTTTGCTCTGCCAAACTCCCACGAATATCACTGGTGGTAAGGCCAAGGTTAGCCAGTTTTAATGGGTCTAGCCAAACACGCATCGAGTATTCGGCTGAGCTGATAACACGAACGTCACTGATGCCCTTAACTCGCGCCAACTGATCTTCAACATTGAGAGTGACGTAGTTGTTTAAAAAAGTATCGTCGTAATGACCGTCTGGTGAAAAGAAGTTAAGCACCATCAATAAGTCAGGTGAACGCTTACGCACTGTTACCCCTACCTGGCGCACCTCTGGTGGGAGTTTAGATTCGATTTGGGTGACCCGGTTTTGCACGTTAATTTGTGCCATGTCGGGGTCGGTACCAATATCAAAGGTCACGGTTAATGAGTAAGAACCATCATTTGCACTTTTGGAGTTCATGTACAACATGTCTTCCACGCCGTTTACCGAACTTTCAATCACTTCGGCTACTGCTTCTTCTACAGTTTCGGCACTGGCGCCGGTGTAGTAGGCCGTTACGCTCACCGACGGTGGGCTAATTTGCGGGTATTCTGCTACGGGCAACACCATCAAGGCGATGGCGCCAGCTAAAGACAGCAAAATAGAGATGACCAAAGCAAACTTTGGTCGTTGAATAAAAAAGCGACTTAGCATGGTGTTTTCCTATTATCCGGCCTGTGGTTCAACAACTTGAACCGGAACGCCTTGGCGTATGCGTTGCAATCCGGCGGTAATCACTTGTTCATCACCTTCTAAGCCTGTGGTAATCACTACACCTTGCTCAAGCACTGGGCCAATGCTGACATTGCGTCGCTCGGCAGTACCTTGCTCACTCACTAGCATCACAAATTCACCCTCTAAGTCACTTTGTACCGCTCTACGAGGGATAACTAAGGCTGATACAGAGGCGTGGCTGGTGAGCTGCACTTCGACATATTGGCCCGGCAGTAATTGCTGTTGCTGGTTGGCAAACTTAGCGCTGATGCCAATGGTGCCGGTATTTAAGTCGATTCGGTTATCAATGAAATCTAATTGCCCCTTGTGGGCGTAAATGCGTTCATCACTAATTTTTAACTGCACTATTGCTGTTTCTGTTTGGGCACTAGAGTGGGCGTCTACTTGGTCTAAGCCCATGTTTAAGCGCTCTCGCTCAGAGACTTTAAAGCTGGCACGAATTGGATTTAGGCTAACCAAATTAGTTAAACGCCCGTTGCTGTTAGCAATTAAGTCACCTTGACTCACTTCGCTTTGACCTATGCGGCCATCAAATGGCGCGACAATACGGGTGTGTTTTAAATCAACTAAGCTAGCGCTGAGTAGCGCCTCGGCCGCTTCAAGTTGTGCTTCGCTAGAGAGCTTCTCTGCGGTTAAACGATCATATTCAGATTGGCTGATGTTTTTTTGTGGTAACAGCCTACTAGCACGCTGCCAGTTTATTTGCGCATTGGTTAAGTTGGCTTTGGCTTGGGCAAGAGAGGCTTTAGCTTGCGCTACAGCGGCTTGATAGCGTGTTGGGTCAATATCGTAAAGAACTTGACCTTGTTTGACCATTTGTCCATCTTCAAAGTGCCTTTCAAGTAAGTAACCACTTACTTGTGCGCGAATATCAACGTCCTTGTAGGCTTCAATACGGCCAATGAATTGTTGAGACGGCGCATAAAAAATGCTTTGTACTGATTCTGTATTTACTAAGCTCGCCGCTGGCCGCGAAGTAGGTACATCGGCTGAATTACAAGCGCTAAGTAGCAGTAGCCCAGAGATTATGGCTACCCATTTAAGACGGGGAAAAAACATTAACACTATCCTCAAACTATACAAACTGCTGAACTCGTTGTCGAAAGAGTGCCAAATACTCCCTGCAATTTGTAAAGTTGGCGGATGCTAACTAGAACGCTATCCTTGCGAAACGCCTCTTTAGACGTCAAAATTATTTTAGTAATTATTAAAATATTTTAAGGCGCTCAATATACACCGTAACCGGTTAAACTTAGCCTCAGAAATTACGATGCATAGCATCGGTTATTTTCGCCAGAATTGAGGTTTGGTTTATATAGGCTTTGTGTTTATTTTGGCTGAAGGGGCTACTTAGGCAGTGATCTAGTGGCATGCAGACAAACACCTTTAAATAAACACAACATCAATTTGCGCTTTACTATATTATCTAGCCGCATTGTCAAACAGCAGAGGTTTTTATGGCACGTCAAGTTACGTATAAGTACAAAAAACAAGTGAAAGTCATTAGCTTTTCTTTCGATAAATATCACGATATGTATGAAGCAGCGGCGGCTGCGGAAGGGGTAGATATTTCAAACTTTTTAGAGATGGAAAAACAATTGTCCATGTCTACGCGGGACAAAGCCACCATAAAGCAGTATAGAGAGTTAAGCTTTACCCGTATGGGCTTTAGCCACATTCGTTTCCTTAAAGATGAAGAGCAAGAGCAACTAAAAAGCGAAAACAACTAAAGAAAGTTTGCTTGAAAGCGCTTTTTGCATATACCACGCTGGTATGTGTTTGAATAATGCTTATGGTGATCATATCACCTAATTTGAGCATTATTCATGACAGAGTCAGCCCATTTCTTAGCCTTGGTGGAGCAATTTTCCCAGCTTCCACAGGTAGAGGCCATTTTATTAGCGGGATCTCGAGCCACCGGTTTAGCAGATGAGCATTCAGACTACGATGTTTATATCTATCTTAACGCTCCTTTAGATGTTTCCACACGGCAAGGGATATGCGACCAATATTGCCAATACATGGAATTAAATAATCAATTTTGGGAGACCGAAGATGATGGCGTATTGCTTGATGGAATCGACATTGAGTTGATTTATCGTGACTTGGCCTTTTTAGAAACAAAATTGCAGGCAGTTGTTGAGCAACATCAAGCCAAGGTAGGATACAGCACGTGTTTTTGGGCTAACTTGCTAAGCTCGAAGGTATTGTATGATGCTAAGGGGAGGGCCAAACAGCTACAACAACGCTTCTCGGTAGTTTATCCAAGCCCGCTACAACAAGCCGTTATCGATAAAAACTTTCCTTTATTAATTAGCCAGATCCCCGCCTATTATTATCAGCTAGAAAAGGCCTTGAAACGCCAAGATAGGGTGAGTGTAAATCATCGTTGTGCCGAATTTTTGGCGAGTTATTTTGACATTCTTTTTGCTGTGAACGCGGTACCGCACCCTGGCGAAAAACGTATGTTGCAATACGCTGAGTCACAGTGCACTATCCGCCCGGCTAATCTAGTCAAGAATGTTAATTTGCTACTAAGCCAAATAGGCCAAGCGCAATCTAGTTTACTAGATACCCTAAAAGAGCTAGTTGAAGGGCTTCAACAATGCATACAGCAAGAGACGGGTTTTACTCTACCGGGCAACTAGCCTGGCAAAGCATTGGGCGGGGCCACTGGTGAGTTATTGTTGGTTGGAATAACAGTTTGCCCCTTTTCTTTGCTTAGCTTGATCTCACACTATTGATTTAATTAATTTTAATGTGAAGATAAGGCACTGTAAAAAATAAAAACAAGGATGTATAGATGTTAACTGGTTTAGGGCGAGTTCTCGCGGTAACGGCTTTGCTTGTCCCATCTGGCTTGTCTTTAGCCAGTACAGAGAGAGTTGTCCCTTATGTGGTGGGCGGAGAAGATGCCTCTCAAGGTGAGTATCCATGGATGACACAGCTTAAAGCCGGCAGCAGTTATTGTGGTGCGGTGTTGATCAACGAACAATGGGTGCTTAGTGCTGCTCATTGTACTTTTGATCAGTATTTTGCGGGCCATCATGTTCAACCTTCAGCCATCAAGCTTAAAATAGGCGATGATGTATTTTCTTATCTAGATAATGACGGCGAGCGCGTTAGCGAAGTTTGTCAGCACCCAGATTACGTTGATTTTTCCGACAACCACGTTGATCGAGTTACCGGTGACAATGATCTGGTATTGCTGCGCTTAACACAAGCCAGCAGCGTTACTCCTATTTCGTTTAACCAAAAAGCCGTTTTTGACGACTATAGCCCCGGTTTTGGTATGCGAGTGATTGGTTTCGGCAGGGTGAATAACGATCCCGATAATCCTGAGTATTTGGACACCTTACAACAAGCCGACTTATTCCTAACGGCTCAAGCAGCTTGTGAGGATGTCTACGGAAGTGATCTATTAAGTGCACAAATGTTTTGTGCCGATAGCCCGGTGGCAGACTCATGTTCGGGTGACAGTGGCGGCCCATTGTTGATTGATGAAGGTTCGCAATACAAACTTGCTGGCATTGTCAGCTGGGGGACCAGCAGTTGTGCTGGTGCGCCCGGTGTATATGCTGATGTTGGTCAGTTAGCCCCGTGGATAAATCAAGTGATTAACGCCAATGCGGAAGAGCGTTTAGACGCCAACTTGTGTTCGCAAAGAGAAGCGATCGCACGGCCTGAAAGCGCCGGTGGCGCCTTGGGCGGTATTGGTTTAATTGCTTTATTGTTACTTGGTAGAGTGCGCCGATCTTAAATTGTTAGCTTATCATTGAGTTAGACAAAGATTGTTGCAATGTGTTTTTTGCGTAAAAATTATTCATGCATAGGCGAGCGTTTTCTGGTAGATTACGCCCGCATTTTTAATGCCGCTAACAAGCTGTCTCATGGAATGCTGCATTGCAGTTGAGAGCGTCCACCCCATGGATTGGGCCAGCAATTTGGACGAACATTTTTGCTTGTTAATGAGAATCTTATGCAAAGTATATTTGCCGACATTGTAGGCTTACTCGGTACAGCCCTTGTGGTTGGTGCGTTCTTCCTTTTACAGTTGGAGCGTTTAAACCCAAAACAACTTTCCTATAACCTAATGAACTTAAGTGGAGCAATATTGCTGCTCATTAGTTTATGCATTAACTTTAATCTAGCCAGCTTTATTATCGAGCTATTCTGGATTGGCGCATCGGTGGTAGGCATCGTTAAGTACCTTAAAAGAGAACCGGCAATTGCCTAAATAGTTACCACTATTAGTGCTAGGTATAAGAACTATTGTTGTGTTTAAGGGCAATAGTTCTTTTTATTATTCTGCATTGATCAACAGCTCCCACCCCCCCCTGTTTTATGGGAAGCTTTTGCCTTACCTCACCCCGTTAATAAACGAAACGCTTGCCGATGAACGGCTAGGGATCCCCATTCGCCGATTTCAACTTACTGAATAATTTTCAGTCCACTCGGGTAATAAAGGTTTGCTCGTCATCCACAAAAGCCACAAAGCCGCCGCAATAGATAAACACCCGACCACGCCCCTCAACGAGGCAGGCAAGCTGTGGGTTCAACTCTTCTTCATTATCCTTGCTTTGAAACGTGCCGGTATCGGTAATTACGCCGCTGAGTGTAGGCAAATATCCATAAGTGCGCTTGGCTTGATCAATCAGGTTCAATTCGCTAGCGGTAGAGAAGCAAAAGGGGATCGCACCGGCGTCTTCGATAAATATAGTTTTCAGTTCTTCAAAAGCTGTAATCACTAGCCAGTCGATGCCGTTAACATGATGGATAAACATAGAGTTTCTCGGTAATTCTGATGCGGATATTTTATCACTATCAGGGGCAGAACGTAGTAGATATTTAGTTGCTAAAGGCGCTAATTCTGTGCCATTTACAGACATTCACTCGGTCAACTTGAAACACGCTTTTGTCCAGAAGTGGGCTAGGGGCTACTGACTCGTTTATGCCCATTACGCGTTACCGCTCCCTCAAAACTACTCTTAATAAACCTATGTACCCTTAATTTTTCTACTTTAGTGGACAAAACGCTGTGATTTTATACAGTGCTGTTGCAATTCCTACTTTCTGCAAGTGATTGCATACTTTCATGCTGATGTTTTTGTTATTTTTCTAGCTAGGTGGCTGATACAGCTTAGGAAAGGTGATAACCTTGTTTTTATCAAATGTATGATAAGAGGAAAAATTCCTTGTTTAAACAAGGAATTTTTCCTCTTAATAAGCTGTTAGCTATTACAAGGAGTATACTTGGAAAAGTTATTTTCAAATAAATGGATAGTGTCATTTGTAACTATTTTTGGCCTTATTGGTTCATACGCCTCTATGGAATCCCTCTTTGGTATTTCAGAACAAGTGAAACCATTCATAACACTGCTTTATACATTTCTATCTGTGGAAGTGAAAATTAGTCCCTTAATAATTATTATATTGGTTGTCTTTATTGCAACCGTCGTGTCTTTACCTATGACGTTCATATTCAAGAAAAAGAGTGCAGAATCAAGAACGCTTAGTAACTTCTTAAATAAAATGGAAGTAAGGGAAATTGATGACTCAATTTGTGGGATATACTTTGGTATTAGAAAGATGGCACCCGATAATCCTCTCTCCAATGAAGAACTTTATTATTCTCAGTATTTGTGCATCACTAAGTCCAAAGCGGGTGAATGTCAATTTGCAATGTACGGAAGCTGGAAAGATGAAGATTTCTATGTCGAAGGATCATGCGTGAGAGTTGAAAATCATCTGATTTTATATGGTGCAACAGATGAAAATAGAGGAACATTTCAGTTAATAATGCTGGCTTACCCTTTAACAGCCACATCAAATAGGTTAAAAGGATTGATATCATTAAAAAGAATTGACATAACAGCGTCTGTATCTACAAGAGTTGCTTTTACAAAAAAATCAATCAACAGACTTCCAATTAGTCCTAGGCAATTACTTACTGAATTATTCATTAAAGAGCAAAATAAACATTTTGCAAGAGATATTAGTGGCTCCCCTTTGAGCAATAACGCAGATATTGTTACTTATGTTGGTAGTGATAATTTAAAAAGTATGCTTATGTATGTAAATGAAACTCAAAATATCGACGGAATAATCCATAGCTAACAATGCATTTAAACGGAACAAAAACAGTGGGTTACGTTTCGCTTCGCTACACATTTTAACCCACTATTTTTGTCCGCTTAATGCGGCGCTGGAGGATCCCCTCATAAATCTTTGATTCCCGAAGAGTGACTCAACCAGCGAAACGCATTGATAGCCCACCGTATTCGCTGCTCCGTAATCACATATTCAGGTCTTCGTCTTACTTCTTTTCCTAACCTGACTACCGATAGAACCGCCCGTTTACGGATGGTATTGGCCTGAAAGTGTCGTTGCCAACCCACTTGCTGTGCCACTAAACCTAACCACCACAAAATAATGTCAGCCAGTAAAGCTATCAGCAGCAGTACGTCATAGCGGCGTGGACATCGTGAGCGACTGTGGCGTAAGCCAAAACCGTATTGTGGGCTTTTTAAGTCTCGGAAGGTTTCTTCTATTTGCATCCGTTTGGCATATAACTTCGTCACTTGTATCGCATTAAAGAGTTCGGGCGGTAAATTGGTGGCGAGTACCCAAGGTTCTTTGGCTGAGCGGTGATAAAGCTTCTTGGCTGAATGGTTATTGCCTGAGCGACGAGAGCGTTTATCTTTACGGTGCTTATCGTTAGATTTAAACACGTATAATTGACAAGGCATGGGTTTCTTGCGGGCTATTTGCACCGCGCCGATATAACGTGGTTTATTGTTTGCTGAAGCATATAGCGTTTTGGTGAGCGCCCATTGGTCACTGAGCTGATAACAGACCTCGCCCCGTAATCTACCCAACCAATACCAGCCATAAGAGGCCACTTCCCTAAACCAGGTATTGCGATACCCCGCATCCGTAACTATCAACGGTGTACAGCCCTGAGGCAACACGCTGGCGAGTTCAAATAAGAACTGATTATGACTACGTGGTGCATTGTAATCTTTGAACTCGAAGGTGCGTTCATACAAGGTAATGGAGCGGCCTTTAATAGAGACTGATGCTCGCAAGGTCATCATGCGTAATTGCTCACGCACATCAGCCCAATCTACTAGCACCACAGGCATGGGATTGGCCCCGCAAATCTGCCGAGCATGCCATTGGCATATCGCTAAACGCTCACGATTTAAATGATGATTACCGAGCAAACGGTCCATGCGTTTAATGCAGTGTTTAGGTGAGACCCTGCTGGTTATATTGCGCCCGAGTTCAGTGAGAGACAATTTGTCGCCATCCAAGAGTGATGTAGTGGCAACCATCAGAGAGTTAAGGTGTTTTTGTGAATATTAGGGCACAGCTCAATAAGCATTTGGTGTAGAATTTGAATTTCGCGCATCCCGACTGCCTCCGTGCAAGTTTGATAGGATTTGTTTTTGGCGAAATTAATTAGTTCAAACAACGAGGTGCGCGTCTACTATATTGAATTTCCGAGGAATTATGAGAGGGTTCGCTAGATTGCGGCGTTAGGCTCGAATTTAGCGTCTGTACGAGAAATAAGGAATTTTAGATTTGAGTATTGAATTCTTAGATTCTGACTTTGATAAAGTCAGCTATTTGGTTAACCTATTGACAGCTAGAGCTACTGGGATGGCTTCTGATGATTCTGAGTACGAGACTCTTCGAAGAGAGTTGCTCAGTAACAAATCTATTGCACCTCATCTACCATCCTGGATAAAACAACATCGAAATCTTGATTCATTTTGGGGATTTATTCAGCCCAAATTTTCTACATATGCTGAACGTAGAACGTACCTTTCAGAGCAATTCACGATATTGCTAGATGCATTAGAGTTTGGAGACTCAATTCCTCCAGTTACTTTACCTTCCTTTCCCGGTAATTCCATACCCCAGCCACCTCAAGTAGCGAGGAACAAACGCAAGGTATTTATCGTGCACGGTAGAGATAATGAAACAAAGATTGAGGCCGGTAGATTTATTGAAACACTAGGTTTGGAGGCAATCATTTTGCATGAGCAAGCTAGTGCTGGGATGACGATTATAGAAAAAATTGAAAAATACTCTAATGACGCAGATTTCGCTTTAATTTTATATACAGCCTGCGATAAGGGTAGAGGCGCTCACGAAACCAAAGTTCCAGCTAGAGATAGGGCACGCCAAAACGTAGTTTTCGAACATGGTTATTTGATGGCTAAGCTAGGAAGAGAAAATGTGTGCTCGTTGGTAAAGCCAGGGATTGAAACGCCTAATGATATTAGTGGTGTAGTATATGTTGAGCTAGATAGTTTTGGCGCATGGAAAAATTCAGTAGTAAAAGAGCTTAAAGCTTGTGGCTATTCAATTAGCCCTACATTTTAGTGCGAAACAAGTGCCTAACAAAGCTATGCATTATGGAGAATTAAGTGAAGTTAACTGGTGAGTGTTTTTGCGGTGAAGTGAAATACGAAGTAAACGGAAAACTTCGGGATGCTAGGTCATGCCATTGTTCTCGTTGTAGGAAAGCTTTTAGTTCTCAAGCATCAGCTTACGCGCTAGTAGAACCCTCTGAATTTCAATGGGTTTCTGGTGAGGTACTTTTGACTTCATACGTGGGTGAACACGGTTTCGGTTTGCAGTTTTGCAGAAAATGCGGTTCTACTTTATGTGGTGTTTATCAAGGAGAAGTTCACGGAGTAACGCTGGGTTGCCTTAACGAAGACCCTGAAATCGAAATTGGCCATCACATTTTTGTTGGTTCGAAAGCCGCTTGGGAAGTAATTCCTGAAGGCGTACTAAAGTATGCAGAACATCCACCAGAAAATGCATAACAAAGCCAACCACAATCGCCCGCAAAAAGCGCGGGCTGGACTCGCTGTCGCTCGCCTGTGTTGGCGGCATAATGTGTATTTAAAGGTTAGGTGAACATTTAAATTATGAAGTTTAATCATGTAGGGATTCCGGTGACACATCATTTTGAAGGCGAAATTGATTTACCACACCTAAAAATGACGGTGTCTGATCATGAAAATAACCCTTATGGGATTCAGTGGCAACGTTATTGGAAGGATGCACCTTATCCGGAACTTGTTAAAACAGTTCCACATGTTGCATTTGTGGTCGATAATTTAGATGATGAACTCAAAGGTAAAACGGTAATTATTCAACCTAATTCACCAAGTAATGGCTTACGTGTCGCATTTATTGAAGTTAATGGCGCTCCAGTAGAACTCATGGAATATTCGTAAATATACACATAACGAATAAGAATAGGTGTCGCGCAGCCGACACCTTATTCGGGTGTTGAAACGGTGTTGATGTTGGCGGGGACAAGGCGCTTGAGTATTGGTCTCAGAGAGTCGCTTCACGCCGGCAAGCACCCGACTCGCACGCTCTCGGCTGCTGCGTTGTGAAATTGCAATCGAGGATGGTGGGTTATCCAATTAGATATATATGATGTGTTTGGTGGTGAATCGGCTTCTGGTAACCCTTGTGGTGTATTAGAGCTTGATAGTTGGCTTTCTGATGAAGAGTTACAGAAAATAACGTGTGAAGCAGGGCTACCGGTTACCTCTTTTGTTATAAAAATTAATGGACAATTTCACATTCGCTGGTTTGCACTGGATGGAGAAATTAACCTGTGCGGACATGGAAGCTTAGGGGCTGGTGCTGCAATCATCTCTAAGTACAAACTCGATAGTGTACTTTTTAGTAGCAAATACGGGGACGTCTCAATTGCTAAAAAGAACGATGTATACACTCTTGAGTTGCCTAGTTGGAAAGGTGAAACATGTAGCGTTCCACCAGAAATATCGCACTTAGCTGCTGATGCAATTGAGGTGTTTTCAACTCGAGACTTAGTTTTAGTCTTACCTTCTATAGAATCTGTAAGACGTTTTCAGCCTGATCAAATGCGCTTTAAACAGCTTAGCAAGTACCATGCTTTAATCGTGACAGCTGCGAATGGTGAAAATGGGTATGTCTTAAGGTATTTCGCGCCCAAAATTGGTATACCTGAAGATCTGGCAACCGGTTCAGCTCAATGCTCTTTAGCTCCATATTGGTTTGACAGGCTTGACTCAGATTCACTTCATGTACATCAACTTTCGTCGTCAGGGGGTTATTTTGGCGTACGGCGTATCTCAGGTGATTCAATTGCGTTGTTAGCAAATGCAAAGCTACGACAATTAGCCATTTGATAAAGCCTTTAAGGCAGATTCGCAACGCTTGGCATTTTGGGTTTGAATCAGCGTTAGTGTTAACGGCACAACAGTTTAGATTAGGTCGTCGCGCTGCTCACTACTTAACGCGGCGCTCGAGGACCCCCTCATAAATCTTTGAGTCCCGCAGAGTGCTTCAACCCGCGAAACGCGTTAATTGCCCAGCGTATTCGCTGCTCTGTTATCACATTTTCAGATCTTCGTCGTACTTCTTTGCCTAACCTTACAACAGATAAAACCGCCCGTTTTCGAATGGTATTTGCCTACTTAATTTATAAACATCTTTAAGCGGCTTGAGGCATAACCTTGCTTGGTAAGCTGTTGGGTGGGTAACGCTGCTAAAATTTATATCGGTATTTCTAATTGGTTTGGCCATGATTATCGCTGGCAGTGTGGTCGGAAGCCAAAAAGCGCATCACATGGCGTACAAATGCTGCCCAAACAGATAAAAGCTTTGTATGCTAGTGTTATTAAAAGCTAGGTGTTTACTTATATGAATCAAATACATCCTCAATTAGCACCACTGTGTCAATATCTTGAGCAGCAGTTATTAGGTAAACCTAAAGCGCTGCGCTTAGCGTTGAGTTGTTTATTGGCCTCTGGCCATTTATTGATTGAAGACTTACCCGGCGCGGGTAAAACCAGTTTAGCTAAGTGGTTGGCGGCCGGCTTTGGTTTAAGCTTTCAGCGGATCCAATTTACCAGTGACCTATTGCCTGCTGACATTATTGGTGTATCGGTTTTTGAGCCACCCACGCAGCAGTTTCGCTTTCATCCTGGGCCCATTTTTAATCACTTGGTCTTAGCCGACGAATTGAACCGCGCCAGCCCGCGTACCCAAAGCGCGTTATTAGAAGCGATGGAAGAGCAGCAAGTGAGTACCGATGGCCAAAGTTATCCATTGGAATCTCCCTTTTTTGTCATCGCTACGCAAAACCCTCGTGAGCAACTGGGCACCTTTGATTTACCTGAATCGCAGTTAGATCGCTTCGCCATGCGTTTAAGCATTGGCTTTCCTGACCTTAAATCTGAATTGGCGATGTTGAAACGACCGAAACACACCGCAAGTTCGCTGGTTGCCTTACCTATAGAACAATTATTGCAACTGCAACACGCCGCAGAACAGCTGCATTGTAGTGATGCTTTATTAGATTATCTGTTGCGTTTAATTCACTGTAGCCGCGTATTAGAGGGGGCAAACCCTTTATCACCACGCTGTAGTTTAACCCTATTGGCGTGTGCTAAAGCGTGGGCGTTTTTGCATCATCAACAGCATGTTTCGCCTGAAGATGTGCAAGCGGTATTTAGTGCAGTGAGTGCCCACCGTTTAGGCCGCGGTGATAGCGGCGAAGCCTATGCAAAGCAAATTTTGGCCGATGTCGACCCCTATGGCGATTTGAGCTAAACATGAAGGTACCTGGCTTAACAACATTGAAGCAATGGCAAGGTTTACGCACTCAAGCCTGGTTGGCGCGGCGTATTCCTGCTAGCAGCAGCTTGACGCTGCACCGTAAAAACCTGTTTATTTTACCCAGTCGCTTTGGCTGGAGTTTTCTGATTGGCTTAATTGTTATGCTGATGATGGGCAGCAACTATCAAAATAACCTCATTCTAGCCTTAGCGTTGTGGCTGTTAGCGCTGTGGCTGCTGTGTTTAGTGTTATGTCATCAAAACCTCTCGGGCAGTAGGGTGAGTGTTGTGCAGCGGCCCGAAGGTCAATGCGATAGGCCCTTACGTTTGTTATTGTCTTTAGAAAAACCAAACGGCCAGTGGCCTAATGCCGTTACCGCCACACTTAAGCTGTGGCCAAACGAGCAGGCTAGCCAGCATTTAGATGGGCAAATAGCTGTAGATTTAGCGGTGAGTAAACGGGGGCGAGTGGCATTACCGCGTATCGCTATTGCCAGTGTTTTCCCTTTAGGGTTGTTTCGCTGTTGGACGGTGGCCGATTTTAACAGTGAAGTGATTGCTTACCCTGCGCCACTCGCTGGTTATATATGTCCTGCTCAAGAGCGAGCCGAAGAACATGATATTGAACAAGGCGCTAATGACAACCAGCAACAAAGTGAGTTTGCAGGGCTAAAGGCTTATCGAGCTGGAGAGCGTAAAAGCTTATTGGCGTGGAAGCAATTTGCCGCTGGTCGCGGTTTACAATCGAAGGCGTTTACCGGAAACCCAGGGCTAGATTTACATTTAACTGATCGGCTACACAGTGGCTTGAATTACGAGCAAAGCTTGTCGGTGCTAACATTTTGGGTCCGTCAACTAGCACAACAGCAACAAAGCTTTAGTTTACAGGTGGGAGCGCAACAACTGGCAACCGGTAGCGGCGTGGCGCATCAACGGCAAGCCTTAAGTTTATTAGCAGAGGCTCCGTACTTGCGATGAATAATCTTAGTGCTGCGCATATTCGTTTATCGCTGTTGTGTTATTTGGCCACGGCATTAGTGTTATTGCCGCAGTTGCCATGGCTGCTGGTATTGGTTGGCGCGCTGGCTGGCTGGTGGCGTTTACGGGTCGTTAAAGGTTTAGCCTCGTTACCTAAACCTCGTTGGGTTAAGTTGTTACTGGTTAGCTTAATTGCCCTCACGCTGTGGTTAAGCCGCTCGGTGGAGTTATTTGATAAGCTGGTTAGCTTAGTGATGCTAGGTTATAGCCTAAAATACATTGAATTACATAAGCGCCGTGACGTAGAAATATTCGCCTTAACCGGTCTCTTTTTATTGGCGTTCTCGTTGGTGTTTTCCAGCCGCCCCTTAGCCGCGCTGATCGTGTCGGCTGTGGCATTTATGCACTTACTATTACTATTAAGTTTAGATGTTAAGCTTAATGCCACTTGGCTTAAGAAGTTAGCAATATGGGTTTTGGCCATTGCTCCCTTAGCAGTGGCGTTGTTTGTGGTGGCACCACGCTTAGCCCCTTTATGGAAAATGCCCACCCCCAGCAGCGCCCAAACGGGTTTATCTGATGTGGTTCGTCCCGGTGATATTAGCCAGCTTATTCGTTCTGACAAGTTAGTATTTCGGGCTGAGTTTAGCCGTGCGCCAAAGCGCGATGCGCTTTATTGGCGAGCGATGGTATTAGACATGTTTGACGGCGAGCAATGGACACGCAGTCAACTGGCTCAGCAAAACATCGCTTTTAAGCCTGACAACGCGACTGCCATTAATCAGTACCAGTTGTTATTGGAACCCGCCAACCAAGCTTGGCTGGCCACCTTAACCCCTAGTCAGCTGCGTAGCGGTGGGGCAAACTATAAGGCGGATAAAAGCTGGCAGCGCAGCGGTGAAAGCTTTCCTCGGCAAATTCTTAACTTCACTCAGTTTCAAGCCGCGAATGAGCAAGAGCCTAATCCAGCGGCAGCAGAGTTACATTTTTTAAGTCGCTTGCCGCAGGGGATTACGCCAGAGGTAGTCGCCTTGAGTGAACAGTTTAATCAAGGCCTTGACCCTCGCTCCGCCGGCTATGCCGAACAGGCCATGAGCAGAGTTGAAGCTTGGTTTTTGGGACAACAATTCTCCTATACCTTAAACCCTCCGGCTTATCCTGGCTTGCAGGGAATAGATCGCTTCTTACTGGAACAGCAAAGAGGTTTTTGCGTGCACTACGCGCAGAGTGTTGTGGTATTAGCGCGGTTGCAAGGCATTCCGGCCCGCATGGTGACCGGCTTTTTAGGTGGCGAGTGGGAGCAAGCTGATCAGCTTATAGCGGTGCGTAATTATGACGCACATGCTTGGATGGAGTATTGGAACGGTAAGCGTTGGATACGCTTAGATCCTACCGCATGGATTGCGCCTGACAGGGTAGAGCGTAGCTTGCAACAAAGCCAAGCTACCGCCCAACAGTGGCAAAATATCAGCTCTTGGGGTCAACGGCTTTGGCATTCACAAGGTTTGAATGAACTTAGGCTGTGGATGGCTCAAGCAGATTACTGGTGGGCTAAATGGGTGCTTAACTTTGACCAAGATCGCCAGCTTAGCTTGTTTTCGCAATTGCTGGCTTGGCTACCGGGAACCTCTTTGTTGATGCTAACAGGAGCAATGTTACTACTTGGCGTAATGACGAGCGCTTTACTGTTGGCTAAACCTTGGTTATGGCGGGTGCCAAGCAAATACGTTTTAGCCTTAAAGTGGCAATGCTGGTGGCTTGCTCGACATGGCATCACCCGCGAGAAAGGTGAGAGTTTGGCGGCATTTTCTGAGCGTGTTGAGCGGCAAGTCCCGCAGCGTTCTAGCGCCTTAAAACTCGCCATGTTGCGTTATAACCAACAGCGTTATCAGCGCTGAGCGGCAGTATTATCCGCTTCTGAAACTCAATTAACCTAGTGGTCTCTCTAGTGAGTAAACATAACAACACATTTGGTTATTTTTACTTAAAAATGCTGTTTATTTTGCTTTTTTGCTTGATCTAACCAGATTAATTGCCGCTTCGCTCGTAAAGTGAGCGGCAATAAAAACATCAGTAGAATGGAGATTATGATGGACTGGATAGAGTGGTTTGGTTACTTGGCATCGGTAGTGGTCGCTATCTCATTAACCATGAATTCAATTGTGAAATTGCGCTGGTTGAATATGGTGGGAGCGGCGCTGTTTTCCGCCTATGGCTTTGTTATTGGCGCCATGCCAGTGGCCTTGTTAAACTTATTTATTGTATTTGCCAATATTTACTACTTGCAGGGAATTTATCGCAGCAAACATCAATTTAAATTGATTGAAGTAGAAGCGAGCAGCCCCTTGCTGCGCTTTTGGATAGAGCACTATCAATCTGATATAGAGCAGTACTTCCCTCAGTTTTCTGCTAATAGTGTATTTGGACAACGTTGTTACATGCTAATGCGAAATAGTGAGCCTGCGGGAATATTGGTGGGTAAGCAACACCAGCAAGATTTTGAAGTGAAGCTCGATTACGTCTTCACTGCATATCGAGACTTTAAAACGGGTGACTTTCTCTACCATCACTCTGGATTTTTTAAGGCACTAGGGGCGAATAAACTGCTCAGTTATAGCGCTGTGCGCAGCCATCAACAGTATCTTATTAAAATGGGCTTTAAAAAATCTGCCGATAACCAAGACTTATTTGAATACACAATTAGTCAATCATCGTAATAAGCGATATGTTGAGCCAAGCCTAAATCCGATCAATCTACGTTAAATTTTATGATAGGGTAGCCCTTCTATTTACTCTTAGGTCACTTGAATATGCGTTTGAAACCATTGCCGTTTTTGTTTGTAGCTATTTTGTTCGCGGGGTTGTTTGGCTGTGTATCGTCAGAGCAAGCAGGTGCGCCGGAAAAACGGTCTACCACAGTGGTAAGCGGCGATACGAGTTACTTACAAAACTCAAAGGGGCGTTACGCTTGGCACCCTAGCCTGATCAAAGCACATTTAAAAAAGGCAGAAAACGAAGCCTTACTGCTGAGTGAAATGCGCAAAAGCATTGCCAAGGTGATGAGTGAAAAAGGCTATATCCAAGTGAATGCCAATCAGCAACCAGACTTTTTTATTGGCTTTGGCGCGGCGCTTGAATCAGAAATGAGTGACCAGCAAATACTAGAGCGGGCAGGGTTAATGGCGGGTATGTCTAGCAGCGATGTTGACCCCGCTTTGTATCAAAAAGGCTCTATGTTGGTGGCGTTATTTTATAGCCTAGAAACGGGACCATTTTGGCGAGTACTCGGTCAAGGGATGGCTGCTAAACATCAACCGTTAGATGAACGTAAACTAACTATTGAGCGCGGCGTTTCTCGTATGTTACAGCGTATTCCTCAGCGCTAGGCAGCTAAGCGCAGCGCTTAAGAGAGGGGCTACAAATAGGACACCCGATATGGAAAAGGCTCAAACACCCCATTGCCCAAGCACCTAAACCGATGCGAGTAATCTGCAAATCACTGTTTCCTAATGGTACCCATTCCATGGTCACTCCTATTACGCGGGTTAAATATTGATGATGGAATAGTGAGTGTAAAACTTGGAGTTAAGTCCAAGTCAAGCGCTAGGCGAAAAGAAAAACCACAGCTAGAGTTACCGGGAATAATCGTCAACTGCCAACATATTCGGCTAGGATTAAATAAAGCGGGAAACTAATTGAAAAAGCACTGCCCAATTGAGTTAATCTTGGTTGGAACAGCGGCCACTGCTGACTACACTGAGCCAACTAAAATAAATATAAAAAATGCAGGAGCTCCTATGTTAAAACAATATCCAGTGACTGATTTACACCGCCACTTAGATGGCACCATTCGGGCTGAAACTATTCTTGAGTTGGGCAGAAAATTTAACGTTGCCTTACCCGCCACTAGCTTAGAAGCCTTGATCCCGCATGTGCAGATCACTAAACAAGAACCTAATCTTGTCGCCTTTTTATCTAAGTTAGATTTTGGTGTTAGCGTACTGGGTGATTACGAGGCTTGCGCCCGTGTGGCTGAAGAAAATGTCGCCGATTTAGTGACCGCAAAAATTGATTATGCTGAATTACGCTTTAGCCCTGGTTACATGGCAATGAGCCACAAACTAAATCCTGAAGGGGTCGTTGAAGCAGTGATCGAAGGTGTGCGCCGCGGGATGACAAAACATGATGTGCAAGTGAACTTAATTGGCATTATGAGCCGTACTTTTGGCCAACAAAGTTGCAGTAAAGAATTAGAAGCTTGTATGGCTTTTCGTGATCACATTGTCGCGGTAGATTTAGCCGGTGATGAATTAGGTAAACCCGGTGATTTATTTGTAGAGCAGTTTTCGCGCGCACGTGATGCCGGTTTTGGGATTACAGTGCATGCCGGTGAAGCTGCCGGCCCTGAGAGTGTTTGGCAGGCCATTCGTGAACTGGGCGCGACTCGAATTGGCCATGGGGTTAAAATTGCAGACGATCCGGCTTTAATGGATTATGTGGCCAAACACAAAATTGGAGTGGAGTCGTGTTTGTCATCTAACTTTCAAACCAATACCACGCCAGACTTAAGCCAACACCCGCTTAAACGCTTTTTAGAGCATGGTATTCGTGCCAGCTTGAACACCGATGATCCTGGGGTCTCGGCAATAGATTTACCCGATGAGTACCGGATTGCGCGAGAACAGCTAGGCTTCGGCGACGAGCAAATCGCTAAGCTGCAAAGCAATGGTTTAAAAATGGCATTTATTAGTGAGCATACCCGCCAAGGTTTACGCGAAAAAGCCGCTACCCGCTAATTGTTACTGCGCTCAACCTACTAGAACGCCCGCTTTAGCGACTAAAGCGGGCTTTTTTTATGGTCTAGCTACCCCCAAGCTGATAGGCGGGCCGGGGCAATCCATCACCGCGGCAATACAGCGGATCATCTCGTTTTCTAGAACAGTGAGTTGTTTGTCTAAACATACGCAAGCGACCAAGGCGCGTAATACCCGTTGTTTAATTTGTGGGTAGGCATTAGCCAGCTGTTTAACGGCTGGGCCAAAGTGCTCTACCTGGCATTGCTCTCGGGGTAATAAACTAATGGTATACAAACTGACGCTGTTGGCTCCAATGCCAAAAGCGCGCTGGATATCTGTTTCTTGTTGGTGGCCAAAGTAGGCCAAACTTGATAATACCACTGCGAAAGGTTGGCTGATTTCTGGCAGACTGCTAAAAATGGGTTTACTGGGCGATACCTTTTCAAATTGATGAGCTAGATAATGTTTAATTAAGTGGTATAAACACCATTCGTACATATCTACTTGCTGGTCGGCTTTGATTAAGCGGCGCAAGTTTGTCATAAAGCGTTGATATTGTTTGCCTGACATACATTTTAGTGCTGGCAGTGACAGCTCTAGCAATGGCAGGCGGTAACTTTTATCTAGCGAAGTAATCCAATCCCAAGCTTGCAAGGTTTCGCTTATTCGCGAGCTTTTACTTAAGTTGTCTTTAATATCATTGAGTTGCTTTTGTCTAAGATCGTTCTCTTCACTTAGCAGCAGCGCATACACCACGCTAATCACCCCACAGGGCTCATGAGCCAAGCTGAGTAAACCATCAGGTAAATGAGCCAATTCACCACTGACCGTTAAGGTGTTTTGTGAAAGCGTATATTCAGCTTTGCTAGATTTATTGCTTAGTGCATCAATGGCAGCCTCGGCTGCGGTGGCAACAAACACGGTTTTTTTCAATTGCTGTTGCTGGTTTTGCTGGGTGTTTCGCTGGCTGGTTGTCGAGTAAATAGGCGCAGCCTTTTTCTTGATGTCTCGTTTAATTAGTTGGCCGTTCCAGCGGGGTAAAATGCGCTTAATACGTTGTTCTATCGCTGGGTGGGTGGCAAAAAAGCTGCCCAAGCGGCGCGCATCACCAATAAACATGTGGCTGGCTTCTTGGCTAAGCGGCGCTCGCAATCCAGAGCCGGCATCATAGCCGCCAATAATTTTTAGTGCGTCAGCAATGCCATTGGGATTACGAGTAAATTGCACCGCGGAAGCATCGGCTAAGTATTCACGTTGGCGGCTAATTGCGGCTTTAATCATATTGGCAAAAAAACAGCCAATCCAACCTAATGCCAGTAAACCAAAACCTGCGGCGGCAACTCTTGCGTCATTGCTCTCTATACGGTTAGAGCGCGATGAGCTGCTATAACGATGACTGTGCAGGACAAATTCACCCACATTAGATATAAATACAATGCCACTTAACAAAGCAATCAGTTGCATGTTTAAGCGCATGTCTCCATTTAGAATATGGCTAAACTCGTGCGCAACTACCCCTTGTAGTTGTTCACGGTTCAGTTGCTCTAATGCGCCTTGCGTGATGCCTATCACCGCATCTGCTGGCGTATGCCCTGCGGCAAAAGCGTTAATACCTATTTCATTTTGGAGCAGATACACCGAGGGCACTGGCATACCTGAGGCGAGAGCCATTTCTTCTACAACATTAAGCATCTGTTGCTGTTCGGCTTGCTGGCTGTTGGGAAGGATCCGCTGCCCACCCAGTGACTCAGCAATACGACGGCCTCCATCACGCAGCTGATACCATTTAAAGGTAATGGCAAACGCTATAATGCTGGTTACTAGCGCGCTAACAAAAAACAAAATATCTTGAGAGAAGAAGCGGCGATTAGCCGCAATACTAGTCTCGTTGCTTGACTGAAACATCCACAGCGAAGCGGCAATAATCACGTTACTTAAACCAATTAGAATAATTACCGCTACCACAAATAATAGAATTAACCATTTACTGTTGCGGCGAGCATGGTCTTGTTCGGCAAAAAAATTCATGAAGCAAACTCAGTTAATTAGAATGAAACTTTAGGCGCGCTTTGGATCTCTGCGCTATCAGCAAACTCTAATAAATTGGCGTCTTTTTTGTGGCCAAACTGGGCTGCAAAAAACACCGGTGGAAACGATTGGCGATATTCGTTGTATTCGGTCACTGAGTCGTTAAAGGCTTGACGAGAAAAGGCGACGCGATTTTCGGTGGTGGTGAGCTCTTCTGTTAGCTGCATCATGTTGTCACTGGCTTTTAAGTCAGGGTAGCTTTCCATCACTATATTCATTTTGCTCATAGCACCTTGCAGTAAACCCTCTGCACTGGCTAATTTGCTTAAGGTGGCACCACTTGGATCTTTTGCTGCGGCGCGCAATAGCGCACTGGCATCATTACGAGCGCTAATTACGGCTTCGAGGGTTTCTTTCTCATGGCTCATATAAGCTTTGGCTGTTTCGACAAGATTGGGAATAAGGTCGTAGCGACGTTTAAGCTGCACCTCTATCTGAGCAAAGGCATTCTGGTAGCGATTACGCAAACTCACTAAACGGTTATAAATTCCTACAACATAAAAAATAGTCGCGGCGATAATCACTAAAATGACAATTAATGATACATCCATGTCTCAAGTTCCCTAATTATTAAATACTTAATATCAGCATGATACGGATTTACTCTAAGATTGCTATGCGCCAGTTAGCAGATTAATGGCAAACAACAGTGATGTGAAAAGGCGAGGCATAAGGGGGATACAAGCGCAATATAGTTTGTTAATTCGGGGGGGTATAGGCTATTTCACGGCGAAAATGTAATGGTGGTGTTATGGTTGTTATTGTTAGTTGAAACTCTAGATAAGCGAGTTAGTCAATGCACGACCTTACAACCATGGCGGTAACCGTATTCATGGGCTTTTTTGCGATGATGAATCCGATTGCCAATACCGCAGTATTTGTTGGTATGACAGGTGAGCAAAGCGCAGCGCAGCGCAAAAGAACCGCGTTTAAAGCCTTAATAAGTGCCTTTTTTATCATCTCTGCCTTTTGCTTGTTAGGCAAAGCTATTTTTGAGCTATTTGGGATTACCTTACCCGCGCTGCGTTTAGCGGGCGGTATTTTGGTCTTTTTGGTGGGCTACCATATGCTGCAGGGGAGTAGCTCCAAATTGCACTCTCATATCCCGGGCGAAGTAGACGATGACGACGATAAAGACATTGCCATTTCTCCCTTAGCCTTACCCATATTAGCGGGCCCAGGCACCATTGCCACGGCCATGAACTATTCGGCTTCAGGTGAAGTGCTCAACATCATCGTTACCATGTGTGCGTTTGCCCTACTGTGTGTTATTACGTTTGTTTGCTTTTTGTTTGGACCAAAGCTAATCGATAAAGTTGGCGCAAGTGGTATCAACATTACCACCCGTTTAATGGGCTTAATTCTAACGGTAATTGGCATGCAAATGTTGATACAAGGGGTACATGATGCGTTTACTTTGTTTCAACATAGCGCGGTTTAGTTATTGGGGGCGCGTTAATGCTTTGTTGCGCATAGCGATAAGCTCAGCAATTTTTGCAGGCTCGTCTGGATAACCATACATAGCGATTTTGTCCACCTCAGGATCGTTACATAGGCTAAAGTCTTTCACCCATGCATCAATGCTTACCGAGTTCATTAATAAGGTAAATGGTGGGCATGCTTGGTAGCTTTTTTGCTCTGCTAGGCTTTCCATATGCGACCTTTCTATATGCCTCCCTGGGAAAATGAACAAAAAGCCTATGATTGCAGCTGTAGCAAAAGCTTTTGTTGAGTAATGTTCTGATGATCGAGGCGGCTTTCCTTTATTAAGACAAATTAACTGCCACAGCATGAACATAGCTCCAGATAGAGCGATAATTCCCCCCGCGATAAACGTACTATATTCAATATTTATGTATATAACAGGGTAGTTGGCAGCCAATTGGAAATCTAAACGACCAAATCTACCCAAAATCTCCTTATCGAATAACGATTCAAATGGGGGGATTAATAATATGCAGAAAAAAACTAGACCGATTAAAGACTTTTTTATAGTCATTGGTTTTGTCATTTTTTAGGCCTAAAAGAATTGGTAAGTTGAATGGTTCATGCTAGTTACAGCTTTGATTTGGTCTATTCTTCGTTTTAATAATTGCATATCTCGCTCAACTGATACTTGTGCAGACTGGTTGAGGCTTTCAACTAATCTTTCTTTAATTCTATAATGCGACTCATAATTATTTAGTTCCCCTTGCACGTAAAATGCTACAGCGAATCCAGCTAAAACTGGAACAACCACCACACTGATTGATGAGATAGCTAATGTTCCTACTACGTAGCCGAAGACTGCAGCTACAGAAGCAATCGTTATATCGGTCGCTACATCAACTACCCAATTGGTTATCAAATAGTCTTTTTTAAGTACCAATTCTAGCGTGTGGTGTGATACTGAAAACACCACAGTGATTAATACTCCGCCACGAGCGGATGCTTTTAGCCCTTGTTGACCTATGCCTAAAGTCAACATTTTAGTATTAGTAGATAGGTAGCGGGTGCCTTTAATTACTGTTCTTAGCTTGTGGTTCCCCTTAAAGCTAATGTAGCTTTTAGCACCTTTTTGAGTGATTTCGTATTTACCTAATATGCTACCCCCTCGATGCATGTCTAGGGCTAAAATACCCATCGTCTTTACATCAATAACTTGCCCGCCAAATTGGTTCACCAAGCTTAGCGAGGTGACAAGTACATTTTGTGCGAGTTCAGGTAAACCTAAACCTTCCAATTTTTGACTTATTGCACTTTGGGCAAATCCTTGGCTCTTTTGTTTGGCGACCCATAGTGAGAAAAGCTCAGGCCCATGCAATATATACAAATCAGCTTCAGGCATTGCTGAGGCTTTTAATTCTGTTAGGCATTTATCTCTTGTTTGCTTATGGCGTTGTGATAAACACTGAAAATTATTTTTCACCAGGGAATTCTCTCCTTGTTTATGTTGATAGGATTGTAATTACCAATAATGATAAAGCAAACAATAGAGGGGGCTATATCGGAGGTTTTACTGCGCTTATAAAAATGGCGGTAAAAAAAACCAAGTGGCTAGCACTTGGTTAGTGAATAACAAATCCGGTTATTAAGCGGCTACGTGTTCCGATTTTGTTGAAAGAATGGCTAATAATTTTTGCGCGTGTTCGGCGACTTCGATGCCTAAATCGGTGAGGTAACCACCGTCAGGGAGTGTGCTTAGCCCTTTGTCGAATAAGCTTTGTGCAGCGGCAATGATCTCAGGGGCTGCATCGTGGTGAACCTTAATCCCTGTTTGTAAACTACTCATATCAAATTGCAGCAGTAAATTGAGCTCGGCGATGTTATTGGGAATAAATTTCATTGTGCCTTCCTATATATTTTTGTTACCCCACATTAGAAAGCCCATAGCTATTGCGCAAGTCATCAGCTTGAGAAGTGATACCTAGCGCAACGTTTTCTTTATCTGATTTGTAGGACAAGGAACTCTCAATGATTTCGCGCAATTTTGTTCAATAAAATTTGCGACCTAGCGCATATAGTTAGATTTTCTGCAGAACAAGGACATCGTGGTGAGCCTGTTTATATCAATGTTTGTATTTGCCTTAATTGGCGCAATATCGCCAGGGCCGGTTAACATCATCGCGACGGGGGCGGGCGCGAGCTTTGGCTTTCGGCTGGCCTTACCTCATGTTATTGGGGCCAGCGTAGGCTACTGCTTAGTGGTATTTATTGTGGGGGTAGGGCTAAATGAGATGGTGCAGTTGTTGCCAAAGCTAAGTGATATTCTTCAGTATTTTGGGGCGGCCTTCTTGTTGTATATGGCTTTTAAAATAGCCGTAGCGCCAGTTAATCAGCAGCTGACGAAGGCTTTGGCAACACCTCCAAATTTCCTGCAGGGAACGTTAGCGCAAGGGCTAAACCCCAAAGCGTGGATGGTGGCGATGTCGGGAGTAAGTTTATTTGTTTCTCCGCACCCATCAACACAGTATTATTTGTTGGTTTTCTGTACTATTTCGTTACTGGTTTGCTTTATTGGTGTGGGCGTATGGGCTGCCATAGGCACATTTATTTCGCGCTATCTTCGTTCACCCGCTAGGATGCGCCGCTTTAATCATTTAATGGCCTTGTTGCTAGCGGGCTCAGTGGTTTCGTTGTTTGTTTAGCCAAGTGTTTAATGGTTTTTTATGAGGACGGTAATGTGCATACTCAAGCCAAGGTGTTACTGAAAAGAAGTGCTAGTTTGCCTTTTGTTGAACTACGCCAAGCTGTGCATTCTGAAGCGTGTTACCACAGCCATTCTCATGATGAGTTTTCTTTTGGGCTTATTGACACAGGTGAAGCGGTGTATAAGAACATGCAACGGCACAATAGCATTAGTGCCGGCCACTGCGTGACCATTAACCCAGGAGACGTACATTCATGTAACCCTAAGCAAGGTGCTTGGTCTTATCGGATGCTGTTCGTAGATACCGCGTGGCTTGGTCAGCTACAACAAGAGATGCTGGCAAAACCGGCGAGTGATTATCGGCCATTTACCCACCAGTACTTAGATTGTTCTAGTACGTTTTCTTTATTAGATAAGTTGTTTTCTGCCGTCCACTTAGATCAAAGCAGCTTGCAGCAAGAGAGTTTATTGGTCAGTTTTTGCGAGCAACAATTTGGTCAACCACAGAACTTGCGTGCTGATGTAGCGTGTTTGGCTAAGCCACAAATAAAGCGAGTGCAAGAGTGTATTCAAGATCAGCTGGCTATGCCCTTAAGTTTGACTGAACTTGCAGACGTCGCAGGTTTAAGCCGTTACCACCTAGTGAGAAGCTTCAAGCGAATCTACGGTTTGTCGCCGCATGCTTTTCAACTTAATCAACGTATCAATCGGGCTAAAGCCTTGTTAAGAGATGGCGATAGTATTGCAAATACGGCTTTGGCGTTAGGTTTTGCTGACCAGAGCCATTTTCAACGTAATTTTAAGAAGCGCTTAGCACTAACGCCAAGGCAGTACCAAGGCTTCTTTGTATAGCTTAAAGCTTAGTTATTTAAAGACTTTAGTACTGGTAACAAATCACTAGGCTCTTGGCGTTTGGTGTAATCTGCGTCAATAAAGGCGCTGGCGATAGTACCGTCTTGAGCGACTACATAGGTTACGGCTAGCGGCAAGCCAAATTGACCTTCACCATTGTGCTGCTCTACCTCAATACCAAAAGAAGAATAGATAGGGCGCAACTCCTCGGGTAAGGCAAATACAATATCTAAACTTTTTGCATAGTCTGCATTTGTGTCTGTTAATACCTGAAACTGTAATTCGTTCTTCTCGGTAGTGCTTAGTGAGGCGTCGGGTAACTCGGGAGTTATTGCCACTAAGTTAGCGCCTAAGGCTTTTATTTCCGGCAATATTTGCTGGTATGCACGCAGCTCTAAATTGCAATATGGACACCAACCGCCGCGGTAAAAAGTGATGATAAGCGGGCCTTTGGCTAACAAGCTGCTCAGTGACACCTGTTCACCGGTTTGGTTAGCTAGGGTAAAGTTAGGTAACACTTGGCCTGCTTGCGGTGCCTTTTTCGCTATTTCGCTTTCTGCTAAATTTTTAGTGGCTTGTTTCATTAGCTTTTGTACATCTAATGGCGCTTTTTGGACAAATGAAGCGATGTAATCGGCGATTTCTGTTTGCAAACTCATGACTATTCCTTTGGTTGTATGTTGAATACATTTCTTGAATGTTCGTTCAAGTTGGGTGTATTCAAACAGTTTTTGAATGTTCATTCAAGTTAATTTTGAACAAACATTCAAAAAGCTGTCTAATCGTTGTAAGCAAGGTATAATGCGGGTGTTAAACGCTAGAGAAGAAGGTAACGAGAATTCCCATGGCAAAGGTGCAATTTCAACGAGAACAGGTATTAGAGCAGTCGACCAAATTATTTTGGCGTGTAGGTTATCACGCTGCGTCAATGCAACAGGTGTTTCAACAGACTGGTTTAAAACCGGGCAGTGTTTACTTGGCCTTTGGCAATAAACAAGCCTTGTTTAAAGAGTCTTTGGCGCATTATGCGCACACCACTCGACAGGGTATCCAGCAATGCTTAAGCGCTGCTAGTAGCATTGAGCTAGGTATATGCCAAATTCTCGATACTATGTTGCAGCAGTCGCTTAATAGTGATTATTGCAGCTGTTTTTTAGTGAAGAGCCAGTTGGAGTTTAGCAATGAGCCTGAACTACAAGGTTATGTGAGTGAGCAACTGCAGCAAATTGAAGCCTTGTATGCTGAGTTTTTAATGTCGCTTTATGATGAACCCGAAGCAAAAGCCAAGGCGTGCAGCTTAATGCTACATATTTTTGGTATTCGGGTGTACAGCTACCACAACACTGGGGTTCAGCAAATGCGTCAAGCTGTAGAGGAGGGCTTATCGTGGCTACCTTGGCACAGTTTTAATACCCAGCATTAAGGCTGTCTCCTATTCAGTGGTCAGCTTTATTGGGGCTTAAATAGAGCCTAAGCGCTAGTCCAACGTGTCATTTGTACACCCTGTTGATGTCAGTTTTGGCTTGTGTTCATGGGTAATAATATGCGTATTCCTTTGCTACCACGCTATTTGTGTGCCATCCCAAGCCCAAAATTGTCCAGTGTGTTCGCTGGTTAACGTTGTTATTTTTTTCAATAAATAAGCGGCACTTTGTTCGCTGCTGAGTAGCTTAACCGCCGGAACATTTCGCTGAAATGGCTTCGATAACTCGGTGTTGGTAGTACCAGGATGCCAAGCGAGCACACATATTTTGGGATGGCTACGTTGCCACTCTATCGCAATGTTCTTCAACACCATATTCAGCGCCGCCTTTGAACTGCGGTAACTGTGCCAACCGCCTAAGCGGTTATCGGCAATGGAGCCTACTTTGGCAGAGATACTCACAAATACACCTGTTGTACTGGCTTTTATGGCGCTTGCTGCGTATTTGGCTAACATAAGGCTGGGCAAAGCATTGAGCTGCATACTTAACATGAAGTTGTCTGCTTGGCATTGGGCCAGGCTTTTTTCGGGCTTAAGTGTTGATGAGTGTAAAACCCCTACGCAGTTGATCAACCAATCTAGTTTATCTATTTGACTAAATAGTTGGGCAATACTCTGCTCGTTGCTTATATCAAGCGGTTGCCAATTAAGTTTAGGGTGTTGGAAGTGTTGAGGATTGACATGCCAAGTGGCAATGACTTGTTGTATATCTGATCGTTGGCAAAGTTGCTTGACTAACGCTAGGCCAATGCCACCGCTACCACCTACCACTAATACCTTCATTAAATGTACCCTGTTTGTCACTGTCGTTAATAGCTATACGCATAAACAGAGTCTGAAGTTTGCTGGCTGTGACAAGCATTAAGCAAAATAATGAGTGGGGTGAAGCAGAAGAGAACAGGAGGGAGTAATAAAAGTGGCAAGCTGCAGGCTTGCCACTTAAGCCGGCTTAGAACAAGTGGCTGTATTGCATAGAGTAGTAAATAGCATCTGAGCGAGTGTGGCCAACTACTTCACCAATTCCTGGAATACCACTCATTTCGCGTACTTCAACGTCTTCACCACGAACAAAGGCTAGGCCAAAGTCGATAGTCGCGTTTTTGTTTAAGTGGTAGCTTGCGCCTGCGGTGTACCAGTTACGATCTGAGTCTGGAATAGACAGTGAGCTAATCTCATCAACTACACCCTTGTCGTGCATGTAACCGGCACGGGCTGTCCAGGTATCGTTAATTTGGTAAGTACCACCAACACTAAACAACCATGAGTTTTGCCATTGGTAGCTTTTAACCGTAGCGTCTGGTGCTGAACCGGTAACGGTAATATGTTCAAAATCACCCCAGCTAGTATGTTGCGCAGTGTAGTGAACCGCCCATTTAGGGCTGAGCTCATGGTAACCAGCAACTTGGAAAATGTTGGGAAGTGGAATGTGAATTTCGTCGTAGGCTTGGCCTTGATACTCTACTTTTCCGTCAGCCTTAAAAGTCGGGCTCATGCGGTAGCTGATACCTAAGCGGTTTTTATCATTGATTTCGTAAGTGGCACCAACAATGCCGCCTAGGGCCCAACCGTCAGCTTCAACATCAACTAGCGTAGTCTCACTAAGTGGGTTGTCAGTAATTTGCCCATTACGTTTGAGTGTGCCTTCACCGTAAATCAGATCTAAACCCGCACCAATACTAAATTGTTGGTTAATGCGGTAAGACAGGCTTAGGTTAAGGTTAGAGGTAACGATTTCGGTTTTACCAAATAGGTCTACTGGGGTAATTGGTTTGCCGCTGTTATTTAGTGAGCTAATATCGGTACCCGTACCAAAGTTACTAAAGGCTGCCACACCCACCGCAAAGGCGTCGTTAATGGGGTGAATATAGTAGATGTTAGGAATGACTTTATTGTCGGCTGCGTCTGGTTCGCTTCCGTAGTCAATTGGACCGTAACTTACATCCTTAATGGTCACATCTACTTCAGCATAGGTTAAACCCAGCGATAAGGCTTTACGATCAAACATCGCCATGGCGGCAGGGTTACGTGACAATACCGAGGCATTATCAGCAATGACTGCATCACCAGAAAAAGCGCGGCCGATACCGGTTGCTGATTGGCTATTAAGTTGGAAGCCAGCCGCTAGGCTTTGGCCAGTGACTAGCGAAATGCTAAGGGCAAGTAGACTTAATTTACGTTTATTCATAACTGCTGGTCTCTAATATAGTTGCTTTCAGTCCGCTGGGCGTAACTGTATTGTTTTATTTTTGTAATAATCGAGGGCATCTTAGGTAACTGATCGGTCCTCTACAACTCCGACCAGAGCGAATATTCTAATATGAAAACTGTTAGTCGCAGTTAACTTGTGGCTGTTAAGCTAGATAAAACCTGAGTTTTCAGCTAATTATTTGGTTACTATTTGTTAACAAAAATGCAAACTAAGAGCGTTGTAGTAATTTGCTAAACTTTGATCTAGTAAGCAAAATCGCGAATTAACGCACCGAGCTTCGCTAAGGCTGACTGGCTCGTTATCGCATTAAATCAGCTATCTATTTGAGCCAGTTTATTGCTATTTTGTTATTGATTAATGGAGTGGCCGATCATGTTTTATCAATGGTGCGGTTCCTAAGTGATAGTGTTTTTTGGGGTGTTTTATTGATAATTTTTGCTGCTTAAGCGGGTTCGTTCATCGATGTAGGCGCTCAGTGATGCGCAAACAATACGGTTGTGCTTTGGGTATTTTGCTGGGGACGCTGATTAATGTTGCCTGTGCAGAACAAAGCCAGACCTTTCACGGTCATTTTGTCTGGGGGCATGAGGTGAGAGAATTCAGCCCCTGCAATGGCGAGACTGTTTGGTGGCAAGGCGACTCCGGTTTAGTCGATGAGTTAGTCGATTACTATCAAGCAAATACTTCAAGCCCTTATCAAGCCATTTATGTGAGTTGGCGGGGGCAGTTATTACCTGCTGCTAAAGACGGTTTTGCGGCTGACTATCCAGCGGTATTGCAAGTGACCGAAGTGCTTAAATGGCAGCTTGCTATTCCGCCCAGCTGCAAAGCGGGTATCACTCCATCAAGTTAAGGATGACGATGACGTCTATTTTGAAATGCTTATTTAGCCTTGTTACTGTGGCCGCGAGCCTTTCTAGTTTACTGGCGTTTGGTGTTAGCTGGTGGCCGCTATTGTTTATTGGCTTAGCCTTGTTTGTTGCTGCCTCAGTTTATTTTCAAAGCATTGATTATATTGCTATTTTATTGGCTAGAGTTGGCGGCGTATTAGCGCTGCTGGGCTTGGCCTTATTGATGCTTGCGGCCACTGTTGGTGGTTCGTTTCATTTATCTCCAAGCAATTGGTTAATGGCTGGCATGATGCTACTTATGGCTCTATTCGGCTTGAGTGGTTTTTTCTGGGGGGCTCGGGCTGCTGAAGCCATTTCTGATAAGGATTAACGATGTTGAAAGCGATTCACCATGTGGCGATTATTTGTGCTGATTATGCTCGTGCGAAATATTTTTACACTGAAATATTGGGCTTAACGATTGTGGCTGAGCATTATCGTCAGCAGCGAAATTCATACAAATTGGATTTAGCTTTGCCTAATGGTGAACAAATAGAATTGTTTTCTTTTGCCGAGGCTCCGCCTAGGCCTAGTTACCCTGAGGCACAAGGCTTACGCCATTTGGCTTTTGCTGTCGATGATATACAGCGGGTAGTGGCGTATTTAACGGGCAAGGGCATAGCGGTAGAGCCCATTCGGGTAGACCCTTATACCGGTAAACAATTCACTTTTTTCAATGACCCTGACGGTTTGCCCTTAGAGTTGTATCAGTTATAGCTGTGTCTTGCTTTGGGCCTCTGTTACCGCCTTATGGGCTGTCCTTGTTACAATAGTCGCTCTTAATTTATTGATCCTTAACTTATTTTTTAACGTAGGCATAGGAATATAATAAGGTAGTAAAGGTTTTTTGATGAGCAAGCAATTAGTATGGTTTCGAAATGATTTACGAACTAAAGACAACCAGGCCTTAACTACCGCAGTCGCTAGCGGTAAGCCGGTATTAGCGGTTTATCTTGTGTGCCGACATCAATGGAAACAACATCATTTAGCCCCCATTCAAGCTGATTTAATCATGCGTCGTTTGGCGCAACTTCAGCAAGATTTAGCCTTACTCAATATCCCATTATTGGTGGTTGAAATTGACAGTTTCAATCATGTGCCGCGGTGTTTAACCGAGCTTTGCCAGCAATACCAAATTAGCGATGTACACTGTCATTACCAATACGAACTTAATGAGCAGCAGCGCGACAATGCGGTATTGAGTGCCTTAAGTTCTAACAACGTGAGTTTGCTGCAATATCATGGTGAATGTGTCATGCCGCCGGGCAGTGTGCTGACTAAAAACCGAGAAAATTTTAAGGTATTCACTCCCTTTCGAAAAACGTGGGTGTCAGGCTTAACAGAACGAGAATTTAGTCCCATTGCTGCGCCTGCAGCGATTGATCAAGCGCTCCTTCCTGAAGCATTTTTAGCATTGTTGAAAAACAACTCGCCACTACCTTGTTCCTATGATCGAGCTGATAGCAGCAAATGGACTTGTGATGACCCCTCGATTATTCAACAGTTACGTGATTTTAGCGCCAGTAAAGCGGCCGATTATAAGCAAGATCGTGATTTCCCAGCCTTGGCTGCTACCAGTAACTTGTCCGCCTATTTAGCCTTGGGGATGTTGTCTCCACGCCAATGTTTAGCGCGGATTTATCTCGACCATCCTCACTGCTTAGACGCGCAAGAAGGAGGAGCGTTTACTTGGTTAAGTGAAATTGTTTGGCGAGAGTTTTATCGCCACTTAATTGCGGTCAATCCCAGGTTATGTAAAGGCGAGGCCTTTTTGGCGTGGACTCAATCTATTGCTTGGCAACAAGACCTTCATCTATTACAAGCATGGCAACAAGGGCAAACGGGATACCCTATTATCGATGCGGCGATGCGCCAACTTAAATATACCGGTTGGATGCATAACCGCCTGCGTATGATTGTGGCCAGTTTTTTAACTAAAGATCTGTTGATTGATTGGCGCGAAGGCGAGCGCTGGTTTATGCAGCATTTAATTGATGGTGATTTTGCTTCCAACAACGGAGGATGGCAGTGGGCCGCATCAACAGGCACCGACGCTCAGCCTTATTTTCGTATATTTAACCCCACCACTCAGGCGCAACGTTTTGACCCCAATGGCGATTTTGTTCGCCATTGGGTTCCTGAGCTTAGCGACATTCCCGGTAAAAAAGTCCATCAACCGCATAGTTGGGCTGAAAAAAATGGGCACAGATTGGCTTATCCACTGCCGATAGTGGATCACGCGATTCAGCGTAAATTAGCATTGAGCTTGTTTGAACAGGCTAAAAAAAGTACTTGACCCTCCAGTTATAGGAGACTTTACACTATACTCTGCATGCTGACTGGTGGAGTAAGTGATGAGCATTACATTGGAGTTTCCTTTACAAGGGTTGCGCTGTGCTTCTTGTGTATCAAAAGTAGACGCTATCTTAAAACAACAAACCGCAGTGTTAGATAGCTCGGTAAACTTAGCCTTAAACAAGGTGCGCTTATCCACCAATCAAAGCGGGGTGCTGATTGCACTGCGGCAGCAGCTTAGCGATGCTGGCTTTGAGATACCCTTTGAGCAGCATACGCTGAAAATAGAAGGGCTAAATTGTGCCAGCTGTGTGGCCAAACTTGAAACGGCACTGAACAAACTAGATGGCGTTGACAAGGTTGCGGTTAACCTAGCGCTCAATCAGCTCAGTGTTGAAGTCCTTCCTGATGCGCAGTATTTGGCAGCAGTGAAACAAGCGGTTGAACGCTGTGGTTTTAAAGTGGCTATGCAAAGCGAAAACATACCCAAAGCTCATGCCAAGGCCTTGCCTTGGCGGCTAATCACCAGCCTTTTTTTGTCTATCCCACTAGTATTACCGATGTTGTTTAGCCAACTACATTTGCCAGCTGTATGGCAGTGGTTATTGGCTACGCCGGTACAGTTTTGGCTTGCTGCCCCTTTTTACCGGGGAGCTTGGCTAGCGCTAAAACATCGCACCAGCACCATGGATACCTTAGTGGTGATGGGAACATCCACCGCTTATTTGTACAGCCTGTATTTGTGGTTAAGTGGGGCGGGGGGGCATCTTTATTTTGAAGCCGCCGCAGTGATCATTAGTTTAGTATTGGTGGGTAAACACTTAGAGCAAAACGCCAAGCAGCAAGCCGCTAAAAATATTGCAGAACTGGTGAATTTAAGCCCTAAACTCGCTTCTCGAATTAACGCTCAAGGTATCGCCGAGTCAATAGCCGTAGAGCGTTTAGCGCTAGGTGATCGATTATTGATTAAGCCTGGTGAAGTACTACCCGCTGATGGACAGGTGCACTGGGGAAGCAGTGAAGTGTCTGAAGCGGTGATCACTGGTGAAAGCAAACCCTTAACCAAGCAAGTAGGCGATAAAGTCTTGGCTGGCAGTTTGAATGGCTCAGGTTTATTGCAAGTCACTGTGAGCGCCGAAAATAAAGACAGTACCCTTAATAAAATCATTCAATTGGTCAACGAGGCGCAATCAGGTAAAGCGCCTATTCAAGGTTTGGTTGATAAAATAAGCCATTATTTTGTGCCGAGTATTTTGTTGATAGCCTTAAGCACGTTAGTGGTGTGGAGTATGCTGGGTGACTTTGCGCAAGGGATCGTGGCGGCGGTATCGGTATTGGTCATTGCTTGCCCTTGTGCTTTGGGCTTAGCGACGCCCACGGCATTAGTGGCGGGCACGGGAAGGGGCGCAAAGCTGGGTATTTTGTATCGCAATATCGAAGCCTTAGAGCGCAGTCATCAAGTAACCAAAGTGGTGCTGGATAAAACAGGAACCCTTACTCAAGGCAAACCGAAACTGGTGAATATTCATAACGATAGTGCCCTGAGTGACGCGCAGTTGTTAGTGTTATGTGCTAGTGCTCAGCAGGGCAGTCAGCACCCTTTAGCCTCGGCAATGTTAGCCAAGGTCGACCCCGCTAAGCTATTACCTTTAGACCATTTTAATAGTTATCCTGGGGCAGGCATTGAAGCGCAAATCAGTGGTGAGCACGCAGGTTTACTATTTATCGGAAACCAAGGCTTTATCGAGCAGCAAGACTTAGCGTTGAGTGAGCCGCAGTTGCAACTAGCTAAACAATGGCAACAACATGGTTTAACGGTTGTGTTTGTGGCGAAACCTGAAGCGGTCTTGGCGGTACTTGGTCTGGCTGATGTTGAGCGAGCCAATGCAAAAGCTACCGTAAAAGCCTTGCATCGATTAAAACTTGAAGTACATATGCTTAGTGGCGATGCCGAGGGCGTGACAGAAGACTTCGCCAATAAAATGGGGATTAGCGACTGGCAAGCTGAGTTACTCCCTGAACACAAGTTACAGCACGTTAAGCAGCTGCAAGGCAGCGGTGTGGTGATGATGGTCGGTGATGGTGTCAATGATGCGCCAGCCCTTGCGCAGGCTGATGTTGGTATCGCAATGGGCGGCGGAAGTGATATAGCCTTAAACAGCGCCGATGTAGTATTGATGCGTGATGATCCTTTGCTGATAGCGCAGGCGATTGCGCTAGCCAAGCGCACTTGGCAAACACTACAACAAAATTTGTTTTGGGCTTTTGTGTATAACCTGATAGGGGTGCCAATTGCGGCCATGGGCTTACTTAATCCCGCACTGGCCGGGGCTGCAATGGCTTTGAGCTCGGCCTGTGTAGTTAGTAATGCTGTACGTTTAAACTACTGGCAAGGGGAGCGTGATGTATAAAATTGGTGAAATGGCAAAGCGTTGTGGTTTGTCGGTAAAAACCGTGCGTTACTACCATGACATTGGTTTAGTCGAAGCCCTTAAGGCAGATAATGGCTACCGCTATTATCGCGCCGAGCAGATTGCCCATTTGCAATTTCTTGCCAATTGTCGGCAGTTAGGGTTTGGCCTACCCCAAAGCAAGCAGCTGTTGTCGTTGTATGTTGATAAACAAAGAAGTGCCGGAGAAGTAAAAAAGATTGCTCAGCAACATTTACTGGAAATAGAGCAGCGTATTGAACAATTACAGCAATTGCACCACAGTTTGGCGGTGGTGGTGGAGTGTTGTCAAGGTGGCCAACGGCCAGATTGTCCAATTATCGAAGGCTTAGCCAGTGGTCAAGGCTTAGAAAAATAGTCTTAACATGCGGGCTTAGATGAAACCTAGGGTAAGCGAGGGTTATCCTAGGTTTCATTATAGTTAGAAGCTCACCGCAAAGCCTAGGAAATGAAGATACATATCAAAATGACCATGTAGGTTGTTGCCTGGTAATAGTTGGTTGTCTTGGTTAATACCCGGGGTTCCTGCGTCAGAGTATTCGTAAAACAAGTCCACGGGCACTTGATTGATAGTCGTCCTCAGACCTACAGAATAACGAATTTGGCGATCTACTGGTAGATCTGGTGATTGAAATTGCGCTTCATCTAACGGTGACGTTTCGTAAGAAACGCCTAGCTTTAAGCGCCAGTTATCGTTGATTTGATAGTCTGTACCTAGTGCTAATGCCCAAGTATCTTGCCAGTTTCTGGCGATGCTTTGATCAGAAGAAGCGATGATGATCTCGGTAGTGTAGAAATCACTCCACTGGTACCAAGATAGGGTGCTAAATACTCCCCATTGCGAATTAAGCTGATGGCTTAGATCTGCACGAGCAAAAGCAACGGCATCGATTCTCATTGAATAGTCGGCGACTTGATTGAGGTAACTCACACTGTCGTTAAATTGATGCTCTAACTTAGAGCGATAGCTTAAGCCTGCTATTGTGTCTTGGTTAAATTGATAGACTGCACCTAAATTGTAACCTAATGCCCAATCACTAGTGGGGGTCATTGCTAAGGGTTGCCCTATCAATTGAGTACTCATATCTACCGATGCGTAGTTGACCTGCATACCGGCAGCAAGTGATAGCTGATTATTAATTTTGTAACTCACTGAGGGGTTAATTTGAAATGTTATTAAGCTTGTATCTACCACTTGAGTAGAGCCTTTCCAGCCCGAACCATAGTCTAATGCGGCACCGCCAATGGTCGTAATTGCTATGCCTGCAGCCCACTGTTCATTTAAGGTTTTATTATAAAATAAGCCGACAGCGCCTAGCCATCCACCAGAGTCCCTAGAGTTATCTGATGCGTTTTGGCTATCATAATAGGTATTAGATAGATTTAAGGCTAAGCCATTCACGGTAAATAGATCTTGTTCCATAAAGGACATAATGGCAGGGTTGGACCAAATAGCCGCCGCCGAATCTCGGTAGACACCATCACCCGCGCCGGCGGTGCCTAAGTTGGCATATGCTGCCTGAGGTAGGTGAAAGCCGCCAGCAAAAAGATTCGCTGAAAAGCCGTTTAGCATTAAGCCAAACAGCACTATTTGGATAGTTTGTTTCATGAAATAGCCTTTACAATCGATAGTAATTTTGAAGTGCGCGGGGAGTGTAAAGGAATGAGATTTAGCAGTGCTTATTTATCACACAATGTATCAATAAATGGTAAAAAGTGATTTAAGTTGTCTTCTTGCGGCGGAGAAATAGTCAATGCTTAAAGAGAGTGAAGTGATTAACTGCGGCGCAAGCGGACCACTTTCATTATTTCAAAATCAAAGCCCGCGCGTTTTTGTACGCTAGGATAGTAACTGAGGTTAACTCTAGCCCCAGTTAAGTCTTGATAACGTTGCTTACGTTTGTAAATGAACGGCACATCATGGCCGCTAATCATTAGGGTATGTAAGATCCAGTCCTGCTCTTCACGTTGAACATGCGAGGACACCTTAATGTTTTCTGAATGAAACAATTGAGGGCGTTTTTTTAGCAGGGTCTCTGGATCTTTCTTCAACATTTTGGTTTAGCCGTAGACGCACAAATAAGCGGTTTCAGTGGGTACTTTTAATTGAAATTTAGCGTTGCCGGGGACATTAAATTGCTCACCGTCTTTATAGCTTGTCCAATCACTTTCACCGGGTAGCTTAACAATCAACTCACCGGCTACTACGACCATGAGTTCAGGTTCGGCGGTACCGAATTCATATTCGCCCGCGGCCATAACGCCAACCGATGATGGTTTTTCTCTACCTGCAAAACCGATAGATTTTACTTGTCCATTAAAGTACTCATTACTCTGTAACATCAAATTTCCTTGTTTGAAGTGATTGTAGAAAAGTGCAGGCTAGCATAATGTGACGCTATTTGGATCTATCTCTTGGTTGAATGCACAATGAATGAGCACCCTATGAATGCTAATGAACCTTTCGATAAGGCAATGTTACTTAAAGTCGCCCGCCATAAAATGCCTTTTGGTAAGTATTCGGGCCGAGCCATTATACTACTGCCTGAGGAGTATTTATTGTGGTTTGTTAATAATGATGGTTTTCCCGCGGGTGAATTAGGTCAGTTGATGGCGCTCGCTTTAGAGATTCAAATTGCGGGTTTGGAAAAGATCATTTGGCCTCTAATGGACAAAAAAGAGCAGTAATTTTCGCCTATACCTGGTTGTTTTTCACACAGCTCTTTGCTAGCGTATTGTTTCTAAGTGCTTTTATTGAGAACTTTAATCAAAATTTAATATTAAATATATGATTAAGGGGTGAAATTACTGAGTATTTAGTAGATAGTATGAGTCGCTGTAGCAATGCTTGTTGATATTCCAAAGGTTTTGGCCTATCTAGTTTTAGGTGTGGTTAACTTTTTGTCGCTGGCTTGCCTAGCTAATACGTTAATTTACACACGAAATATGAGAGGACGATAATGTCAGGTCAGGGATTATCAGGAACCGTTAAATGGTTCAATGACGAGAAAGGTTTTGGTTTTATTGCGCAAGAAAAAGGTCCAGATGTATTTGTTCACTTTCGCGCTATCAACGGTGACGGTCGTCGCACATTGGCTGAAGGCCAAGCGGTAACCTTCGACGTTGTACAGGGTCAGAAAGGCCCTCAAGCTGAAAATGTAACGCCTTTATAAGTTTTAGTTTCACCGTTTCACAGTTTCAGTCAAAAACGCGATCTGCACCAGATGGCGTTTTTTTTTCTTTACAGCTTAGACTAAGGTCCGATAGTGATGCTGTTGTCAGCGGCCTAGGGGCTTTGTTAAGCTGCTGACTCTTAAACTTAAATATTCTAGAAGCGTTCTATGTCGTCATAGCGCCAAATTAGCATGTTTTATTAAGTTTGCTGTGGAGTAACCTAGCTTGTGGTTTTAAATTCATCTTTAGTTCCGAGATTACAAAGTGTAGCGGATCGGTTTTGGCATTTCTCTAAGCAAGTTTATTCGGCCCCTGAGGTCAAAAAGCTATGTTTATGCTTACAAGATAAACACCACCGAAATGTGAACTTATTATTGTGGTTGAGTTTTTGCCAACAGCAATCTTGGACGGTTAATTTAGAGCTTTTACTCACTCATATCCGCTGTAGCGAACATAAGCTAACAGCGTTTCGCTTGCATCGGCGAGCGATGAAACCTCACCTTAGTGATACTCAATATCAATTATTACTTAAACATGAATTAAAGTTAGAGCGTCGTCAGCAGCACTTACTAGTGCTAAGCCAACAACGCCACCCAGGCGGTCAATCTGCTGAGGCAGCCCTCAAAGACTACCTCGAACAAATAGATGCAGCCTCTCAATACCTAAACAGCATAAGCATGGCTAGCCAGCAGTCTGCTTAGTTTTGATGTTGATAAAGGGTTTTATATAGGCCTGCCTGTTCAATCAAGTCTTGGTGTTCGCCAACTTGACTAATTTCTCCGTCATCAAGTACATAAATTAAATCGGCCTGTTTAATCGCACTTAAGCGATGGGCAATGATTAAAGTGCTGCGATTACTTAAAAAGCGCTGTAAATTGTGGTGTAACTTAGCTTCGGTGTCGGTATCTAACGCTGAGGTCGCTTCATCTAAAATCACCACTTGCGGTTTAGCTAAAATCATTCTGGCTATGGCTAAGCGTTGTTTTTGCCCCCCCGATAAACGCACGCCACTGCGGCCAACGACTGTATCTAGTTGGTTTGGTAGCTTTTCAGTTGTTGCTTTAAGCTCGGCTGAGCTTAAAGCTTGCCACAATTCTTCATCGCTATGCTGTTTGCCCATATTAAGATTTTCTCTTATGGTGGTATTAAACAGGATCGGCTGTTGAAGCACGGTGGCAACATTGCTTCGAATAGCGGCATAGCCGACTTTTTCTATTGGCGTGCCATCAAGGAGTATTTGGCCACTGTCCTTTTGATAGAGGCCCAGCAATAAGTTAACCAGGGTAGATTTTCCGCCACCACTTACTGAGACAATAGCTACCTTCTTACCCGCTGGTAGCACAAGGCTAATGTTCTTGAGTACTGGTGAGTCAGGGGTGTAGCTAAAATTGACGTCTTTAAATTGAATATCAAAATTTTGCTTGCTGGCAAAAGGGTCGACTTCACAAGGGTAATGGGGCTCTTGTTTCAGCTCGAATAATTGGTTGAGCCTAGCCATGGCTGCATTGGCGCTAAAATAGCTGTATTGGATGCTGAGGATTTCTTGTACGGGACCCATCATAAACCATAGGTAGCCAAATACAGCAAAAATTTGCCCAACAGTTAAGTCTGAAAAAACCACCATTAACATGGCGATAGCGCGGAATATTTCGAAACCTACTAAAAAGATGGTAAAGCTTAAGCGGTTTACCGCATCGGTTTTCCAGTGCGACGAAATAGCGTGATCTTTTAACTCACTGGCAGCGCTGACGACGCGAGCAAAATAATGCCCTTCACGCTGAGTCGCTCGGAGCTGTTGGATACTATCTAGCGTTTCAATCAGTGCTAGCTGGAAAGACTCAAAAGCAGCATTTTCTTTTTTCTTTAGCTCTTTAACATGCTTGCCAAACGATCGAGAGAAATAAATAACCGCAGGGTTTAATAGCAGAATTATTAAACCTAACTGCCAGTCTATCCATAATAAAATGGCCGCGGTGCCGATAATGGTGAACAAAGCGACCAAAAACTTCGACAGGCTTTCACTGATAAATTTATCGAGGGTTTCAACATCAGTAATACAACGGGCACTGATCCCGCCAGACCCCTGAGTTTCATATTCTCGAAGTTCTACCTTGGGTAAATGCTCAACCAGGCGTTGGCGAATCAAGAAGCTGATTTGTTTGCCGATAAAAGTGAATTGTCGAGATTGCAGTACCCCGACTATCAGTGACAACAAACGCAAACTAATTACCACCGCCAAGATGGTGAGAATGTAGCCGGTGGGTTTATGCCACACCTCTGGCAGTAGATTTTGCATCATTGCAATTGCATTGCCGGGTTGGTTAAGCAGTACTTCGTCTACCAATAGCGGCATCATTAATGGAATAGGTACACTGACTAAAGTCGCTAAAATGGCGATGAGGTGAGCGTATACCAAGGGTTTCTTATATTGAAAAATTTGTTGGCGAATAGTTGCCCAAGTAAAAGCGGGAGAGGCTGAGCCTGAGTTCATAAGTTAAATAAGAATCTTTTTCATTTGCGATAAGCTAAGTCTACGAAGACTGACATGAAAAAGCTAGCGTTGCCGCAGCTAATCGTTTAGCTGCGGCTTGAAGATTATTCTTCGATGTCGTCGCTATCAATATCGATGGGATTGATGGCTTTCTTTTGGCGAACAATGGGGGCATCCCCCATATCTGTTCCAACGTCAAAGGTGCGGTTGGCTTTAACCGGCTTATCTTTTTTCACGCTGCTGCGCTTTTTGCTTTTGTTTGGTTTCGCTTTTAGCTGGGCTTGTTTTTTGGTAGGGGCGCGTAAGCCTTTGAACTTAGCCGCTAGGCCTTCACCTTCTAGTATTGTAAATTCGACTTTTTGTTCTAGTAAGGCCTCTAAGCTCTTAAAGCTATTCCAATCTTTTGGTCCAACCAAGGAATAGGCTTTTCCAAGGTTTCCTGCTCGACCGGTTCTGCCAATGCGGTGCACATATTCTTCAACATGCTTGGGCATGTCGAAGTTAATCACGTGTGATACCTGAACAATGTCTAGCCCTCGCGAGGCTAAGTCGGTGGTAAACAAGACTTGTTGATGACCTCGACTAAACTCATCCATGATTTTGTTGCGAGCACCTTGGCTTAAGTCTGCGTTAAGCGCTGAGCACGTTAAACCTTGCTGATTAAAGGCGTCGGCTAAACGCTGGGTATCGGCGCGAGTTGCGGTAAAAACAATGGCTTGTTTCAGTTGATCTTGCTTTAGTAGTTGGCTCAACTGAAGCTGTTTTTGGTCTAAGTTATCACTGAGAACAAAGTGTTGGCTGATATCTTGATGCTGAGTGAAACTAAAGCCTACAGCGATTCGTTCTGGTTCATTAAGTAACTTCAAAGCAAATGAGTTAATGGCGGCATCATCAAGGGTTGCTGAAAACATCAAGGTTTGGCGTTTACGGTGATTTGCCGCTTGATTAACGATGTTAAGCTGTTCTGAGAAACCTAAATCTAGCATTCGGTCTGCTTCATCTAGGATCAGCAACTCTAAACCCTCAAGATATAAATGACGCTTACTTAGGTGATCAGCCAACCGGCCGGGAGTCGCAACAATGATGTGCGGGTCTTTACGTAACACCTTGCTTTGGTCGTTAAAGTTTTCGCCACCGCTAATTAAACAAGCGCGCGTCTGGGTATTGGCTACCAGCAGACGCAGTTGAGCAAACACTTGTTTTGCTAGCTCTCGGGTTGGCGTCAAAATAAGGGTTCGTGGGTCTCGCTTAGAGAGCGCTCGAGTTTTCAACATTCGCTGCATAGCGGGAAGCAGGTAAGCCAAGGTTTTGCCTGAGCCTGTTTTTGAAGACGCTAGCAGATCCTTGCCTGCCATTGCTGCCGGGATAGCTCTGGTTTGTATCTCGGTAGCTTCGGCGAAGCCAAAGTGTTCAATGGTTTTGTTTAAGCGAGGATCTAAGCCAAATTCAGAAAACTGCAAGTTGTTACTCTCAAATGATAAATGTGACTCAGATTATAACCGTAAATGGCTACGCTCACATTAAGGATTCAGGCTTAATTGCTTTTTAATCTTGGTTTCATGCCAATTGAAATGGTAAACCGTGTTATTCAGTGAAGACCCCCGTCAATGACCAGCCTTACATGAGCATCATGGGCAGATCGACTTTAACGATGAAAGCTCAAGAAATAAACGTTTCCACTTGCCTATAAGGGTCTGTCTTGCCATAGTGAGATTATTAATATTAAGCATAATCAAAGGACTGGAAATGGCTGATGTTTCAGAGGATAAGCTTAAATCAAAACGTAGGTTCTCTTTCCATCTTCATTTAGTCAGCGTGATGATCTTAATGCTTATCGCTAGTGGTTTGGTGATCGGCACCTTAAATTATCTCCATACCAGCGATATTGTTGCCAAGAACCAAGCGCGAGCTTTGCAACAAGTGGGGCGTGCAACGGTGTCTGAACTTGAAGGGATCATGTACCCTGCTCAGAACTTTGTGCATAGCTTGGCAACGATGAATCTATCTATGCAGCAGCTTGATAGTGAACAACATAGCTGGTTACCAATGCTCTATTCAGCCTTGAGCCAACAACGTAGTTTATCTGCGGTGTATATGGGTTATGCCGATGGGGATTTTTATCTAGTTAGGCCACTAAACACTGAAGCCAAAAGGGGGGTAGTGAACGCGCCCGAGGGGGCTGTAGTATTAGTCACTAAAGTGGTTGATGGTATATCGAGCTACGACTTTTTCGATGAACAATTGAAGCCCTTAGTCGACCTTGTTTCGCGGGAGTATCAGCTGGACCCGCGAGAGCGCCCTTGGTACCAATTGGCCATGGAACAGTCAGACTTAGTGGCTACCGACCCCTATGTTTTTTATACCACCAAAGAAGTTGGTGTTACCTTTGCCCACGCTAACAACGACCGCGATATGGTGGTCGGCGCCGATATTACGCTTGCCAGCGTCTCCAAAAGTTTAAACAATAATTTAATTAGTCGCTCTTCTCAGTTAGTGATGTTTGATGAAGACTATTCAGTTATCGCGCACCAAAATCCTTCTTGGATCGCTGAGCACCTGCAGATTGACGAACAAGGGGTGGTATTACCGCGTCTTGACCAACAAGATTTTGGTTTACTTTCTCAACTGGCTAGCCATACAGAAAGTGGCAATGCCGATAGTTTTATTATTGAGGGAAAGGAGGAGGATTGGATTGGCCAAATCATCAATCTGACCCTAGATGTCAAATCAGAACGTGAACATTTATCGCTAAATAGGCTTTACCTAGGCTTAGCCTCACCCGAGGATGAAATATTAATGGAAGCCAGAACGGCGCGGGATCAGTCGATAATTTTTAATATTTTTATTGTCTTAATTTCGATTCCTATTGCCTGGTACGTATCAAGACTTGTCGCTAAACCACTTCGAGAGTTAATGAATCAAAATGAAGCCATAATGGCCTTCGATTTTGACGCAACTAAGCCGGTTAATTCCATTGTATTAGAAGTGCATCAACTGAGTAAAATTACCGAAAAACTGAAGGTGACCATTCAGCAATTTGCAGATGTTTCAACGATGTTGGGCGAAGAAGATAACTTTAGCCGCTTATTAGAGAAAAGTGTTCAAGAGATGCAAACGGTCTTGGGGATGAGCAATGGTGCAATTTGGTTAGTGCACGATCAACAGTTTGTATTGCAAACGCCCTCGCCAGATGAACTTTCTTTGCCTAAACAGTTTGTTGATAGTGATAGTTTATCTCAGCCTTTGTTGAAGCACCTTTTAGATGCTACTAGCACTGCCGAAACGAAGTTTAAGCAGTTTGAACATGAAGGCAAAAAACTCAACTTAGTTGTTTGCCCTATGATTAACCGCGATGGAAAACTGGTGGGGATGATCGCGAGCTTTAGCTTTGAAACTGTCACGGTGTCAGCACGGATCATGTCGTTTATTGATGCCTTAAGCAGTGTGGTTACCATCGCGATTGAAAACCGACACCTCATTGAATCACAGAAACACCTACTGGAAGCATTCATCAAACTGACCGCTGGTGCGATTGATGCTAAGTCACCCTATACGGGCGGACACTGCCAACGCGTACCTGAGCTCACTAAAATGCTGGCTAGCGCCGCGGTAGAGCAACAACATGGAGCATTTTCAGATTTCACCATGAGCGATGACCAGTGGGAAGAGCTCTATATTGCCAGTTGGTTGCATGATTGTGGCAAAGTGACTACGCCTGAATATGTGGTTGATAAAGCGACCAAGTTAGAAACAATTTATGACCGGATCCATGAAGTGAGAATGCGTTTTGAAGTATTAAAACGCGACGCCCAGTTAAACTACTGGCAAGAAGTAGCCAAAGGCATTGATGAGGCGCAGCAGGCATCATTGCATGCAATTTTGGATGCGCACTTACGACAGCTAGATGAAGAGTTTGCCTTTGTAGCTCAATCTAATATAGGTGGTGAGTTTATGGGGCAAGCCGATATTGAGCGTTTACATGAAATAGCACAACGCACCTGGCTGCGAACCATCGACGACCGCTTAGGTCTGTCACACATGGAGTTAGACCGCCGTAGCTCAGTGCAGCACACGCTGCCAATAGAAGAGAAACTGTTAGACGATAAGGCCGAGCATATTGTTTTTCGACGGGAAGATGAGAAGATTGCGGAGAATAACCCTTGGGGTTTCAAACTTAAGGTGCCGGAATATAAATATAATCGCGGTGAGTTGTATAACCTCAGTATTGCCCGTGGCACCTTAACTGAAGAAGAGCGTTATAAAATCAATGATCACATTGTGCAAACGATCATTATGTTAGATAAACTTCCCTTTCCCGACCATTTACGTAGAGTTCCTGAGATTGCAGGCGGGCACCATGAAAAAATGGATGGTAGTGGTTACCCAATGCAGCTGACTAAGGAACAAATGCCAGCTACGGCAAGAATGATGGCGGTTGCCGATATATTTGAAGCTTTAACGGCGGTAGATAGGCCTTACAAAAAAGGCAAGAGTTTAAGTCAGTCGCTAAAAATTATGCATTTTATGTGTAAGGACCAACATATCGATTCAGATATTTTCCGTTTGTTTTTACAGTCGGGGGTATATCTCGAATACGCCAATTTATATCTGAAACCGGAGCAAATAGATACGGTAAACATCGAGGACTATTTACCTGAAGAAGCTTAAGTGCGGTGACTATGCTGTTTATACCTAAGCCTTTATAGCCACAGCCTTTGGTGCTCTGTTTATGGGTTTAGTAAAGACTGTTCAGCAATATTTAGCAGTCTTTAACTAAAGCTTTAATCACCAACAACGATATTACGCCCTGCACTTTTTGCGTTATACAGTCGCTCATCGGCATGGTGTAATTGGGCTTCTAGATGTTCTTGTAGTTGATTGGTTACGCCAATACTAACGCTGATAGATAGCGGTATATCATTATAGGTAAAGCGGGTCGCCGCCACTTTAGCTCGAAATGCATCGAGCAGTTGGTAAGCTTGCTCGTTATTTAAGCCGGCGAACGCTACACTAAATTCTTCGCCGCCGGTTCTGGCAAATAAAAAGTTAGCTAAACCTAATTTCATCATTGCAGAAAAGTGGCTCAGAACGGCGTCTCCGGCTTCATGACCATGTTGATCGTTAAAGTTTTTGAAATGATCAATATCCAGCACCGCCACGGCTAGTTGGCTATTTTTGTCGTGCGCCGTTTGGTGTAATTTTCGACCGTGCTCAACGAAGTAGCGGCGATTGGGTATTTTAGTTAGGTAATCTTGATAGGCTGCTTTTTCGAGTCTTTCTACTAGGGCTAGGGTATGTAAGCTGTGATTAACTCGACATTGAAATTCTTCAATTGAGAAGGGTTTATGTAGGTAATCGTTTGCGCCATTCTTAATGAATTTGCTTGAAACAGTGGCATTATCGGCAGATGACAGCCCTAAAATGCTCAGTCGACGCTGGCCCATTTCATGTCGTATTTTTTGGACTAATTCGAAACCATCCATATTTGGCATCTGGTAGTCACTGATTAACAACTTAATCTCTGGGTCTTGTTGTAAGTATTGGTAAGCTTGAAGGCCATCAGTGGCTTCTATCACTTGAAACAAATGACGATGCAATAAACCACAAATGTGTTTTCTTGCGAGATCTGAGTCTTCAGCCACCAGTACTTTTGTATGGCGATTCTGATGGAGTTGATTGATGGAATCAAAAGCCAGTTCGTAAGAATATCGGCCTTCTTTCAATACGTAATCCACCACACCTTTGATGATCAATAGTGATTGAGTTTGTTCATCAAATGAACCGGACAGCACAACAGTAGGGAGGCCTTGCTCTAGCAAAAAATCGATTAACTCGCCATTGGGAGCATCGGGTAAATTGAAATCTGCGAGGGCTGCGAAGTAGTTATCGGGTTCTTCAAAATAGGCAAGCTTGGCTTGCGCTAAGCTAGAGGCAAATACGGGCTCTAAATCGTTCAGGCGTGAAGATAAATGGCTGAGAATTTTCAACACTGTAGGGCTGTCTTCGACGATAAGAACTTTTTGCATATAGTACTTTCCCAATTAGTCTCGTTTAATTGTAGAACAAAGGCTCACTTTAAGCTGAGGTATAAGCTCGATGAGTATTGCAAATATGGCTTAACTACTTTGATGGTAGCTATATCCTAGTCGTTAACTTATCGGCAGGTTTTAGATTAAATTTACGTGCTTAGTAATAAAATAGTTTTATGATTTATAACAAAATTACTATCGATTTTTATTTGCGCCAGAGTATTATAACTTTGCACTATGCTAAGACATAAAGGTTTGTTTTTTCAAGAGGGACATTGATGTATTGGGCTGAATTCTTAACCGTTATACTGGTACACCTATTGGCTGTGGCTTCACCCGGCCCAGACTTAGCTGTAGTGCTTAAAAATAGCGTATCCGTTGGCCGCAGAGCCGCTATCTTCACATCCTTAGGGGTCGGGAGTGGCATCATGGTACATGTTATTTATTGCTTGCTAGGGATTGGCTTGATTATCTCTCAATCTATTTGGCTGTTTAACCTGATTAAATGGTTAGGCGCAGCTTACCTTGTTTGGATCGGCATCCAAGGCTTGCGGGCTAAACCTCAAAATGCTGACAATATTACTGTGAGTAGAAACTTAGTTCTCAGTGATAAGGGGGCATTTTTAAGCGGCTTTATGACTAATGGTTTGAACCCAAAAGCCACGCTTTTTTTCTTGTCTTTATTTACTGTAGTGATTAGCCCAAGTACCCCTACATTAGTGCAATTGGGCTATGGTATATATATGGTCGCCGCTACCGCTTTGTGGTTCATGATGGTTTCATGGTTGTTTAGTACTCAACGTGTAAGAGCCAAGTTTTTGCAGATAGGCCATTGGTTTGACCGAACTATGGGTTTAGTTTTAGTGAGTTTGGGAATTCGTTTGCTATTTAGCAGTCAGAAGTAATATACAGCTGCATATTCTAAAGGGAGTGCTATGAAAGCGGCCGCATGGTTCGGGCAAACAAAAACACGTTGGCTAGACGTTAATCGCTGGCAAAAAGCTACGGTTTACTTGGTGGCGGTTTTCGTACTTTATATTATTTTGTCTTTAAGCTTGGTGCCCTGGCTGATAAAGCAACAGCTTGAGAAGCAACTCTCTGCTATCAGTGGCCACCCTGTGAGTGTGCAGCAAGTGGCATACCACCCATTAAAGCTTTCTTTGACCTTACGACAGCTTGCTATTCGAGACATTGCTCCAGAGCAACACCAAGATCTTTTTAGCTTTGACCGCTTGTATGTAGATTTCACACTCAGTTCGTTATTTTACTGGAGTTGGAATTTTGAAAAACTTGAGTTAGATGGTTTGTTTTTTCATCTAAGCAGGCTGAAAGACGGCTCAATAAATACTGATAGTTTATTTCCCTCGGATGGCCAAGCAGCACCAGTTGATAGTAACGATGACCAAGAGGCTAGCGTACCACGGCTGCGGATTGGCCTTTTTGTGCTTCGTGATGCCCAGTTTAAAGTGAGTGATTACTTACCGGAAGACGCCGTTGATTTTACCATTTCTAACATCGATTTTTCACTGAGTGACTTTTATACCCAAAAGACAGGGGAAGCTGCTAATGGTTACAGTATCGACGCGCAAGTGGGAGAGCAGGGTCGATTGTCTTGGAGTGGCAATGTAGATTTACCTGCCTCGTTAATCTCGGGCAATATCGCTTTAGAACAGTTCCCATTGCCTAACGCATTTGCTTTTATGCGCCCTTATACTGATTTACGTATTACTCAAGGTGCAGTGACGTTCAGCTCTAATTACCTGATTGACTTTAAAGAGCAGTTTCAGTTTTCAACTGATCAAGGTCATTTGTCGATTAGTGATTTTGAGGTTCAAGCAATGCAACAGACTCGAAGTGAGTTTGTTTTACTTGGGCTAGACAATATCGCCTTCGACCTGCAGCAACAGATTCTTAACCTTGGTGATATTAGCTTGTCAGATGGCATGTTTAGCGCTGCTTTTGATGAACACTCCCAGCTTAATTGGGCTTCTTGGTTTCACTTTGAAAAGTTACTTGCTGAAACTCAAAATACTGAGCAGTCTACCAATCAGCCTGCACAAGCTGGGGCGGTAGCTGACTCGGCCGAAGCGTCTAGCCCGCCTTGGGTTATTGCCCTAAATGGCTTTAGCGGAAAGCAGTTTGATTTACTGTTAAACGAGTCGTGGTTAGGCCAGAAAAAAACTCACCCCTTGACCTTAGACTCTCTGCAAATTAGTGGCTTTTCTAGCGACATGCAGCAAACCACAGCATTATCTTTGCAGGCGCAACTGTATCAAGCCAGCCCGGTTCGCAGTGAACTAACGTTCAACGGCCCCGAGCAACGGTTACAAGGCACAGTAAGTCTTGATAATTTGGCCTTGAGTCAACTCAAAAAATGGTATGACCCATTTGTACAACTACAGATTAACAGTGGCCAGTTAGCCTTAAGTAGTCAATTGGCTATGCATTTTGTTGATGATGCTTTTCAGCTTAGTTCGGAGCAGGGGGTGCTGCAATTATCTGAGCTGAGTTTGGTTGCTCCTGAGCAAGCCGAGCAGCCCGCTTGGTTGGAGGCTAAACAGCTCAAAGCTGAAGGCATTCGATTTGAGTTAGCAAAGCAAGACCTGTCAATCGCCAGTATTTCTAGTGAGGGCTTGGCCCTTATCGCTAGTGTTGATGAAGCTGGCAAGCTAGATGTCATTGAGCAACTCCAATTGGCGGCCAGCGATGCCTCAATGGGGGCTGAGCAACCTTTACCGGATAGTACCGCTGCTGCTATTGAAACGGCAGTAGAATTACCTAAAGATAAGATCTCTGCTGAGCCTTTAGCTCCTAGCCAAGAGCTTGAAGCCAGTTGGCAGGTAAGCATTGATGCTTTAAAGGCCAGTAATTCAAGTTTTAGTTTAAGTGAGCCGTTCTCTGGGGAGCGATTAAATCATCAGTTATCCGCACCATTAATCACCGTGAACAATATTGAATCAAGCTTGAGTGCACCTATTAATATTGCCCTGAACCTGCAAGCCCAGCAAGGGGGCGAAGTGAGTATTGAAGGAGAGCTAGCCATTGCCCAACATAAAGCAGAGTTAGCGCTAGTGGTTGAGCAACTTGGATTGGCATTTTATCAGCCTTATCTGGCCCGTTATACAGAGCTTAAAATGGAGTCGGCTGATTTCTCTACTGAGCAACAGTTGCAGCTTAATTGGCAGCAAGGCTTTGATATCGCCATGCGTGGCCCATTAAGTATTGAACAATTGCATTTAAAAGATGCCCGTGCCCAGTCTGACTTACTTAAGTGGTCTGAATTTAACTTAAGTCAATTGGACTTAGATACGGCTAAACAGCGATTAGTGTTGGGTGACCTCAATTTTATTCAGCCTTACTTTTTGATTCAAATATCTGAGGATTTTTCTACAAACTTAGCGGGAATTGTTAAATCATCAACAGAATCAGAATCAGAATCAGAAACAGAAGTCGTGGACAGCGATGCGCCAAAACCCAGTGCTAAACCATGGCAGGTGAGTATCGCCAGCACCCAGTTTAGCCAAGGCTTGGTAGACTTTGCCGATTATTCTTTAAGTCCGAATTTTACCGCTAAAATTGAAAAAGTGGAGGGCAAAATCGGCACCTTGAGTCAAGATCCTACGCAGCCAGCCAAAGTCAGTTTAAGCGGTGAAGTTGATGGTTATGCGCCTGTAAAATTTGCCGGAGAAGTCGCTCCTCTCGCACCGCAACCCGCTTTTGATGCGGCCTTAGATTTTAAACATTTAGAGCTTACTCGCTTAAATGCGTATTCCGGCACTTATGCCGGTTACGTGATAGAGCGCGGCCAAATGTCTTTGGCGCTGGCCTATAAACTCAATCAAAACCAATTGCAGGGTAGCAACAATGTGTACATTGAGCAGTTGCAGTTGGGCAAACGTACCGACAGTGATAAGGCGACTTCATTACCCGTAGAGTTGGCGATTGCATTGTTAGAAGATGACCAAGGGGTCATTGACCTAGGCCTTGAGGTAAGTGGTGATGTCAATGACCCTGATTTTAATGTTGCAGGATTGGTGTTTAAAGCGTTAGGTGGGGCCTTGAAAAAGATCATTACCTCTCCTTTTGCGTTAATTGGTTCGTTGATTGGTAGTGAAGAAACCCTTAATGAAGTGAGCTTTGTGGCTGGCAGCAGTGAGCTGGGTGACGAGCAACTCAAGCAACTTTCTACCTTAGCAGTAGCGTTGCAAAAACGGCCTCAATTGAAACTTAGCTTACTAGGTTCTGTAGAACCGTCTCAAGATATTCCCGCCTTAAAGCGTCAACAACTGGCCACAACATTAATTGCCAATTCTGGTCTAGATATGCCGGTTCAATCTGTTGATTTAAGTGCTGTGCTTGATAACCGTAGTTTGCGGACAGCATTAGTTAATCTGGCTCAGCAGCAATTAGAGCAAGCAAGCAGAGATATAGACAAGCAACAAATCACTCTCAAGTTGACTGAGCAAGAAGCCTTAAGCCCTCAACAGTTAAACCTTGATTTGCACAGTCTTTGGTATCAACGCTTGGTGGATACCATCGAGTTAGCAGAGGGTGACGTGGCCAGCTTAGCCGAACAGCGAGCCGTTTCTGTAAAAGATGCGCTAACCGAGCAATATGGTTTGTCGATTGATCGTGCCTTTGTTGAGCGCCAAGCCCTTGAGAAGCAAGCGGACAAAATGCTAGTTACCATAAGTGTTATTGCAGAGTAAGCGTTATAGCTATTGCCTTAAGTGGAGCCTTACGGATAATGCCGGCATGTTGGTAAGGAATTAGATCATGCAAACCTTGAGTTTAGTGGCCGAAAGGCCTGATTTCATCGTAGTTAACAAGCCTGCTGGGGTTAATTTCCACACGGAAAACAATCAATTAGGTTTAGTTGAGCTAGCCCGAAAACAATTTGGCATTGAGTTATGGCCTGTACATCGTCTAGACAAACTGACTTCTGGTTTACTGATATTAGCTAAAACCAACACTGCGGCTGCGCAATTTCAGGTCTTGTTTAGTCAAGGGCAAATGGAGAAGTACTATTTGGCGATAGCAGTGGCCAAACCAAAGAAAAAGCAAGGCTTGGTTAAAGGGGACATGCTCAAAGCGCGCAATGGCAGCTGGAAATTGGGTCACAGTAGCAATAATCCCGCTGTCACCCAATTTTTTAGCTACTCGATTGTCCCTAAGCGTAGGTTGTTTCTATTAAAGCCTCTAACAGGGCGCACTCACCAGTTACGGGTCGCCTTAAAAAGCTTAGGCGCGCCTATTTTAGGGGATTTACGTTACGCAGGTGAACCCGCAGACCGCGGTTACTTGCACGCTTATGGCCTGCGGTTTTTGTGGCAGGGTGAGCAACAAGAGTTTATTGCTAGCGATAACTTAGATGGGGAGTTTAGTCAGTATGACATCGCCCAAAAAATTGCTAGCTTAGCGCAACCTTGGTTAGCTAAGTTCCCCACGGTTGCTACAAAATAAGAAAAAAATAGAGCCGCATCAGCGGCTCAAAATCAACAATCTTTTGATTAAACTTGCTTCACTGACTTAAGCTCAGCTTGCTCTTGGTCATCGTCACCATCTAAGTCGCTTTCGCCTATCCCTTTCAGTTTTGTAATCATTAGGCCGGTAATCACTAAGGTCGTCATGCAGCCAGCAAGGGTTGAGATTGTCATTGGCAATCCAAAACCAAGGGTGCTTGAGTTTAAGATGAAAGTGATGACCACGGTAGTCATAAACATTGCCGGTACGGTGGTTATCCAGTGGAATTTATCATGACGTAATAAATAAGCGCTGGCTGTCCACAGCATCATCACCGCAGTGGTTTGGTTGGCAAAACCGAAGTAGCGCCAGATTACCCCAAAATCTACTTGGGTCAGAATGCCACCGATGATAAATACCGGTAGGGCAATCATTAAGCGGTTTCTCACTGGCTTCTGTGAAAGGTTGAAGTATTCAGCCAAGATTAAGCGACTAGAACGGAAGGCTGTATCACCAGAAGTAATCGGTAAGATAACCACACCTAAGAATGCCAGAATACCACCAAACACGCCCAATAAACCAAACGATGCATCGTATACAACTTTGCCGGGGCCTCCGCTAGCAACCGCGGCTTGAAGCCCTTCCATTGAGTCAAAGAATGATAAGGCTATAGCACACCAAATTAGGGCTATCACACCTTCACCAATCATTGCTCCATAGAATACAAAGCGACCATTTTTTTCATTTTCAACGCAACGCGCCATTAGTGGTGATTGGGTCGCGTGGAAACCTGATATCGCCCCACAGGCAATGGTAATGAATAGTGCCGGCCATAATGGCAAATTATTTGGGTTCATGTTGCTAAACATTTGGCTGACTTCAAAGCTCCCCATCACTTGGTGCTCGCTAGAAAATGCCACTGCAGTTATCAAGCCTACCGACATAAATATTAGTAGTGCGCCAAACAGTGGGTAGAAACGGCCAATGATCTTGTCAATTGGAACAATGGTAGCAATGATGTAGTAAGCAAAAATAATGCAAACCATGGTGCCTAAACCGATGTTTACACCGGCTTGATCATTGATTAAATTAGTGAGCATGCCTGCAGGGGCTGAAACAAATACCACTCCCACTAATAGCAATAATACGATGGCAAAAACATTCATGAAGTGACGCGCGCTTTTACCTAAGTAGCGCCCAGAGAGGGCAGGAACAGAAGCGCCACCATTGCGCACCGATAACATACCTGAAAAATAGTCGTGGGTTGCGCCAGCAAAAATACATCCCACTACAATCCATAACATAGCGGCTGGGCCGTATAAGGCTCCCATAATAGGGCCAAAAATAGGGCCTACGCCAGCAATGTTGAGTAGTTGGATTAAGTAGACTTTTTTCTTCGACATTGGCACAAAGTCGACGCCATCTTGCTTAGTGTATGCGGGTGTTTTTCGTTGCTCTTTGATGCCAAAAACCTTTTCGACAAAAGCGCCATAAATGAAGTAGCCGCCGAGCAGAGCTGCGACGCAAGTTAGAAACCAAAGCATGTGATCCTCTCAGTACTTAGTTGTAATCGAGAACAGTGTAAAACAGCCATTTAGGCTTAGCAGTTAGAGGATAAGCTAGCGGTAATATTTGGCCTTAAGCGGTTGCAATAGCCATTGAGTGGTTATAAGGCTTTGGTTGTCAAAGCGCTTATATTTATAAACCAAAATGATCTTTAATCGCTTTAAAGTAGCGGCGGCTAACGGGTAGCTGAGCCCCACTTTTGGTAAATAATACCGCGCCGCCATTTTCTTCTAGAGATATTTCTAAAATGGCGTCAACATTTACCAGGTGTTGGCGGTGACAGCGTAGCAATGGAGATTTTTCCTCTAGTACTTTTAAGGTGAGCTGGGTATGGTTTATACCCTGTTCGGTGGCAACATGTACGCCGCTTAAATCGCTTGAGGCATATTCAATATCTTCGAGGCGGATCAACTTGACTCGCTGGTTAAAATAACAAGGGATTAAACGTAATTGTTGGTTCTGCAGCATGTCTTGATAGTTATGATTAACTCGCTGCTCTTGGTGTAGCTCAGTGGTGGGAGTGTTAGGAAAACGCTCTTGTAAGCGGACAATCGATTTTGCTAAGCGTTTTTCATCGATAGGTTTAAGCAGATAATCTACTGCGTTTTGTTCAAACGCGTCCAGCGCAAACTGATCGTAGGCAGTAACAAACACAATCGCTGGGGCGGAATCAGTATCTAGCATGTTAGCAAGTTCTAAGCCGCTAATTTGCGGCATCTCGATATCTAAAAAAAGCACATCAGCCTGTAATGACTTTAGGTGCTTTAAGCACTCGATGGCATTACCAAATTGGGCTACTACTTCAATGCTTGAAAATTGTTCTAATATCTCTAGCAGTTCTTCACGCGCTAAGGGTTCATCATCGACAATGATGGCTCTCATAGGTGTGTCTCCTGAGGAATGGATATGATGACGCGAGTATATTGATTAAGTAAGCATTCAACTTTTAAGGCATAAGCTGAGCCAAAGGCATTGCGTAAGCGAGTATCCACAATGTGCATGCCTAGCCCCTCGCTGGTGGCCTGTTCAGGCTTTTGGTATAAACCGGCATTGTCTTCTACAACAATTTGCTTCAAGCCCTCTTTAATACGGCTATAAATGGTTATTTCTCCTGTATCTAGCAGGTGAGACGTTCCGTGTTTAATGGCATTTTCTACTAAGGGTTGTAAGGTGAAAGTAGGTAGCTCTAAGTCAAAAAAATCTGCCGCAATATCTTGCTTTATGACCAAGCGGTCGGCGAAGCGAACCTGCTCTATGTGTAAGTAAGCATTTACATGTTCGAGTTCAACACTGACTAAGCTAGTTTGGCTATTTCGCTTTAAATTAATGCGCAAAAATAGGGCTAAATCGGCAATGAGTTCTCGGGCTGAACCGGCATCTTTTTTTACTACTGCGCTAATCGTATTCAGCGCGTTAAACAGAAAGTGGGGGTTAATCTGAGCCCTAGCCAGCTTTAGCTCTGCTTCGGTAAGTAATTGCTGTTGTTGCTGAACGTGACTGTCTCGTAACTGCTCGGCGATAACTTTAGCGATGCCTTCGCCTAAGGCGCGATTAATGTGCAGAAATAAACGCCGTTTAGACTCATACAGTTTTACCGTGCCAATTACTTCATTGTCACTGCCGCGAATCGGCACCACTAAGGCTGAGCCTAAGGGGCATTTATCGCTAGAGCTGCATTGGTAAGGCTCTTCTACGCCATCAGCAAACACTACACGGTTTTCACTGATAGCCTGATAGGTTTGTTTTGATGAGATGGGCCTACCGGCTTGATGATGGTCACTCCCCAAGCCTTTGTATGCCAATACTTCTTGGGTATTGGTAATTGCGACGGCTGAAACGCCCGTTTCCTCGTGGATAATATTGGCGATACGTACAGCGTCTTCTTGTTTAAAGCCTTGGTGAAAAACACCTACCATGCGCTGGGCTAAATTGAGCGCCTTAGCGGAAGAGTGGCTGCTAAATTTATCGTATAAACGACGACGGTCGCGAATCATCATCATGAACAACGCGGCGCCGACAGAATTTGCCAGTACCATCGGTAGAGCAATTTTTTCGACCAAGTCTAATGCTTGGTCAAAAGGTTTAGCTATCGCTAAGATGATTAGCATCTGCATGGTTTCGGCAAGCAAGGTAGCAATAAATGCAATGCTAGGTGAAAACAAGTGTTCGTTATGGTGACTGCGTCGGCGGATCCATAGGTGGAATAAGCCGCCTACTAAGCCTTCTAAAGTGGTGGATATTGCACAGGCTACATCGGTAAACCCTCCCATCGAGTAACGGTGCATCCCTCCGGTAAAACCAACCAATACCCCCAACACCGGCCCCCCAAATATACCGCCAAGCACAGCCCCAACTGCGCGGGTATTCGCGATAGCATCGTCTATGGCTAAACCAAAAAATGAGCCTAGGATACAAAAGCCTGAAAATAAACAATAAATGGTTAGGGTGTTGGGTAAGCGAGGCGATAAATTAGTGAGAGGTAAAAAAGCGGGAGTTTTACTCAGTAAATAAGCAATCACCAGAAAAACGCTCATCTGTTGAGCTAAAGACAATAGTAAAGAAAAATCACTTATCATCAGCTATTAAAGCCTCGCAAGTTGGCGACATGATATCTGGTTTTCGATGATGTTAGCCGGATATTAGCATACAGTTTACGCCAACTAATAGGACTTACCAAACGAAGGAATAAAGCTTGTAACAAGCTGGTAACGCTTGTCTGCTTGCAAATGGCGTTAGCGCTGGTATTGTGATGGGTTTCTATAATAATTAATCCCTTAAGGGAATGGAAAGTGTGGTGAAAAACACCACCGGAGTAAAAGAGCAAATGCAAAAAGATCCAATTAACGATATTCATATCTCGTCAGAACAAGTTCTAATCACCCCTGAGCAATTACGTGAAAAACTTCCCGCTTCAGACGACGCGCTGGAGTTTGTACTTAAATCACGTAAAACCATTGCAGACATTTGTCATCATCGTGATTCGCGCTTACTGGTTATTACAGGCCCTTGTTCAATCCACGATTTGGAACAAGCGAAAGAGTACGCCACGCGACTAAAAAAACTTCACGACCAATATAGCGATCGCTTGTTTATTGTAATGCGTGTTTACTTCGAAAAACCTCGTACAACCGTCGGTTGGAAAGGTTTTATTAATGATCCGCACATGGATAACTCATTTGACGTAGAGACGGGCTTACATAACGCTCGTGAATTACTTACCTGGACCGCTGAATTAGGTTTACCGGTAGCCACTGAAGCACTAGACCCAATTAGCCCACAGTACTTATCAGAATTGTTCTCTTGGGCAGCGATTGGTGCGCGTACTACTGAATCACAGACTCACCGTGAAATGGCCAGTGGTTTGTCTATGCCTGTTGGTTTTAAAAATGGTACTGACGGTAATTTGGGTACGGCTATTAATGCGATGCAGTCTGCTGCCCATTCACACCGTTTCATGGGGATTAATCAACAAGGTCAAGTTTCTTTGTTGCAAACCCAAGGCAACCCTGACGGCCACGTGATTTTACGTGGTGGTAAACAGCCTAACTACGATTCAGTAAACGTAGCTTTGGCCGAACAGGCAATGCAAAAAGCCGGTCTAGAGCCGAAGTTAGTGGTTGACTGTAGTCATGCTAACTCAAGCAAAAACCATGAACTTCAGCCGCTGGTTGCCGCTAACGTGATTAATCAAATTGAAGAAGGCAATAAATCAATTATTGGTTTAATGTTAGAAAGTAACTTGGAAGCAGGTAATCAGCCAAGTGAAGCTCCTAAATCAGATCTTAAATACGGCGTATCTGTGACTGATGCCTGTATTGATTGGACATCTACTGCGACGCTACTTGATAAGATGTTTAACGATCTTGGTGATAGCTTAGCTAAACGCTTGGCAGAATAATAACGGAAGCAACATGGTTCAAGCTCTTAATCTCTTGCGTGACCAAATCGATGAAGTGGATCAGCAACTTCTTGATTTGCTACAACAACGTATTCAGCTAGTACACAAAGTTGGCGAAGTAAAAACGCAACATGGTTTGCCTATTTATGCCCCTGACCGCGAAGCTGCAATGTTGGCTAAACGTCGCGCCGAAGCTGAAAATAAAGGTGTTCCGCCAGCACTGATTGAAGATGTGTTACGCAGAGTGATGCGTGAATCTTATACCAGTGAAAAAGACAGTGGCTTTAAAACTATAAAGCCAGAACTGGGCAATATTGTAGTGATAGGCGGGCGTGGCCAACTGGGCCGTTTATTTGTGCAAATGTTTAGCTTGTCGGGTTACCAAGTCGATGTTTTAGGCAAAGAAGATTGGGACAAAGCCCCTGAGTTGTTTGCGAACGCAGGCTTGGTGCTGGTATCGGTGCCGATTAACCTCACCGAACAAGTTATTACGCAGCTAGATCACTTACCTGAAAATTGTGTGTTGGCTGATATTACCAGTATTAAAGCTGCACCCTTGAGTAAGATGCTAGAAGTGCATAAAGGTCCTGTGGTGGGGTTGCATCCGATGTTTGGCCCTGATGTTCCCAGCCTGGCGAAACAAGTGATTGTTTATGCTGATGGCCGCGGCAGTGAACAGTATCAATGGTTACTGCAGCAAATGGGGATTTGGGGAGCACGTTTACATTCAGTTGAAGCTGAAAGCCATGATAAAGCGATGACTTTGATTCAGTCTTTGCGTCACTTTACCTCGTTTGCCTATGGTATGCATTTAGCGCAAGAAGATGCAGACTTAAAGCTGTTGCTTAACCTAAGCTCGCCAATCTATCGTTTGGAATTAGCCATGGTGGGGCGTTTGTTTGCTCAATCGCCGGATTTGTATGCTGATATTATTATGGCTTCAGATCAAAGCACCGCCATGATCAAGCGCTATCACCAACACTTTGGCGAATTGGTTACACTGATCGAGAATAAAGACCGTGCTGGATTTATTGAATCTTTTGAGCGAGTCAGTGACTGGTTTGGAGATTACTCGCAAGAGTTCTTAGAAGAAAGCCGTAGTTTGCTGCAACAAGCCAACGATAGTCGACGCACCTAGCGTAGTACTATCTACTATCAAAAAAGCCAGTCATTTGATTGGCTTTTTTATTGGCTAATTTAGGATGATTTGGCTGACTCTAGTGTTGGCTTATATACCGCTATTTGTTGTTGTAACCATTCGAGGGCTGCTTCGCGTTCAATAAATATTTCTACGGTCTCTCCAGCGCGGACATAAATCTGACTTAAGTGCCATTTGGCTAACTCTGGCACGCTGGCATGGGTCAGTATCAACGCGGTGGCTACTCGGCCACGTTGTTTTTCAAGCTTTAGCCACTCTATCAGTTGGTCTGCAGCATCTTCAGTATAAAAGGCGTCACCATGAAAGGTCGCTAACACCGCCCATGGTGAATCGAGCAGTTGATTTATAAGCGGAGCGGCGGCGTCGCCGCTTTGTTCCATTTGTTGGAGGTTCCAAGGGCCTGTTCCTTCTAGCTCCATGATTTGACCGTTCAATGCGAACTCAATAGTGCCGTGTGCTTCTCGCAATGCTGTCTCCTGAAAAACTCATCAATCAGAATATCTTTTTGTTTACTCTTTCAAGTTAACGCGAGATCTTTAGTTCGGCAAGTTTCAAGTGACAATTTCGACTAAATTGAGCACCAATATTTAGATTAAGGCGTAATCGTCATTGTGAAGTGAGGCCCTTTCTCAAGGCACGGTGAAAAGATTGTTGTATTGCTGAGCAGAACCTTTGAGCAATAGTAAATTCGTTTGGTTTTTATAGAGGTGATTATTGCTAATTTCAATGGATGTCGCTTCAGCAAAATCTACTAAAATACCTGCGCGTTTGTTGGCATGAATGTGGTTATCAAAAATACGTATGTCGCTGACTAAACCGCTACCTTTGGGATGTTGATAAATTAAAATGCCGTCTTCGTCCGTATCATAAAATTGGTTGTTGTAGATGTGTATATCGCTTATAGAGCCGTCACCCTCAGTCATCAACGCCATGGCGCCAGCTCCTTCAAATATGCGCTCACCCGTTTGTTTATCGAAGGCTTCGCGAATGTTATATACCTGATTGTCATGAATGAGGATGTTCTTAACAAAGGGCGGAGTGAAGCCCAATAAGCCGCCAGCGTCTAAATAAATACCACGACGATGTAAGTTATAAATATGGTTGTGATGAATGCTGCCATCTTTAACCCCTTCTTTTAAATCGATGCCTTCGCCGCCAACACGAGGATTACCACCATCAAAAACGTGGTTATTTCTAATTTCAAATTGGTGCACGCCGTTGGCGATGGTGATAGCTTCGTTATAACCGTTACTTGTGTGCCCATCGCTTCCGACACAAGCTTGCTGGATAAGATTTCCTTCAATCAGCAGGTGGCTTAAGTTTTGATAGTTGTGAGGGTTTTGTTGCCAAGCAACCCCCCATACTGCAATGCCCGACTGAACCGTTTGAAAGGTATGGTTATTACGAAGAGTGATATGACTAACTGGTTTGCTGGCTGAGCCTTCAATGTAAATACCGTTAAACGCCTGGCGAATGGTAAAACCTTGAATCGTAATATGGCTTTGCTGTTTAACCGAGAAGCCTGCGCCCACCAATACGGTATTGGCCCGCTCTCCCGGTAAACTGCTCATTACTATCGGCTGGTTGGGCTGTCCAGATTGATTAACTTGCAGTGGTTTATCTAACTGATACGTTCCGGGTTTTACCCATAAATGATCGCCAGCCTTTAGCTGCTCAATAGCAAATTGTAGCTGAGTCCAGGGGCGCTCTTGGCTGCCTGTTGCTTCACTAAACGGTAACTGATTATCACTGGTGTTATCGACGTAATAATCGGCGGCAAAGATGCTAGTGTGATGCATCATCAAAACAAAGGCATAAAATGGCAAAACAAGTTGTTTAGATAAACATGCAAGCATAGTGCTAAAGAGATCTGCTTAAGTAATTGCTGGCGAGTAGTTTAACTGAAAGTGAAAATATTCAGCTGCTTAGCATTATAGGTTTGAGAGGCTTAACACAGTATAAGAACGTGGCTTGGTGTGAGAGGTAATAGCGGTCAGCGTTTTGTGAATAGCTATTTATAGGCTGCAATTTGCTACAACGGTGAAGGTTTAATCCAATCAATATAAAAAAAGTCGCTTATTTCGTGTATTCCTTGTCACAAGCTATGTTTATTCGAGGCTATATTGGTTAAAATTGCGCGTTTTTGGTACATCAACGCAGGTTTTTACACGATGTTTGAAATTAATTCGGTTAACAATTCTCTAGCTGATATTAAAGAGCGCACCCAAGTGCTCCGGGGGTATCTTTGACTACGATGCAAAAGCAGAGCAGTTAGAAGAAGTTAGTCGTGAATTAGAGCAACCAGAAATTTGGAACGATCCTGCACGGGCTCAAGCCCTAGGTAAAGAGCGCTCGGCCTTAGAGTTGGTGGTGAATACCATTGATAACCTCACTCAAGGCATTGAAGATGTGGCTGGATTGGTTGAGCTGGCGGTTGAAGAAGAAGATGAAGAAACCTTTAACGAAGCACAAGCTGAAGCCGAAGAGCTGCTTAAGCAATTAGAAAAGTTAGAGTTTCGCCGTATGTTTGCAGGCGAAATGGACGAAAGCGATTGCTATATTGATATCCAATCTGGCTCTGGTGGTACAGAAGCGCAAGATTGGGCCAACATGATGTTACGCATGTACTTGCGTTGGTGTGAAGCGCATCAGTTCAAAGCTGAGCTGGTGGAAGTGTCTGATGGTGATGTTGCCGGTATTAAAGGCGCCACCATTAAAGTTAGCGGCGAGTATGCTTATGGCTGGTTACGCACCGAAACTGGGGTGCATCGCTTGGTACGTAAATCGCCCTTTGATTCAAGCGGGCGTCGCCATACGTCGTTTGCCTCTGCATTTATCTATCCAGAAATAGATGACAGCATTGAGGTTGACATTGACCCAGGTGATTTACGCATTGACGTTTATCGCGCCTCGGGAGCGGGTGGTCAGCACGTAAACAAAACAGAGTCGGCAGTACGAATTACTCACTTGCCGACCAACACAGTTGTACAGTGTCAAAGTGGCCGTTCGCAACACAAGAATAAAGATGAAGCAATGAAGCAACTCAAAGCTAAGTTGTTTGAATTAGAGTTACAAAAACAAAATGCCGAGAAAAAAGTGGCAGAAGACAACAAGTCAGATATTGGCTGGGGCAGTCAAATTCGCTCTTATGTGTTAGATGATTCACGAATTAAAGACCTTCGCACCGGAATTGAGAACCGTAATACTCAAGCCGTGCTAGATGGTGATTTAGATAAATTTATAGAAGCTAGCCTTAAATCAGGGCTGTAACGAGCAAGGTTTTCACATGTCGGAACAAACAGAACAAAGTCTGGAACAAGCAGCACAAGAAGAAAATAAACTGATCGCAGAGCGTCGCGCTAAGTTAGACAAAATTCGCGAAACTTGCTCGGCCAACGGCCACCCTAATGACTTTAAACGTGAGCACCTAGCTGACGATTTACAGCAACAATTTGGAGAGCAGTCTAAAGAAGATTTGGAAGCAGCAGGCAATATTGCGGCGATAGCTGGCCGTATTATGGCCAAGCGTGGTCCATTCTTGGTGATTCAAGATGTTTCTGGTCGTATCCAAGCTTATGCGCCTAAACAAGTGCAGAAAGATCTTAAAGAGATCGGCGGCTTAGACATTGGTGACATTATTGGTGTTAAAGGTGCGTTGCATAAATCAGGTAAGGGTGACCTCTACGTGAATATGGACGAATACACATTGCTGACTAAAGCATTGCGTCCTTTGCCAGAAAAATTCCACGGTTTAACTGACCAAGAACAACGTTACCGCCAGCGTTATGTTGACCTGATCATGAACCAAGATTCGCGTACTACTTTTATGATCCGCTCTAAGATCATTAATGCTATTCGCCAGTTCATGACCCAACGTGACTTTATGGAAGTTGAAACGCCAATGATGCAGGTGATTCCTGGTGGTGCTGCAGCGCGTCCATTTGTTACGCATCATAACGCCTTAGACCAAGAAATGTTCTTGCGTATTGCCCCTGAACTTTATTTGAAGCGTTTGGTAGTAGGTGGTTTTGAGCGAGTATTCGAAATTAACCGTAACTTCCGTAACGAAGGTTTATCGCCACGCCATAACCCTGAGTTCACTATGATGGAATTCTACATGGCTTACGCCAACTTCGAAGACCTCATGGATTTAACTGAAGAAATGCTACGCACCGTTACTCAAGAAGTATTGGGAAGCAGCGTAGTGGCTTATGGTGACGAACAGTTTGATTTTGGTCGTACTTACCAGCGTATTCCAATGAAACAGTCTGTTTTAGACTACAACGCGGATGTAACCGCTGAGCAACTAGAATCGCTGGAAGCTGCCAGTGCAGTAGCCAAAAAGCTGGGCATTGAAGTACAAGCAAGCTGGGGTCTTGGTAAAGTGATTACCGAAATCTTTGAAGAGACGGTTGAACATCGTTTAATTCAGCCTACCTTCATTACCGAATACCCTGCAGAAGTCTCACCATTGGCTCGTCGTAACGATAATGACCCATTCATTACCGACCGTTTCGAGTTCTTCGTTGGTGGCCGTGAAATCGCTAACGGTTTCTCAGAGTTAAATGACGCGCAAGATCAAGACCAGCGCTTTAAAGACCAAGTCTCTCAAAAAGATGCGGGTGATGACGAAGCAATGTTCTACGATGCAGACTATATTACTGCTCTAGAGCACGGCTTAGCGCCAACCGCTGGGCAAGGTATCGGTATCGACCGCTTAGTGATGTTATTTACCGATAGCCACACTATTCGTGACGTAATTTTATTCCCAGCGATGCGCCCACAAGCCTAGTCGCTGAAAAAAAATGGTTAAAGCCATGCACTTTTTTAAGTGTGTGGCTTTTTTTTTACCTTTTTTGGTTATAGTAGCAGCTATTATAATTGCAACGGCTTTGGAGAAGGATAATGAAAATGCTAGTGTGGGGATTAGTCATCGTATTGTTGGTGGTGCCGGGGGCTATGGTATATAAAAACCTCAATACCCCTGATAACTTAGGCTTACAAAATGGCCGCTTAGCACCGTTAGCAAGCTCGCCAAATGGTGTATCAAGTTTTGCTGAAGAAGCGGACAAAAAAGTAGCCGCCCTGCCATTTAAAGCAGATTTAAAAGCCACTCAGTTAGCAGCGCTTCGCGCCTTTGCACATATGCCAAATAACAAAGTTATTTCCCGCAATGGTGAGTATGTTCATGTGGTTTTTTTCAGCCCAACCGTGGGGTATCGTGATGACGTTGAACTCCTTTTTGATGAAGCTAATCAGCAGCTGCACTTTCGCTCTCAATCACGCGTCGGCTACTCAGACATGGGTATAAATAAGCAGCGATATCAAGAGTTTGTTAAATTGTATAACGAAGCGGATTAATTCGAAAAAGCGTGAGCTAAGTTGCAGTTAGCGCAGCTTAGCTTTACCTAGCGCGTTTTATTGTCTTAGCTTACAGTTATCCAGTGCTTGATTTGGTGAAGCTGTGAAAGTATTCCTCGTTTGTTTTTTTGTTCTGATTAGTAGTCAAGTATCGGCTAACGAATCGAGTAAACCTCGTTACTTGGTGGTCCCTAAAGCTGTCAGTAATCCCTTTTTTGATGATGTAGAGAAAGGCTGCTTGCAAGCCGCCGCTGAGCTAAATGTTGAGTGTATTTACATCGGGCCGGAAGAAGCCGATGCTCGCTATCAAGATCAAATTATTACTCAACAAATCGAAAAGGGCGTAAACGGTATTTCGGTGTCGGTGATTAACTCTCGAGTGCTTACACACCGCAGTATGCTGTTAGCTCAGCAGAACAATATTCCCATTGTTACCTTTGATTCTGACTTCTCAGATAAAGCTTTGGAGCAGAATCCAAGGTTGCGTCACAGCTACATTGGTACCGACAACTTTCAGTTTGGCTTTCAGTTGGGCCGGCTAACTCAAGCGCTTAAGCCGCAAGGTGGAGCCTTTTGTATACTAACTGGCAATAAAAGCGCAGCCAACTTAATAGAGAGGATTAACGGTGTATATGCCGGTTTAGGTTTTACTGGTAGCGACAACAGCGACAACAGTGACTTATGGGAGGAACATACACGTTGTCCGATTTATGCCGATGACGATGCTCAGCGCACGTTAAACAACTTAGACAGGATGATACAGCTCCATAAATACGAGCCTAGGTTATTAGATGTTATTATTACCGTAGGGGCTTGGCCACAAACATTAGACGCTCAATATACCGAGCTGGTTAGCCCGCATATCGATGTGCTTTCTTCACAAAATTTGCTGCTAATTTTCGGCGATACTTTAGCGGTACAAAAAAGACTGCTGGCGCAGGGCTTAGCTCACGGCAATGTGGGACAGTCTCCTTATGATATGGGGTATCAGTCGATTTACACCTTACATAATATTCACCAAGGTAAAGCGGTAGAGCCCATCATCCATACCAAATTAGAGCGCTGTGTTTATGGGCTGCAGCCAATGTGCCAATAGTGGCGTTCTTTTTGCTTGTTAACGACGCATGCAAATCAATCGACAGCTGAACGTTGCATTTTGTATGAGGGCTAATGCCCTCATTAGGTGTGTTGACTGAGATGCGGAAAAATCGGATAAATAGAAAAGTGATCAAGTTATTGCCGTTTAGGCCTGCTCACTGCGCTGGCAACCGCTGCCCTGTGAAATGTTTGTGCTAAGACAAAACATTATTGATTGCTTGCTCAATTTTATTATAGCTTGGTTGTCTATTGGTCTTTATTGTAAGAAAATGCATCAATATTTCATCTCCTTGTTATGAATTTTGAATCAATCTGCGGATATTTCGATACTTGCTAAAAAGCTCGGTCACTCGCACCTTCGCGTGGCAGGAGAGTACTGGCATCTCAGCGACTTATTGCGCTTACAAGCTATGTTGCTAGAGCACGCTGAGTCACTAAGAGAGGGCTTGATTTGGTGGAGCAAGAGTATCTCTTTACTCGATCGTCAGGTCTATATTGAGGTGAGTGAATCGGCTGATAGTTTTTTACTCTCATTATATTCTCGCGAGCAACAGGCTCTGCCGGCTTGGAGCAAACTCCGGCTAGAGCAATTACAACAGCAGCTCAATCATCTTAGCTTCGCCACGCTCTCCAGCAAAAACAATCAACTTGCTTTGCAATTCCCGAGTAAAGGACTAACGCAAAGTGTCGAGCCTAATGCTGCTATTCATAGCTTTGCTCAAAAGGTGTATCACTTACTACAACACCAGACGATAAGCTTGCCTGATATACACTCGCAGCTTAAAAATATTATCAAACAACACTTAGTCGAGCCTCTCAGTATTAATGATGTGGCGAAAAAAATGGGCCTATCAACCCGCACGTTACAGCGGCGTTTACGCGACAAACAGCTTAATTTTTCTCAGTTAATCGAAGACGAAAAGAAAACCTTGGCGCTTAATCTGTTAGCCGATACACCGATGCCTATTGCCAGTATTGCTTTGCGTTTAGGGTACGACGACCCGTCTAATTTTCATCGCTCATTTCGCCGTTGGTTTCGCTTTACACCAAGTTTTTTTCGCCAGCAATGCCTGCAAAATCGCGCTGAACGAAAAGATCAACCGGTGCGCCTGCATTATGCGCGAGGACCGGTGGGCGGAGAAGGGGAGTTACATACCCAAGAGGGTCAAGTACGGCTAGAAGTAGACAATATTGCATTTGAAAAAGTGGTAACGGTTGAGTGTAAAGACCAAGATGGTGTGTGGCGCCATTATCCTGCTTTTTTTGACGACTTCTTATGTGATGGGACCGAACTGTGGTCGACCGCTAACTTGCCTGTAGCGCAGCCTTTGCAGTTTAGGTTATGTTATGAAGTCGACGGTGAAAAGTATATTGATGACAACCAGCAGCGTGATTACAAAGTAAACGAACGTTTGTTATTTGGCTCACCCGCTTATATTGTGCCGACCTTAAATATCATTAAAACCGGCTTTGCTTTTCAGTTGTTTGTTGAGCTTGCCTGCCAACTAGACGCTGTGGCTAAAGTGCTATGTTATGTCGGTGAAAATATAGAGCCGCTGGCCTTACAGAAAGTGAGTTCTAACCAACAATATACGGTTTGGACCTTGTCTAGTCCGTTCCCTGCCTTGGTGAAACAGTGCCAGTTTCGTTTGTTCGACCAGCAAAACCAAGAGTTAGCGACTCAGCATTACCCCCAAAGTTATCAGTTTATTTCACCGCTTCTATAGGCACTGTGTAATCGGTGTAATGGTTAGCCTAACCGTTGGCGTCAATAACTGCTAACTTGCTCACGTAATCATTAAGCTGGCATCCAACTACCAATATTTTGGCGTGTCATGACACTAAATTAACCTGGCTATTCCTTTATTGTTTGGCGAAACATAAAAGATAAAGGAATGCAGTATGTTGTTATTCAATAGTCATATATTGAAACCCATTAATATTTTGTCATTTTCTGTGGTTTTAGCTCTGTCTGGCTGTAACTCTGACGACGAAGTAAGTCAGCAGGCAGGTAGTCATGTGTCGTCACCTGAATGGCAGGATCAGATTATTTACTTTTTGATGATCGACCGATTCAACAATGGTGATCCCAGCTTGAGTGACCAAGGTTATGGTGAATATGATCCAAGCTCTGATAAGAAATTCAGTGGTGGAGACTTGCTGGGCGTGAGCGACAAACTCGATTATATTCAGCAGTTGGGCGCGACTTCTGTTTGGATTACACCTCCTGTGGCGAACCAGTGGTGGGATAACCAGCAAAATTATGGCGGCTACCACGGGTATTGGGCGCGAGACTTTCAAAAGGTAGATGAGCATTTTGGTAATTTAGCCAGCTATCAACACCTCGCGAGTGAAGTTCATAGCCGCAGTATGTATTTGATTCAGGACATTGTGACTAACCATGTTGGCAATTATTTTACCTATGATAAGCCTTGGGAATATGATGCTTCTATACCTTGTGAAGGCTTTCGCTTAATCGAAAAACCACTTGCCGATGGGCAGACACTCCCTTTTCCGCTAAACCAAAATACTTGCCAAGACGATGGTTCGGGTAGCTTCCATTGGACTCCAAGCATTACCGACCATAACGATCCTGTTCAGGAAAAAAACTGGCAGTTATCTGATTTAGATGATTTAAATACTAGCGACCCAGCCGTGCGAGCTTACTTGAAAGATAGCTATCGCAAATGGATTAGGGAAGTGGGGGTTGATGCCTTTAGGATCGACACGGTTAAGTTTGTAGACCACGATTTCTGGACTGATTTTTTGCATGCGGATGATGGCGTCATCTCGCAGGCGGAACAAACTGGGCGGCAGAACTTTTTAACCTTTGGCGAAGTATTTGAAAGCTCAAGTGCCTATAACACCGAAGGTGAACAGAAAATGCTGAGCTACTTGGGTGAAGGAGATGATAAGCAGCTTGGCTCCTTACTTAACTTCCCTATGCAAACCACAATGACACGGGTATTTGCTTCTGGCCAACCTACCGATTACTTGCGCTTTCGGATAGAGAAGATGATGGAGTTATTTCCAAACCCTTACATCATGCCTAACTTTATCGACAATCATGACATGCCGCGGTTTTTGTCTCAAGCTAGCCAAGCTGACTTAAAACAAGCACTCATGACGATGTTAAGTATTCCCGGTATTCCGGTTATTTATCAAGGTACCGAGCAAGCTATGAGCGCTAGCCGCGACGCTATGTTTGAAGGCGGTTATAGAGAAGATGCCAGTTCAAAAGACTCCTTTGACAGTACTAGCGAGATGTACTTATTCATTCAAGATCTCGCCAAGTTACGTAGTGAAAATCCAGTGATGACCCGTGGTGACATTAAGGTGATTGCCAGTGATAAATCGGGCGCTGGAGTGTTTAGTTTTACCCGTCATTTAGCCGACGAAGATGTGTTGGTGGTGATGAACACAGCGAACGTCCCGATGTTGCTTAATCGCCTAGATGTAGAGCAAGCGGAAGGCACCGTATTTGAGCAGAAAATTCAAGCCAATTGGCTACAAGCACCAGCAGGCTTAGTCGCCGATGGCAACGGGGAAATAAGTTTAGAGCTACCAGCAAAATCTGCAGTAATTTACTTCAAAACCGCGACTAGTACTGCGGTAGACACCCCCGACTTAGGCATCAGCCTAGACGGTGATTGGAGCGACAGCACAGTGACTCAAGATACCTTGATTACTGGCCAAGCCGAGCCAAATGCAGAGCTACAGTTGGTGGTTAATGGTAATTTAAGCACCGCCACGAATATCGAGGTAGACAGCAACGGTGATTGGTCTGCACTTTTGTCTACTCGCCACTTTGCCATCGGTGAGCAACAGCATCGTTTCGCGATTTACTCACCCAGTGAGCAAGCAGGTTTAGCCGATGTACATTTCACCTCTGACTTAGCATGGTCTAGTGTGCCTGATATCGCTATTGATGATAGTGCTGATGTGCAACAAGGGAGCGGAGGGCCAAACGGCACTTACTCGTTACCGGAAGATCCCAGCTTTGACAAAGTAAACAGCCAACTGGCAGTAAATCAGCTCGAAGTTTACTCGGTGGGCAGCAATGTTCGTTTAAAAATGGTGATGGATAAACTGACCGATACTTGGTTACCACCCAATGGCTTTGATCATGTTGGTTTCTCAATCTTTATTGATTTACCTGAAGACCAAGGCAGTACTCAAACGGTATTACCAAAAATAAACGCCACAATGCCGGATGGCACCTGGAACCGAAATGCGGTGGTATTTGGCTGGCAGAGCTCGATTTATAATGCTGAGGGTGCTGATGCTAGCAATTGGGGGGAAGCAGTCACGCCGGCACCCAAAGTTACCGTAGATAAAGAAAATCAAATTATATATTTGGATTTTGCCAGCGAAGCTTTGGGTAGACCAGAAAGCCTAAATGGTATTCGCTTCTATGTGAGCACGTGGGATTTAGATGGACTGTCTGCGGTATATCGCCCGTTAGCGGCTGATGCCGGCCCATGGAACTTTTCGGGTGGCGACGCTGATGAAGCCAAAATTTGGGATGAATTACCTATTCTCAGCTTAAGTGAATAAATGTAACGATATAGTTTAAATATTTAGCCTTACTGTGTAAGGCTTTTTTGTTTTATAAGCATTTTATATTTCTATATTGATCTTTATATCACTAAGGTGGTAAAACCTATTTACCACCTTTGATTGGTGCGCAGCCTTACTTGAAAATGGCGAGTAAGGATTTGTTTTGCTTTGTTAAGTAGTTAAAGGAAAAACACAATGAACCGCCAAAAGATTCAAAGCTCTTTGTTAGTTTATCTTACTTGTTTCTCTGCTTTGGCAGCTAGCGATAGCGCTGAACCTTGGGGATATTCCGGTCACCAAGGGCCCGAGCATTGGGGCGAATTAGCACCAGAATTTGCCCGCTGTTCAAGCGGAAAAAATCAATCGCCTATCGATATTAGTCAAACCACTAAAGGCGATCTTGCTAAGCTTGAAGCAAATTATGAAGTGGCTGGCGAGAAAATACTCAATAATGGCCATAGCATTCAAGTGAATTATGCGCCTGGTAGCTATGTTAGCTTGGCCGGACAGCAGTTCGAGCTAAAACAATTTCACTTTCACTCTCCTAGCGAAAATACGGTTAAAGGACAGTCTTTTCCCTTGGAAGCGCATTTTGTACATGCTGATGCACAAGGTCAGCTAGCGGTGGTAGCCTTAATGTTTACCCAAGGTGAGGCTAATAAAGAATTGGCTAAAGCGTGGGCTCAGCTACCACTTGAGGCTGGTGATAAAGCCACATTAACAGCGCCGGTTAGTGCTGCAGCACTGTGGCCTGCCAATCAAGACTACTACCGCTTTAATGGCTCGTTAACCACACCACCTTGTAGCGAAGGGGTAACTTGGTTAGTACTTAAAACACCTGTCAGCGCTTCAAAGCAGCAAATTGTTGATTTTACTGCAGTAATGGGACATAACAATAACCGCCCTGTACAGCCGCTTAATGCCCGTTTAATTGTGGAGTAGTCGGTTCTCTTTTTTGAAGCGAAAAAGCAGCAAGCCCTGTCATGCATGGCTTGCTATTGTAGGTTGTTGATCAATTAAGCCAGCACCATCGGCGTAGCTACCGACTCAGCGCAAGCTTTACCTTTAAGTTGTTCTATTAAGGCTAAGCTAAACTCAATAGCGGTACCAGGACCTTGGCTGGTAATTAACTGGTTGGTGCTATCAATCACGACTCGCTGGTTTGACAATTGTGCAGGGGGTAACTGATGTTGAAATGCGGGGTGGCAAGTTACTTGGGCATTGGCTAATAAATGATGGTGAGCCAACACCACTGCGGGGGCTGCACAAATAGCGGCTAACCACTGCTGAGTACTGCGTTGCTTAATAATTTCAATCAGTTGTGGGGAGTCGCGAAATACTTCGCTGCCCGGTACTCCGCCAGGTAATACTAGCATGCCATAGCTAGCGGCTGTAATGTGACTTAACGGATAGTCAGCCACGAGTTTTACCCCGCGCGAGGCAATCACCTCTAGTTTTCCTTGTGGGCAAATGCTTACAACATCCACCTCAATGTCTGCTCGGCGCAGTACATCAATAATGGTAACGGCTTCGATTTCTTCGCTACCGGGTGCAATGGCCACCATCACTTTATTCATATTGCTTCTCCAATAACTTTATTTGCTGTACTAAGGCAACATTGTGTCGACAAACCGCGTGGTGAGTTTTCGCTAAGCTCACCACATATCCATTAATGTAGTCTATTTCAGTGTGTCTTTGGTGGCTTATGTCTTGCTGCATTGATGAATAATTTTCGGCGGTGTTGAAGGCGACCTCTCGCACTGTGCTGAGCAGTAATGCTGAATTCAGAACAACGCCATCTAACAAGGCTATTTGGCTTAACTCTTGGCATAAGGCTTTAAGCTTAGCTTGGTAGTTTGGTTGAAGTAGTTCTCCATTTTTACAGTTGTTTAATGCAGTTAAAGGATTGATGCAGCAGTTAATCACAAGCTTTAGCCATAAAGCTTGATAAATATCAGGGTGCCAATGCAGTGGCGGCAGAGAGGCTTGTAAACTGGCTAGTTCGGCTGGAGGGTATTGCTGTTTATTGAACGCCCCTACATCGATTTTACCTAAACCGGTATGTTCAACGCTCAATACGCTTGAACTTTTAAGGTTAACTAATGCACCGTGGGTATTACTGGCTAAATACAAGCGATGCTCATCGACATGTTTTAATACTTGATGATGTGAACCCATGCCATTCACCATCAGTAAAATATTGGTGGCGGGCGAGAGATCCAAGCTTTGTATGGCGGCGTCTACTTGATGGGCTTTAACGCAAATAATCAACCATTGGCAGCGAGGCACATCTGGTAGTATTGCTAGCTCAAAAACAATCTTCCCTTGGCTTAAGCTGTTAACCTTAATTGTGCATTGGGCCGGCTGAGCGATTCTTGAGTCAATAAAACAAACGGTTTGCTGTTGGCCTAGGTGACTCGCTAACAAGCCACCCACCGCACCTGCACCAATTATTGCGCAGTGATACATCGATTCACCTTTTGAAATGTAGAGTTAAAGCTCAAAGCCAAATAACAGATAGTGCCTAATACGTCAGCGAGCAAGTCTAACCACGAAGCTTGTCGATAGCTGCTAAGGCCCTGAGCGAGCTCTATGCTTATGCCGAAAACAAGCAGTAGCCCAAAGCTATGCCAACGGCTAAACGCGGCTAATTGTGACAACCAAGCCAACATAAAAAAGCATAAAAAATGCAGGCCTTTATCGGTGTGCACCACGGGGCCTTGAATACTCAAAGGCCAAAGGGCTAGTACTAATACCACCAATAAGCTGGCATAAAACAACCAGCGAAAGATTAATCCGCCTTTACTCATCACTCGACAATACTCTTTTGGCCACAAAGGGATATAATGCAAACATTTTCGCATACGGAAAAAATTTAGGGGAGATAAAACATGCCTTCATTTGATATTGTTTCAGAGATAGACGCTAACGAAGTTCGCCATGCTTGTGATAACGCCATTCGTCAACTTGATACGCGTTTTGATTTTCGTGGAGTAGAAGCGAGCTTCGAATACAAAGACGAATCGATTAAAATGACCGCTGAAACTGAGTTTCAGCTAGACCAATTGCTAAATATTTTGCGCAGCGCGTTGGTTAAGCGCTCTATAGACGCTAAGTCTATCGACTTAGCCAAGGTAACTCGCAGTGGTAAAACCCATTCTCAGGTGGTTAATTTTAAAAATGGTATAGAACAAGCCACGGCTAAAAAAGTGGTCAAGCAAATTAAAGACGCCAAGCTAAAAGTACAAGCCTCTATTCAAGGTGAACAAGTGCGTGTTACCGGTAAGAAGCGTGATGACTTACAGGGGGCGATGGCCTTGGTTCGCAGCGGTGAATATGACCAACCATTTCAGTTTGAGAACTTTCGCGATTAACTATTGTTTAGCGTATTAGTTGTTGTAAAGCCGCGTAGAGCGGCTTTTTTTATGCGCGAGTTAAGGTGTAATGTTTGATATAGCAAGCCGCTACATATAGCACCATGCTTGTTGCGATAATTAACTCTAAGTTGGGCAAAACGTTTGCTAATATTTGCCAACGAGAACCACTCACTTGCTCTTGTAGAAAACCCTTAAGACTAAATAAAGCAGTAGCGCTTACCACTAGTGGGAAAGTAAAAGCCGCATAACTAGGACTAAAGGGTAATTTCAGCAGGGATAGCAAAGCAAAGTAAACGGCGATTGTCATCACCAAGGCCAATAAGGTAAGCGGAGCCATTAAGGTGATTGTTAAAGGTAAACCTGAAACCAAAAAGCCCAACAAGATTAAACTGGCGGGGGTTGCCATAATCGCCAAAAGGGGTTTTAACTCTGCGGGTATAGGGTAAGTGTAAAGTCGGTAAACAATTAGCGGCAATAACATTAAGTAAGCGATGAGCGCGCCATACAAAATAATCGCCTTTAAGGTTTGTGGTAAAGCGATAGGCGCTACCACCACAAATAACGCCAAACCTATTGGAGGGATGAACCAACAAGGGATTAGTTGAGTTAATTGAAAGTCTTGGTAGCGTTGATAGCTAAAGGCCACAAACAGCGCAATTTGAATCACGAAGGCTGAAAAGCTGACAACTACTGCTAAGTTTTGCTCAATATCTGCCAATGACTTGGCCATTACCATAATACTCATGGTGATGACCGGTAGCATAGCTCCAGCAACGGGATGAGCGAGCTCTTTAAAAAACAGTGAAGGCTTAAGTACAAACTTAATTAATATTGGCAGTAACAATAGGCTGGCGATTATCGCGGTAGCATGCTGTATCGCACCATTCCACTCAAGCAAGCCTTCCCAAGTTAGCCCTAAACTGGCTATTGCCAGCGCTAAACCCGCCAGTGCAGTAGGGTAAGACAAAATTTTTGCGGTTATCAATGACACCCTAGATAGCTCTCCAAATGGTCGCGCAGAATGAGACATGTGTTTGGCCTAATCAATGTACTTACCAGCCAGTGGCTATTTTACATGAAAATACTTGAAAGCTTTTTGTCATTTTCTCTAAGCTTAATAAATCATCATTAACGACAGTGAGTAGGCTTAATGCTCTAGATTGTTTTTATCTGGTATCACGGCTTAGGTTTAGTGCGTTTTTTTTATGTATCTGTCCAACTTATTAACGCCCAGGCGTCATTAATGTGTCAGAGGCGTTTAACTGGCTGACTGAACATAACATTTAAAGGAGTTAAATTATGAGCAATAAACAATATATGTGTCTTCTGCGCAGTAGTTCTGGTGGTTGTGAAAAGCCTTCTCCAGCGGACATGGAGTTGATGTTTGCTAAGTATCAGGCTTGGCAGGAACAGTTTGCCGACAATATTTTAGATATGGGGAGCAAGCTGGGGGCGAGTGGAGCGGTGGTGCAGCAGGATAGTTTAAAAGATGGCCCTTTTATGGAAGTAAAAGAAATTATCGGAGGTTATATGACATTAAGTGCCGAAAGTTTGGAGCAGGCTATAGCCGTCATACAAGCTAGCCCAATGGTCGGTAATGAAGGAACCAGTATTGAGATTAGAGAAATTTGTCGCCTTTGAGCCACATTTCAAAAATAGACCACTTATTTCGTCATGAGTATGGACAACTTGTGGCGTTATTAGTGCGTCGATTTGGAATAGCGGGTGTCGAGTTGATTGAAGATGCTGTGCAGTGGTCAATGGTGCAAGCGATAGATCATTGGCATAAAGATGGAATACCCGATAACCCTTCAGCATGGCTGTATAAGGTCGCTCATCGCTTTCTATTGTCTGAGTTTCGTTCGAGGCAGCGTCAAGCAGACAAACAGTCGGCTTTTTCTATCAGCATTGAAAATCTTCAAGAAGAGTTTCCAGAACCACCACTAGCCGGAGAGTTAAGTGACGCATTGTTACGCATGTTGTTCGTAACCTGTAACGATGCAATACCCCCTGAATCACAGTTAGTGTTTACCCTAAAAAGCCTATGTGGGTTTAGCATCAAAGAGGCTTCGATACGTTTGTATATAAGTGAAGACAATGCCTATAAACGTTTCAGCCGCGCAAAGCTGTATCTGAAAAACCAAGCGATAGATGTAGACCATTTGAGCGAACAAGACATGAAGGCTAGGTTAAACAACGTATACCGTGTGTTATACCTGATGTTTACTGAAGGTTATTTGTCATCTCATGTCGATCACACTATTCGCCAAGATTTGTGTGAAGAAGCAACCCGTTTACTTGGCTTACTCGCTGACAGTCGAGTGGGAGATAAACCTGATAGTTATGCCTTGTTAGCTTTGATGTATTTTAATCTCGCCAGACTGAATGCTCGGCAAGATGATTCGGGGTTATTATTGCTGGCCGAGCAAGATAGAGGCCTATGGAGTCAATCGCAAATAAGCCTAGCGGTTGCTTATCTACAACAGTCGGCGCAAGGTGAGCGACTATCCCGTTATCATCTGGAGGCGAGTATTGCAGCCGAGCATTGTCTGGCCGGCTCTTTCGAGCAAACTCGTTGGCATAAGATTGTCGATTGCTACCAACTTTTAGAGCAGCTCGCACCATCGCCAATGCATAGTTTGAATAAGGCGATAGCATTGGCCGAGTGGCAGGGCGCAGCAGCAGGCTTACAAGCCCTGCAATTGGCCGATATTCCTAGTTGGTTGGCGCAGTCTTATCATTGGTATGCGGTAGTTGCTGATTTGCAATACCGCTGCGGGGATAACGCATCCGCTGCTAGAAATGCCAAACTGGCAATACAAGCAGCACCTAGCCACAGTATTAGGCAGTTGTTACGCAGGCGCTTGCAGCCCAACAAAACTTAAAGCCGGTTAAGCGTTCCGTTTACTGTCTTCGTTATGCTGCAATATTTTAGTGAAGTAACCACGCAAGCTTATTAGCATGATTAGACTTGGAATCACCATCACCGCTGTCAGTATGAAAAATAGCGGCCACGACTCCAAATAATCGGCTAAGCTGCCACTGAAAGAAGCCAGCGTTGTTCGTCCTAGGTTTCCTAAACTCGCCAGCAGTGCATATTGCGTTGCTGAAAAGGCTTGGCCTGTAAGAACGGTTAAAAATGACACAAAGGCCACTGTAGCAAATGCGCTGGTAAAGTTGTCTACGATAATAGTGGCTAAAAATAGCTGTTCGTTAGGGCCTGTTGAGGCTATCCAGGCAAACATTAAATTACTGGCAGACATTGCCACGCCACCAATAATTAGACCTTTGATTATACCAAAGCGCACGTTAAAGGCGCTGCCGATTAAGGTGAATAATACGGTTGCTCCCCAGCCTATTAGTTTTGAGTAATAGCCGATTTGCTCATTACTAAAGCCCACTTCACGGTAAAAGGTGATCGACATTCTTCCCAAGAAGGCTTCGCCAATTTTGAACAAAAAGACGAATAACAGCAGGGTAATGGCTACGCGTACCCCATTGCGACGGAAAAAGTCGAGAAAGGGTTCGGCTACGGTTACGGTTAGCCAAGCGACTAAGGGGGATTTAGTTCCAAGGTATTCGGCATGGCGAGCTTCGGCTAGTTGCTGCAGCGCGTCACGGTTAGTAACGGGTTCTTTAACTAATACTGTAAACAGCATTAACAGCGCCACGATAAAACACATGCCTAGGTACACGCCGTTCCAGCCAATTTGATCGGCATTGACAAAGGCAAGGTAGCCGGGCAGCGAATAACCGGTCCACCAACCAATAACTGCCATCGCTGAGGCTTGTGGGAGTTGATGTGAGTCACCATTAGAGAAAGTGTCGATTCGGTATGCGTCAATGGCAATGTCTTGAGTAGAAGATGCCGTGGCGATGCATAGGGCCAATAAAGACGTAAACATCAAGCTATTGGCAGGGTCGAACTGGGCTATGCCAAAGGTACAGATTAATACAATGGCCTGACAGAGGAAGATCCAACTGCGGCGTTGACCGAGCCAAGCATGTAATACGGGAAGCTTTACTCTATCAACTAAGGGGGCCCATAAAAAATTAATGGCGTAAACCGTAAATACCGAGCCGAAGAAGCCGATAGCTGAGCGGGATAAACCTGCATCGGTGAGCCAGCCTGACATATTGGAACCAATGAGTACCCACGGAAATCCGCTGGCACAACCGAGCATAAATACCCAAAGCAATCTCTTATCTAAATAAGAACGTAAGGTTTGTGACCAATTTAGCGATGAGTTCATTTATTACTCGGTTTGATTTAGGGACGGGGTTAAGGCTGTTCTGCGCCAACCACTACAACATCTTCGATAATGACTTTTTCCATGGGAACATTACGCATTCCAGGGATAGGACCAGTTTTTGTAGGTTGGTTTACAATTTTATCAACGATGTCCATACCTGACGTTATCTCGGCAAATACGGTATAGCCAAACTTATTAGGGCTGCCATCAAGATAGGCATTGTCGATGACGTTGATGAAAAACTGGCGAGTTGCAGTATGAGGCGCGTTGGTTCTGGCCATGGCGACGGTGCCTCGTTTATTGCTCAAGCCATTTTTCGATTCATTTTCAATTTGATTGTATACATCAATTTGCTCGTAATTGATCGAGTAGCCACCCGCTTGCGCCATAAAATTGGGGATAGTGCGATGAAATAAAGTCCCTTTATAACTGCCGTCTTCAACATAACGTAGAAAATTAGCGACTGTTTTTGGGGCAGCTTCTGCGTTTAGCGCCATTTCAAACTCACCTTGGTTAGTCACAAACTTTATCGTTTGCGCCAAGCTAGGAAGACTTGCTAGGCCTAAACATAAAGATATAAAGGTACTGCGAATTAGACGCCAATTCATTTTTGATACTCCAAAACTTCAATTAGTTGGGGGTCGTTGACTATTTGAGTCAGTAATTCAGAAAGCTGTTGGCTCATGGCTACTGCTTGTTTATTTACATTAACCGAGAACGCGCCTTCGTTGGTGTGGGTAGAACGAAACTGTTTGGCCAAGGTTTTATGCGGCGTATCAACGGTGACCTTAAGCCGCATGGTAGAGCTTGCTGTATGTTTTACGCTGCTTTCTTCGACTTCGCTAGCCAGTTCGAGTATGTCGATAGTGATGGTGTTTGGCGATTCAGGTACAAAACCCAAGCCTTGCTGCTGCCAAGCAGCGGATAATTGTAGCTCGATCGTTTGACGCAGATTATCACCACTGGCGATCAGCTCAGCTTGTTCTTCACCCTGTTGATGAATGCTGATTAAAAAGCGATTAGGACGAAGATCTTGTGATTTGATGGCTGCAATAATTGAATGTTGCGGCACGCTATCGAGTTGAATTTGCGGGGTTAACTGCACTTGCTGGGGCGTACTGCTGCAGGCGCTAAGCCCTAATAATCCGCCTAGCAACAGGGCTGGCAATAATAATTGCTTGTTCAAGTAGTCCACCTTAATGGGTTGTTTAACGCTTAGTGCTGCTCAGAATAACAAATTTGTTATTGCTCGCCAGCAACTTATAACCGCCAAAGTAAGATTTTAGTAGTGGGTGATAGCCTAAGTGTCGATTGGCGACCACAATCAGCTTGCCGCCGGAGCGTAAACAACGTTTGGCATCTTTAAACATTTGCTGAGCGATATGGCTTGAAATAGTGTTTTGTTGATGGAAGGGGGGATTGCACAGCACCAAATCGGCACTTTGGTCGGCTTGATGTTGCAGCGCATTATCATGATTAAATGAGCAACGTTCAAGTTGCTCTGGTAGGTTTAGGTTTATGTTGTTTTTTGCCGATGCTAGCGCCATCAGAGATTCATCGCAAAAGCTGACAGTAGCCCTTGGGTATAGGCTTAGAGCGCGTAAACCTAATAAACCATTGCCGCAACCTAGGTCGATGACCGATTCAAATTCGCCTTGTGGCAAATTTTCCAGCATAAAACGTGTACCTATATCCAGTTTGCCAAAGCAAAACACATTAGCGTGATCATTGAGTTGCCATTGATAATCGGCAATTTGCCAACGTTTAGGATAGGGCGATGTTGATTGTACACCAGTGTAGTGACCAAATAGTAAGCGGGCTTTCTTTTTAGCCAGAGAAGTACTGACGTTACCGATGTGTTTTTCAAATAAACCAAATACCGATTTTGGCAGGCCTTTCAACATCGCCCCACAAGCAAATTGTGACTCTGCGGACAAGCTGGCTTGTAGGCCAATGAGCTGTTGTTCTAGATAGTTCAGGCTTTTTGGTAAGCGCATTAACACCAAATCAGCTTTTGGCATAGCGCTGGTACTAGCAAGGATTGTTAAACGCTGATCGCTGTTTAGTTGGTTAGCTTGCAGGTTTTGCGTCAGTGCTTGCCGGGCAACAAATGAATCACTTAGCCAGTATATGTTCGACTTGGCAAAACGATAATGGGCCATTAGGGCGCAGGCCAAAGCGCCAAATTCGTCGTTAAGCAGCAAAATAGTTGCCGGCGCTTCATCCAAGTTATCTATAAACTCTACCAGTAATTCGTCGGCAGCATTCCAAGCTCGTAAATCGCTAGAGGCTGCTTGGGGGTAGCGAGAGAGCTGTAAATTGAGCGTGTTTATTTGCAAATTTTGACTCATAGTGGATTTGTAAGATACGGACCTTGAATAGTGGCTGCAGTGTAACTAAGTTGAAGGCTAAACTAAAGTAACACCCATGTAGAATCTAGGTTGTGGTAAGTGGCGCTAACAGAAGACATTGCAACAAAACAGCTGGTTCATTACCAGCATTGGCTGCGCGCCGAGAGTGCCGCTTTGGTTTATCAAAAGATGCGTCAACAACTGCCATGGCAACAACACAGCATCAAGATGTTTGGTAAATCTTGCTTAGAGCCGCGTTTATCGCTTTGGGTAGGGGACGCTGATACAGCCTATCGTTATTCTGGCGAATGGCGTAAACCTTTGCCTTGGCCCAGCTTTTTGTTGCCAATAAAGTTAGCGGTACAACAAAAAGCAAAGCAACCGTTCAACAGCGTGCTGCTCAACTACTACCGTGATGGTAGCGACTACATGGGGTGGCATAGCGACAATGAAAAACAGCTAGGAACAAGACCGATAATCGCCTCTTTGAGTATAGGGGCATCGCGACGCTTTTTGTTTCGCCATAGAGCGGATAAGCAAAAAATAGAGTATCAATTGGAGAGTGGTGATCTATTGCTTATGAACCGATTATGCCAACAGCAGTGGCAGCATTGTTTGCCCAAAGCCTTGCGAGTGAAACAGCCAAGGATCAATTTTACGTTTCGTTATACAATGCCAGTGAGCTAAATATTACAGGGACAAACTATGCGTGTTGAAACACTCATCAATGAAAAGCTACAGCAACAATTTTCACCTCGCTATCTCGAGGTGAAAAACGAAAGTCACATGCATAACGTGCCCGCTGGATCTGAAAGTCATTTCAAAGTTACGATTGTCAGCGATGAATTTGAGGGTAAGCGATTGTTGCAGCGCCACCGAGCTGTCAATCAAGTTTTAGCCGAAGAGTTAAAAAATGACATTCATGCTTTAGCTATGCACACTTACACTTCAAGCCAATGGGCAGAGCAACAACAGACACCAGACTCACCGCAATGTCGCGGAGGCAGCTAAACTAATAGCTGAAGCTACACACAATTGCTGCATCAAATAAGGAATGTTTAATGCGGGTATATGTAAAGGTTGTTCTGCTTAGTGTATTTTTAAGTGCTTGCAATGATCGCCAAGGTATCGATTCACAACAGCAATCCGCTGATTTTACTTGGACCTTAGTTACGTCTTGGCCCAAGCATTTACCGGGTTTGGGATCTGCCCCGGACCGCTTCGCTGAAGAAGTGAACGCCATGAGTAACGGTCGCCTAGCGATAAATGTTTATGGCGCGGGTGAATTATATCCTGCACTGGATGTTTTTAACGTGGTATCGGCAGGCGAGGCCGAAATGGGGCATAGTGCTGCTTATTATTGGCAGGATCAGCTACCCTCTACGGTTTTTTTTAGTTCGGTACCTTTTGGCATGCGGGCCAAAGAGCTAAATGCCTGGCTATATTTAGGCGGTGGCTTAGAGCTATGGCGCGAATTATACGCCCCGCACAATCTGATACCCTTTCCAGGTGGCAATACCGATGCGCAAATGGGGGGGTGGTACAACAAAAAAATCACCACCATTAGTGATTTTAAAAGCCTAAAAATGCGTTTGCCGGGTCTAGGCGGAAAGGTGCTGGAGTTGGCAGGAGGGCAGGCTGTCAATTTGCCCGCAGGACAATTGTATACAGCGTTACAATCGGGTGAGTTAGATGCTGTAGAGTGGGTGGGCCCTTACAATGACTTAGCCTTTGGTTTTCATAAGGTGGCTCAATACTATTATTATCCCGGTTGGCATGAGCCTAGCACTACCTTAGAGTTTATTATTAATAGCAAGGCGATGGCTTCATTGCCTGCTGACTTGCAAAGAATTGTGGAAAATGCCACTAAAGTGGTCAATCAAGCTACGCTAAATGAGTATGTTGCCTACAATATTGAAGCATTAGATGTACTGGCAAATGAACACGGCGTTGAACTGTTGCCGTTCTCTCCACAAATATTGCAGGAGCTTAAAGGCTTCAGTAATACTGTGCTGGAACAGCTGGCGGCAAAGGATCCATTTTTTGAGAAAGTTTTAAATAGTTACCAGCGTTTTCAATTCGGCGTTAAAAAATATAACCAAATTGAATTGCTACCGGCCGCCATAGAATAGGCTGGGTGTAGTGATTAAAAATGACAATTAGACTTAAGGTTGGTTTGCTCAATAGTTAGCTGATGGTTTAACTCTGTTAACAAACCTCTAACACTTAAGTCGAATAGGTTATATTTTTGGCCTTTTTCTTTGGAGAAATAGGTTTAATTGGTGCTAGAATACACACGATTTCTGTGGCTTGTTAGCTAATTGTCTATGACTTGTTAGTTGAGTACTTATTTTTTAGTGCAAAAGTTAAACGGAAATCATCGCTCGTCTTCCGACCCAACACATGTGTAAGAGAGTATGATTACAATAAAAAAAGGATTAGATCTGCCTATTAAAGGCGGTCCCATACAGCAAATAGTAGACGCGTCTATTGTTACCAGAGTGGCTGTACTCGGCGAAGATTATGTGGGCATGCGCCCAACTATGAAAGTGCGAGTGGGTGATGTGGTAAGCCAAGGCCAGGCGTTGTTCGAAGATAAGAAGAACCCCGGAGTGGTGTTTACAGCACCTAGCGCTGGCGTTGTTCAAGAAATTAACCGTGGTGCCCAACGTGTATTGCAGTCTGTTGTTATTGAAAAACAAACAGGCGATAGCATAGATTTTGGCGCTTTAAGCGATGCAGAAATCGATAGCGCTGAGCGCTCAACGATTGTGGACAAGTTAGTGAAGTCTGGCCAATGGGTTGGCTTTAGAACTCGTCCTTATAGCAAAGTACCTGCTGTAGGCTCAACACCTTCAGCTATCTTTGTTACCGCCATCGATACTAACCCCCTTGCGGCTGATCCTAAAGTGATTATTGAGCAAAACGAAAGCGCTTATCTTAGCGGCTTACGTGTTTTGTCTCGCTTAACTGATGGTGAGGTCTTCGTTTGTAAAGGTGACTACAGTTTACCTCAGTCAGACGCTGCTCGAGTAGAGGAACATGTATTTGCAGGCCCTCACCCAGCGGGTTTAGCCGGCACCCACATCCATACTCTTAAACCTGCTAGTGCCCAACGCACAGTATGGTCTGTTGCCTATCAAGAAGTGATTGCTATCGGTCATTTAGTGACAAGCGGTAAACTGTACAATCAACGTGTGATTGCTTTAGCAGGGCCTGTAGTAAAAGAGCCTCGTTTGCTCCGCACCGAAGTGGGAGCAGACATTCAGCAGTTAATTGACGGTGAATTGGTCGATGGTGAACATCGAGTGATTTCAGGTGGTGTACTGCTAGGTAATCATGCTGTTGGAGTTCATGCTTTTGTTGGCCGATACCATCAACAAGTCGTGGCTTTAGAAGAAGGCTATGAAAAAGAATTTATGGGTTGGGCTGTGCCTGGTACTAATAAATTCTCTCTAGCGCGCATATTTATCTCAGGCCTAAATAAGAGCAAATTGTTCCCGTTCACTACAACCACTGGTGGTAGTTCTCGAGCAATGGTGCCAATTGGTCAATATGAGCGAGTGATGCCGCTTGATATTCTTCCAACATTGTTACTTCGCGATTTGTTGTCAAACGATACCGACAGTGCGCAGCAGTTAGGGTGTTTGGAGCTTGATGAAGAAGATTTAGCTCTTTGTACTTTTGTTTGCCCTGGCAAATACGAATACGGCAGCGTACTTCGTGATTGTTTGACCAAGATTGAGAAGGAAGGTTAAGCATGAGCAGTATTAAAGATTATATTGAAAAGATTGAACCACAATTTATGCCGGGTGGTAAGCACGAAAAGTGGTTTGCTTTATACGAAGCTACAGCGACATTCTTATATTCGCCGGGTTTAGTTACCAAGAAAAACACGCACGTTCGTGATGCTATTGACTTAAAACGTATCATGATTTTTGTTTGGGTCGCTCTCATGCCAGCGATGTTTTTTGGTATGTACAATGCGGGCATTCAAGCAAACGAAGCCGTTATTGCTGGGGCGGGAACCGTACCTGATGATTGGCATGGTGCGCTAATTGCCATGTTAGGTGTGCCTACGGGCGCTGACGCTGGCTGGATAGCGTCGATGATCTATGGCGCAATATTCTTCCTGCCTATCTACCTTACCGCATTTGCTGTGGGTGGATTTTGGGAAGTTCTGTTTGCTTCGGTTCGTGGTCATGAAGTTAACGAAGGTTTCTTTGTTACCTCGATTTTATTTGCTTTAACCCTTCCAGCCACGATGCCTTTATGGCAAGTCGCCTTAGGTATTACCTTTGGTGTTGTGGTGGCAAAAGAAGTGTTTGGTGGAACCGGTAAAAACTTCTTAAACCCTGCATTGGCTGGTCGAGCGTTTTTATTCTTCGCATACCCTACTGCAATTTCAGGCGATGCTGTTTGGACTGCTGTAGACGGTTACTCTGGTGCAACCGCACTAAGTGTAGTCGCTGCTGAAGGTATGCAAGGTCTCGTCGCACAGGGAATCACTTGGAGTGATGCTTTCTTCGGTTTCATTCAAGGTTCAAGTGGCGAAACGTCAACGTTTTTACTCGCTTTAGGTGGTTTGTTCCTCATCTTCACCCGCATTGCCTCTTGGCGAATTGTCGCTGGCGTATTAGTGGGTATGGTGGCAACCAGTTTACTACTGAATCTTGTGGGTTCAGACAGTAACTTAATGTTCCAACTACCGCCTCATTGGCATTTGGTTCTAGGTGGTTTTGCGCTTGGCATGTTCTTTATGGCGACTGACCCGGTATCGGCTTCATTTACTAATAAAGGTAAGTGGTGGTATGGCGGCTTGATTGGCTTGATGGTGGTGTTAATTCGAGTGGTTAACCCAGCGTTCCCAGAAGGCATGATGTTGGCTATTTTGTTTGCTAATTTGTTTGCTCCTATTTTTGACTACTTTGTAGTTCAAGCCAATATCAAACGGAGGCTTGCTCGCGATGGCCAGTAATGATTCCTTAGCCAAAACCATCAAGGTTGTGGTTGGCGTAAGTTTAGTGTGTTCAATTGTTGTATCGCTTGCAGCTGTAGGTTTGCGCGGTATGCAGCAACAGAACGCTGTAGAAGATAAACAAAAAAATATTCTAGCCGTTTCTGGTGTTGAACTGGCGGGCCGCAAGGTTGCTGACGTTTACCTTGAGGTGATTGAACCGCGTGTTATTGATTTAGACACCGGTGAATTTGTTGACGCTAGTCAGGTTGACCCCGCTACTTTTGAACAACGAAAATCAGCCAAAGATCCTAACACTAGTATTCGTTTATCTGGTGAAGAAGATACCGCAGGCATTGTTCGTCGTTCAAACTTAGCCAGTGTATATCTTGTAAAAGATGCACAGGGTGATATTGGTAGAATCATCTTGCCAGTTCATGGGCGCGGTCTATGGTCAACTATGTATGCGTTTCTTGCTATCCAGCCCGACGGTAATACAGTAGATGCGATCGTTTATTACGACCAAGGTGAAACACCAGGTCTAGGCGGTGAAGTTGCTAATCCTCTATGGCAGGCAAAGTTTGTTGGCAAAAAGTTATTTGATGATAGTGGCGCAACAGCGATCACTGTGATTAAAGGTACTGCGCCAGCTGATTCTCTTTCTGAAATCGACGGGTTATCAGGAGCAACGCTAACCAGCAATGGTGTCGATAACACCTTGAAGTTTTGGTTAAGTGATAAAGGCTTTGGTAAGTTCCTGGCCAAATTGCAACAGGGAGGACTAAACAATGGCTGATGCTAAGGAAACCAAAAAGGTTTTATTTGGACCGGTTATAGCGAATAACCCAATTGCCTTACAGGTATTAGGTGTATGTTCAGCATTAGCGGTAACCAGTAAGTTAGAAACTGCATTTGTAATGACGCTCGCCGTGATGGTAGTGACTGCGTTTTCCAACTTATTTATTTCAATGATTCGTAATCACATTCCGAGCAGTGTGCGAATTATTGTGCAAATGGCAATTATTGCTTCGTTGGTAATCGTAGTAGACCAGGTGCTTAAAGCGGTGGTTTACGATATCTCTAAGCAGCTTTCGGTATTTGTTGGTTTGATTATTACCAACTGTATCGTAATGGGGCGTGCTGAAGCCTTCGCAATGAAAGAGCCTCCTTTCAAATCGTTCTTAGACGGTCTTGGCAATGGTTTAGGCTATGGCGCTATTCTAATGTCGGTAGGCGCTGTGCGTGAACTCTTTGGTTCTGGCTCGCTATTCGGTATTGAGATTATGCCGCTAATTAACAACGGCGGTTGGTACCAACCCAACGGCTTATTGTTATTGCCTGCTTCGGCATTCTTCATCATTGGTTTATTGATTTGGGCTTTGCGTACCGCATACCCAGAGCAAGTAGAGCCGAAGGAGTAATCGAGTGGAACATTATATTAGTCTCTTAGTTCGCTCTATTTTCATTGAAAATATGGCCTTAGCTTTCTTGTTAGGAATGTGTACTTTTCTAGCGGTATCTAAGAAAGTTAAAACCGCATTTGGTTTAGGTGTAGCGGTGATTGTAGTTCTGGGTATTTCGGTACCAGTGAACCAAATCATCTACTTTAATCTATTAGCTCCTGGCGCTTTAGACTGGGCAGGATTACCTGATGCAGACTTAAGCTTCTTGGGCTTCATTACCTTTATCGGTGTTATTGCTGCTTTAGTTCAAATACTTGAAATGGTATTAGATAAATACTTTCCTGCTTTGTATCAAGCGCTGGGGATTTTCCTTCCGTTGATTACAGTGAACTGCGCCATCTTTGGTGGTGTGTCGTTTATGGTGCAGCGTGAATACAACTTGGGCGAGTCTTTGGTATACGGAATCGGCAGTGGTATCGGTTGGATGTTGGCGATTGTTGCGCTAGCGGGTATACGCGAAAAAATGAAGTATTCAGACGTGCCTGATGGTCTGCGTGGTTTAGGTATTACCTTTATCACTGTAGGTTTAATGGCGATGGCGTTTATGTCGTTCTCTGGCGTTCAGCTGTAAGACGGCCAATAACTACAAGGAAAAATTAGTCGATGGAAATTATTCTCGGCGTAACCATGTTTACCTTGCTCGTCTTGGCTTTAGTAACAATCATTTTGTTTGCTAAGTCTAAGCTGGTAAGTACTGGTGAAATACATATTTTAATTAATGATGATCCGGCTAAAGCGATTACCACTCAAGCAGGTAGCAAGCTACTGGGCGTATTAGGTAATTCAGGTATTTTTGTTTCTTCTGCTTGTGGTGGCGGTGGCTCGTGTGGTCAGTGTCATGTGCATATTCATGAAGGTGGTGGTGATATTTTGCCCACTGAATTGGATCACATCAGTAAGCGCGATGCAGCCACTGGCTTACGTTTAGCTTGTCAGGTTAATGTTAAGCAAGACATGAAGATCTCTTTACCTGAAGAAATCTTCGGTGTGAAAAAGTGGGATTGTGAAGTTATCTCTAACGATAATAAAGCAACCTTTATTAAAGAGCTTAAGCTGCAGATCCCTGATGGTGAATCGGTGCCGTTCCGTGCCGGTGGTTACATTCAAATTGAAGCCCCTGCTCACCATGTCAAGTATTCAGATTTCGATGTTGAAGAACAATACCGTGGCGACTGGGAACACTTTGGTTTCTTTAACTTAGAGTCAAAAGTAGACGAAGAAACCATTCGTGCTTACTCAATGGCCAACTACCCTGAAGAAGAAGGCATCATCATGTTGAACGTGCGTATTGCTACGCCACCGCCAAATAACATGAGCCTGCCATGTGGTAAAATGTCTTCGTTCATCTTTAACCTTAAGGCGGGTGATAAAGTCACTATCTCTGGTCCATTTGGTGAGTTCTTTGCTAAAGAGACTGAGTCTGAAATGGTCTTTATTGGTGGTGGTGCGGGTATGGCCCCAATGCGTTCACACATCTTTGATCAACTTAAGCGATTAAGCTCGAAGCGTAAAATTAGTTTCTGGTATGGTGCGCGTTCACGTCGTGAAATCTTCTACGAAGAAGATTTTGATATGTTAGCCCGCGAAAATGAGAACTTTGAATGGCACGTTGCTTTGTCAGATCCACAACCAGGCGATGACTGGGAAGGTAAAACAGGCTTTATCCATAACGTGTTATTTGAAAACTACTTACGTGACCACGACGCCCCAGAAGATTGTGAGTACTACATGTGTGGTCCTCCTGTCATGAATGCTGCCGTTATTAACATGCTTAAAGATTTAGGTGTGGAAGACGAAAACATTCTACTTGATGACTTTGGTGGCTAAACGGTGAGTTTCGTTAAGCATTATTGGCTAGCCTTGCTTGGGCTAGCCTTTTTTATTAGTGGCTGTAGTGAGCAAAACAATTTGTATACCTTACAAATTGAGGGGCGCACTATGGGAACCTATTACCAAGTGAAGCTAGCTGAACCAACTGCAAGTTTGCCTGCTGGTGAGGTAATGCAGGCTAAAATTGATGAGGTGTTGCAGCAGGTAAATCAAGAGATGTCTACCTACATGCCTGATTCTGAGTTGTCGCTCTTTAATCAACATCGTAGTGATCAAGCTTTAAACATATCTGATAACTTAGCCTTAGTGATTGAAGCCTCTTTGCAGCTCTCAGAGGACTCTGGTGGCGCATTTGACGTAACTGTTGGCCCACTGGTTAATTTGTGGGGGTTTGGGCCTGAAGGGCGACCTGAGCAGCGACCAAGTGACCAAGAGTTAGCAGAGGCTAAAGCCAAGATTGGTTATCAGCATTTAAGCTTAAGCAATGGCAATCTATCTAAGGAACTTCCTGAGTTGTATGTGGATTTATCAGCGATTGCTAAAGGCCATGGGGTAGACCGCGTTGCCGCTCTACTGGAAGCCGAAGGGCTGCATAACTACATGGTCGATATTGGTGGTGAACTGCGCCTAAAAGGCCACAACGACAAAGGTGTGGGCTGGCGTATCGCGGTTGAAAAACCCTCGGCAGAGCAGCGCGCAGTGCAAAAAATTATTGAGCCTGGCAATAATGGTTTGGCTACCTCGGGTGATTACCGAAATTATTTTGAGCAAGACGGGGTCAGATATTCACATACTATTAATCCGAATACGGGTAAGCCTATCGCTAACCATATTGTTTCGGTCAGTGTGATTACGCCTACCAGTATGATGGCCGATGCTTATGCTACGGCGTTTACAGTGATGGGGGTTGAGCAGGCAATGCGTTTTGCTGAAAATAAACAGTTAGCAGTGTATATTATCGAGAAACAAGGGGATGAATTTGTGGAGCATATCAGCTCGGCGTTTGTGCCCTTTGTTGTTCAATAGCAGTTAGGAGTCATAATGGCGTATTTTTTAGTGACCTTTGTATTCTTTTTAGTGGTTATCACTGCTATGGCGGTGGGTTACATTTTTCAAAAGAAAACCATTAGCGGAAGCTGTGGTGGTATTGCTGCTTTAGGTATTGAGAAAGTCTGCGACTGCCCCGAACCTTGCGATAAACGTAAAGCTAAAATGGCCTTGGTAGAGCAAAAGAAAAAGGCTCGCCAAGCGATGTTAGATGAACATCGAATCATCTAAATAAAAAGCGCCTCACGGCGCTTTTTTTATATTTTGTGATTTACAATCCGCCTCTTACTAAGCGCACTGCATAATCATCGTCTTTTTTATCTAAGTCTATTTCGCCACTAATAAATTTGATAAACCAAGCTTTGGTTGTAGTAAGGCTATCAGGGGTTGCTGTCCAATAAGGTATCGAAACCCCTAAAGCAGAGGGAAAGATGTTCTCGTTAATCGCTGGGTCATAACAGCTGTATTCTATTAGGTGGCTGAGTTCTTTTACATTAGGTAGGCGCCAATCGTTGTATCCAGCGAGTGTTGAGTTGGGGCCCTCTTCAACGGCTTGTTTCCAGGTTAGGCTTAGCGCTGCACCAGTGCAGGTGCTGCCATCCCAAGTTCTTCCTACGCTACAGCGTGCCCACATCAAATTGGTTTCTTGGTCTGAAATAGTTTGGTCGTTGTTATCAACAAAGCGGCTATCTGGCGCAGTTAATGGTGATGATGCCAAGCAAATGCTAGCACTGAGAGCGGGTAGAGGTGTTAACAAACAAGCGGTAACAATGACTAAGCATCCAAGAGAGAAATTTCTTGATAATTGCGTATCGGAATTCGCGGTGTTCAATTTCAGTTTAAGGAAGGTCATGAACTAGCCTCACAGGTAAAGTGGTAGACTTAAGCGCAAATGGAAGTCTATCAATAGTTAAATTGAAATTCACTCTCCATGCTGCACTGTTGAATTGGGATAGCGTGGTTGATGTCCAGTACCCATCGTTATCTGTGTTTGGAAAGTAATCGTTTTCTATGGCGAAATTAGTTTGGCTATAGTCAACTAAGGATTGTAGCTCTGGATATGCAGGCACTCGCCAGTTAGTTAAACCACACAAACTTAGGGCATTTACGCTATTCACATAACTTTCGGTATCACATGTACCTACGCAACTACCTGCATCAGCGCCACCACTGTTGCCGCCATTTTGGCTATTGTTATTGTCTAACCAGCTATAGTTATGGTGAATGTCTTGTAAGCCACTGTCGGTGGTTTTGACCTCCCATATTAGCTCAGTCACAGTATCTAATACACAGGACCAAGAGGTGGCATCTGCATTTAGAGCTTGCCCTTGGCTATCTAATTTAATAAAGCTAAAGCCGAGTTTTCCATCATCGTTATTTGAGGCGTTAATGTCTCTTCCAACGTGACCGTCTTGATCTTGAGGGACCGAGTCACCATCGGCATCGGTGGTCAGATTACAATCAACTGAATTTTGATGAGACTCACTGGCGCCGAAGGCATAATCTGCACAGGTACTAATCCCAGTATCGTTAATTGGCGCTAAGTTGGTATTACTTGGCGTTAGCGCAATGCTTACTTCGTTAGTCGCGGTTTTGCCACCTTCATCGCTGACTGTTAAGGAAATAGCGACTACTATCGAAGTGGTAACATTTGGAGCAGTAAATTGAAGTTGTTCAAGGCTACTATCTGCAAAAGCAATGCTAATACCGCTATTGTCGGTTTGTTGCCATTCGTACTGCAAATTTGCTGTTTCAGTGTCAGTCGATCCGCTGCCGTCTAATACAACTAATTCAGTTTCCCTTACCAGAATGGGAGCGATAATGTCAGCCGTGGGGGAGAAGTTATTAGCAATGGTAATACTTACGTTGTCACTGACGCTAATCCCTTCGTTGTCTGTTACGGTTACTTCAAGTTGTACAACGCTATCGCCGCTCACTTCAGGGGCTATAAAGCTGGCATTTTCTGTATTGGCATCTTGTAGGCTAACTGTCACTCCAGCGGTTTGCTGCCACTGATAAGTGGCAATGCTGCCATCGGTATCGTTGGCTGTTGCATTCAGCGATACATTGTTTTGTTCATCAATAGTTTGGTCGTTACCTGCTGAAACAGTTGGGGCGGTATTTACCGGGTTTACAGTTACTCGTGTCAAACCGATTTGACTTTCACCTTCGTTATCGGTAACGAGTACTTGAAAGACCAAATTTTCTGATGTCACTATAGTGGGGGAGGTAAAACTAGCGATTGCGGTGTTTGCATCGCTCAGGCTTATATTGGTGCCACTAAGCTGTGTCCAGGTATAGCTAGCAATATTGCCATCGGCATCGCTAGCGTTCACGGTTAACATCACGCTAGTTTGCTCATTAACACTTTGATCTGCTCCAGTAGTCACTATTGGCCCAGTGTTTATTGGGTTTACGCTAATTGAAAGGGTATCGGTAACACTCTCGCCTTCATTATCGGTCACTGTTATTTGAAATACTAAGGTCTCAGAAGATAAGAGAGTAGGGGCGGTGAAACTTGCTATTGCTTTATCTGCTGTGCTCAGGCTTACGTTCGTACCACTAAGCTGTGTCCAACTATAGGTGGCAATGTTGCCATCGGCATCATTGGCGTCTGCGTATATCACCACGCTAGTTTGCTCATTAACACTTTGGGACGCGCCGGCTGAGACTGTCGGTACGGTATTTACCGGGTTTACGCTAACTGAAACCGTATCGCTAATTACAGCCCCCTCATCGTCAGTAACGGTAATCTGAAAGACTAAGGTGTCTGCGGTGGTCAGGGTTGGTGAGGTGAAGCTTGCATTTGCGCTATTAGGATTACTCAGGTTGACGTTTGTGCCACTAAGTTGAGCCCAAGCGTAGCTGGCGATACTGCCATCGGCATCGCTGGCGACGCCACTCAAGGCCACGTTAGTTTGCTCATTCACAGTTTGAGCAACGCCGGCAGAGACTATCGGAGCGGTATTTACTGGGTTTACGCTAACCGCAACCGTATCGCTAATTACAGCCCCCTCATCGTCAGTAACGGTAATCTGAAAGACTAAGGTGTCTGCGGTGGTCAGGGTTGGTGAGGTGAAGCTTGCATTTGCGCTATTAGGATTACTCAGGTTGACGTTTGTGCCACTAAGTTGAGCCCAAGCGTAGCTGGCGATACTGCCATCGGCATCGCTGGCGACGCCACTCAAGGCCACGTTAGTTTGCTCATTCACAGTTTGAGCAATGCCGGCAGAGACTGTCGGAGCGGTATTTACTGGGTTTACGCTAACCGCAACCGTATCGCTAATTACAGCCCCCTCATCGTCAGTAACGGTAATCTGAAAGACTAAGGTTTCTGGGGCAATAATAGTGGGTGAGGTGAAGCTTGCATTTGCGCTATTAGGATTACTCAGGTTGACGTTTGTGCCACTAAGTTGAGCCCAAGCGTAGCTGGCGATACTGCCATCGGCATCGCTGGCGACGCCACTCAAGGCCACGTTCGTTTGCTCATTCACAGTTTGAGCAACGCCGGCAGAGACTATCGGAGCGGTATTTACTGGGTTTACGCTAACCGCAACCGTATCGCTAATTACAGCCCCTTCATCGTCAGTAACGGTAATCTGAAAGACTAAGGTTTCTGGGGCAATAATAGTGGGTGAGGTGAAGCTTGCTATAGCGCTATTGGCATCGTTCAGGGTTACACTGCTACCACTAAGTTGAGCCCAAGCGTAGCTGGTGATACTGCCATCGGCATCGCTGGCGACGCCACTCAAGGCCACGTTCGTTTGCTCATTCACAGTTTGAGCAACGCCGGCAGAGACTGTCGGAGCGGTATTTACTGGGTTTACGCTAACCGCAACCGTATCGCTAATTACAGCCCCCTCATCGTCAGTAACGGTAATCTGAAAGACTAAGGTGTCTGCGGTGGTCAGGGTTGGTGAAGTGAAGCTTGCATTTGCGCTATTCGCATCGTTCAGGGTTACACTGCTACCACTAAGTTGAGCCCAAGCGTAGCTGGCGATACTGCCATCGGCATCGCTGGCGACACCACTCAAGGCCACGTTCGTTTGCTCATTCACAGTTTGAGCAACGCCGGCAGAGACTGTCGGGGCGGTATTTACTGGATTTACGCTAACTGAAACCGTATCGCTAATTACAGCCCCTTCATCGTCAGTAACGGTAATCTGAAAGACTAAGGTGTCTGCGGTGGTCAGGGTTGGTGAGGTGAAGCTTGCTATTGAACTATTCGCATCGTTCAGGGTTACACTGCTACCACTAAGTTGAGCCCAAGCGTAGCTGGTGATACTGCCATCGGCATCACTGGCGACGCCACTCAAGGCCACGTTCGTTTGCTCATTCACAGTTTGAGCAACGCCGGCAGAGACTATCGGAGCGGTATTTACTGGGTTTACGCTAACTGAAACCGTATCGCTAGCTCTCAGTCCTTCGTTATCGGTAACCAGAACTTGAAATACCAAGTTTTCAGTCGCGATTAAGGTAGGGGAGGTAAAGTCAGCTATAGCGCTATTAGCATCGTTCAGGGTTACATTGCTACCACTAAGTTGTGTCCATACGTAGCTAACAATAAGGCCGTCAACATCGGTAGCCTCAACACTTAACACTACGCTGGTTTGCTCATTCACCGTTTGATCTGCGCCTGCAGTGGCTATTGGGGCGGTGTTTATCGGATTTACCGTGACCGAAACCATGCCAATTGTGCTCATGCCTTCGTTATCGGTAACCAGAACTTGAAATACCAAGTTTTCTGTCGTGATTAAGGCGGGGGAGGTAAAACTGGTGATAGCGGTATTCGTGTTACTTAGAGTTACGTTTGTGCCGCTAAGTTGTGTCCATGCGTAGCTAACAATACGGCCGTCAACATCGGTAGCATCAACACTTAACACTACGCTGGCTTGCTCATTAACACTTTGAGCTGCGCTATCGGCGATTAGTGGGGCCGTATTTATGGGGTTTACGCTAACAGAGACGGAGTCGGTAGCGATCCCCCCTTCAGTATCTGCAACTGTTATTTGAAATACTAAAGTTTCTGCGGCGATCACAGCCGGCGAGGCAAAACTCGCTATCGCGGTATTTGGGTTACTTAAACTTACGTTTGTACCACTAAGCTGCGTCCAAGCGAAGCTAGCAATAGCGCCATTGATATCACTGGCATTGGCATTCAGTATTACCATGCTTTGTTCATTGACGCTTTGGTCGTTACCGGCGTTAACGATAGGGAGGAAGTTCAGGTAGTTAAAAGATTGTTCGATTTGTTGTTTGAACTGGCTATTGTTGGGTTCATCGATGTAATCAACCACTTGATTGAGCCACGTTTGAATGTTTTCCCCTTGGCTTCCGAGTATTGTGCGAATGCTTGCTACATTAATATTATTATTTTCGCCACTTAGGAATGGGTCTGGGCTTATCTCACCAATGAGTGCTTCAATATCATCTACCCACTGACTTTGCTGACTAAGTTCTCGTAAATCGTTTCTTGTTGCGTAGTTCAGTATTAGGCTAGAAATTGGCGTAAGGTTACATTGTTTTCGGTTCGTTAATTCGCATCCGCTGCTCAATCTACCAAGAAAAGCTTCACCGTTTATCAAACCGCCACTGGATTCAACTAAAAAATAACGACTGGTATTATCCAATAAAAACTCAAAATACCCTGTCTCATCACTTTGTGTCTCGGCTATCAGCGCACCGCTATGCCAATCTTTTAAGCTAACGGTAGATTGGCTAATGGGATCATCTATAATTCTGCCTTGTAATACAGGGAAAGCTTCCAGTGTAATAACTTTGCTATTAGTGGCTTGTTGTTCATCGCTTACACTCAGCTCAAATTGATAACTTTGCGCTGAACTAAGCGCAGGAATATTTACGCTTAATTCAGTTGTGTTAGTTTCAGAGGTGGTTAGCTGAGCTTGATTGTTGAAGGGGATTTGCCGCCACTGGTAAGTAATCGATTGACTATCAGAATCTGCATCGGTCACCTGAGCTTGTAGCTTAATTGTGCGTTGTTCTGCTACCTGCAGGGTATCAACTAAATCAATTTGCGGCGGTTGATTAACGTTGAGTACTGTTACTTCAAGGGTATCGGAGTAGAGCTCGCCGGATTCAGAGCTTGCACTTAACTCAAAAGTTAATATTTCGGTTTGGCTAACAGTGGGGGCAACAAAGGTTAGTAGTAAGTCTTTAGAATGAGTTAAATCAACGCTAATGCCTGAGCGCTGGCTCCAAGCTGCTCCAGAAAGCTTCATTCGCGGGTCTTGTAAGACCCCCGTTACTTCAACCACTTGGTTCTCGTTGATACTTAGGTTTTGACCCGCGTCTACCGTGATTTTGGGGGCCGAGTCATCGTTACCGCAGGCGCTCAACATAAGTGATGTAAAAAGCAAAATTAGCAGGTATAACCCTTTAGTTTTTGACATCAATCTTCCTTGCCTGTCCAAAATCATCTCGCGGAGTGGCTTGCACATGTTAACTAAAGGTAACAACTTTTTGCAAAACTACCAGCTCTAGATGTTTTTTTAATCTCCTTTGGCAATGCCTTCGCGCCTTGGGTCTGATGTTCCTACTAGTTTATCAGGGTAGATCCTTATTCCTTGCAAACCAGATGTCATATCTTTAATTTGTGTTTTATAGCCGATGGCTTCTAAGGCGTTTTGTTGTAGAACGGCTGAGGTATTGGCTTCTAGTTCGTAGGTGCCAAACCTGTTGTTGAGGTGTGGCTGTTCTATAGCTTGCTGCAGGCTCATGCCCCAGCTTAAATGCCCTACTAAGGTTTGCGCGACATAGCCTATAATGCTGCTGCCTCCTGGCGAACCAATGGCGATAATGGGGAGATCATTCTCAAAGACAATCGTAGGAGCCATTGAAGATCGTGGCCGTTTTTTGGGCTCTACTCGGTTGGCCACAAGTTGACCATTTTTCTCAGCCACAAAGGAGAAGTCGGTTAATTGGTTATTTAGTAAAAAGCCTTTTACCAACACTCTAGAACCAAAGGCATTTTCTATACTGCTGGTCATTGATAGAACATTACCGTCTTGATCAACGATACTTATGTGGCTAGTTGAGGGGAGTTCTATTGATTGGTCTAGCGCTTGAGCGCTTAATGACAGTAGGTCACCGGCAAGAGCGTGTTCTAAAGCCTTATCCTGCTCTAGCAACTTTGCACGCAGCGTGAGGTATTGTTTGTCTAACAAAGCAGTGGTAGGCACGTCTACGAAGTCACTATCGGCTAAGTATTTCGCTCTGTCTGCGAAAGCTAAACGAGAGGCATCACCCAGTATCCGCCAGCTCTGGGTATTATTCGGCCCCCATTGTTTTAATGGGAAATAGGAAGATATGCCCATTATCTGCCCTAGAGTACTTGCCCCTGAGCTCGGCGGCCCCATGCCACAAATGGAATATTGGTGGTAACTGACGCAAATAGGAGGCCGTTCAATCACGTGATAATTCGCTAAGTCTTCTTCAGATAATAAACCCGATTTATCGCTGGCTTGCTGGACCGCTGAAACGATGGCTTTAGCGGTATCACCTTGGTAAAAGCCTTTAGCCCCTTGAGAGGCGATTAAGCTTAAGGTAGTGGCGTAATCGGTATTTTTAAGTAAATCACCTTCTTTAATTGGCTGACTTCCGCCCTTTAAAAAGTAATCTCGAGTGCTGTTAAAGCGCTTTAAGCGTTGTTCATCGCCAGCCACCAATAAGGCTAAGCGGGGGCTTACTCTAAATCCTTCCTTGGCCAAGCTTATTGCGGGTTGAAATAACCGCTCCCATTGAGTTTTTCCATAAGCCATATGCAGCTTCTCAAATAAAGCTACCACCCCTGGAGTACCGACAGAGCTGCCGCTAACAACAGCATCATAAAACTTTAGGGGGTGGCCGTTATCATCTAAAAATAATGTTCCATTGGTATTTGCTGGCGCGGTTTCTCGGGCATCAAAGCTGGTTAGTTCTTTCTTTGTTGCGTCATAATAGACGACAAATGCTCCGCCGCCGATACCAGAAGATTGCGGTTCAACTAAACCTAGCACCGTTTGCACTGCGATCATTGAATCAACCGCAGAACCGCCAGCTTTCAATACCTCGTAACCAGCCTCTACAGCTAAAGGGTTGGCGGCTGAGACCATAAATTTGTGGGCTATGACTGATGGCTTTTTCTGCAAACCACTGGCGGCTTCAGGTGCAAACGAATCTGCAGTTTGTTTACCTGCGACGACATAACTATTAAAGGTGAGTAGTAGGGCTAATACACTACGAATCAACATGGGGCTTCCTTCCACTAGGCTGTTACAGCCAGTGTAGCACTCAGTGATTATCTCGCCATGGTCTAATTAAGCTATTGAATTTATTGCTGTAATTTACCTTTGGCTAAAGTGTAGCCACGAAGGTGGCGCAATATAGAGACACCCCCTAAGTCAGTGCTGGCGTGTTTGTTTGTTTGTTTGGCAAAAAAGGTGTCTCTAAACAGCAACAGCTTTATAGCGCTGTCAACTAGAGTTTCGGTATTAAGTTATTGTTTTTTATCTTTTTTTAAATATTGGTTCAAGCCTTGCTATATGTCTATTGCCGCGCTGCTTATTAAGCGAGTAGCCATACCGATGTCAAAACCAATGTAATAGATTTTTAAAAGGAGTTTTACCATGAAAATTAAATATACTTTTCCAATGTTAGCCCTATGTGTCGCAAGCCTTGCTTCAGCAAATAGTGACGTATTTAATGACTTAGATACCAACCAAGATATGGTAGTAAGCCAAGAGGAAGCGGCACAGTTACCTATTCTGGGAGAAGTGTGGGCTGAGCTTGATACCGATAATGATGGTGTTTTGAGTCAAGCCGAATTTGCCAACATAGAAATCAACGTTCAGCCTGAAAATGGCGAAGTTGCAGAGTAATTTTTATAGAAGTTCTCGTTAAAGTATCGATTTAGGTGATGTCGGACTTAATTATTCAGTTATTTGGTCTAGTGAATTTACATATTAATGTTCGACAATTTTCCAACGCTTAAGCCCGTGCTAGCTTAAGCGTTTTTTTCATTTCTACTGTTTCACGATGGTAATCATCGCTTATTGTTATGTTTAAAGAGAGCTGCGCTGAGGGACTGCAACATTAGCGAACAGAATGCCGGCCACTATAGACATGAAAATCAAAAACGTTTGTGAACCAATATTTGGAATGCTCACCATCGATTGACCCAGTACCATCGAATTTAAACTGATATAGGCTTTGCTCCCTGGGACCAGCAATACGATTCCTTGTAGTAATACCACTGATGCAGGCGACTTGGTCAGCTTTGCGAACAGGTTTGCATATACTCCCACGACAAATGCACCAATAAAGGGGCCTAGAGCATCGCCTAAATAGAAACTACCCGCAAAGGCCGCTGCGTAAGCAATCACCCCCGACAGTACTCCCCAAACCATATCTTTACGGCGCACTTTAAACACAATGGTGAGTCCCAAAGATAATAACACTACCCCTAGCCACTTTATCCACCAGTCGCTTACCGTTACAACATGCAGGTCTACCTGCCCCCATACCAACGAACCAATAGCCATCCCCAATACGGCGCCAAAATAGAGCTTAAACAGCACCATTACACCATCCATCACTCTAGCTGTGCCTGAAATTAACTCTCTCGCGGCTAATTCGCTTAAACCTAGGGTTAGTGATAATCCGGGTATAAAGATGATAATCGAGGAAAGGATAACGATCGGTATATCTATCTGTGGCTCTAGTTGGGCGATGCTTACTGCTATAAATGAACAGAGCAGCGCAGCTACCGGCTCCAAGGCTTCATTGATGCCTTTTGAATGCTCAGCGCGGTAGGCTAGATAAAATGAAATAATACTGAGTAAGCTAGCCCACAAAATAGTGGTCCAGTTGGCCGACATTAGCATAGCAAATGCGCCACCGGTAACGGCAAAAGCGAGCAACATGGTTAGTGGTGAATGAACAGCAGGATATTGTTCCCAGCGATTTAACGCATCCATGGCTTCGCCTAAACTAATCTCCTCGTTACTCACTTTAACGACTAACTGGTTGGTTCTGGCCAGCATGCCTAAATCGATTTCACCAGGTTTTACCCGCATCACATAGTTGTATTCTTGCGTATCATCAGGCGCCCACAATACAAATGTTAGCGAGGTTGGGGTTACCAAAAAATAGCCATTTAAACCTAGAGTCTCAGCCACATTGCGTAGGTGAGATTCCAAGCGAAATGCAGGGGTTCCATATTTGTGCAGGGCTTTACCCAATTTAATGATGAAGTTTCGTTTAACTTCAAAAGGAGATTGTCTCAAAGCGAAATCATTTAGTAAGAATAATAGGTTAAATTGTATATCAGCTTGGCCAATTTGTTGTCATTGCTTCGTGTTAAAAATTAGGGATATTGCATATTGCCGAAGTGGGTGCAAAAAAAAGGCCGTTTTTTAAGGAAATAGCGTACAGAATCAGCGGGATCATTTATCATTTACCTTTTGCGCGATTTTTTTCACTCGCTGTCTTGGAGGACGTCATGGCCACTGGTAAATATTTACGCTGGAAAGATGAAAACGGGAATGAGTTTCGCCCTGTTTCACTATCTGGTAATGCTTTGCTTAACGATCGAACCTTAAATAAAAGCTCGGCTTTTAGTTTTGAAGAACGTGAAGCTTTTAATTTAGCCGGTTTATTGCCACCTAAACCGCAAACCTTTGAAGACCAATTAAAACGTGTTTACCAAGGGTTTTTAAGCGCCTGTAGCGATATCGAGCAATACCAGTATTTGCGAGCCCTACAAGACCGAAATGAGACCTTGTTCTATGCGTTAGTGTCTCGCCATATCGAGGAAATGGCCCCCATTATTTATACGCCAACCGTAGGCAAAGCTTGTCAGGAGTTTAGCCACCGCTATCAAAAAGACCGTGGTTTATACATTACCGCCGAGAATGTAGATCAAATGGGCGACATGGCGCGTCACTTTGCCGGTAAAGACATTAAAATTATCGTTGTTACCGATAGCCAAGGCATCCTTGGTTTAGGCGATTTAGGCATTGGCGGTATGGGCATTCCTATTGGTAAGCTTTCGTTATACACCTTGGGCGCAGGCATCCACCCAGCACGCTGTTTACCTATTGCTCTAGACGTAGGTACCGACAATCAAGACTTACTCGATGACCCCATGTACTTAGGGCTTCCTAAAAAACGGATGCGCGGTCAAGAGTATAAAGATTTCATCGAGAAGTTTGTGGCGCAAACTAAGCTGCATTTCCCAGAAGCTGTATTGCAATGGGAAGACTTTAGTAAATCTAACGCTTTCGATAATTTGTCTCAGTATGAAGATGAGCTGCCTTCATTTAACGATGATATTCAAGGTACGGGTTCAGTAGTGCTAGCGGGTGTTATTGGCGCGACTAAAATAAAGAATGAAACCTTAGGTGAGCAAGTATACGCGGTATATGGCGCTGGTGCGGGTGGGGTTGGCGTTGCTGACCAAATATTTGCAGGCCTTCTTAAAGAAGGCATTAATCATCAAGAGGCGCGAGACCGTATTTTCATTTTAGATTCTCGCGGGGTAGTATTTGATAATCGCGCTGATCTAGATGAATATAAAAAACGCTACGCCAAGCCTTTTGAGCTAGCACAAAACTGGACACTGGCCGAAGAAGGCAAAGCCAGCTTAGGCGAGCTTATCGACAATACGCCGGTTACCGTATTGCTAGGCTGTAGCGGCGTGGGTGGTGCATTTAAAGAAAGCCACGTGAAGAAGATGCTGGAATATACAACACGCCCAATGGTGTTTCCATTATCTAATCCAACCGACAACTGTGAAGCATTGCCAGAAGACGTATACAAGTGGAGTAATGGCCAAGCGATTGTGGCTACTGGTAGCCCATTTGACGACGTTGAATACAAAGGCCAAACCTACCGTATTGGCCAAGGTAATAATGTATTTATTTTCCCTGCTGTAGGTTTAGCGACTATCGTTTCTGGGGTGAGCAAAATCACTATGGAAATGTTCACTACCGCTTCATTTGCTTTGGCAGAGTATGTATCGCAAGAAGATTTAGACAGCGGCTGCGTATTCCCAAGAATGCGCAAGTTAAAAGACGTGTCTAGCGTTGTGGCAAAAGCTATTTTGGAGCAAATTCAGCTAACCGACCCAGAAGGCTGTTTAAGCGGTAAAGATATAGAAAAAGAGCTGGCTGAACACATGTGGGAGCCTATATACCTGCCATATCGCAGGGTTTAAGCACTTCAGTATGTACTAATTTAAGGAGCCTTAAGGCTCCTTTTTACTCTGCGTTTGTACTGATTATGTGGCTTTGATTTCTACCGTAGCGCTTCAATGTGTTTTCTAGTCATTAGGTTTTGTCGAACTATCACTCTTATATGGTCGTAACTAAAGTTAAAGATAAATGCATAAATGGTTATAAATACAGTTACTCCTAAGTCCATCACAAAGGCTTGCCATAAGCTGACATTCAAAATGTACGCCATTACTGGAATGGTTAACACTAATAAGCCTGCTTCAAATAAGATGACATGAGCAATACGCAACGACAATGGGCGTCTATTTTTTTCGCCTGTTGCAAAACGATCAAAAATTAAATTGAACCCATAGTTCCAGACCATCGCTATTGTAGCTATAACTACCATGGTTCCTGATAGTGAACTCAGTTCATGCTCAGTGAATATGGCTAAGCCTGTTATTGATAAAGTCACGGCTAATAGTTCAAATAACACAGAGTGAAAGACTCTTTCTAACGTACTCATACAATTTCTCCGCGAAAGCGTTTATTAAAGAAGCGTGATTATGACAGGCGCGATGTCGAAATAAAGTTAACAACTATCACGAATAGTGATAGCTTGGGCTGTCCCCGCTAATATTAAGGTCACCATGTACAGCTTTGAGCAACTAAAAGTTTTTGTCACGGTGTGTGAGTGCGGGTCTTTCTCGGCAGCAGCTCGTAAATTAAAGCGCGCTCAGTCAGGGGTAAGCCAAGCAATTGCCAATTTAGAAATAGCCATTAATCAAGACTTATTCAGCCGTGAAAAAAATACGCCAGAACTCACTGAGAATGCCAAAGCACTGCTACCGATAGCAAGGTCTTTGCTGCATCAGCAGAAGTACTTTGACCAAAAGGTCGAATCGTTAAGTAATGAATATGAACATGAATTAGTGATTGCGATTGATGAGAGTTTAATCAGTGATGATTTTTTGCAAATACTTGAACCGCTGGCAGCGAAATTTCCAATCACTAATATTGAGATAGTCGCTAGCTCAACCTTCGATGTTGAAATCATGGTTAGCACCGGTAAAGCTCACTTAGGAATCGTTTATGCCGATGGGGAGTTAAAAGTGGACATGGATTTCTTTCTGCTGGGACAAGCTCGTTTTCTTACGATTTCATCACCTGAGCATGAATTGGCACAATTACCTATCGTACATGACGCTGATTTGAAAAGGTACCGGCAGTGTGTGCATCGAAGCTATCAACAAAAAGAGCTTTGGTTCAGCTACGGAATAAGTACGGTGATTTGGTATGCAAATACCCACCAAACCTTAGTTGAATTAACACAAAAAGGGATTGGCTGGGCGAACGTACCGGAGTTGTTGGTCAACCATAAGATTGAGCAAGGTCAACTTGTCGCCTTGCCGGTGGCTCATGAATATAATGGATGGTTAACATCTATAGGGTGCTTGATTTCTCGACGTCATGCTGGTGGACCGGTATTGGAATATTTGACCAATTCACTGCAGCGCTACCACTTCAATGACCAGCGTTGGGAGTTGAAATGAAATGTGGTTTCTTTTTTGAATAGCGAGTCATAAATATACATATTAGCTTTGTGCTAGCAGCGTTCTCTATGATGCTAGACGGGCAGGTTATTTGGTGTAAGTACGATCATATTTCGTCTTCTATTTTTTCTTCGTCAGTACGGCATTGTGTTTATGTATAAATCGAGGCACCATTAACTGGTTGGACTTGTACTAGCAATTCCAACAAATTCTCAGGGCGGGGTGTAACTCCCCACCGGCGGTAATTAGTGTTATTTAACCCTAAAAGCCCGCGAGCGCCCAACAGCAGTTGGGGTCAGCAGATCTGGTGACTTAGCTTTTTGTCTAGCTAATAGTCCAGAGCCGACGGTAATTTGCAGCTTGGCTGTGATGAGTCCGGATGGAAGAGAATCAAGCAGCATAGTTTTGCATTCATTTTGTGTGATGCTAAGTAATTAGTGCGCGCCTGCGCGGTACTAAATTGTTGCCGATAACAAATCATAAACCTTGTTTATGGTGCTATTCCTGCACGCCCTGATTCTGGAAAACCTAATGTTGTAATTAAGGACTTTAACCATGAATCAGTCTCTACTTGCCGAATATGGCAATGCTATCGAACGCGTTGACGCCGCACTTACAGCCTTGCGCTTAGGCCAAGGTGTACTGGTGGTTGACGATGAAGACCGCGAAAACGAAGGCGATTTAATCTTTGCTGCCGAAACCCTCACTGACGCACAAATGGCTATGCTGATTCGCGAATGCAGCGGTATTGTTTGCCTGTGTATCAATGATGATAAAATAAAACAATTAGATCTACCGCCAATGGTGAGCGACAACTCTAGCCAATTTGGTACAGCCTTTACCGTGAGTATCGAAGCTAAAGTGGGTGTAACCACCGGTGTATCTGCAGCAGACCGAGTGACTACCATAAAAACCGCCATTGCCGACGGCGCAACACCTAGCGATTTAGCGCGCCCTGGTCATGTTTACCCGTTACGTGCTCAGCCTGGCGGCGTATTAACTCGCCGTGGCCACACCGAGGGAACGGTAGATTTGGTGACTTTAGCAGGTTTAAAGCCGGCGGGAGTGCTGTGTGAAGTAACCATGCCAGATGGTACCATGGCGCGTTTACCGGAGATTGTAGCGTTTGCTAAGTTGCATGCTATGCCAGTACTAAGCATTGAAGATATTGTGGAGTATCGCAAGGCATTAATGAGTAAAGTCGGCTAAGGTCTCGCTTAATAGTAAATAAAGGGGTCTAAGGGCCTCTTATTTGATTAGGTACTTAGAACGATTGTTGATTGATAGTTGTGTGTGTTGGTAAACGCGTTTTGCCGCCAAAAATTCGAGCCTTTAACAGGGGACCTAATACCGAGTGCTACCCATGTCAGCTTTGATGCTGATAAAGCTACCTTCCCTAAGGTGAGAACCTATTCCATTGAACGGATTGCTGCCAGTTCATTAATCTCCCTCTAAAAGTAGCTGGCTAAATAAACCATATATTTTTATGGATTTAGTCGCAAGCATTTACATTGTGACTATTGGTTTGTTTCTCTCTATGTTTCAATGCTTTTGATTGAATTGTTAGCAAAGTTTTAAAGGGACAGTATTAAAAATGGATAAGATGCGGTTTATTGTCATACCGCTTTTTGTATTATGGCTAATGGGTGGCTGCGTCAGTATTGGTCAACCAAGCTGTAACAATTATGCAGGTACTTGGGAACTGGTTGCTAATGTTGATGACAGCAATTGCAGTGGTGTTGGTCAGCGTTTTAAGCAAGTGTTTGTCGTGAATCAAAACCAATGCCAATTAACTATTGATGGTGGTATTCAAGGCGACATTAAAGGGCAGGGAATTACCTGGTCTTTACCCAGCGGTCAAGCCAATGGCGGAACCATCACCTATTCATCGGCGCTCGCAGAAATCGACAATCAAGTCATTAACGGTGCTTATCACTGGCAATGGAGTGACGCCAACTATCGTTGCTCGGGGACTACCTCGGTAGCAGGACGTATTTTGTCTGACCAAGAGGCTGCTAAGGCGGAACTTGGAGAATTTGCTATGCAGATAAAGCATCCCATGCTTTCTCCAAGCGAAAATAGCCAAGCTCATACCTTTAGTATCACAGCTAAAGGTGCCAAACAGGTTTACTTAGCGGGGGAAATGAGTGATTGGCGGCCCAATGTGTTTGCTATGCAGCCAGATGAAAACGGCTTGTGGTCTATTACCTTGTATTTGGCTCCAGGTGCTTGGCAGTATAAATTTATCGTAGACGGGACTTGGATCGCTGATCAGAACAATAGTCATTCGGTGCCAGACAGCCATGGTGGAGTTAACTCTGTACTGCTTATTGGCGAAGAAGATTTACTCTTAAAGGCAGATTCAGCAGTAGCCCATGGCAATATTATTGAAGCGGATCTGGCCAGTAAGCATCTAGCTCAAACCAGCGCTTATGCCCTGTATTTACCTCCTAATTATCACACCTCGAAACAAGATTACCCCTTACTGGTGTTATTGCATGGCTATGGCAATAACTATAAGCAGTGGATTATAGACGGTAAAATTCAACACTTAATGGATAACATGATTGCCAATAAGAGTATTGAACCATTTATTGTGTTAATGCCTTCTGCAGGAACCAGCTATTACAAAGGACAGCATGAAAGTTTCATTATGCAGGAGCTGCTGCCTCATGTTGCTGAGCAATATCAAGTTAAGGCTGGGCCAGGTTATAGTGCTATTAGTGGTATATCAATGGGTGGCGCAGGTGCGTTTTATTTAGCACATAAGTACCCAAAGCAATTTGGCCTTTCGTTGCCGCTTAGTGGTTATTTTGATATGGAAATGTATCCCAGCTTTAGTTGGCAGAACTTCACATTGGATGCTGAGCTTACTCTGTTTTGTGGAGAGGATGACTCAATCAGTTACCCATCTAATCGACGTTTAGTTGAACAACTTAATCAGCAGGGGGTTGAGTTTTCTTACTTGACCGCTGAGGGTGGACATACTTGGCGTTATTGGAATGGTATTTCAGAACAAGTGCTTAAGCAGGTATCGTCGTTTTTTGCGCAATAAAATAAAAGGGGCCCTAAGGCCCCTAATCAGTTTAAGCGTTTAGTACTTATTGTTGTGTTATCGCTCAGCAAGAGCGCTAACATTAGTCTATAACAAGCTTTGGATTATGGAAGGTCAAATGAGTTTTTTTTGCATTTGTGTGACAAAAGTGTGAACTCAGCAACACTAATATGAAACAACTTAATTAGCAGGCAGGGTGTTTACTGAGCACCAAGCCCTTTATTATTTTATGAGGCTTTATATTTAGTCTTTAATTGTAATCATCTAAAGGCTTAGACAATGCTAAGCCCTGTTATTGTTTGTTTAATGTTAGAAGCGCTCAAGTCCAGCGGGTTTATTGGCTAAAATAGTATCGACTTTATCCCATATCGTTGAATCTAAGCGCTGCGACAACTCAAGAGCTTGCAGGTTATCATTTAATTGTTCTAATTTTGATACGCCTAAAATAACACTGCTTACTTGTGGCATACGTAAACACCAGTTTAAGGCTAAGTGGTGTAGTGGCATATCCAGCTGCTGGGCAAGTTGATTAAGCTGAGAGATTTGTTCTAACTTGTTGTTTTCACCAATTAGCATATCACGCAGCCATTCGTAACCTGGCAAACTTAAACGGCTATTTTCTGGTACCCCATTTAAGTACTTACCGGTGAGTAAACCACTGGCTAAAGGTGAAAAGATTGTCGTGCCTAATCCGGTTAACTGATAAAGCGGCAGGTATTCACTCTCTACTTTATCGCGCACCATCATGTTGTATTGTGGTTGCTCCATGACTGGTGCGTGCAAGTTTTCAGCTTTAGCTACCGCCCATGCTTCAGTAATTTGCTGAGCGCTCCACTCCGAAGTGCCCCAGTACATCACCTTACCTTGGCATACTAGGTCATGCATAGCTCGTACTGTTTCATAAATCGGGGTATCGACGTCGGGCCGATGGCAATAAAAAAGATCCAAGTAATCAACTCGTAAGCGTTTTAGTGCGGCATGGCAGGCATCAAATACATGTTTACGGCTTAAGCCCCGCTGGGTAGGTTTGTTTCCTCCCCAAAAGACCTTGCTAGACACAACAAAACTATCTCGTGACCAGCCAAGCTGCTCAATGGCTTGCCCCATTAAACGTTCGCTTTCACCGCTTTCATAGCCTTCGGCGTTATCGTAGAAATTGATGCCCGCATCATAAGCGCGCGTCATAATGTGTTTAGCGGCAGTTAAATCGACTTGCTTGCCAAAGGTCACCCAAGAACCCAAACCAAACTCACTGACTTGAAGGCCGCTGCGACCTAATCGACGGTATTGCATGTTGTACCTGCTTAAATGGGAAAAGATAGCTCAAGTATAGAGTTTGTATACCCGCTAAAAAGAGGCATAAAGCAAAATTACTGTTTGATATAACGTATAATTGGCTTGTTTTGAGTATTATTGTGCATAAATGTTTAGTTACTGGTGTGGTTAATGTCTAAGAGTCACAAAAAATTAGAGCGCTTATTGTTGTTTTACGAGGTTGCTCAGCAGCTTAGTTTTTCTAAAGCCGCTGAACAATTGGCTATTTCTCGCAGTTACCTATCGCAACAAATTCGCCGTTTAGAGCAAGACCTACATACTCAGCTGTTGATTCGAACCACACGAACCGTGAGGTTAACTACCGAAGGGCATAAGGTGTTCCTACAAGCTCAATCCATGCACCATAATTTGTTAGATTTAGAACGAGACTTAGAGCATAGTGGCGAAGATGTTGCGGGTATCTTACGAGTCACTGCTCCGGCAGCGTTTGCTGATTCGTTCTTGGTGCAATTATGCCAAGGGTTTAGCCAGCGTTATCCTGAAGTGAGCTTTGAGGTTGATGTTGGTCATCATTTAGAAGATTTGCACGAGCGTAACTTTGACTTGGCCATAAGGGTTACCGCTCAACCGCCGCAAAATATGGTGGCTCGTCAGCTGACCCAGTATAGTCATTGGGTGTGTGCATCCCCTGAATACTTAGCGGCTCATTTTGTTCCCCAGCAACCTAGTGAACTGACAGAGTTACAGTGCTTGGCCTTTCCTAACTGGCGCGCTTGGACATTTAATCGCGCAGGCAAAAGTGAAGTGATTGAAGCCCAAGGACAGTTTGCGGTAAATGATAATAACATTTTGATTAAGGCCGCATTGAATCATCAAGGGCTAATTAGAGTGCCTGAACACTTACTATGGAAGCATGTTAAAGCGGGCCGTTTACAGCGGGTTTTAAGTCTTTATCAAGTTGAACCTCGGCAAGTTTGGATGCTTTATCCACCGAAGATTGAACATTCATCCCGCTTACAACATTTTGTGGCTTATTTGCAAGAACAGATAATCCAGTTGCAATTATTTAGCTAATCTTGAGCTTGGTAAACCCTCAAGTAATCAACTTCCATTTGGGCTGGAAATATTCGGTCTGATATGGGATTACCATCGTAATTGCCGCCCACTGCGAGATTGATGATTAAATAGAAATGTTGGTCGAAGGGGGCGGGGAACGCTTGGCCTTGAGTAAACCACGAAGATTGAGTGGCATATAGCTGCTCATCTACATACCAGCTAATCCCCTGAGGGCTCCAATCAATTCGGTAAACATGAAATTCACTGATGTCACTATTACTAAAGATGTGGTGACGTTCTGAATAAGTATTGTTGGGCCATTGTGCACCATAGTGAATAGTGCCATTGATTTGTGAAGGGGCGCTGCCGCGCGCTTCCATAATGTCTATTTCGCCCGATGCCGCCCAAGTGCCATAAACATTGTCTTGTGGCATTAACCAAAAAGCGGGCCAAAGCCCTTGCCCGGTGGGGAGTTTGATTCTAGCTTCAAAGCGACCGAAGCGTTGCGCAAATAAACCCTGGGTCTTTAATCTGGCTGAGCTATAACGGTAGTTTCCGTATGAATCGCTGCTGCTCTCAACGCGCGCTTGTATCACTAATTGCCCCTGACCATTAAGGCCTACATTTCTTGAGTGATTGGTATAAGCCTGTAATTCCCTGTTTCCCCAGCCAGAGATATATTGGCCATTCAAGATAAAGCCATTGCCGATATCAAATGCCCATTTGTTTAGGTCGAGTTGCTTACCCTCAAACTCATCGCTCCAGGTTAATTGCCATTTCACGGCAGGTGAGTGATTGCTGTTCGGCGGGGAAGTGGTTGCACTGGCGAGAGTGTCGAAAGCAAATAAACTGATCGTTATTAATACTGTAACCCAGCCTTGCATTATCGCCTCCATTCTTTATCAAAGAGGATGATGCCAGCATATTCGATATACAGCGGTGTTGGTTATTCAATTCTTAGAGCTGGATCGTTAACGAAGTTTCGCTTTCTTGTTTATGACATTTAGTTAAGTGTTTTGCTTAGCTTGAAGATGATTGTTATTGGTAAAGTAACACCGCCACCGTGACTAATAATACCTGTGAAGGTGAAGTGTTCTTAGGCTTAGCTTAAGCCGGAGTCAAAGCTTGGTAAATTGGATAAGTTCGCACACCAGCGACCTTTTAGAAAGTCAGCTGGTGGCAAATTACTTAGCTGCGTGTTTAAGCGACTTTTTTAGCTTTGCTTTTAGATTTAGCTTTATTTTTTTTCTGTTTGTTCGCTGAACCCGCCGATTTAGCTTGTTCTAAAGGTACCAGTTCAATTTTGCGTTGCTCCATATCGACGCGAGCAATTTTCACCTTAAATTTATGGCCAATGGCAAAACTCTTACGGGTATTTTCACCGGTTAAACGTTGCTTGTTGGCATCGAAGTGATAAAAATCTCCCGCCAGTGATGAAATATGAACCGCGCCCTCTACAGCCATTTCGGGCAGCTCTACATATAAGCCAAAGCCATTTACGCCGCTAACAATACCGTCAAAGGTTTCGCCTATGCGATCTTGCATGTATTCACATTTAAGCCATGCGTCTACATCCCAGCTGGCGGTATCGGCTCGGCGAGCTACTAGCGAACAGTGATCAGCGAGCGTTAACATTTGGGCTGTATCGTAAGGGTAGCTTTGAGCCATTTTTAATGGCGATGCACCAGCGACTCGTTGCACAGGGTCTAAACCCTTACCACTTAGCGTTTTAAAGGTGCGCGTTAAAATACCGCCAGTTTCTTTACTGCGAATAATTGAACGTATCGCCCGATGTACCAGGAGATCTGGGTAACGGCGAATAGGCGAAGTAAAGTGAGCATAAGCCTCAAAGGCCAAGCCAAAGTGACCGTCGTTTTCTGGGGTGTAAATAGCTTGGCTCATTGAGCGCAACATGATCATTTGAATAACGCTGGCATCTTCACGCTGTTGGATTTGGCCAATGAGTTGGTTGTAGTCTGCTGGACTAGGTTTGTCTCCACCACCAAGGTTTAAGCCAAGCTCAGCTAAAAAAGCCCGTAGACTGCTTAGCTTTTTCTCTTTAGGCCCTTGGTGTACACGATACAAAGCCGGAATATTTAGCTGCTCTAAGAAGCGGGCAGTAGCAACGTTGGCACACAGCATACATTCTTCAATCAATTTGTGTGCATCGTTACGAACCAGTGGAACAATTTGCTCAATTTTTCGCTGGTCATCAAACACAAAGCGGCTTTCGTTGGTTTCAAAATCAATCGCACCGCGGCGGGTACGGGCATCTTTTAATACCGCGTACAAACTATGTAAATCATGTAATTGTGGTACAACCTTAGCAAACTGTTGGGCTAGCTTTTGGCCGGTTGAAGAATTGCTTTGCTCTAACATCGCGCCCACTTGAGTGTATGTTAAGCGGGCATGAGAGTGAATAAGGGCTTCGCAAAACTGGTAGCTAGTGAGTTCGCCCTGCGCATCAATTTGCATGTCACACACCATAACCAAACGATCTACGTGCGGATTAAGCGAGCATAAACCGTTAGAAATAGCTTCTGGGAGCATGGGCACTACATGCCCAGGAAAGTACACTGATGTACCACGCTTTTGCGCTTCCATATCTAAAGGGCTGTTTGGCTGGATGTAATGCGATACATCGGCAATGGCTACCATTAAGCGCCAGCCTCGGTTGCTGGTCGGTTCGCAATATACTGCATCGTCAAAGTCTTTGGCGTCTTCGCCATCAATGGTAACAAAGGCGGTATCTCGCAAATCAATCCGGTGTAGCTTGTCTTGTTCAGCGACTTCCGACTCAATCTTCTCTGCTTGTTCTAAAGCTTCTGTTGGCCACTGGAAAGGAATATCGTGGGTACGAATCGCCACGTTAATTTCCATACCTGGAGCCATAGGGTCACCAATAACTTCAGTGATATGGGCAATCGCGTTATCACGCTTATGCGGATAGCTTACTAAAACGGCGCTCACATATTGACCTTCAGTCGCGCCCATAGTTTGCGCCGCAGGGACATCGATTTGTTGAGTGATTCGCAGGTTATCAGGCTGCACACTAAAGTAACCATCACGCTCTTGGAAACGACCGATAATTTGCGTGGTGTTCTTTTCGATAACATTGACAATGCGTGCTTCTTCACGGCCGCGATTGTTAAAACCATTAGGCAATGCTTGCACAACATCACCATCAAATACTTTACTCATTTGGCTATTGTGCAGCACAAAGTCGGTGTCGTAGCCTTTACATTTTAGAAAGCCAAACCCTTCGCGGTGGCCCATTACGGTGCCCACTAAGTACTCGCTCTCATCTACGGGCCAGTAGTTACGTTTTCTGTCGCTGTGTAATTGACCATCGCGGCTCATTGCAATGAGGCGACGTCGCAGCGCTTCTAAGTCGTCGTCACTGTGTAGCTTTAAAGTAACAGCAATCTGTTCGCGGTTAAGGGGTTCACCTTGCTCGTCAAGAAGGGCAATGATGGCGTCGCGATCTGGGATTGGATTGGTATATTGTTGCTCGCTAGAGCTTGAGTGTTTACTCATAGTTATTGTTCTCTGTTAATCGGGCCAATAACCTTGCTCTAGGAAAATCATGAAATGTTCTATATGTGCAGTTCAGATATAACTCTCAAGGTTTTTAGGCCATAGCGCTCGTTGCTCGAGTCGCCAAATAAATGTGTTACTAGCGTTTACACCAACATATTTTGGTTAGCTAGCAAGGATGTATGCCGACTTATAAACTGTATTTGTGACAGTTATATGATGGGCAGAGTAATCGTTTGCTTTAAGCAAGATTGGAAAAACAAGCTGGAATTTAAAACGACGGAACGAAGGTTAAATGAAGGCAACCTAAAGCGGAGTTCAAAAAATAGACTGATTTTCTAATGGCGCTAACTCTATAGTGTTGTGGCTGAATGTCAACTTTTGTCACAATTGAAGTGACATTTAGCCTTTTGAGTGGCTCTTTAGCTTGTTAGGCTTACTGCGAAAATAGCTCGGCATGGGCGAATTGGACTAAGGCTAAAACGAGGGCATGCACGTAATTGTCTTCACGTGTTGCAAGGCCATTGGTTAGCAAACCAATGGCACCGCCTTTTTGTTTGATGTTATGGGTGTTAAACAGTTTGTCCATGAGTGGGCCAAGTTCTTCACCTTGTTCTAGAGCTTGATAAACACTGGACGGTAGCGGCATGTTAGCGCCTCTACCTACAGACACTTGCTGTGCATTGGCTATGGCAACATAGGCAAAAGTCGCTGGGCCATCCTCAAACTTATCAACCCCTCCTTCAATGGCCGCATAAATGTCGGCGGTTTGCTGTTGCTGGCAAAAGCGTAAGCGGTTTACCGCTCCATCTCTCGTTTGTTGGCTGGTCATTGGTTGCTCTGGCACTAAAGAGGGGGCATCAATGCCCTGGCAATCAATAGTTTGCTCGGGGTAATACAAGGCAAGAGCCCTTGCTACAGCGCGGATCTTAACGGGATTACGTGAGCCGACCACCACTTTTAGAGAACGATTAGACATAACAACTCTAGATAAACGACGAATAATGATGTTGCAAATGCTAGCACAAATTACTAAGAAAATGCGCTAACAAATAAGTGGGGGAAGTCGACCCAATAAACGGGTTTTTAGCGCTGAAGCTGCTGAGTAATGCTATCACAGGCAACTCTAGAATCGATGATTCGGCCATCACGCTGAGGTACTTTTGCTGGGCGTACATCCCAATCTAATTGGTATTTTTGCTTAATAAGTTCTACTAGTTGGTAAAATGACAAACCTAGCTCGTTTCCACCAATATGGTAAATGCCGGCTTTTGCTTGTTTCGCTAAACGGATTAAACATTGCATGCTATGTTCAACATAAGCTACGGCGGGCAGCCATTCAGTGCTAGCTTCTAAATACCCCTTTTCATTATGCATATCGCGAACATGAGTCAACAAGTTATCTTGTTCGAAGGTATCGAACATTTGCCAGCCTAAGCGAGCAACAATAATGTTGGGATTAGCAGCAAGTGCAGCGTGTTCACAGCTGATTTTGTAACGCCCGTATTCATTTACAGCATCGGCTGGATGTTCAGGCGTGAAAGGCCCTTTGCTGTCGGGGTTAAATACGCTCTCTGTACTGGTAAACACCATTGGGATAGTCAGTTCATCGGCGATATCGGCAAGTATACTCAGCCAATCTTCAGAGCCCGTCGCTAAGTGAAAAATGGCATCAATTTTATGTGCTCGGATATAAGCAATTTGTTGAGGGCGATGAGTGATGTCTAGCTGCTGACGGTCAAAGCTAATAACTTCCACGTTTGCTTGCTCTAAAGCTTGTTGCAAATAGGGGGCTAGTCGACCATTTAAACCTGTGACTAAAGCGCGTTGCATTATTTATCTCCAAGCTGACTAATAGTTAAGGATGATGCAGATTAGGTGTTACAACTACCAGAGTGCAACAGCAAATTGTCATTGTTTGGGCAGTGTTGCCACAATGCGCTCGATCTTATCTTCAACTATCCAGTTCACACAATAGCGAATGGAACCCGAAGGCGGAACGTTTTGGCTTCCTTGTTCTACCTCAGCGTATACCGCTTCAAAGTAGTGAGTGTCTAACACACTGTTTTGATAAAAAACTTCCATTTCTTTTCGAAGGCCTTCCAAAGTGGCGATGGGAGTTGGTTCGATTTTAGCTTGGATATGGTACATGCACGCAGCAAAAGCGTAATTTTTAAGGGTGGGTAATTCAGCTTTATCTATAGCCTCTGCGGCTAAAATAGTTGTAGAGCTAAACAAGATTATAGATGCGCTAACAGTATGCTTTAAATTCATTATTACCTTAGATATTTAAAGCCTAAGCCACTAAATACCATTAAATCCATTTTAGTATTTTGAAAAAATTATCCCAAGACTTAAATCTTGTCAAACTGAATAGTATAAAAACCCTTGCTGTAATGACTAATTGTCTGTCGAAATAAATAATTAAGGGTATTTGTTAATTTAGTTGAGTATATATGTGTGGGTGATACTGACAAATTAACAAAGGTGTTTTCGCTTGAAATCGTTTTCTTGATTGTTTTTTTAATATTATGATTTTAAAGGAATTTGTTGGTTTCTATTTTTATTTGGTGCCCATGTGCTTTTTGCCTAAATAATAAGCGAACAATCGTCTTTATAAATAAAAATTTGTTGCTGTTGAAATCGCTATCATTTTTATTATTTACTAAATTGTTATTTAAAGTGTGACTTATACATATAATTTCAATGCTATTTTAGTGTTACTTAGATTTTTTGTTGTTTTTCAAGCGTTCTTCTTGAATTGAACTTAATTAATTCGATGGTATAAAGCCACAAGAGTTAGTTTTGTCAACAAAATAGAGAGAACGGTTATGCGCAATATTTTAGTTACAGCATCTGCATTGGTATTATCTTTAACGGCGAGTTTTCCCATCGTTGCTGCAGAGCAACCCAGTGTAAAGCCAGACTTAAGTGAGTTTGATAAAAATGCTAAGCACTATAACAAAAGCCTGGTTAAAGAGGGTTACCGCTTCGGCTGCCGCTTACATGATGAAAGCGGTAAATGTGTAAAACTGCAGTGGAAAAAGCTTAAGTAAGAGATTCAAATGGCCAGCTGCGAGCTGAGTTATTGTGGAGTGTTAAGCAATAACTTTGCTTGCTCACCAATGGTTTTCACTGCTTGCTCAATTTTGTCGTTGGGCTTGTTGGCGTAGCTTAAGCGCAGACAATGCTGATACTTGCCTGATGCTGAAAATAAACTTCCCGCAGCGATACCGATTTTAAAGGGTTTCAGATTTTCATTTAACTGCAAGCAGTCTATTCGGTCTGGTAGCTCTACCCATAGAAAAAAGCCGCCTTGCGGAAAGCTCATTTTGGTCCCCTGCGGAAAATAACGTTGTACCCAATGCAGCATTACATCGCGACTGGCTTGATATTGTTGTTTAGATAGCCGCAGGTGCTTTTCATAGTAGCCTTGCTCAATAAAGTCGGCTACGGCAAGTAATGGCAAGCTATTCGAGCCCAGTGAGCTGATAAATTTTAAGTGGGTGAGCATTTCACTATAACGTCCCGCCGCCACCCAACCAACCCGCAAGCCGGGAGCAATAGTTTTTGAAAAAGAGGAGCAAAACAATACCCGTTCGTTGCTGTCGTAAGATTTTAAGCTGCGTGGTCTGGGTGTGCGATAAATAGTATCGCCCAAAATGTCATCTTCAATAATCGCAAAGTTATGTTTTTCTGCTAGTGCGAGCAGTTTATGTTTGTTTTTCTCTGGCATCTCATACCCTAGCGGATTATTGGAGCTAGGGATTAACTGTAATACTTTGATTGGCCATTGCTCTAAAGCCAGTTCAAGGGCGGGCAAGCTAATGCCAGTTTCTGGGTGAGTGGGGATCTCCAATACTTTAAGTTGATTAGAGCGAATCGCCTGCATAGAGCCATAAAAGCTAGGCGAGTCAATGGCCACAATATCTCCAGGTTGAGTTAGCGCCTTAAGGCAGAGTGACAGGGCTTCTTGGCAGCCCGCGGTAATTTGTAGATTGTCAGGGTGAATATGACAGCCTGAGTTTTGCATCAAACGCGCTATTTGTACTCGTAACTTGAACAAGCCATTGCCTTTGGAGCAGCTAAATATCTGCTTGGCTTGGTGCTTGATACTATCGGCCATTAATCGCTGTAAAGGTTTTAAACTGCTGAAACTAGTATCAGGAGAGCCACGCCCCAATGCTAAGAAGCCATTGCTGCTTTCGGTCATGGTGAGCGCTAACACCGCTTGCCAGTTATCAATAGGAACAGGTCGTTGTTCTGGTTGGCTTATCTCGGGCAATAATGCGGCATTAGCGGGCTGCTTAACGTAATAGCCTGATTTATGTTTACTGCGGACAAGGCCTGCGTCTTCGAGTAAGCGATAGCTTTCTTGCACTGTAGAAATACTTAGTCCACGGGTCTTACTCATTTCACGAATCGAGGGGAGCTTTTGTCCGATTGGATAATAAGCTTGATTTATTTGCTCTTTGAGTTCTTCTGCAAACTGTTCATATAGAGTCATGGGCCGATCCATTGCCGAAATATTTATTAGTAATATCACAGAAAAATACAGATTAGCAAAGCTAAGCGCTGTAGCGTTACAGATTATCGGCTAGATAGCATGATAGATGGCTTAATCTGTCATCTGTAATGGGAAAATATAATTATTCTGAATCTGTATGCTTGCTTGGCTAAATTTTAAGCTAATAAGGTCGCTAGTCAAGGAACAGGAGCAGACAGATGAATATTATTAACCATTGCCAAGGAATACTCTCTCAACTACTGCAAACTGCGGCTATATACCGCGCTCGCCGTCGCAGTCGCCAAGCGCTACTTGCCTTGAGTGATGACTTATTAAAAGATATTGGTCTAACGCGAGCACAAGCTAAAGCCGAAGGGGCGAAGGTATTTTGGCAACAACGTGCAGCCAGTGAGAAAGCCAAACAAGATAAGCTTGAGCAAACGGCGAATTATACTCGCCGCCAGCGGGCCGATAACTGTTAAAGCTAAGTGTGTAAACACTAGCCTTGTTTGGCTGCGCATATATAGGCAGGGCGCTGTTGTACTTTAGCTAAGTAAGTTTGGGTTGCGGGGCGCGTCGCTAGTAGGGCTTGGCGTTCGGCAAACTCAAGAACAATGGTCATCATAATATCGGCGGCTGTAAATGCTTCGCCAGCAAAGTAATCGTGAGTGTTTAAGTGTGCTTCAATATATGAAAAATCTAGTGCTATCTCTTTGGCGATATAGCCATCCATAGCCTGTTTGCCACCTCTCGTCTCTAAACTCAGCAGCATATTAGTGATCACTGGCAGGGCTAATGAACCTTCGGCAAAGTGTAGCCATTCTAAGAAAAGGTAATAATTGGCGCTGTCTTTAGCTGGGCGTAAGTCATTGCTACTGCTTTTATCCAGCAGATACTCCATCACCGCACCTGATTCGCATAGCGTCACTTGGCCATCGACGATCACTGGCGCTTTAGCTAAAGGATGGATTGCCTTTAAACTTGCTGGTGCCAAGCGGGTGACGGGATCTCGCTGGTGAATTTCTAGCTGGTAAGGCATGGCGAGTTCTTCTAACAGCCACAATACGCGTTTAGATCGTGATTGTTGTAAGTGATGTACGGTTAACATAGTGGCTTCCTTTACAGTAAAAAGGGCCCATGCGGCCCTTTGTCTTCTGTTTACCGGCTTATAAAGCGGTACTTAGTATGTTGCGGCTTACCTCAAGGGTGATTTTCTGGTCTTCACCCAGGGCGACCATTTGGTGCTGTTCTAATTTACTCAATAGCACCTCAACGTCACTCGTCCCTAAGTCAATTTCACTCAACCTTACAGGGACTTGCATGCTGCTAAAGAATGCTTCAGTTGCGGCAATACCTTTATCAATACGTTGTTGTTCGTTCCCTTCTGTTATGCCCCAAATACGCTCTGCATATTGCAGTAATTTGGCGGCTTTGGCTTCACGGCGAATTTTCATTACCGCTGGCAAGGTAATCGACAAACTACGTGCGTGGTCTACTCCGTAAGCCGCTGTGAGCTCGTGGCCTAGCATGTGACTTGCCCAATCTTGCGGCACGCCTGCACCAATTAACCCATTTAATGCCATAGTCGCTGCCCACATAATATTAGCGCGTACTTCTAGATCTTGAGCGCTGTCTTTGGCCAGCGCTTTTGGCCCTTCCTCAATCAAAGTGAGCAAAATGCCTTCAGCAAAACGGTCTTGAATTTTAGCGTTCACGGGATAGGTAAGGTATTGCTCCATTACGTGAACAAAGGCATCAACCACACCGTTGCTAACTTGGCGAGGCGATAAACTCAGGGTTACACTTGGGTCCAACACGGCAAATTTAGGTCGCACTGCCAGCGCGTAAAATGGCAGTTTAGTACCATCGCGTGTCACTACGGCTGCAGGGTTAGTTTCTGATCCTGTGGCGGGTAAGGTTAACACTGCGCCTAGAGGTAGCGCTGAGTTGACCGGATGTTGTTTAGCAATAATGTCCCAAGGGTCATCCCCCTGATACTCAGCTGCCGCCGCGATAAACTTACTGCCATCAATCACCGAACCGCCGCCAACCGCCAGAATATAATCGAGTTTTTCAGCTTTAATTTGAGCGACTGCACGCATCAGGGTGTCGTAGCTGGGGTTTGGCTCAATACCTGAAAACTCAGACCACTGATGGTTTGCTAAGGCTTTAACCACTTGGTCGTAAACACCGTTGCTTTTGATAGAGCCGCCACCGTAGGTTACTAATACCTTGGCATCAGCGGGGATCTCATTGCTTAGCGAAGCGATTTGTCCCTCACCAAAATGGATTTGGGTGGTATTTTGAAATGAAAAGTTCAACATTATATTTCCTTCAACAAACGGGTTAGGTGTGCTTACGCTAAGTGTTGTAGCAGTTTTTCAGCCGCCATTTCTGATGACGCCGGATTTTGTCCGGTAATCATTAGCCCGTCTTGAATAGCAAACGGGTTCCAATCAGCTACTGATTGGTAATCAGCGCCACGGGCTTTTAGCTCATCTTCCAGTAAAAATGGCACGACTTCAGTAAGTTGTACTGCGGCTTCTTCGCTGTTGGTAAAACCGGTCGCCGCTTTTCCTTTCACTAACAGCTGACCGTCTGCTTGTTTAACATTCAGTAACGCTGCACTGGCATGACAAACGGCAGCTACAGGCTTGTTTTGTTGTACGAAGTTTTCTAGTAAAGCGATCGACTGTGGGTTGTCGGTTAAGTCCCACAGTGGGCCATGACCGCCAGGGTAGAATACGGCGTCGTAATCGCTGGCGTTTACATCGGCTAGTTTCAAAGTCGTGGCTAATTGCTGTTTGGCTGTATCGTCTTTATCAAAACGACGGGTTGCATCGGTTTGAAAGTCTTCAAGTTCGCTGCTTGGGTCGATAGGTGGCTGGCCACCATTAGGTGAAGCCAAAGTGATGTTGGCACCGGCATCTAAGAATACATAGTAAGGGGCGGCAAACTCTTCTACCCAAAAACCTGTTTTGTGCTCGGTAGTACCTAGTTGGTCGTGTGAAGTAAGAACCATCAAAATCTTTTTAGCTGTGCTCATTGCTTTAATCCTTGAGTGCGTTATTGGGTATTACTACTGCATAACAATAGTAGCCATGGCAAGCAGTCTAGACCTCAATACGAATTGCGACAATGCAGATTAAATAGACATGATTGGTTGATTAATTGATACAATGGTGTGAGTGATGGGCAACTAGAGTGAGGTTTTAGGGTGAGCGTTTCTTTTGAGCAGTTAAAAAGCATGGTCGTGTTTGCCCAGGTGGTAGAGCAGGGCAGCTTTAGTGCTGCAGCTAAACATATTGGTATTACTCGTGCGGTAGTGAGTTACCACGTCAAAAAACTCGAACAACATTTAGGCGTTAGCTTACTTAATCGCTCTACCCGCAGTTTGCACCTTACCGAGGCCGGAGAGCAGTATTATCAGCGTTGCCATAATATTGCCGAGCAAGCTAAAGCGGCAAACCAGCAAATAGAGAACATTAAGCAGGAGCCTGAAGGTGCGCTTAAAGTTTCCTGCCCGGTCAATGCGGGTTTACAAACCATTGTGCCTGCACTTAACGTGTTTCGTGGCTTGTACCCAAAAATCAATATTGAAGTGGTACTGACAGATGAAGTGGTGAATGTAATTCAAGATGGCTTTGACTTGGCGATCCGTGGCGCCGCCCTCGAAGACTCAGGTTTACAAGCGTCCAAGCTCACCACCTTGAGTACCTGCTTGTGTGGATCACCTGACTACCTTAATAAATATGGTAGGCCACTTAACCCGGTCGACTTGGACGCCCATCAATGGGTGATATATACCGCTGGCTCTAGTACCTTGCAGCTAACCAAAGGTTCTCGCTCGTTTAGTATTAAAATTAAGGGCGGAATGAGTACCAATAATGCAGCAGCGCGAACTGCCTTTATCGAAGGCGGGCATGGCTTAGGTCGAGTCCCTCTATATGATGCCTTACCAAAGATCAAAGCTGGCAAACTAGAAGTGGTGATGAGCGACTATTTCTTACAAAATATCGACGTGTACTGCGTATTTCCTAAGGGAGCGACCAACTCGAAAAAACTTCGTTTGCTCATTGATTACTTAAAAGAGTATTTGGCCAAACAGGCGCAAGCCAGTAATTTATTGCAGCAATAAATTCGCCGACCAGTGCAGGTATTTGTAACGTTTTTTAGTTGGGCTATGTTGATGCTTCTCTAAGGGCTTGTTGCGCAATAAATAGTTGCGTAGGCTTCGCTTAAAACCCGCTAGAGATTGTTACTTTGTTTTTTATCATCGCCTTATGTGCCACTTTTGCTTATGCCTTACAGGGTGTTTTAATGGCAAAAGTATATCGTCAATCCGATCAACTCAGCGCAGTGGCTTATCGTGGTTTAAGTTTGTTGATAAGCATGTCTCCGTTATTGCTGTTAGTACCGCATTCTGCCTATGCAGATTTTTTAGGCCAATTGGCGTGGTTACTATTAGCTGCCAGTTTAGCCGCGGTGGCAAATTGGGCGAATGCGATTGCCTTTGTTCGCTTGCCTGTGGGCATTGCCAGTGCCTTATCAATGGCATTTACGGCCCTATTTGTTGCTTTGTTAGGGCAGTTTTTTTTAAACGAACAACTGAGTCTGCAGCAGTGGCTAATGGGTGGCATAACATTGGTTGCAGTATTGCTATTAGGCGCCAGCCAAGCACGTAAAGCCAAGCAAGTTGCCTCTCAAGCCGCCTATACTCAATACAAACCACTGACTGGGATTGTGGCTAGCGCTTGTTACGGTGGCTTAATGTCCTATGCCTTGGTGTTAGTGGCTAGTATGTCGCGCAGTAGTCATCCGTTTTTAGTGGGGTACGCTTGGGAAGTAATGATTGGCGTAGTGGCCATGTTCATCGCTGTGGGGCGAGGTTTGTTTAGTTCAAAAGGCGGCTTTCAATCGCTCTCCATGGCCAACTTTAAACAGATCTTAATGTATGCCTCACCAACGGTAATAGGTACCGCCAGTTACGCTTTGGCAATGACCCTAGGGCCATTGGCTATAGCGGCGGCAATATTAAGTACTATGATGGTATTTAGCATGCTGCTGGGGTGGTGGTTTTTAAAAGAAAAGCCCAGTATGCAGCAATGGGTGACCATGAGTTTAGTGTGTTTCAGTGTGATTGGCCTTAAGCTGGTGGCCTAAACGTGGAATGAAAGTTTAGTGTGCTGCTGAGCTTAAGCGATCAATATTAGGGATGTCGCCATGGCAATGATAGATTTCAGTTTAGTGTTACTGGCAGTATTGGGAAGCGGGTTAATAGCAGGAGTGTTTTTTGCTTTTTCTAATTTTGTGATGCCAGCTTTAGCCAGAATCAGCCCCGAGCAAGGCTTATCAGCGATGCAAAGCATTAACATTACGGTGCTTAATCCGGGCTTTTTGGGTACATTTATGGGGACAGCAGTACTGAGCGTAGCGATTATTGGCTTACAGTTGTGGCAAGCATCTACTCCCTCGTATCTACTCATGGCTGGTGCTTTAAGTTATCTGCTGGGATGTTTTGCAGTTACCGCCATTGCCAATGTGCCACGTAATAAGGCTTTAGTGTTGCTAAATTCAAAGTCTGAGCAAACACTAAGTGCATCAGATTTAGCGCAATGGCAGGAGTATTTGCAGTCATGGACTTTTTGGAATCATATACGAACAGCGGCATCTGCTCTCGCCATGCTGTTTTTCGTTGTTGGTATAAACTAAAGCAGCGGTTACAGCACGTGCTGAGGATAACAACGCTTTAGTGAGCGTCTAAGAAACTAAAATCTTAGCCACCAAGTAATAACTGAACAGGGTAATCAATATACTGGCTACAAGATTTAGGGCAAAACCGGCCTTTGCCATGTGTTTAATCTTTAGTTGACCCGAGGCAAACACAATACTATTCGGCGGTGTGGCAACCGGCATCATGAATGCGCAACTTGCGGCCAGTGCAGCAGGTACCACCAATACCATTGGATTAAGCCCCATAGATTCAGCAATCGGCCCCAACAACGGAAGAAAGCCTGCTGCAGTGGCGGTATTACTGGTTATTTCGGTTAAAAAGATGATTGCAGTAGTGATAATGGCTATCACTAAAATAGGAGACAAATGGGAGGTTGAGCTAAGGCTCATGCCTATAAAATCGGCCATACCAGAACTTTTAATTTGCGCGGCTAGGCTTAAGCCGCCACCAAATAGCATTAATACCCCCCAAGGGAGGTTTCTGGCGGTTTCCCAGTCCATAACCATCACTTGTTTACGCCAATCTACCGGAATGATAAACAGAGTAACAGCTGCGAACATGGCTATCCCTGTATCAGTAAGAGGTAAACCGCTCCAACTGGCGATTAATGGCCGAAAAATCCATGCAGCAGCAGCCAGTATAAACACACTTGCCACTACTTTTTCTGGGGCTTGCATGGGGCCTAATCCTTGAAGCTGTTGCTGGAGCATTTGCTCGCTATTACCTTGGCTGCAGTTAGGCAGGTGGTAATTGATTTTTGTTAGCCAAAACCAAGTAATGACTAGCATTACCAGAGAGATAGGCAGGCCTACTAGCATCCACTGGCCAAATCCTAAATGAATATCGTAAGAATCTGCCAAGTATGCGGCC